>JAICYD010000221.1 GCA_025934375.1 Streptosporangiaceae bacterium | reverse complement strand
CAACCTCCGCACCCGGGTCACCCGCCCGCCCGATTTCCACGAGCGCTGGTCAGCCTGGCGGCGACGACGCCAGGCCGCCGCGCGCAAATCCCACTACGCCCGAAGACTCAAAGATCACAGGTCACCGTTGTAGTACTAGCCCGGCGATGAGCGGCCACGTGGGACGCCGCGACATCCTGCCACCCCCTTTTCGGAAATAGGAATTTCCGAAAAGGTAACCTTCCGCCAATAAGGACGGCAACCCGTACCCCGCAATCCGCTGGGTGATTTTGCGATCCGAAAGGCTAATTCACGAACCATAATCCGTAACGCAACCGGCTTGCTGTTTCTTTCCGCCCTGATCACGAGATACGCTCCGGCACGGCAATGCCGCGTGCCCGTTAACGGCGAGTGCCCAGGGCCGGGGCGTGCACGAGATCCGGTCGTGCACAAGATCGGGCCGTGACCAGGAACCGGGGGTGCTATCGGGGCCGTCCCCTGGCTAAGCTTGACGTGGCCAGGGGACGGGGCCGACAGCGCAGCATGAGGAGGATGGGTCGTCATGACCAGGGAAGACGTCACCGGCTGGCGTAAGTCCAGCTACAGCGCCGGGAACGCAAACTGCGTTGAGGTCGCGGCGGTTCGCCGCGTGGTTACCGTCCGGGACACCCGGCAGCACGGGAACGCCGCGATGTTGGAATTCCCGGCAGCAGCCTGGCGAACCTTTATCGTCAACGCGAAGCCCGAGCGCGCATAGTTCATTCAAATTCCGCCTAGTTGGCGTGTTTGGCTTGCCTGGATACCTTCAGTACTTAATACTGGGCTTACGGTGATCTACCGCGAAGCGCGGACGGGAGGCCATCCGATGATCAGTCCTTACGCTCGGCGCCTGCGGCTGGGAATGGAGCTACGGACCCTTCGTGGCGAACATAATTACACCCAGGCGCGGGTCGCGCGGATCATCGGTAAGTCGCGGATGGAGATCTCCCGGCTGGAAAACGGGCAGAGCGCCGACCCTGCTGACGTGCTGAACATCCTGGAAGCGCTTGGCGTCGATGGGGAGCGGTGGACGACGCTCGCGGCAATCGCCCAGGACGCTTGCGCCCGGGGATGGTGGGACTCCGTTAAGCACATTGGCGAGCGGCAGGCGCTGTACGCCGACCTGGAGGCAGGCGCGGCGGTCATCCGAGCCTACGAGCCGACTTACCCACCGGGCTTGCTCCAACTGCCTGAGTACATCCGGTCGATCTACCAGGCACCAGCTGCCCTTGAGCCGCTAACTGGGACTGTTGACGGCTTCCTTGCCGGGCGCGCGGGTCGCCAGCGCAATCTACGTCGGCCGGGTGGTCCCTCGTTTGAGGTGATCGTGGAAGAGAACGCAATCCTGCGACTGGGAGCCCCGGCCGGTCTAGTAAAGCGGCAATTGCACCATCTCGCGGAGTTCGGGAAGGGCAGCCAGGCGAACGTGAGGTTGAGGGTGCTCCCAATCCAGGCGCTGATCCGGGGCTACGTGCTGCCGCGTAGTGCATTCTCGATCTACGCCTACCCCGACCCCGGCGATCCTCGCGTGGTCGCGATCGACACCGTGACCTCCGACGTGATACTGACCGACGGCGCCCAGGTAACCCCGTACGAGCGGCTCTATGAGCGCCTGGCCGAAGCCGCCTTGACCCCCGAGGAAAGCGCGAAACTCCTCACCGAAGCCGCCGACGCCCTCCCCGACAACTGAGCGATCCTGGACCGGTAACCGAGAGACTCGCGCGGGTAGTCCGCGTCCACCCTGGTCGCCAGCAGCCTGGCCGGGTCGCTGGAGCTGCCTGCCCAGGGCCCGGCAAGCGGACATTCGGCAGGTTTCCGGCATGATTGCGGTAGCTGTTAGAGGAAGTGCCTTACGGGCTGCAAGGAGGCTGCCGTGACTTTCACGCCACCATCGGGTGAAGAGCTCGCCGCGATCGCGGAACGATACGGGCTGGGGCTGGGCGCCCGGGATGTCGCGTGGTACCGGGACCTGATCGCCGGGGCGGTGACGTCCTACGACGTGGTGGAGCGGCTGTATGCGGCGCGGCTAGCCGAGCCCCCGTCGCGGGACTGGCAGTGGCCCGCCGAGGGCGCCAATGAGCTGGGCGCCTGGTACGTCACCGCCAGCCTCACCGAGGCCGCCGGCGGGCCGCTGGCCGGGCGGCGCGTCGCCGTCAAGGACAACATCGCGGTGGCCGGGCTGCCGATGATGAACGGGTCGCGGGCGGTCGAGGGCTACGTGCCGCGCCGCGACGCCACGGTGGTCAGCAGGCTGCTGGCGGCCGGGGCGACGATCGCCGGGAAGGCGGTCTGCGAGGAACTGTGCTTCGACGGCGGAAGCCACACCTCCAAGACCGGCCCGGTCCGCAACCCGTGGAACCGGGCCAAGACGACCGGCGGGTCATCCAGCGGCAGCGCCGCCCTGGTCGCGGCGGGTGAGGCCGACATGGCGCTCGGCGGCGACCAGGCCGGCTCGATCCGGATCCCCAGCGCCTTCTGCGGCACCGTCGGGCACAAGCCCACCCACGGGCTGGTCCCGTACACCGGGGCGTTCCCGATCGAGAACACCATCGACCACGTAGGGCCGATCACCCGCACCGTCCGCGACGCGGCCCTGATGCTCGGCGTGCTCGCGGGGCCCGACGGGCTGGACCCGCGGCAGCGCGCGGCAGCGCCGGTTAACGACGTGCCGGTTAACGACGCGTCGTCCGGCGATTACCTGGGCGAGCTGGACGCGGGCGTGGCGTCCTTGCGGGTCGGCGTGCTGACCGAGGGGTTCGCCATCCCTGGCCTGTCCCAGCCGGGAGTGGACGAGGTCGTCCGGGGCGCCGTCGAGACGCTGCGAGCGGCGGGCGCGGATGTCAGCGAGGTCAGCGTCCCCTGGCACCTCAACGGGGTGCACCTGTGGGCCGTCATCGGCACCGACGGGGCGTTCAACCAGATGCTGGAGGGCAACGGCTACGGGATGAACGTGCCGGGCCTGTACGACCCCGAGCTGATCGCCCACTTCGCGCGGGGCCGCCGGGAGCATGCCGCGGAAATGTCCATCACGTTGAAGATGACCACGCTGCTCGGCCGTTACAGCCTCGACCAGCACGGGAACCAGTACTACGCGATGGCGCGCAACCTGGCCCTGGAGATGGCCGCCGCCTACGACGCGGCGCTCGCGCAGGTCGACGTCCTGGTCCTGCCGACGCTGCCGGTCGTCGCCTTCGACATCCCCACCGGAACCCAGAGCCTGCCCGAGGTCGTGGCCACCTCCAGCGGCCTGATGCCCAACACCTGCCCGTTCGACGTCACCGGGCACCCCGCGACCTCGGTGCCCGCCGGGCTGCACGACGGCCTGCCGGTCGGCATGATGATCGTCGGCCGCCACCTCGCCGACGGCCTGTGCCTGCGCGTCGCCCGCGCCTATGAGAACGCCATCGGCGGCTTCCCCGCCCCGCCCGCCGCATGACGGGCAACGGGGCACCGCCCCGCGCGGTGGTGGTCGGGGCGGGGATCGGCGGGCTGACCGCGGCGGCCAGCCTGAGCGCGGCCGGGTGGCAGGTGACGGTCTTCGAGCGGGCGGGCTCGGTCGAGCCGGTCGGCGCCGGGCTGGCGCTGGCCCCGAACGGGCTGCGCGCCCTGGACGCGATCGGCATCGGCGACGTGCTCCGGGGGCACGCGGTGCCGCAGGCGATGGGCATGCGGCGGCCCGACGGGCGGTGGCTGCTGCGCGCGACGACCGCGACCATGGTGGCCGACCGCTTCGGCGACCCCATCATCTTGATGGCCCGGGCCACGCTGATCGAGGCGCTGCTAACGCGGGTCCCCGACGGCGCCCTGCGACTGTCGACCGAGGTCACGTCGGTATCGCCGGACGGGATGGTGGTAACCGGCGCCGGTGAGGAAGTCCGGGCCGACCTCGTGGTGGCGGCCGACGGCATCGGCTCGGCGGTGCGATCGGCGCTATGGGCGGCGGAGCAGCCGCGCCTGAAGTACGCCGGGTTCACCACCTGGCGGCTGCTGACCGGGCCGCTCCCGGCGGAGGCGGGGCCGGTCCAGATGGCGGAGACCTGGGGCCGGGGCAAGCTGTTCGGCGTGATGCCGCTGGCCGGCGGGCGGGTCTACTGCTACGCGGCGGCGGAGGCGGAGCCGGGTGCCCCCGTGTCGGCCAGGATCGCGGACGGGCTCGAGCCCGGGTCCTATCCCCCCGGAGGGCAAGCCCTGGGGGAGCAGGGAGAACTGCTGCGGGTGTTCCGCCACTGGCACGAGCCGATCTCGTTCCTGGTGCAGCTGGTATCCCCGGCCGCCGTGCTACGGCACGATGTCGCTGAGCTGGCCGCGCCGCTGCGGTCATTCCACCAGGGGCGCGTCGCGCTGCTGGGCGACGCGGCGCACCCGATGACCCCGAACCTAGGCCAGGGCGCCTGCCAGGCGATCGAGGACGCCGTGGTCCTGGCGCGGCTGGTGGCGGGATCAGGGAACGACGCGGCGTCCGTCGGGCGGGCGCTCGCTACGTACACGGCCCAACGACTACCGCGCACCACCCAGGTCGTGCGGTGGTCTCGCCGCATGGGCGCGATGTCCACGTGGAAGGCGCCCGTGGCGGTCGCGTTCCGCGATCAGCTGGCCGCCGTCATGGGCAAGGTCGCCCCCGCCGCCGCCCTGCGCGGGCTCGCGCCCATCTACGACTGGCGTCCCCCGGCTGCCTAGCGGCGGGCCGGCGGCGGCAGGGTTCACTTCACCCGGCGAGCCCCCTCAGCTGGAGGCGGGGGTCGTCGGGCTGCCGCCGAGGTCCTTCGGCAGCGCCCCGATCGCAGTGCGGGTGAATCCGGCCGGAACGGGTGGCCGCAGCGCCGCGAGGTTCTGGCTGGTGGGCGGCAGGTAGCCGAAGTAGGCGGTGGTGTTGAAGAAGTAGACCTTAGCGGCGGGGGACCCGTTTTTGGCCGACAGGTCGATGGGTGACGTCACCGGGAGGTGGGTCCGTTCGTCGATCCAGATGGTGGACACCGAGCCGGGGGCGTGAGAGTCGGGGACGGAGATCTCGGTCAGCGCCCGGCCGCCGAGATTAAGGTGGCGGACGACGGCGTACTTGCCGTGGGTGAGGTTCGGGCGGATCTCCCACGTCGGGTCGGACAGGGCACCGGTGAACGCGAGCGTCACGCCCCGAGCCTGCGACCAGGTACGGTTGCCGTACCCGACGTCGATGGCCTGGGCAGTGACGGTCGCGCTCCCGGCCGGAGGCATCACGAAGCTAACCTCCGAGTCCCGGAAGCCCTTGATCAGCATGCGCACCCGGACGAGCTGCCCGGGCTTGGGCCGGGCCGGGTAGCTCCAGACCTGGACATCGGATGCCGGCTTGCCCCCGTAGGAGGCCACCAGGTGCGTGTATGCGATGGACCCGTCGGCATGGGCATACGCGGTCAGCAGCGCCGATCGCAGGGCTGCGGCGTCTGAGGTGGCTGGCTGGCCGGACTGGGCGGGCTGGGAGGCCCGCGGGGGCACGGACACGTGGCGGGCTGGCGCGCCCGCCGTCGGCGCCGTGGCCGACGGCAGCATGAGGCCCGCGAACGTGGCGGCCGCGGCGGCCGCGCCGACCCCGCTGGTCGCCAGCACCGTCTTGCGCCGCCGCCGGGCCCGCGCCTGGCGCGGGACCCTCGCCAGCACCCGGGCAGCGTCGGGGGCATGCCCCTCAAGCACGGTGAGCGCGTCGTGCAGGTCATCGTCGATATTCACTTCAGTCCTTCCTGGAAGGCCATGGGCTCAGTGTCACTAAGCACGGGGTCGGTAAGCACGGGGCTGAGCGCGGCTCGCAGGGTCACTAGCGCCCGCGCGCTGTAGCCGCGCACGGTGGCCGGCCGGCACCCGAGCATGCCCGCGATCTCGGTTTCGGAAAACCCCTCGTAGTAGCGGAGCACGATGACGGCGCGCTGTCGCCGCGGCAGCGTGGCGAGCGCGGTCACCAGCACGTCCCGGTTCGCGTGCTCGGCGGCATGATCGGGAGCGGCCTCGACGAGGAAGTCAGCCCCGGGCCCGGCGGGGACGGTCCGCCAGGACCGGCGACGCCAGGACAGGAACTCGTTGACCACCATCTTCCTGACGTACAGCTCCGGGAGGCTCATCTGGGCGATGTGCTCCCATCGCAGGTACGCCCGGACCAGCACTTCCTGGACCACGTCTTCGGCTAGCGCGCGATCTCCCGTCAGCACTCCCGCGAAGCGCAAGACAGCCGGCAGCCGGGCGACCGCGAACTCCTCGAACGTCATCGAGCCTCCATCGTTGGGGTTTCCGATGTAGACACGCGCCAGCCGGCCGGAACGTGGTCCGGCGGCAGGAAAACCCCGACGATGATCAGCGACGGCGAGCGGGCTGCCGCTAGCAGGTGGCTCCCGCTGCGCCTGCCGCGTCGGAGCCGGCCGCGGTGTTTCCGCGGAAACGGCGGTCCGGTTTCCGCGGAGAATCCAGGTGGCCTGGCCAGCCAGAACCGATTGGCCGGGCGGCCCGGGATCGTTATCGTCGCCTGCGTGACCGATCCGCAACGCCTGGACGTGGTGCCCGAGGAGGTGCTGGCCACGTTCGGGGTGGCCGGAGGCGAAGCGGTGCGGCTACCGGGCGGGCAGGGGACCACCTGGCGGGCCGGGCCGCTGGTGCTCAAGCCTGCCGACTCACT
>JAICYD010000190.1 GCA_025934375.1 Streptosporangiaceae bacterium | reverse complement strand
CCCCCGCAGGCTGACCAGGGCCTCCCGGGCCCCCGCCACGCCGGAATCCGGAACCGCGAAGCTGCCGCCGGGGCGGTCAGGCCCGCAGACGTGTCCGGCCCTCATTCGTGGAACCCAGGGTTGTTCAGCGGCGTCCTAGGCGGCGGCCGTGAGGGCGGGCTTGCCGGTCCAGCGGGCGTTCATCATGGCGCGGGTGCGCTGGTCGGCGTCCGGCATGGCGTGCACGTAGGCGCGCAGCGTCACGGACGGGTCGGCGTGGCCGAGCACGCTGGACAGGTCCACGATGTTCATGCCGTCATCGAGTGCCTCGCTGGCGAACTGGTGGCGTAGTGAGTGGGTGGTGTACCCCTCGATCTCAAGTGCGGCCGTGATAGCGGCGAACCTCGCCCACGCGGTGTTGTACTGCATGTAGCGGGTCCTCGGGCCGGGGCACAGCGGGCCGTCCGGCATGGCCTGCACCATGTCCCACACGTAATCGGGCACCGGGACGTTGCGGCCCTGGCCTTCCCTGCGGTGCTTCAGCGGCACGCGGGCTCGGCCGTCCCGGCTGGCCTGCGAGCGTAGCCGCAGGTAGCGCTCGCCGTTCCTGCGCTGCCTGAAGTCGGCCTTCTCGGCTCCCAGGGCCTCCCTGACTCGCAGTCCCATGGTCCGCTGCAGCCACGCGGCGACCCCCACGCCTGCCAGGGCGCGCTCCCTGCCGTCATCGCCGGCAACGGTGATCCCGCCGGCGAGCATCCCGACCGTGGCGTCCCCGATGAACACGAACCCGGTGCGGGCCTCGTCGTCCTCGTCGTCATCGCCGGGGGCGGCCGGGGCGGCGTCGGTGAGGTTGATCCCGCCCAGCTTGTGGCGGCCGACCTTCTCGGCCCTGGCGGCGGCGTCCATGGTGCCCGTGATGATCATCCGGGTAACCCTGCGGTAGCCGGTGCTCTTGCCCGCCAGCGTGACGTTCACCAGCTCGGTGACCTCCTCGGCGGCCTGCGCGGTGGCCATCTGGGCCAGCGTCCGGCCCGCGAACAGCCTCGCGATGCTGGTGCGGTAGTTGCTGAGGTAGGCCGCGCGGGAATCGGCGCTGGCCTTCAACTTGTTATTTAACCCTTGTTGTCCGGGTCGTCCTGAGTTGCTTGTGCTGTCCCGGCGTGTCGTGGTGACATGAGGCGGCCACCGCTTGATGATCTTCGGGTTCCTTCCACAGAACTTGAAGACGCAAGGCGGTGGCCGTGGCTTTCATTATGTCCTGGCAGGCGAGCGGTGACGGGGCGGATCGCGGGATGGCGGGGCTGGCGGGGTTCCGGGATGAGCTGTACTGCTCGCTGGGGATGCGCCGCGATGTGCTGTTCGAGGCGTGCGACGCGCTGGCGTGCCGGCCGGAGCGGGGGCACATGCTGGCGGAGTTGTGCCTGGAGCCGGAGTGCCGCCGTGGTCACGGTGGCCTCTACGGTGCCCTGAACTGCGGGGAGGTCCGGGCCGGCCGGCTGCGCATGGCGCTGGCGGCGGTTCCGCTGCGCCGGTGGGATGATGGCCGGATCCGGCTGGCCTGCGACGTGAGCAACTGGCTGCGGCCGGACGCGGAGGCCAGCCCGGAGCGGCTGTTCTGCCACTGCTACGCGCGGGGGAAGGGGAACGCGCAGATGATCCCCGGCTGGCCGTACTCCTGGGTCGTGGCGCTGGAGCCGGGCCGCACGTCGTGGACGCTGCCGCTGGACGCGGTCCGGCTCGGCCCGGCCGATGACGCCACCGAGGTCACCGCCGCCCAGGTCCGGGACGTGGTCGCGCGGCTCATCGCAGCGGGGCAGTGGAAGCCGGGCGACCCGGACGTCATCGTGGTCCTCGATTCCGGCTATGACCTGACCCGGCTGGCCTGGCTGCTGGACGGCCTGCCCGTGGACGTCACGGGCCGGCTGCGCTGCGACCGCGTCATGTACTCCCCGGCCCCGCGCGTGCCCGGGGCGAACGGCCGCCCGCCCCGGCACGGGGCCAGGCTCAGCCTCAGCGAGCCCGGGACCTGGCCGGAGCCCGCCGTGACCACCGTCACGCGCACGTCCCGGCACGGCACCGCCACCGCGATGGCCTGGCCCCGGCTGCACCAGCAGCTGGCCCGCCGCGCCGCCTGGGAGCACCATGACGGGGAGCTGCCCCTCATCGAGGGCACCCTCATCCGCCTCCGGGTGGAGCACCTGCCCGGCTCCCGCGACGCGGAGCCGCCATGGCTGTGGTCCTCCCGCGCTGCCGCCACCGCGGAAGAGGCGGACCGCGCCTGGCAGGCGTTCCTGCGCCGCTTCGACATCGAACATACCTTCAGGTTCCTGAAAAGCCAGCTCGGCTGGGCCCGGCCCAGGCTCCGCAACCCGGCCGCCGCCGACCGGTGGACCTGGCTCGTCATCGCCGCCTACGCCCAGCTGCACCTCGCCCGCGACCTCGCCGCCGATACCCGGCTGCCGTGGCAGCAGCCCTGCCAGCCTGGCCGCCTGACCCCGTCCCGGGTCCGCAGGGGGTTCCGCCGCATCCGCCAGGGCCTGCCCGTTCCCGCCAGCGCGCCGAAACCCTCCCGCCCCGGCCCCGGACGCCCCGCCGGCTCGAAGAACCACCGACCCGCCACCCGCCACGACGTCGGCAAGACCGTCAAGCGCGAAGAACCAGAGAAGAAGACCCGCAGGCAGACAGGTTAAATAACAAGTTCAAGGCCGGCGACATGATGAACGCCTCGGCGGCCGGGCCGAACAGTTCGTTGCCGGCCGCCGGGTCCACGTAGGTCCTGCCCTGGGCGCGCTTGCCCCGGGTCAGCTCCAGCTGGAAGTCCCGCGCCTTCTTCAGCCCGCTCCCGTACCGCACCCGCCTGCCGGCGTCCATCTCATCCCGGAACGACTTGTCCCGCTGCACCCCGTTCACGGTATAGCGGACGGTCCACGCATGGCGGCACCGGCCGGTCTCGCCTGGCTCGCACGTGTGCTGGCAGGTCCCGGCCGCGCACCCCTTGTTGGTCTCCGGGCGGTGATAACTGCGGTCGCACTTCTTTAGAATGGTGGCCTGAAGGTTCCCGCTGGTACCCTTTGCGGCGCGCTGCGACATGTACGGACTCCTGACTTCCGCCTGACCCTGAACGGTTCCCCATGCCCGCTGACCTGGGCATACATCCAGTATCAGGCATACAGCGCATTCGCCTTTCGGAGAGGGCGGTGTCAGGCGGCCCAGTCAGTGGGGAGGGCGCCGCCCGTGAGGGCAGCCGGATTGACGGCGCGGACGATCTCGTTGAAGACGATCCGGACGTACGGCTCGCCCACCCACAGGTGCTTGGCCTTGTCGACGGCGATCAGCTCAGCCTCCGGCACGCGGGCGAAGCGCGGGCGGGCCTGGTCGGGCGTCAGGTAGTCGTCCAGCTCAGGGACCAGCGCCATCAGCGGCTTGCCGGCGGCGGCCCAGCGGTCCAGGTCGGCATCGCTGGCCCGCTTCAGCGGCGGCGACAGCAAGATCGCGCCCTCGACTTGCGGCAGGTCGCCCCAGCGCAGCGCGATCTCGGTGCCGAACGACCAGCCGAGCAGCCAGATGCGGGGCAGCTCGTGGCCGACCGCCCAGCCGACCGCCGCCTCGACGTCATAGCGCTCGGAATCGCCGCCGCCGAACTCACCGTCGCTGCGGCCCCGCTCGGATTCGGTGCCGCGCGTGTTGAATCGCAGGACGGCCAGGCCGGCGAGCGCGGGGAGGCGGTAGGACGCCTTCTTGTACAGGTGGCTGTCCATCATGCCGCCGTGGGTGGGCAGCGGGTGCAGGCAGACCAGGGTCGCGACGGGGTCCCGGTCGGGCGGGAGCGCCAGTTCACCGACGAGGTTCAGGCCATCGGCGGTCTGGATGTCAACTGGCGTCCGGCGCGCGGGAAGGATCGTCGCTGCCCTGATCTCGGTCACGGTGGTGCTCGCTCGCTCTCTCGTTATCGCCCGGGCGGCTCATCGTCGCGGCCGGCGCTGCATGCGCCGCTGCCAGCACGCGGAGTGCCAGTGCCGCCGGGCCTCGACTCCCGAGACGCGGCTGGGCCAGGCGACCATGTGCGGAGTCCCGGGGTAGATCTCCTGATCGCAGCCGGGGCACCGGTAGCTCTTGGTGGCGGCCGCACCCGGCACCGGGCGTACCACCCAGTCGTCGTCCGGCCAGGCCTCAACCCGCTCCGGCCCCAGCGGGGCGGACGGCCCGTCGGGGCGCTGGCGACGGATCTTGCGCGGGCTCACAGTAGTCCAGACTATCGAGATCAATATGTGACGCATGTACTAACCCGACGGCGGTGCGCCGCTCTTCCACCGGGCCGGGCGCCGGCATCCCAGCCCGCGGGGCGCGGCATCCGCACTACAGTGCGTTTGTGCGGCTTGTTATCGCGCGGTGCAGTGTCGACTATGACGGCAGGCTGACCGCCCATCTCCCCTCGGCCCTGCGGCTGCTGATCGTCAAGGCGGACGGCTCCGTCCTCGTGCACTCCGACGGCGGCTCCTACAAGCCGCTGAACTGGATGTCACCGCCGTGCCGGCTGACCGAGCAGCCGGACAAGTGGACGGTCACCAACAAGGCCGGGGAGACGCTCACCATCGTCATCGAGGAAACGCTGAGCGACACCTCGGTTGATCTCGGGATCGACCCCGGCCTGGTCAAGGACGGCGTCGAGGCGCACCTGCAGGTGCTGCTGGCCGAGCAACTCCACCTGCTCGGCGACGGCTGGCGGCTCATCCGCCGCGAGTACCCGACCCCGATCGGCCCGGTCGACATCATGTGCCGCGATGCCTCTGGCGCCCACGTTGCCGTCGAGATCAAAAGGCGCGGCGAAATCGACGGTGTGGAGCAGTTGACGAGATACCTGGAATTGCTTAACCGCGATCCCCTGCTGTCCCCCGTGCACGGGATCTTCGCCGCTCAGGAGATCAAGCTCCAGGCGCGCACCCTGGCCGAGGACCGCGGCATCCGGTGCGTCACCCTCGACTACGGGGCCATGCGCGGCATCGAGCGCGAGGACACCCTCTTCTGACCCGAGCAGCGCCGCCTGCTCAGCCGGGACGGGCAGGCGCGGCATGGGGCGAGGGGCGCTCGCGGTGGGAGAGCTGGTAGCGGAGCACGGCCACGTGACCGAGGCGTCGGGCGCCGAGCAGGCGCATGGGGCTTGCCTTGGTGTACGGGTACTGGTCCGGCAGGGCGAAGCGGGGGGCATCGGGGTCGCCCACGAAGAAGGGAGCGACCGCCAGGCGCAGTTCGTCGGCGAGAGACTGAGACAGCGCCTCGGCCAGTATCCTGGCGCCGCCTTCGAGCAGGACAGTAGCCACGCCGCGTTGCGCGTGGAGGTCGTGGAGGACCTTCTTCAGGGTCAAGTCGGCGCCCTGGTAGGCAAGGGGGGTGCCAGGGCCGGTGAAGAAATTGGCCGCCGGGTCCAGGTCGCCGCTGGCGGTGAGCGTTACCCGGAGCGGGTGCCCGGGCTGGCCGCGAGCCACCCGGGCGGCGACGCGGTCCGGCGAGCGGACCAGGAGCCTGGGGTTGTCGGCCCGGATGGTGGCCGCGCCGACGAGGATGGCATCGACGCTGGCGCGGAGCTCGTCGACCTCGTCGAGGTCTTCCGGGCCAGACAGGATGAGGCGCCGCGGACTCGTGTCGTCCAGGCAGCCGTCAACGGAGATAGCGCAACTCGCGATGACGTACGGGCGGTCGGGCACGTGAGGCAGCCTAACGGTGGCGGGCACGAGTGCGACACGGCGGTGCCGGTGGCGCAAGTCGTGGTGTTTACTCTTCTTATGGCAGGTCGTGTGGCATCTCCCGGGCAGCGTTCGTGGGACGCGACCAGTGGGACTTTTCCTTCCGTGAACCCGGCGAACGGCGACGTGCTCGCCCGGTACCCCATCGAGGGGGAACGCGAGGTCGGGCTGGCGGTGCGGCGTGCCCGGACGGCGGCGAACTGGTGGGGCGGCCTGTCATTCGCCGAGCGGCGGCTGCGCCTGCTGGCCTGGAAGTCGCACATGACGCGGTTCATGGGGCGGCTGGCGCGGATCGTTCACGACGAGACGGGCAAGCCGCTCGACGACGCCACCTTGGAGGTCATCTCGGCGATCGTGCACGTCGACTGGGCGGCCAGGCACGCCCGGTCAGTGCTTCGCCCGCGGCGGGTGCCCAGCGGGCTGCTCATGTACAACCAGGCCGCGTCGGTGGAATACCACCCGCTGGGCGTCGTCGGGGTAATCGGGCCGTGGAACTACCCGGTGTTCACGCCGATGGGGTCGATCGCCTACGCGCTGGCGGCCGGGAACGCGGTCGTGTTCAAGCCGTCGGAGCTGACCACCGGCACCGGGAAGTGGCTGGCGGAGTCGTTCACGCAGGTGCTCAGCGAGGTCTTCGGCGACACCGAGCCGGTGCTCCAGGTCGTGACGGGCCTGGGCGAGACCGGCGCGGCGCTGGCGGCATCGGGCGTCAGCAAGGTCGCGTTCACAGGATCGCCGGAGACGGCCCGCAAGGTCATGGCGGCCGCCGCCGCGACGCTGACCCCGGTGCTGATCGAGGGGGGCGGGAAGGACGCGCTGCTGGTCGCGGCGGACGCCGACCTCGACGCCGCCGCGGACGCCGCCGCGTGGGGCGCGATGTCGAACGCTGGGCAGACGTGCGTGGGCGTTGAGCGGGTGTACGTGGCCGAGGCGGTGTACCACTCGTTCCTGGAGAAGCTCACCCAGCGGGTGTCCTCGTTGCGCCCGGGAGACGATGACGGCGCGTCCTACGGGCCGATGACGCTGCCGTCCCAGGTGGACGTGGTCGAACGGCACCTGGCGGACGCGCTCGCCCGGGGCGGGCGCCCGATCGTCGGGGGCCTCGACGCGGTCAAGCCGCCGTTCGTGGCGCCGGTCGTGCTGGTGGACGTGCCCGAGGAAAGCGCCGCGGTGCGGGAGGAGACGTTCGGCCCGACCGTCACCGTGACGGCCGTCCCGTCCCTGGCGGACGCGGTACGGCTGGCGAACGCGTCGTCGTACGGGCTGGGCTCCGCGGTGTTCACGAAGCGCCGGCGGGCCGGGGTGTCCGCCGCGCGGTCGCTGCGGACCGGCATGACCTCGGTCAACTCGGTGATCGGGTTCGTCGCGGTGCCCTCGCTGCCGTTCGGCGGGTCCGGCGAGTCGGGCTTCGGGCGCATTCACGGCGCCGACGGCCTGCGCGAGTTCTCCCGCGCCAAGTCGATCACCCGGCAGCGGCTTAAGCCCGCGGTGGCCACGACGACCTTCCGGCGGACCGAGCAGGACATGGACCGGCTGGTGAAGCTCGTCACGCTGCTGCACGGCCGCCTATACAAGCCCAGGCGCTCGAAGAGGGGCCGATAGGCGGATCCCACCGTTATCTATCCCCGCCCGGGCGCCACAGGACGTCCTCGAGGCCCGCGCTGGCGTTGGCGGCCCGGGCCAAGATGAACAGCAGGTCGGACAGGCGGTTGAGGTACTTGGCGGGCAGCGGGCTGACGGTGTCGCCATGCTCCTCGCGGGCCGCCCACGCGGAGCGCTCGGCCCGCCTGGTCACGGTGCGGGCGGTGTGCAGCAGCGCGGCGCCGGGAGTGCCACCGGGCAGGATGAAGCTGCGCAGCGTCGGCAGGTCGGCGTTGTACTCGTCGCACGCCTGCTCCAGGCCCGCGATGTAGCTCTCGTCGACGCGGATCGGCGGATACGGTCGCGGCTGGTCGCTCACCGGGTTGGCCAGGTCGGCGCCGACGTCGAAGAGCTCGTTCTGGACGCGGCTCAGCAGCTTGACCATGGCCGGCGGGAGCTGGCCCATGGTCACGGCCGCCCCGATCGCGCAGTTCGCCTCGTCGGCGTCGGCATAGGCCGCCAGGCGGGCGTCGGTCTTGCGGGCCCGGCTGCCATCGGCGAGGGCGGTGGTGCCGTCGTCCCCGGTGCGGGTGTAGATCCGGGACAAGACGACAGGGTTGTCGCGGTGCTCATCAGGCATGCCGCTAGCCTATCGTTGTCACGGACAGTTAGGAAAAGGTAAAGGTGATTAGGTTCGTGAGCTGGGTATTTACTTCTCGGCTTGAATGAGGCATCGTTTCAAGTCACGATGTGTAACAGCATCAGCAAGCTCCGGGGTCCGGCGGTTATCGGGGGCTCGCCGGACCCCGGGTTGTGGTGTGCCCTGGTCGCAAAGACCGCTCCCCGGGGAGGCGGGTCGCCTCCCCGGGGAGGCGCGTCCGCCCTGGATGCGACGTTCCGGCGGGCGGCCCGCCTCGCATCTCCTGGCACCACCGCCCGCCACGCCGGCCGCGCAAGATCCCGAAGAGTTCTTAACCTGTGAAGACCTTGCACGGTGATGGCCGTCAAAGGGGGCTTCGTGACTCTCAAAAACTCTTCTAACGGCCGGCTCACGGTTTCCGGGTGTAACGGGGAGGTGGATGCCGTGTCCGGCAAAGGCCGGACGGGTTAGGGTGGCAGCAAACCTGATTGTTCGGGGCCGGATGGGCTGACCGGCCTGCATTGGGGTGGATGGCGTGTACGACTACGTGATCGTGGGCGGCGGCAGCGCTGGATGCGTGCTGGCGGCGCGCCTGTCGGAGGACCCGGGTACCCGCGTGCTGCTGCTGGAGGCCGGGCCGCCGCCGGACGCCATCGAGATCGCCATCCCCGCCGGGATGAACCGGCTGTGGCAGACCAGGTACGACTGGAATTTCAGCACGGTCCCGCAGGAGCGGGCCGCCGGGCGGGTCATCTACTGGCCGCGCGGGCGCGTGCTGGGCGGGTCATCCGCGATCAACGCCATGATCTACATCCGCGGCAGCAAGGTGGACTATGACTCCTGGCGTGACGACTTTGGCTGCGCGGGCTGGGGATACCGGGACATGCTCCCCTATTTCCGGCGGTCGGAGACCAACCAGCGGGGCGCGAGCCGCTGGCACGGCGCGGAAGGACCGCTGTCCGTCCGGGACCTGGGCTACAAGTCCGCGCACGGCAAGGCGTTCATCGAGGCGGCCAAGCGCCGCGGCGCCCAGGACAACGATGACTTCAACGGGCCGACCCAGGAGGGCGTCGGGTTCTACCAGGTCACCCAGCGCGAAGGCCGGCGTTGCTCGGCGTTCGACGCGTACCTGCCGCCCGACGTGCGCGCGTCGCGGGACAACCTCACGATCAGGACCGGCGCGTACGTCACCAGCGTGCTGATCGAGGGAGGCCGGGCGGCCGGGGTCACCGTCCGGCACCACGGCGCCGACGAGACGATCCGTGCGGAGGCCGAAGTGATCCTCGCCGCCGGCGCGATCGGAAGCCCGCAACTGCTGATGCTGTCGGGCATCGGGCCCGCCGACGAACTGCGCGACCACGGGATCTTCGTCATCGCCGACACCCCGGCGGTGGGCGCCAACCTGACCGATCACCCGGCGGTACCGGTCACCTGGGCGACCCCGAAGCTGCGGGGGCTTTGGGAGGACTCCGGCAACATCGGGGTCGTGCGCTGGCAGCTGACCCACAAGGGGCCGCTGACCTCCAACATCTCAGAGTCGGGGGGCTTCGCCCGGTCCGACCCCCGGCTGCCCGCGCCCGACTTGCAATGGCACGTGCTCCCGGTCGGGTTCTCCCACCAGGGGCTGATAGATCCGGCCCGGCGGGCGATGTCGGCGCTCGTCACGCTGGTGGACGTCGCCAGCCGCGGCCGGATCAAGCTGGCGTCCAAGGACCCCCGGCACCGCCCGCTGATCGACCCTGGCTACCTGACCGACGTATCGGACCTGTCGGCGCTGACGACGGGCGTGCGGATGGTCCGCGACTACGCCTCGGCGGCGCCGCTTTCCGGCATCACCGACGGGGAGATCGGCCCCGGCGACGGGGTCCGCGCCGACCAGGAGGTTCGCGACTACATCAGGGCCAACGTCTCCACGCTGTACCACCCGGCCGGAACGTGCGCGATGGGCGGGGACTCGGCGCTGCACGCCGCCCGGCAGGCGTCGGTGGTGGATCCGCAGTTGCGGGTGCGGGGGGTCACCGGGCTGCGAGTAGTCGACGCGTCGGTGATGCCGTCCCTCACGCGCGGCAACACGAACGCGCCGACGATCGCCATCGCGGAGCGGGCCGCTGACTTGATCATCGGGCGGGCGCCGCTGGCCCCGGACCCGGTCGACGCGGACACCTCGGAGCTGACGATCGCCCGCTGACCGGCCAGTGGCGCGGTTAACGGGCCCGACGCCCAGCTGGCCGGGAGCGTTGGGGAGAAATCCCTGTCAGGGGTCTTCTAGGTGCGAGCCGGGAGGGGCGGCTTCTAGCCAGGCGAGGAAGCCGGTGAGCGCCTGATCGGTCATCGCCAGCTCGACCGGGTCCTCGGCCGGGCCGGCCTTGGCCTCGATAATGATCCAGTCCGGGGCCAGCACCGTGCATTCTGACGGCTGGGGCTTGCGGCGCGAGGTTACCTCGAGGGAGCGCCGCCGGAAGGAGTGCTCGGGGCGCAGCGCCACGCCGAGGGCGCCATGCCAGAGCAGCTCATCGCGCTGGTAGGAGGCGACGCCAAGCCGCCACGTGCCCCGGCCGGGCGGGCGGCGCAGGCCGCACTCGACGGTGCCGCCGCCGCGCTCGAGCCAGTACCTGCGGGCGGCCAGCACGACCGCGACCGCCACGAACAGGATGAGGAGGCCGGCGAAGAGCCACGCTGCGTCGAACGCTAGCCCTTCGCCCACCTCAGTTCCCGTTCACATTCGGTGCCCGCCCAAAGCCCCGGCCGACCTAGGCCTGCTCGCCCGCGGCCAGTAGCTGGGCCCGGGCGTAGCGGTACTCGGGAGATTCCTCGGCCCCGGATCCCGCGTCAGCGGCGGCCGCGTCGAGGTTAGACCGGGCGGCCTCCGCGTTCACCTCAGTGGACAGCTGAGCCACCGAGGCGAGGATCGACACCCGGTCGTTCGTGACCGACAGGAATCCGTCGCGAACCGCGGCGCGGACCGCGTCACCGGGACCGTCGTCGCCCGGCACCTCGCGGATGCGGACGATGCTGCCCGGGGCCAGGATGCCGAAGACCGGCGAGTGCCCGGTCTGGATGCCGATGTCGCCGTCCGTCGTCTTGGCGATCACCATCCCTGCCTCGCCGGACCAGAGGGACCGGTCCGGCATCTGCAGCTCGACGTGCAGCGTCACGACCGCTCCAGTTCCTTGGCCTTGCGCTCAACGTCCTCGATGCCGCCGACCATGTAGAAGGCCTGCTCGGGAACGTGGTCGTACTTGCCGTCGGCGATCGCCTTGAAGGAGGAGATGGTCTCCTCCAGCGGCACGAACTCACCCTTCTGGCCCGTGAACACCTCGGCGACGTACATCGGGTGAGACAGGAACCGCTCGATGCGACGCGCCCGCTGGACCGTGATCTGGTCTTCCTGGGACAGCTCGTCGATACCGAGGATGGCGATGATGTCCTGGAGCTCCTTGTACCTCTGCAGGATCTGCTGGACGGTACGGGCCACGTCGTAGTGCGTCTGGCCGATGTACTTGGCGTCCAGGATCCGGGAGGTGGAGTCCAGCGGGTCCACCGCCGGGTAGATGCCCTTCTCGGTGATGGCCCGCGACAGCACCGTCGTCGCGTCGAGGTGCGCGAACACCGTGTGCGGGGCCGGGTCGGTGATGTCGTCGGCGGGCACGTAGATCGCCTGCATGGAGGTGATCGAGT
>JAICYD010000054.1 GCA_025934375.1 Streptosporangiaceae bacterium | reverse complement strand
CGCTGTGCCGCCGGGAGGCGCTGTGCCGCCGGGAGGCGCTGTGCCGCAGATGGCACCGCCCCGGAGGGCGGATCTGGCCGCCCCGGTCGGGTCGCTGTCCCGAGAGCTACACCCATGCCCAGTATTAGAACAGACGTACGATCAGAATGTCAATCGCCAGTAATTAGAACACCTGCTCGGTTGGGTCCGGGCCGAGGACGGTTATCGCGTCCCCCCGCGTGACCCGCCCGCCCGCCACGACCTCGGCGTAGACGCCGACCTGAGCATCGTTGTGCTGGGCCGCCGTGCGCAAGATGCCGCGGTCATGCGGCAAGTCGCCCTGGGGCAGGGTGGTCATCACGCAGCGGCCGGTAGTCATCGTCACGCGCAGCCGGACCTGAGCCCCGATGGCTATCTCGCGGCCCACCCAGTCGTTCTCGACGAACCCCTCGGTCCCTGGTGGCGTGGTGATGATGATGTTGGGCCGGAACCGGCGGGGCTCGAACCGGCCCGCCGGGTACAGGACGCGCAGCTTGTCCAGCGTCGCGGTCGTCACCAGGTGCAGCGGGGCTGAGTCGAAGAACGTTCCCGACGGCATCTCCCAGGTGATCACCTCGTCACTGGCGTCCTCCAGGTCCTCGGCCCTGGCCGCCGCAAGGCCCGCCGAGAGCGTTACCTCGCGGCCGAGCGCGGCCGACAGCAGCTTCGCAAGCCCGGCGTCCGTGCTGGTCGCCGAAACGCCGTCCGGCATCGTGATCCGGACGGCGGGCAGGTCCGCGCCGACCACGGGCGGAGCGACGTATGCGGAGCGGAAGTACAGGAACCCTGGCCACTTGCGGGGGTTCTTCGCGCCGGCGACCTTGCCGGTCGCGGGGTCCACCACGGCGAACTTGCGGTCACCGCGCAGGCCAGCGGTCGTGACGTCGGCGGCGTTGAGCTCCTCGCCCTGCATGGACTTGACCGGGTAGCGCCACAGGGTCGCGACCTGCGCGCCGGAGAACATCGTCATAGGCCTATTTAAGCGCTCGTATGTCCCCGTCAGGCGCCCGCGGGCGAGGACTGGCCCGTCCACGGTCGCCAGGATGAGGCTTGGCCTGGCCTTGCCCTCGGTCACGCCATCGGGGATCGTTACCTTCGACGCGAGGGCGAAGACCTGGAACACGTAGCGGTGAGGCCCGTGCCCCTTAACCGGGGCTGGACCCAGGTACCCGCGTCCCATGCTCGACCGCAAGACCTGAACCCCGGCCCCCGGCCGCGTGCCCGACAGCGCGCCGGGATCAAGGGAGTAGACCTGGGGATCAATCGCCGCCAGGCAGTGAATGAAGGGCTGGCCACTGACGGCGTCGACGTCCTCCATCACCAGCAGCACCGCCGCGGTGCCCTCCGGCACGGCCGACCAGGCCAACTGAGGGGACAGGCCCCGGTCACCGATGATCTTCCCGGCGTGCGCCGCGGGTATCGGATCCCCGTCGGTGAACGCCTCGCTGGTCACCGTCAAAGCCTCCGGTCCGGCCAGGCCTGGACGATTCCAGGCCATTCCCGACTCACCCGCGCGCCGGTTGCGCAGCAATCGTCCCAGCACGCTATCGCCTGTTCTCGCTCGGTCCACCCCCGTGCTTGACCTCATTATCCCCGAGTCCCTCACGTCTTCAGGTCGTGACAGGATGACCGGATGAAAAAGGACTGGCTTGACGGCTACCAGCCCGCTGGGGAGACCGAGGAAGCAGACGTCGCCCGGATCCGGGCGCTGCTGGACGCGGGCGGGGACTCATGGTCGCGGGTGACTCCGCTGCACCTGACGGCGTCGGCGCTGATCGTGCACCCGGCCAGCGGGCGCGTCCTGCTGCGCTGGCACCAGCGACAGCAGCGGTGGCTGCAGGTCGGCGGGCACGGTGACCCGGGGGAGCGCGACCCGCTGGCCATCGCGCTGCGCGAGGCGCGGGAGGAGACCGGCCTGCCCGACTTGCGGCCCTGGCCGGATGCCCGGCTGCGCCACGTGGTGATCTGCGCCGTCGCCCCGGGGAAGGGCGAGCCGGCGCACGAGCACGCTGACCTGCGCTACGTCATGGCGACGGCCAGCCCGGAGGCGATCGCGCCGGAGTCGCCGGACGCCCCGCTGCGCTGGCTGAGCCTTCAGGAGGGGCGCCACCTCGTCGGGGCCAATAACCTCCAGGTCACCCTCGACCGCGTCGAACATGCCCTGGCCGGACCGGGTGTGCCGGGTCACGAGGGCCGCTCGAACGACCACCATTCAAGGGAATCTTCGACCCGGTACTCCTGATCCAGCGATACGTTCGCGCTGGCCGCCCACGCGCGGATGTCGGCAGCGGCCATGAGCACTTGCTCGCGGGAGAACGGCCAGGTCCACGAGTACAGCTGCTCCTCGAATCCGCGCAGGGTCCGGCCCAGCGTCTGCGTCTCGGTGACGGGCACCGGGGGCAGCATCCGCGCCGCGGCCCGCTCGCCGAGGTAGTCCGCGACGTCCTGCGGGGTGCGGGCGCCCGACGAGGCGCGGGCGAGGCCGTGCCGGGCAAACACCTCGCGCATCGCCTGCCGCCAGGGCGCCGCGCTGTGGTTGCGCCGGGCGTCCGGGCCCCCTCCGGGGAAGGACGCGATCAGCGCGCCGCCAGGACGCAGGACCCGCATGGCCTCATCCAGCGCGTCACGCCAGGCGGGGATCAGATGCAGCACGTGGACGGCCAGCACCGACCCGAAAGCCGCGTCCGTCACTGGCAGGCGAGTCGCGTCGGCGAGCAGCAGCGGGAACGGCCGCACGCCGTCCGCGTTGACGACCAGCCGCCGCAGCATCGCCTCGGCGATGTCCGCGCCGGCCAGCTGGATTCCCCGCGCGTGCAGCGGCAGCGCGATCCGCCCGGTCCCCACCCCGATCTCCAGGCAGGGCTGGCGCGATGGGGCCAGCTCGGCGACGAGCACCCCGGTCAGCGCGGCCATCACGTCGGCGGGCAGCGCCCGCGTCGCGTCGTAGTACCCGGCCGCACGGTCGAAGTTCACCGATTCCACTTTGGCGACCATAGCCGAGCTGCTTCCAACGGCTCGACGGAGGCACCCGGATACAGCACCATGTGACACGTGGATCCGGACAAGCTAACCCAGCCCGAACGCGCGCTGTGGCAGGCGTTCCCGCGCGGGGAGCAAGTGGACCTGACCAGCGCGTGGGGCGTGTGGGCGCGTACCGTCCGGGCCGAGGTGATCCGCGCGCTGCTGATGGGCGCGGTGCCCGCCGAGCCGGGCCGGATCGCCGCGCTGCGGCTCGACGGTGCCCTGATCAGCGGCGCCCTCGCGCTCGGGCACGCCGTCATCAGCGGCCCCGTGCGGCTGGGGCATTGCACGTTCGACTCCGCTATCGACCTGTCCGGCGCGCGGGCAACGGACGTTGACCTGCATGGCTCGCGGCTGAGCGGGCTGCTCGCCCCGAGGGCGGAGATCGACGGCGACCTGACGATGCGCGCGTGCGAGTGCACAGGGCAGGTATTGCTCACCGGGGCGCATGTCACCGGAGCGCTGAACATCGAGGACTCCCGGCTCCGCAATCCGCAGTCAGTCGCCATCCAGGCCAACCGGCTCGTCGTCGACGATGACCTGATCGCCGCGCGCGCGACGGTGGAAGGGGCGATGCAGCTGGGCGGGGCGCGCGTCGGCGGCCTGATCTTGCTGGACGGCGCCACGCTGCTGTGCGAAGGCGGCGTGGCCATCTATGCCCGCAACCTCTACGTTGGCGCAAGGTTCCTGGCCCGGGACGGGTTCTCCTGCTCCGGTCAGATCACGCTGGTCGACGCCACCATCGAGCAGGACCTGAACTTCCGGGGCGCGTCCTTGCGCAACCCCCACGGCGACGCGCTCGTCGCCTGGGGCGTGCGGATCGGCCGCAACCTCGCCCTCTACCAGGGGTTCTCGGTTGAGGGGACGATGCGGCTAACGGGGGCGCAGCTAGGGGCTGAGCTGCTAGTCACCGACGCCCGCCTCGCCGACCCGCACGGCGAGGGCATGCGGTGGCGGCATGTCCAGGCCACGACGCTCGTGCTCGGTCCCCGGCTCCAGGCGGATGCCGTCATCGACCTGCGTTTCTCGCGGTTCTCGGTGATCCGTGACGATCCCGCGTGCTGGCCGGCGACGCTGCGGCTGTCCGGGCTGAGCTACGACGCCATCGACCCGCCCCTGCCGGCGCTCGCGCGCGTCCGGTGGCTGCGCCGCGACCCCGACGGCTACGTGGTGGGAAACTACGAGACCCTCGCCGCCATGTACCGGCGTCACGGGGCTGACGCCAGTGCCCGCGCCGTGCTGCTCGCCAAGGAGCGCGACCGGCGTGAGCAACTGCCCTGGTACGGCCAGACCTGGGCATGGATCCAGGAAGTCAGCGTCGGCTACGGGTACCGGCCCCTGCGCGCGGGCGCCTGGCTCGCCGCGTTCCTATGCGTGGGCACGCTGGTCTTCGGGCTGCACCATCCGCCTCCGCTGGGCGGTACCCCGCCCCCGGCCTTCAACCCGTTCATCTATTCCGTGGACCTCCTGGTGCCCTTGGTGAACCTCGGGATGCGGGGCGCCTACGACCCGCAGGGACCCCAGCGGTGGCTCGCCTACTTCCTCATCGCGAGCGGGTGGATCTTCGCGACCACCATCGCCGCCGGCATCGCCCGCGTGCTCCGCAGGCAGTGACCCGGTGATAAGACCGGGATCCTGCACTTCACCGGCGCGAGCCTTCGACCGTGAGCGGCGCCCGCGCGATCGCGCCGACGCGGATGACCATCAGGCAGCGCCGCTCGGTGCACGCGATGGTCTGCGGCGCCGCCCGCCTCGGGCGGTTCTACGACTTCTTCGAAAGCGCGATGGCCAGTGGGCCATCGCGTTGCGCCAGCCCATCTACGAGTAGTACCGAGGGACGCCCGCCAGTGCCTAGGACGCTTCCTCAGCGCCCTGCTCGTCAGCGACCTGCTCGTCCGAACCACAAGGCGGCGGGCATGACCGCGCGTCGTAGTCAGCCCGGGCCGCCTCGATCTCGCCGAGATGCTCGTCGGCCCAGGAGACAAGCTGTCCGATCGTCTCCAGCAGCGTCCGGCCCAGCGGGGTGAGCTCGTAGTCGACGCGGGGCGGCACCGAGGCGTGAACCGTCCGGGTGACGATGCCGTCGCGCTCAAGCCCGCGCAAGGTGACGGTTAGCATCCGCCCGGTGATTCCCTCGATCCCGCGGTGCAGCTCGCTGAAGCGCCGCGGCCCCTCGCCGAGCCGGTCCACCACGAAGATGGCCCACTTGTCGCCGATCCTGCCCAGGACCGTACGGACCCGGCAGGACGGGGATGACGGCTGTGCGGTCTCAGTGGAGAATGTCCCCGGGCGCTCCGTTCCTTCGCTTGTTGCCGCCATGCGATCCAGGTTACGCGCTTGGCGCGCGGGACGATAGTGCTTGACCATTCAAGCAGTGCTGGTTACTATAAGGAACCAACACACCGGCGCGTACCATCGTGCCGTGTACTACATGAGCCACATAGCTACAGCGTCGTAACACCATCCCTGGAGGCATCATGACGGACATCCCTGGCTACATCGCCGGCACATGGGCGATTGACCCGGTCCACTCCGAGGTTTCCTTCGTCGTCCGGCACATGGCGGTCAGCAAGGTCCGCGGCCGTTTCGACAAGTTCGAGGGCACCATCGTGACCGGTGAGGACCCGCTGGCCTCCTCCGTGACCGCCACGATCGACGCCACCTCGATCAGCACCGGCCAGGAGCAGCGTGACGCGCACATCCGCAGCGCCGACTTCTTCCACGTCGAGGAGCACCCGAGCTTTACCTTCGTCTCCACCGGCGTCAAGCCGGACGGCGACGACTACCTGCTCGACGGCGAGCTCTCCATCCGCGGCGTCACCAAGCCAGTCAGCATGACCCTTGAGCTCGGCGGCTTCGGCCCGGACGCGTTCGGCGGTACCCGCGCTGGTTTCTCCGCCAAGACCGAGATCAACCGCCACGATTTCGGCGTCAGCTTCAATGGCCCGATCCCCGGGGTCCCCGGCGGCGTCATCGTCAGCGACAAGGTCACCATCCACCTCGAGATCGAGGGCGTCCTGCAGTAATTCCTGGGGGGATACACACCAATCCCCCCAGACCCCCCTGGCTTGTGCAGCCTCTCGCCGCACATCCGGCTGCGCCGGGAGGGGCTCACGAAACCACTGAGCCCCTCCGCGGCTCGCCGGATCGCTCGAAGCTGCGCTCGCAGGCTCGCTTCGCCTCGCGAAGGGCGAGGTGGTCTTCTGGGGGCAAGGTCTGGGATACGCTCGCTTCGCCACGCGGAAAGCCAAGGTAGTCAGCTTTCCCCTGACACTGTTCGCCCTGGATCGCTCGAGCCGCGCTCGCAGGCGCTGACTTCGCCTCCGAGAACGGGGTGGCAGCCGGGCTATCTCTAGGTCACCTACCGTGCTTGCGCAGGTAATCGAGGTACAGCGGGCGCAGGGCCTCGGCTTCGGCGCCCTCGCCGGAGCCGATGGCGTCCGCCAGCAGCGCGTGCACCTGGGTCAGGTCCCGGCCGGCTTCCTCCGGGTCGCCCTCGAGTTCCGCGGCGGCCGGGAGGACCCGGAGCAGGTCCCACAGGAACCGCACGTCGCCGTGGCGGAGCGCGCGATGGATGGCCATGTCGTGCAACTCGCGCGAGGAAAGCTCGTCAAGATCGGTCTCCACGGCAGGACTCTACCGGGAGCCGCGCCGGGAACCTACCGGCGGACGGCCCTGACCGCCATGGTGACCATCGGCAGGGTGAAGGCGCCGTTGGCTGTCTCCGGCCGTGACGCCAGGTAGCCGGCGACCTCCGCGAGCAGCGATGACCGCTGGGCGGGCGGCATCACCAGGATCCGCGAGTGAGTCGCCAGCAGCGCCACCAGCGAGTCAGCCGTGCGCGCCTGCCCGTGCGCGAAGTCGGCCCGCTCGGCCGGGCCGAACAACTCCAGCCCGAACTGGTCCACGCCGAAGTCCGCCGCCTCGGACCGGCGGCGGCTCAGCGACGGCGCGGCCGCCTCCCGCGCGATCGACTGCATCCCGGCCCCCCACTCAACCCGGTCGTCGTCGGCGTTCCACAGTCCCGCCAGCGGCCCGCCGCTCACCAGGACCCGCGCGATCTCCGGGATAGCCCGGTCCATGTCGAACCAGTGCATCGCCTGACCGCACAGCACCGCGTCCGCCGACGCGTCCGGCAGCGGGATCTCCTCGGCGCAGCCGCGCAGTGCCCGCGCCCGCGGGAACCGGCGGCGCAGCTCACCCAGCATGTCCGGGTCGGGCTCGACCGCGGTGACCGTCGCGCCCAGGCCGAGCAGCACCTCGGTCAGCTTCCCGGTGCCCGCCCCCAGGTCCACCACGCGAAGCCCGGCCGCCGGACCCG
The DNA here is from genome assembly GCA_025934375.1 of Streptosporangiaceae bacterium. GTDB lineage: Bacteria > Actinomycetota > Actinomycetes > Streptosporangiales > Streptosporangiaceae > Trebonia. Next base: position 35,887 of record JAICYD010000054.1, on the reverse strand, counting down.
CCGCGGCGGGCCTGACCGCCCCCGGGGATGGGCCGAGCGCCCACAGCACGGCCGCCCGAGGGTAGTCCGGGCGATGGTCGGCATACGCCTCGGCGACCGCGCCGAACGACGAGCCGCGCCGAAGTCTCTCATCCTCGTCCACGGCCCCACCCTATTCTTGGCAGCGTGATTCATGGCAGCGAGCAGGCAGTTGACACCAGCGTCCCGAGCCTCGCCCGGGCCTATGATCACCTGCTCGGCGGGCGCGCGAACTTCGCGGCCGACCGGGCACTGGCGCGCCAATGGCGCGAGCGGTACCCCCGGGCCGGAGAACTGCTGGACCTATCCCGAACGTATGTGACCGCCTGCTGCGCGCGACTGTCATCCGATGGGATCCGCCAGTTCATCGACGTGGGATCCGGCCTGCCCACTGCCCCCAGCCTGCACACGGCGGTCCGGCCAGGCACCTCACAGGTCGTCTACGTTGACCGCGACCCCGCCGTCGTGGCCCACGCCCGCACCCTGGTGCCGGCTCGCTCCGTCAGCGTCATGACCGGGGACCTGCTCGAGCCGGAGGCCCTGCTGTGGGCGCTGCGCTCGCTCGTTGACCTGGCTCAGCCCGCATGCCTGGTGCTGGCCCTGGTCATCCAGGCGCTGCCCGACCTGGGAACCGCCCGCGCCGTGGTGGACGTGCTGGTGCGCGCGCTCGCGCCCGGCAGCCACGTCATCTTGACCGCGGGAGGCGGCGCCGCTGGCCGGCTCCCGGACACGGTCGCCGGGGCCGACCTGTCGGCCGCGGAGGTGGCGGCGTTCTTCGCCGGGCTGGATGTCCTCCCGCCCGGCGTCGAAGAGGGCTTGCTCGTGCGCGGGACCGGGCGCAAGCCAGACAACGCCGGCCGCCGATGATGGACCAGATCGCCCCCGGCGTCTTCGTGGCGACCAGCCCGGTGTACCTGACGACTACCACGATCGTCGTCGGCGGGGGCGGCGGGTGCATGCTCATCGACCCGGCGCTAACCGCGGCCGAGCTGGCCGGCCTGGGGGAGTGGCTGGCTGCCTGCGGGCTGCGCGCGGCCGTGGGATACTCCACCCACCCGCACTGGGACCACGTCCTGTGGAGCCGCTCGCTGGGCCACGCCCCGCGCTACGCCACGGCCAAGGCGGTCACGGCCGCCGGGCGGGCCCGTGAGGCCCTACTCGCGGAGGCGGAAGCCACTGCTCCCGGGCATGATCCGGCCTTCGTTGGCAAGCTGGCGGCCGTGCCCGGCCAGGGGCCGGCGATTCCCTGGGACGGGCCGCGCGCCGAGCTCATCGAGCACGACGGCCATGCCCCCGGGCACGCCGCGGTCTGGCTGCCGGAGGCCGGCGTCCTCGTGGCGGGCGACATGTTGTCCGACGTTGAGATCCCGCTGCTCGACGTGGCGGCCGCGGACCCGCTCGGCGATTACCGCGCGGGCCTGGACCGGCTGGCCTCGTTGCCGGGCATCCGATCGCTGGTGCCCGGGCACGGCCACGTTGCCGATGCGGCGGGGACGCGCGCCCGGGTGGCGATGGACGTCACCTACCTCGACGCGGTCCAGGCCGGCCGGGACGCGGGCGATCCGCGCCTGCTCGGTCCCGGCGCCGCCTGGCTGCGCGCGGAGCACGCGCGCCAGCTGGCGACTACCCGGCCGGCTCCAGGACGAAGACCGGGATGAGGCGGTCGGTCTTCTTCTGGTAGTCAGCGTAGGGCGGAAATGCGGCAACCGCGCGCTCCCACCAGGCCGCCCGCTCCTCGCCGGTTACCTCGCGGGCGACCATGTCCTGCTTGCGCCCGCCGTCCTGCAGCTCCACCCGCGGGTTCGCCCGGAAGTTGTGCACCCACAGCGGGTCTTGCGGCGCGCCGCCCTTGGACCCCACCGCGGCGTAGCGTCCCTGGTGCTCGACCCGCATCAGCGGAGTCTTGCGTACCTTGCCGCTCTTGGCGCCGAGGTTGGTGATCACCACCACTGGCAGGCCGGTATCCCGCAGCGTCGTGCCGTGCGTTCCGCCGGAACCCTCATATTCATCGACCTGGTCCCGGACCCACTGAGCGGGGCTTGGCTCGTACTGTCCCTGTACTGGCATGTCGATCCCTAACACCGCCACCATTGGCCGGAATTCCAGGCGAGCCGGGCCCCGCATACCCATGCGCGGCCCCATCTCCAGTACCGGAGATCCTCCCACCGGTGCAGGCTAGGCGCCAGTGCCCGGTTCACCGGATGAGGCCGGTGAACACGTCGCTGTTGCCGTTCTGCGAGGCTGTCGTCGGCGGCGTCGCCGGAGGCGTCAGCTTCTCCGCGTTCGGGGCGGCGGGCGCCGGGATGCTGGGCATTGCCGTGGGCCGCTCCACCGTGGGCTTGGCCGTGGATGAGGTGGCCTTCTTGGCGGGCTTGGCGGCCTTCTTGCTGGCCTTGGCGGCACTGGCCCTTACCGCGACTGGCTTGGCGGCACTGGCCTTGGCGGTGCCCGGCTTGGCGGTCGCGGACTTCGGCTTCGTGGTGGCGGCCTTCGCGGTGCTCGCCCGGCCAGCGCTCCTGGGCCCGTTGGCGGCCGGCTTGTCCGCGGGCTTGCTCGCGCGCGCGGTGCCTGCCTTCGCGGTGCTTGCCTTCGTCGCGGCCGCCCTGACCGTCCGCGCCGCCGCGGTGCGGGTCGCCGCGGTCCTGGCGGTCCCCGCGGCGGGCTTGGCCGTCGACGCCTTGGCGGTCGCCGGCCGGCTCCGGGCAGTCGTCGCCCCGGCGGCCTTAGTCGCGCTGGCCCGCGCGGGCGTGGTCGCCTTCGCCGCCGTGCGGCTGCGGGCGGCCGCGCTACGGCGAGCGGTGCCACCCGCGCGCGCCGCGCTCGTGGTGGTACGGGCGCCGCTCGCGGAGCCGCGCGCCGCGCTCGCCCGGGCGGGCGCTGGCGCGGTCACCGCCGACATGGCCCTAGCCGCGTCGGTGAGTGACTTGACCGCCGACTCCATCGCCTTGCTGGCCGTGCTGATGGCCTGCAGCGCGGTCGTCATGGTCTTGGCCGAGGACGTCGCCTTGGTGGCGGCGGTGTTCAGCTTCGACGCCGCCGAGGTCACCTTGGTAGCCGCCGCCGACACCGCCCTCGGCGTGATCGCCGGGGTCGCGCGGCCTGACGTCGCGCGGCCTGTGGTCGCCCGGGCCGTGCTCGCCCGCGTGCCGGACGCGCGGGTCGCCGTGGTCGCGGCGGCTCGCTTGGCGCTGGTGCGCACGGTGGCGGGCTTGGCAGCCGCCTTGGCGCCCGCGGGCCGGGTCGTGGCGCGCTTGGCGCCGGAACTGGCGGGCTTGGCGGCGGCCTTCTTCGTCGCCGTCGCGGCCTTCACGGTGCTCGCCTTGGCCGGGCCTGACTTCGCAGTGGTTGTGGGCACTGATCTTCCCCCCCGATCTGGATCAGATACGGGGAGTCTCATTCCACTCACGCAGAGTTTTACACATCGTTGTCTAGTGGAAGCGCTCAGTATCAAGCTGGTAAGACCCTGGAAAGTTGCCCGCGAGCCCTCAGGCACGCTCGGCTGCCGTGTCGGGATGACAGGATTTGAACCTGCGGCCCCTTGACCCCCAGTCAAGTGCGCTACCAAGCTGCGCCACATCCCGGTGCCCGCCGATTCCCGGCTGGCGTGCACAACCTTAGCGCATCGCAGACACCGTTCGGAAACGACTTCGCGGCGCCGGCGCGCAACCGAACCAGCCGGACGCGCGTTTTAACTAAGGACGGGATGGTGAGGAGCGGGGCATGGCTTCCTACGGGGATGCGGGAACCTACGCAGACATCACGGACACCGCGCCGCTGCCGCTGCTCGCGGGGGCCGGCCAGCGGCGCCGGTTCCGTCTGCTCCGTCGCCTGACGTTCGCGATCGCATCGCTGCTGGCGTCCCTGGTGATCGCGTTCTGCGGGCTTCTCCTGCTCACCCCGTCCGCGAGCCAGGCACCGCAACTCGCCGCCGCGCTGGCGAACGAGCGGGGCATCGCCTACCCGGGGCCGCCGGCCCCGGCGAACTTCGCACGGCCGCTGGTGGCGACCGAGGACCAGCGGTTCTACTCCGACGTCGGCGGCGAGGACCCGATCGGGCTGGCGAGAGTCGCCGCCGGCGCGGTGACCGGGGCGCCTGACCAGGGCGGGGCCACGCTGGAGCTGCAGCTCGCCAAGCTGCTGTACATAGGCGCCGACTCGGGCAGGCATGACACCCTGCGGGGCAAGCTGACTGAGATAGCCCTGGCCTTCAAGCTCGACCTGGCCTACGGCAAGCCCGAGATCCTGCGCCTGTACGCCGAGGCCGCTTACTACGGGCACGGTTTCTACGGCCTGGCCGCGGCAAGCTGCGGCTACTTCGGCCATCCGCCATCGGCGCTGACCGTTACGCAAGGCGCCATGCTCGCCGGCGTCGTCAACGCGCCGACGGCCGACGACCCGATCACCGACCCGCTGCAGGCACACGCCCGGCTCGCGCACGTCATCGGCCGGATGGTCGCGGTCGACGACCTGACCCCGGCTCAGGGGGCAAGCGCCCTGAACGCGCCCCTCGGGCTCACGCAGGCCCGCGGCCCGAATTGCTAGCCCGTGCGGTCCGGCGCCGAAGCTAGCTAGCCGCCTCGGGCTCCAGCTGCTCCAGCGCGGCGCCGGACGGAGTAGCCAGGAACACGAACTTGCGGTAGCTGTACAACCGGAACAGCGTCGCCACGCCAATCCCCACGACCGTCGCGGCGTTGAACGCGATGGGGTTCTCCAGTCCCATGCCATAGCGCACGAACGCCACGAAGCCCTCTTGGATGCCAATCCCGATAGCGTTGAGTACCACGAACGTCACGGACTCGTGGGCGAGGCCGCGCCCCTTACGGTGCTTGAACGCCCAATAGCGGTTGCCGAGGAATGTGACGCACGTCGCGGCGCAGTAAGCGATGAAGACGGCCGTCATCTGGCCAATGCCGAGCTTGTAGTGCAGCGTGTTCTGCACGCCGAACTGCACCACGGCACCCAGGGCACCAACGACACCGAACTTGGCGACCTCGTGCAGCAGAACCCGGAACCGGCCATAGCTATCTCGGATGAGACTCAACTGGGTGCGTCCTCTCGCGTGTCCCCCGCTGCATGTGGGCTACCTGACCGGCGCTGCCCGAAACCCCTTCAGCACCTCGCCGTGGGGCCGGTCGTCGCGCCGCCGCCGGGCTGGTGCCCGTGACCTGCCCGTACTTTACCGCTCCAGCCCCAGCAGTACGCTGGCGACCCGGTAAAACGTGCGGAAACTGTCATTTCCGCGGGTACTCTCACCGTGTGCCTGAGGTTCTCGTCCGCGCCCGCCGACTTACGAAGCGCTTCGGGAGCTTCACCGCCGTCGATGGCATCGACTTTGACCTCTACCAGGGCGAGGCGTTCGGTTTCCTCGGCCCCAACGGCGCCGGGAAGTCTTCGACCATGCGGATGCTGGGCTGCGTCTCCCCGCCTACGGACGGTGAGCTTACCATCCTGGGTGGCGACCCGCGACGGAACGGACCGGCGATCCGCGCTCGCCTTGGCGTCGTCCCGCAGGAGGACACGCTGGACGTGGAGCTCACCGTCCGCGAGAACCTGCTCGTGTACGGCCGCTACTTCGGCCTGCCACGCGCCGTCATCCGCGAGCGCACCGGCCAGCTACTGGACTTCGTGCGACTCGCCGACCGCGCCGATGACATGGTCGAGCCGCTATCGGGCGGAATGAAGCGGCGGCTGACCATCGCGCGCTCGCTCATCAACGACCCCGCCATCCTCATCCTGGACGAGCCGACGACCGGGCTGGACCCGCAGGCCCGGCACGTAGTGTGGGACCGGTTGTTCCGGCTCAAGCAGCGGGGTGTCACGCTGATCCTCACCACGCACTACATGGACGAGGCCGAGCAGTTGTGTGACCGGCTCGTCGTGATGGACCACGCGAAGATCGCCGCCGAGGGCAGCCCGCGCGAACTGCTGGGGCGCTATTCCACCCCCGAGGTGGTCGAGCTTCGCTTCGACCCGGCCGATCACGAGGACGCGGCGAAGCGGATCCAGGACATGTTCACCGGCGCGCGGCCTGAGGTCCTGGCCGACCGCGTCCTGCTGTACGTCCCCGACGGGGACGGCGCGCTGGCCGCGGTGCTGGGAACCGGGCTGCAGCCGATTACGTCGCTGGTCCGCCGGTCCACGCTGGAGGACGTCTTCCTGCGGCTGACCGGCCGCAGCCTGGAAGACTGATGGCAGCCCGGGCGGAATCCGCCGAACCAGGCTGGTGGGGGCTCACCGTCCGCGGGCTGCGCTGCTGGCTGACGGTGTACCGGCGGATCTGGCGCTCCTCGGTCTACTCCAGTGTCCTGGGACCGCTGTTCTTCCTGGGTGCCATGGGGTTCGGCCTCGGGTCGCTGGTCAACCGGCACGGCACGGCGGGGCTCGGCGGCGTCTCCTACCTGGCCTTCGTCGCGCCCGCCATCTTGGCCACGCAGGCGATGCAGACGGCGATGTCGGAGTCCACGTTCCCGGTCTACGGGGCGGTGAAGTGGAACAAGATGTACATCGCGGCGCGGGCGACCCCGCTGCGCCCCGCTGACATCTACCGCGGGCACCTGCTGTTCATCGTGATCCGGCTGGCGATGAACTCCGTGGTGTTCCTCGCCATCGCGGCGGCGTTCGGGGCGGTCTCCTCCCCGTGGGCGGTGGCCGCGCTCCCGGCCGCGGTGCTGTGCGGCCTCGCCTTCGCGGCACCGGTCGCCGCGTGGGCGATCACCGTGTCCCGCGACACCGCCTTCAACTACGCGCTTCGGTTCGGGATGACCCCGCTGATGCTGTTCTCCGCGACGTTCTTCCCCCTGTCGCAGCTGCCCGGCTGGCTGCGAGTGGTCGCCTACCTCACGCCGCTGTGGCACGCGGTGGCGCTGTGCCGTTCGATGACGCTGGGCACCCTCGACGCCGGCAGCGCGGCGATCCACGTCGGGTACCTGACCGCGCTCGCGGGCGCCGGCCTGTGGGCAGGCACGGTGACCTACACCAGGCGGCTGTATGCATGACGTGCGGTCCCTGCCGCTTCGGGTGCTGCCCCCGGTTGGCCGGGCACGGCGCGCCGCGGGCGCCGCGGGCGGGCCCGGCAGCGTCCACCTGCTAGAGCGGAACGCGCGCGCCTACGGCCACATGTGGGTGCTGCTCATCTCGGGGGTCGCCGAGCCCCTGTTTTACCTGCTGTCGCTCGGTGTCGGGCTGGGCGCGCTGGTCGGGCCGGTGGCGGGGCCGGGCGGGCCGGTGCCTTACCGTGAGTTCGTCGCGCCGGGCCTGCTCGCTGGGTCTGCGATGAACGGGGCGCTGTACGACTCCACGTTCAACGTGTTCTTCAAGCTCAAGTACGTGAAGCTGTACGAGGCGATGCTGGCCACCCCGATGCGCCCGGCGGAAGTCGCGCTCGGCGAGATCGGGTGGGCCTTGCTGCGCGGGTGCCTCTACGCGATCGCGTTCACGGTCGTGATGGCGGTGATGGGGCTGGTGCACTCGCCATGGTCGCTGCTCACGGTGCCGGTCGCCCTGCTGATCGGGTTCGCGTTCGCCGGCCTTGGCATGGCGTGCACCACCTTCATGAAGAGCTGGCAGGACTTCGACTACGTCCTGCTCGCGTCGCTGCCGCTGTTCCTTTTCTCCGCCACTTTCTACCCGCTCAGCGTCTACCCCCGGCCGGTGGCCGGCATCATCGAGTGGACCCCGCTATACCAGGGCGTGACCCTGCTGCGCGACCTGGTCACCGGAGTGCCGGGGCCGGACCTGGCCTGGCGGGCCGCCTACCTCCTGGCCCTCGGCCTGGTGGGGCTGGTGGTATCCGGCCGCCGGATCGCCCGCCTGCTGCTCACTTAGCGCGACTATGCGGGGCGGACGCGGTATCTTGCAGGGGATGCTGGAGGAGCGCCCGCCTGATGACCGGGAGATAGCCGTCGACGCCGTCCCTGAGGCGGCGCCGGACGGCGGCCTGCCCTGGGCGCGGCGGCCGCTAGCCGTCGCGCGCCCGGAACGGGCCCGCGCGGGGTTCTCCGCGTGGCGCGACCCGGCGACCTGGATGATCGCGACCTGCGTTTTCGGCGCGTACCTGGTCATCTCGCTGTACCGGCTGTTCCAGCTGACCCCGTCCTCATGGGACCTGGGGATCTTCACCGAGTACGTGAAGCAGTACGCCAACTTGCGCGCGCCGGTCGTGGACGTGCGCGGTCCCGGGTTCAACCTGCTCGGAGACCACTTCCAGGTGATCGTGGCCCTGATCGCGCCGTTCTTCCGGGTCTTCCCGTCCCCGGCGACGCTGCTAGTCGCGCAGGCGCTGCTGACCGCGGTGTCGGTGTTCCCCGTCGCGGCGGCCGGGGCCGAGCGCCTCGGGCCGGGCGCGGGCCGGGCGATCGGGTTCGCCTACGGCTTCTCCTGGGGCCTGCAGCAGATGATCAACTTTGACTTCCACGAGATCGCGTTCGCCGTGCCCCTGCTCGCGTTCTCACTGTCGGCCCTGGTACGCGGCCGGACGCGGGCCGCCGTGCTGTGGGCGCTGCCGCTGGTGGCCGTCAAGGAGGACCAGGGCTTCACCGTGGCCGCGATCGGCGTGGTGATGGCGATCGCCGGCGCCCGCGGCTGGCGCTTCGGCGCCGGGCCGGCGCCGGGTGCCACGCCGGGCGAGGCGACCGCCGGCGAGCGCGGCCGGGGGCGGCCGGGGACGACACCCGGGCTGTTCCTCGTGTGGTGGGGGCTGAGCTGGTCGCTGCTGGAGATCGGCGTGATCATCCCGCACTTCAGCGCCACCCATCGGTACGCCTACTGGAACCTGGGCGGCGTGGTCGGCGGCGGTCCCGCGTTCTCGGCCGGGGGAGTGCTCGCTCAGTTCGGGCACGCCTACCCGGTCAAGCTGGAGACCGTGGCCTTGCTCTTGCTGCCGACCGCGTTCATCGCGCTCGGCTCGCCGGTGGCGGCCATCGCGGTGCCCTCGATCGTGCTGCGATTCATCGCCACCAATGACTATTACTGGGGCACGATGTGGCACTACAACGCCACGGTCATGCCCATCTTGTTCCTGGCGGCCATCGAGGTCATGGCCCGGTGGCGTGCGGGGGACGAGGCCCGGTGGCGCACCGTCCCGCCAGCGCGCCAGGCACCCCCGTGGTGGCAGTCGGCCCGGGCCGGCGCGAGCCGTCACGGGGCGGCGATGATGGCCGCCATCGCGGTCGCGCTGGCCTTTCAGTACCCCCTGTCGGGATTGTGGCACGGCCAGACGTACGAGATCGGCAAGCACGCCGTCGCCGATGAGGCGGCCATGGCCGTGGTGCCCGACGGCGCGACCGTGACGACCACGCTGAACCTGCTCGCCCCGCTGGCGGCACGCACTGACACCTTCTGGGTCGGCAACGACCACAACCCCAACACCGAGTACGTCGTCTTCGACGGCCCCAACAGCGGCTACTCGCCCGCGGTGACCAACGTGCCCGCCTTCGTCCAGCAGCAGCTCTACCCCAAGGCCGGCTACCAGGTCATCTTCCAGGCCGACGGCGTCTTCGTCTTCAAGAGGTAGCTGTGCCTTCTGGGGGCTGCAAACCAAGCCCCGCCCCTGGGCCTCCCAGGCTGCCGGGCTGGGGGCGGTGATCCATGTCATCATCCGTGGGCTTGCGGCGGCGCACCTCGGCGGGAATGATTCACTGGCGAGTAACTAAAGGCCGAGACAATCGCATCAAGGAGTAGCAATGCCGCAGCGAATCGCTATCGTGACCGGGGGCGCGCGGGGGATCGGGGCGGGTACCGCCAAGCGCCTGGCCGCCGACGGGATGGCCGTCGCGGTCCTCGACCTGGAAGCGGCCGCGGGCGCGGACACTGTGGCGCAGATCGAGAAATCCGGCGGCAAGGCGATCGCCGTCGGCGCTGACGTCAGCAACGGCGAGCAGGTGCAGGCGGCCGTCGACAAGGTCGTCGCGGAACTGGGCGAGCCCACGGTGCTGGTCAACAACGCCGGGGTCACCCGGGACAACCTGATCTTCAAGATGGCCGACGCCGACTGGGACACGGTCATCAACGTGCACCTCAAGGGCGCCTTCTTGATGACCCGCGCCGTCCAGAAGTACATGGTGGCCGCCAAGTGGGGGCGCGTCATCAACTTGTCGTCGCTGTCGGCGGTCGGCAACCGCGGCCAGGTTAACTACTCCGCCGCCAAGGCCGGCCTGCAGGGCTTCACCAAGACGCTGGCTATCGAGCTCGGCAAGTACGGCGTTACGGCCAATGCGGTCGCACCCGGGTTCGTCGCGACCGACATGACGGCCGCCACCGCCGCCCGCATCGGGGTGTCCTTCGATGACTTCAAGGCGGGCGCGGCCAAGGAAATCGCGGTGGGCCGGGTCGGCGAGGTGGAGGACATTGCCGCGGTCATCTCGTTCTTTGCGAGCGAGGAGGCGGGCTACGTCTCCGGCCAGGTCCTGTACGCGGCCGGCGGTCCCGTCAGCTAGGTGCGGGCGGGCCGCGATTGCTGCCACAATGGGGCTGTGCTCGATGAAGAGAACGCGCCTGCGAAGGTGCTAGCGCAGGAAACGGAACTTCGCGAGCGCGTGCTCGCGTTCCTCGCCGACCACCCGCCTGCCCAGACTCCCCGTGACGACTTCCTGGCCGCGCGCTTTGACGCGGGCCTGGGTTACGTCCACTACCCAGTCGGCCACGGCGGCCTCGGCCTGCCCCGCAACGCGCAGCCCGCGCTGGAGGAAGAGCTCGCGAAGGCGGGCGCTCCCGACATTGACGTGCGCCTCAACGTGATCGGCCTCGGGATGGCCGCGCCGACGATCATCGCCTGCGCGAGCGAGGAGCAAAAGTCCCGCTGGCTGCGCCCGCTGTGGACCGGAGCGGAGGTCTGGTGCCAGCTGTTCAGCGAGCCGGGCGCGGGCAGCGACCTGGCCTCGCTGGCCACCCGCGCCGTACGGGACGGTGATGACTGGGTAGTCACCGGGCAGAAGGTATGGACGTCGCTGGCCCACCACGCCAAGCGTGGCCTGCTGCTGGCCCGCACCGACCCCGACGTGCCCAAGCACGCCGGGCTGACTTACTTCGCACTCGACATGCACGCCCCCGGCGTTGAGGTACGCCCGCTGCGCCAGCTCACCGGCGAGGCCGAGTTCAACGAGGTGTTCCTGTCCCAGGTGCGCGTCCCCGACGCCGACCGCATCGGCGCCGTCGGCGATGGCTGGAAGGTCGCCAACGCCACGCTGATGAACGAGCGAGTGGCCATCGGCAGCTCCCGGGCGGTGGCCCGCGAGGAGGGCGCCGCCGGGTTCGCCGCCGCCGCCTGGCGCCAGCACCCCGAGCGCCGCACCCAGGACCTGCACCAGCGCCTGCTGAAGCTGTGGGCGCAGGCGGAGGTCTCCCGGCTGGCGGCTGAGCGGCTGCGCCAGCAGCTGGCGGCCGGGCAGCCGGGCCCGGAGGGATCGGCCAGCAAGCTCATCTTCGCGCTGCTGAACCAGGAGCTCTCCGGCTGGGAGGTCGACTTCGCCGGGACTGACGGGCTGCGCTACGACGACTGGACGATGCGGCGGGACGCCTCCAGCGACTACGCGCGCGGCCCGGTCTTCCGCTACCTGCGCTCACGGGGCAACTCCATCGAGGGCGGCACCTCGGAGATCTTGCGCAACATCATCGCCGAGCGCGTCCTGCGGCTGCCAGCCGAGCCGCGCGCCGACAAGGACATCCCGTGGAAGGACCTGCCCAGGTGAGCAACGCAGTGTCAGCGAGCAAGGTCCGCCCCGCCCTCGACCTCCTGTACTCCGATACCGAGCAGGCCCTCGCCGGCGCGCTCGATGACCTGCTCGCGCAGCGCTGCGCCCCCGCGGCCGTGCTGGCCCGCACCGAGCAGCCCGAGGCCTACGACGTGGCGCTGTGGAAGGCGCTGGCGGCCGAGATCGGCCTGGCGGGCCTGCTGATCCCGGAGGAGCTGGGCGGCGCGGGCGCGTCCTGCCGGGAGCTGGCGGCGGCCGCCGAGCGGCTTGGCGCCCACCTCGCGCCCGTCCCCTACGTGGGCAGCGCGGGGGTCGCGACGGCGACGGCGCTGACGGCCGCGAAGACCGCGACCCGGCCGGGTGGGGGTCAGGAGGCGGGGATCGCCGCGGACCTGCTCCGCCGGCTGGCCGACGGCACCGTGACCGCCGCCGTGGCCGTCACCGCCTCGGCGATGCCCGCCGACACGTTCCCGGCCGCGGTGCAGTTGTCGGGGCCCCAGCCCGGTGACGCCGCGGCGGGCATCTTCCGGCTGCGCGGGCGGATTGACTCGGTGCCCGACGCGCTGCCGGCCGACGTCCTGCTGGTTCCCGCCGAGGGCGTGCCGAACGGCCTGTACCTTGTCGAGGCCACCGCCCCCGGCCTGCACCGGGTGCCGGTGACGTCGCTGGACATGACCCGGCAATTGTGCGACGTCTCCCTGGACGGCGCGCCGGCCCGTCAGATCGCCGTCGGCGCCAGCGCCGCCGCCGCCCTCGATGCGGGACTGGTCACCGGCGCGGTCGTGCTCGCCGCCGAGCAACTCGGCCTCGCGCAGCGCTGCCTGGACATGACCGTGGCCTACGGGAAGGAGCGCCGCCAGTTCGCCCGCCAGGTCGGCTCGTTCCAGGCCGTCAAGCACCGGCTGGCCGACCTGTGGGCCACTATCACGCAGGCGCGGGCCGCGTCCCGGTACGCGGCGGCCTGCCTCGCCTCCGATGACCCGGACACCGCGGTCGCGGTCGCACTGGCCAAGTCCGCGTGCTCGGACGCGGCCGTTACCGCCGCGCAAGAGTGCGTCCAGTTGCACGGCGGCATCGGCTTCACCTGGGAGCACCCGGCGCACCTGTACCTGAAGCGGGCCAAGGCGTCATCGGTGACATTCGGCACCCCGGGTGCTCACCGCGCGGCCCTGGCGGGCCTGGCGAACCTCCCCGCGCCCGCCTAGCGGTCGGGTCGCCGGGTGCTGGCCGCCTCATCGGTGGCCGGCTCGCGCTGCACGGGCATCGCGGGCCCGCCCAGGTCCATCGGGGACGCCCCGGCCGGGCGGGCCGCCTCGCGCGGCCCGGGAACGGCGGGGGGAAGGTCGTCGCGCGTCTCCTCGGTCCCCTCGGGATCGGCGCCGAGTCCCTCGGAAGCCAGGCTGCCCGTGGCCAGTGCCTCGGTGTCTCGTTCCTGCGGCACATGCGGCATCTCGGTCGCGGGAGCATCCCGGGACGGGGCGACGCTGCGGCCGCCCGCGGCGACGTGCACGCCGCCGGCGACAGGCACCTCCACGCCGCCGGCGACCGGGGCGTCCATGGGCTGGCGCCGGTGGCGCTGCCTGGCGTCCGGGCGAGGGGCGATGCCCACCACCATGATCAGCCAGAAGGCCAGGCAGATCACCGCCACGATGACGATCGCCCAGGTTTCCGCTGGCGTCGCTGTCACCTTCGCTGCCAAATACATCGCTGGTCCCCTAACCAGCACCACCCGTGAGGTGGTACTTACCCGGTGACCGCTTCCCCGCACCTCCCGGACCATGCACTAGATTGAACCTCGTGCTTGACGGCAAGATCGTGCTCGTCACCGGGGCCACCGACGGCCTGGGCGGGCGCTGGCTGGCCGCGCGTCACGCACTGGCAACCTCACGGTAACAAGATTCCGTGGACGTAATAGGCGTGACGGGCAATAATCAATGACCGCGACCTGTTTTCCGGCCGCCCCGATACACGCGTGAAACATCGCCGCGCTTGCGGCCAGGCACGTTACCGGCGGCGTAACAAACGGGAAATGCCGCCGAAACCCCCCCATGGGAAACATTAACCGTTGCATGCACGCAGGCGGAGCGGCCGGGCGCGCCAGCAAGCCCGGGGGGCGGCCCTGGTCCCCGACATGCTCTTTCACAGGCAAGTCCCTGGAGGAGTGTTCTAGATGTATCCATACTGGATGGCCGGGAGCGGCGATACAGCCTGGCAGCTCACAGCGGGCACGCTGGTCGGGCTTATGTCCATTCCGGCCCTGGCCGTGCTCTACGGCGGCCTAGTGCAGAAGAAATGGATCATGAACACCATGATGATGGTGTTCTCCACCTTCTGCCTAGTGTTGATCGTGTGGGTCCTGTACGGCTTCAAGCTCGGCTTCGGTACCCCGCTGCTTAAAACCTTCATCGGCGATCCGCGCACCATCTTGGGGGCGGGGGCTGAGACCGGGCAGGCGAGCATCCCGCTTGTCGACCCGGGCATGCCGGTGCTGTCCACGACGGGCGCCACCGGGTTCAACCTGCCGGGCGCGGCGGTCGAGTACTTCCAGTTCGTCTTCGCGGCGATTACCCCCATCCTGTTCATCGGCAGCGTCCTCGGCCGGATCAGCTTCAAGGTGTGGCTCATCTTCGTCCCGCTGTGGATCACCTTCGCCTACTGCGTCAACGCGTTCCTGCTGTGGGGCGGCGGCTGGTGGGCCCACCAGGGCGCCCTGGACTTCTCCGGTGGTTACGTCATCCACCTGGCCGCCGGCACCTCCGGCTTCGTGGCCGCCGCGATCGTCGGCCCGCGCCTGACTCGGGACCGCCAGAAGGCGATCCCGAGCAACCTGATGATGGTGGCCATCGGCGCCGGCATTTTGTGGCTGGGCTGGAACGGCTTCAACGGCGGCGACCCGTACGTGGCCGGCTCCGACGCCGCGGCGGCGGTGCTCAACACCAACCTCGCGACCGCCGTCGCCATGATGACCTGGATCATCATGGACTGGGTGTTCTCCTCGGAGAAGAAGCCGACCTTCCTCGGCGCGCTCAACGGCATGATATGCGGCCTGGTCGGCATCACCCCGGCGGCCGGCTACGTCAACGGCGTGGGCGCGATCGTCATCGGCCTGGTCTGCTCGGCGATCGTCTGGACCGCCTGGTACACCCTGCCGAAGTACGTCTGGCCGTTCAACAAGGTCGACGACGCGCTCGGCGTCGTGTACACCCACGGCATCGCCGGCCTGTTCGGCGGCCTGCTGGTCGGCCTGCTCGCTGACCCGAACATCGTCGTCTACTTCGCGAAGGACGGCAAGACGCCGCTCTTCACGGCCACCGGCCTGTTCTATGGCCATCCGAAGCAGGTGGCCATTCAGGCGGGCGCCGCGCTGACGGTCATCATCTGGGACGCGCTCGTGACCGCCGTCATCCTCTACTTCATCAAGTACGTGCTGCGGATCAAGCTCCGCATGGACGACGCGATCCTGGAAGTCGGCGACGTCGCGATCCATGGCGAGGAAGCGTTCCCGGAGGTGGCGTTCCTGTCGGCCACCGCTGAGGCCGAGGCCTCTCCGTCGACCCAGCAGCCGCACCGTCCCGAAAAGGTGTCGACAACCGAAGAGTGACGGGGAGGCTGCCCCCCCTTTCACCCTTGGCCCCGGGCGAGCAGGACCCGCTCGCCCGGGGCCAAGCCGGGCTTCCAATCCGCCGGGCCGAACTATGCTGGAAGATGAGCCCGGAGCGAATGGAGCATGGTGAGACCTGTCGTCACGACTGCCACACTGGTGACGCAGGACGGCGTCCCCATCGACACCGTGCACATGCCCGGGCAGCCCGGGCTGGCCATCGTCATGGCGCACGGGTTCACCCAGTCGTGGCAAAAGCCAATGGTGTGGCGGATCGCCAAGCGGTTCAACGCCAGGGCGGGCGTGGTGAGCTTTGACTTCCGCGGCCACGGGCGCTCTGGCGGCCAGTCGACGCTGGGGGACAAGGAGATTTACGATCTCGACGTGGCGGTCCAGTACGCCCGGGAACTCGGCTACGAGCGGATCGCGACCGTCGGGTTCTCGATGGGCGGCTCGGTCGCGCTCAGGCAGGCGGGGCTGCTCGGCGGCACTGACGCCGTTGTCTCCGTCAGCGGCCCGGGCCACTGGTACTACCGGGGGACCTTGCCGATGCGCCGGGTGCACCGGGCGGCGGAGTGGCGCCTGGGCCGCCTGTTCGCCCGGCAGTTCCTCAGCACGCGCATCGCCAGCGGCGGGTGGAACCAGCTTCCCATCCCGCCAGCCGAGGCGGCCGCCAAGATCTCCCCGGTCCCGGTGCTGATCGTGCACGGCGACAAGGACCTGTACTTCCCGCAAGAGCACGGCCGCGAGCTCTACGAGGGCGCCCGCGAGCCCAAGGAACTGTGGCTGCTGCCCGGCTTCGGCCATGCCGAGCGCGCGATGGACGACGCCATGTCGGACCGCATCGCGGCCTGGGTGTCCGAGGCCGTGGCCAGTCACGGCGCGGCGGCCGAGAGGTCCGCCTGAATTCCTATCGCTTGAACTTGAGGCGGGCGGCGTTGCGCACGTAGGTGGTCAGCCGCTCCCGCCGGGCCCGGTCATCGCGCCTGCCGGGCTGTATCCCCCAGGCCGTCAGCGCCATCCAGCCGCAGTACAGCGCGGCGACCCGGTCCACCTCATCGGGCTCGCAGGTTGGCCGCCCCTGCTTGCGGCGGATCGCGGCCATCTCGCGCACGAGGGCCGACCCCCCGGACATGACCTCCAGGTAGGCTGGCTCGTACGGCCACGGCTGGCGGCGGGGAATGGGGTCGAACAGCACCGCCTGCGGGTCGGGTGGCGGGGTGCGGAAGGCGGCGTTTCCGAAGTGCAGGTCCCCGAACAGCACCTCTGGCGGTGCCATCCTGGCGACGTAGGCCCAGTCCCGGGGCAGGTTCCGGATCAGCGCCTCGGCGTCGGGACAAAGGTCGCGCCCGCCGACGGCCATGCGCCAGATGGTGCGGACGCTGTCCTCGTTCACCGGGCCGCCCTGGACTCCGGAGGCGAACTCCTGGAAGCGCGCGGCGGCCACCAGCAGCGCCGTGTACCCGTCCTTACCCCACGACGGTTCCCACCGGTAGGGCAGGCGCTCCATCGCCAGCCAGGGCACGTCAACGTCGCCCAGCGCGCGGTCGGTTGCGAGCACCGGCGCTACGACGCCGGCGGTGCCCGCGGACACGGTCGTCATCCAGAACCGCTCTACCGCGGTGACGTTGAGCTTGACCAGCACCTCGACGCCGTCCGGCTGCCAGGTACCGGCGAACCAGGTGGAATACGACGGGCGGGCCGGCCTGAACTCGGCAAGGCCTTCCAGGTGCCCGGCGGCCTGCGGGTGCGCCCGCAGCGCGTCCCCGAGCAAGGTCAAGACCTCAGGGTCCTCGCGCAGTCGCCGTCGCACCGGCGACCAGGCGGGCAGCGGAGCCGGATCCCAGACTGACGCCGTCATCTACGTAACCCTAACAGGCCAGCCCGCCCGCCTTGGATCGCGTGGGCCCGGTGCCCAGGTTCATCCCATGATCAAGACGAGGGTGCCGAGCGGAGCCCGTGACAGCACGCGCAGCGCCTGCGCGGGCACCCGCACGCAGCCATGGCTTACCGGGTGACCGAACACCGACGGGTCCGGCCAGCCGTGCAAGCCCACCGTGCCGGGACCGCCGGCGTAGGAGTCCAGGGTGTTCGAATGCGTGCCCAGCGGCAAGATGACCGGGCTGAACGTCGGGCGCAGCGGGTCAATGGAGGCCAGCAGGAAGGTCCGGCCGGCCGGGGTCGGCGTCCGCGTCGCGCCGACGGCGACCGTCCATGACCCCAGGGAGTGGCCGTTCTCGGTGACGGTGAGCTTGTCCCTGGCGAGGTCGACCCGGATCAGGTACGCGGTCCTGCGCACGACGAATTGGCTCGCGTCGGCCCCGCTGAGCGAGAGCCAGCCCGTCACGTGGTTCGGCCGACTGGGCAACAGCACGCGCGCCCATCCCGGCCGGGCCTGGATGACCGGGACCCACGTGGGCTCGCCCAGTTCGGCGACGGGCAACAGCGCGACGGGCAGCCCGCCCGGCACGGCGTAGACAGGCTCCTGCGTCAACGGATGAACGACCTGCCCGCCAGTCACCGCGAACGGGTGAGGGTCAGCCGGCAAGCCAGCCAGGCGGGTGAACGTCGTGGCGTCCGGCAAGACGGTCGGCCCCGGGAACGGGAGCCCGGCTTGCGGCCAGGGCATGGCCGGCGGTGGCCGTACGGGTCCACCGCCGGCCATGCCCAGCGACACTCTTCCGTGCATGGACAGCACTCGGTGGGGGCTCCTCGGTGGGCTCCACGGGAGGCGCCCCAGCCGGGCAGGTGTTGGAGAGGTTGAAACTCTCGTGGTTCCCATGGGACCCAGGCGTATCGAAGATCCCCCGTGCCGAGGCGGCTACCAGCTTCGCCCCGGCAGGGGTCGCGACATCCGCCTGCTTGGGGTTATCGCTACGAATCACAGGCACCTTGACGATTACTTCCCCATCCACCAGGAAATGGGCGGTCACCGAGACGAAGACGCCATCGGGGAAAACGAAGTGCCAGCCGTCGTCGCCCGCTGGAATGCCACGACAGCTTCCGGTTTTGTAGTCAGCTGCCAGGATTGGCAGCTGGTTGACCTGATGGAACGCCAGGTCCTCGATCACCTGGCGATTCGCGGCCGGCTGGCCTCCGGTGCCGTGTGCGGAAGCCGCCGCGAAGGTCAGGCTGGCGGCGCCAGCGAGCACAACGGCCCCCGCCGCCACGCCTAGCCTCAGGCGATTTCGCGTAAACTGAACATGCCCCCCTCGTTGCCGTTAGCCTTGCTTCGGCGCGGCCTTTCTATTGCACCGCGGATTCCGAACCTAGCAATAGGCCAGGCTGGCCGGCTAGCCGGCAAAGGCTACTTAAGGGATCCCTGACTGAAATGGCGGGCGCAAAATATTTCAGTGCACCCTATAATGCCGATTCCGCGCAATCCGGGGGAGGGGTAATTGCGTCCCTACCAGCTGGTCGGGACCGGCATGCCCTCGGTGTAGCCGGAGGCGCTCTGGATCCCGACGACCGCGTTGGCGGCGAACGAGGCCAGGTCCCGCGCGCCGGCGTAGGTGCACGAGCTGCGCACGCCGGCGACGATCATGTCGAGCAGGTCCTCCACGCCCGGCCGCTGCGGGTCCAGGTACATCCGGGCCGAGGAGATGCCCTCCTCGAACAGCTCCTTGCGGGCGCGCTCATAGGCGGAATCCCCGGCCGAGCGCAGCCGGACCGCGCGAGCCGAGGCCATCCCGAAGCTCTCCTTGTACAGCCGCCCGTCCGGGGAGCGGAAGGCGTCGCCGGGCGACTCGTACGTGCCCGCGAACCACGAGCCGATCATCACCGCCGACGCCCCCGCCGCCAGCCCCAGGGCGACGTCGCGGGGATGCCGGACCCCGCCGTCGGCCCAGACGTGCGCCCCCAGCCGGGCCGCCTCGGCGGCGCACTCCATGACCGCCGAGAACTGCGGCCGGCCGACGCCGGTCATCATCCGGGTGGTGCACATCGCGCCCGGACCGACGCCGACCTTCACCACGTCCGCGCCCGCCGACACCAGGTCGGCGGCCCCGGCCGCGGTGACGACGTTGCCGGCCACTATGGGGACGGCGGGCGACAGCGAGCGCACCGCGCGCAGCGCCGCCAGCATCTTGTCCTGATGCCCGTGGGCGGTGTCCACGACCAGGATGTCGACGCCCGCGTCGAGCAGCAGCTTGGCCTTCTTGGCGACGTCACCGTTGACACCGACCGCCGCCCCGACCCGCAGCCGGCCCTCGCCGTCGACGGCGGGGGAGTACAAGGTGGCCCGCAACGCCCCGGTCCTGGTCAAGATCCCGGTGCACTCGCCCGCCGGGGACACGACCGGCGCGAGCCGGTGCCGCCCCTCGTGGAGCAGGTCGAACGCCCGCGCGGGGGCCGTCCCGGCGGGCAGCGTGACCGGGTCGGCCGACATGACCGTGTGCAGCTGGGCGAACCGGTCCACGCCGGCGCAGTCGGCCTCGGTGACCACGCCGACGGGCGCCTGGCCGCCATCAACGACGATGACCGCGCCGTGCGCCCGCTTGGGCAACAGCGCGAGCGCGTCGCCGACGGTCGAGGTGGGCGCCAGCGTGAGGGCCGTGTCGACGACCAGGTCGCGGGTCTTGACCCAGGTGATGACCTCGGCGACCACGTCCGCGGGGATGTCTTGCGGCAAGATCGCCAGCCCGCCGCGGCGAGCGATGGTCTCCGCCATCCGGCGGCCGGAGACGGCGGTCATGTTGGCGGCGACGAGCGGGATCGTGGCGCCGCTTCCGTCTCGCGTCGCGAGGTCGACTTCAAGGCGGGAACCGACCGAGGACCGGCCGGGCACCATGAAGACGTCGCTGTAGGTCAGGTCCGTAGACGGCTGCACGCCGTGAAGAAAACGCACGCTATTACTCTTACCGCCGAGTAGCCCGGGGCAATCCGCCGGAACCCGGCCCGAGGCTCCTTCGGGGCAGCTCAGGCGGTGGTGAGGCCGAAAGCGGCGAACATGATGTCGGCGATGCGGTCGGCCATCTCCTCCACCGGGAGCTGCACCTCGGTACTGATCAGGTAGTTCACCCGCTCCAGCATCATCAGGCAGGCGACCGCGGTCAGCTCGGCGTGCTCCTGGTGCTTGCCGGCCGCCTCGGCGGCGGCCGTCATGCCCGTGGTCATCGCCTCGGCGATGGAGAAGAACAGCTGCAGCCCGTCGCTGTAGACCTCGTCGGGGACCAGGTCGGCGGAGCTGAGGATCCGGATCACGGTGGCGTGCGAGCCGTAGGCGGAGAAGAACTTCCGCACCCACTGGCGCAGCACGGTGCGCCCGGTCTCATCGCTGGTGACGACGGGGAAATCGCCGGCCACGATCTCCATGTCATGCAGCGCGTCCCGAAGCAGCGCCTTGAACAGGTCTTCCTTGTTCGCGAAGTAGAGGTAGAACGTCCCGTGCGAGATGCCGGCCCGCTTGACCACGTCATCGACGCGGACCCCGCCGAAGCCTCGTCCCTCGAACTCGATCATGCCGGCCTCGAGCAGCTTACGGACCGTCTCCCGGCCCTGCGCCCGCAGCTCACGGTCCTGAGCCGGGGTACCACCGCCCAGGGAGGGCCGTCCCTGGGGCTTGCGCGGGGCCCGCCCCGCTGGCCGGCCGGCGGCGGCGGCCACCGCAGGCGCTCGCGCGGGCCGCTGGCCCGCGCCGGCGCCGGCTTGGGCGGGGGTCCGGCCTGCGTCATTCGTCATACTGGAAGCCTAGCGGGACTGGCGAGGATTGCATCGCTGACTGTACGATGCCGCGCTGATCAGCAGGCACCGTTCACCCATGAAATTGCGCGCCGCAGGTCAGCGGGACGTCTCCGGGAATTCGCCATCCGTTTGTGGACAAACGGCGTGGCGCCTATACAGTTGGGGAACTGTGAGCCGTGTGACCTTCCTCCGAGGAGCATCCGGGGGCCGGGGCGGCCTCCCCCGCGGGCGGGTACTTCCCGCCGTCATCGGCGGGACGGTCGCGGTGAGCGTTGCGGTGGCCACCGCGCTCACGTTGTCGGCCGGCGGGGGGCACGGTAATGGCGGCTCGTCGGGCCCAGCCTCGCCCGGGGGAGCTCGCCCGGCCGCGGGGCACGGCGCCGGCGGTCAGGGCGCGGCGGTGGCCGGCAACCCCGGCAACGCCAGTGCCCTCGGGAACACCAGCGCGGACGCCGCCGTGATGGCGGTGAGCCTGCCGATGGCGGGCTCGCGCGTGATCCCCGACCCCGGCACGACCCCTGGGCCGTGGGGCAAGGCCACCGCGGCCCCGGTCAGCACCACGCGCGTGGCCAGCGCGCAGCCGGGGACCCCGCCCCGCCAGCTAGTCGTCCCGGACATCATCGCGGCCGGGCCGGGCGGCATCTCAGCCGCCAAGGTCGCCAGCATCTCCCGGCTGGGCGACGTCCGGGCGGTGCTGCCCATCGACGGCGCCCGCATCGCCGTCAACGGCCAGCCGGTCAACGTGCTGGCCGCTCCCGCGGCCCAGCTCCGGTCGTGGACTCCGCCGGCCACGGCGGCCAATACCGCCCTGTGGGCCGACTTCGCGGCGGGCGACCTCATCACCACCGCGTCGGCCGCCTCCGGGCTGGCCCTGCAGCCCGGCCACGGCTACCCGGTGACGGCGGCCATCCAGTCGCGGCTGACGTTCGGCGCGCAGGCCCTGCTGGGCGTCCCCGGCGTCGACGCAATCGTGAACCAGGCGCAGGCCGCGCGGCTCGGGCTCGTCAAGAACGTCGCCGTGCTCATCAACGCGCCCGCCGCGCGGATGGACGACCTGGTCGCCCAGGTGCGGCAGGTCATCGGCGCCAGCGGCGGCGGCCAGGTGGTCCGGCTGGTTCCCGAGGTGGTCTCCACGCAGCTGCCGGTCGACACCAAGGTGCCCACCGGCCGGCCCGCGAACTACCTGATGCTGTACCGGGAGTCGGCCGCGCAGTACTGCCCTGGCATGTCGTGGACGGTGCTCGCCGCGATCGGCGAGATCGAGAGCAACAACGGCCAGAACATGGGCCCCTCCAGCGCGGGCGCCCTGGGGCCGATGCAGTTCCTGCCGTCGACCTGGGCACAGTGGGGGACCGACGGGTTCGGCGATACCGGGCCGCCCAACATCATGAACCCGTTCGACGCGGTGCCGTCCGCCGCCCGCATGCTGTGCGCCGACGGGGCCGCGCAGGGCGGCCAGTCGCTGCGCCAGGCGATCTTCGCCTACAACCACGCTGACTGGTACGTCAACGAGGTGCTGGCGCTGGCCGGCGAGTACGCCCACGAGTTCGGCTAGGGCTGTCCGCGTTCAATCCCGTTTGAACCCGTTAGGCTGCGCGCAGGCTGCGGGACAGGGCCAGGCCGGACAGGCACACGATCACCGCCACGAAGCCACAGGAGGCGGCGAAGACGTACCCCCAGCGCGGCCCGGCGGCGTCCAGGATGAACCCGACCGCGGTCGACCCGGCCGCCACCCCGATCGCGATCCCGGTGGACAGCCAGGACATCGCCTCGGTGACCCGGCCGGGCAGCGCGGTGGACTCCAGCAGGCTGAACCCGGCGATGAGGGTCGGCGCGATCGTCATCCCGCACAAGAAGATGACCACGGTCAGCGCGGCCAGGTTCGGCATCGCCCAGAACGTCGCCTCGCCCGCCACGGTCATCGTGAGCGTGATCGCCAGCCGCCGCGAGGCGGGCGCCCGCCAGGTTCGCGACCCGTACCACAGGCCCCCGGTGCCACTGCCGGCCGCGTACACGCCCAGGATGAGCCCCGACAGCGCCTTATGCCCGAAATGCGCCGCGAACGCCACCGTGCTCAGGTCGATCGAGACGAACATCCCGCCGATGAACAGGTAGACGGGCACCATCACGGCCAGGCCCGGCGCGGCCAGGCGGGAGCGGGATCCGGCAGTCAGCCGGTCGCGTTCGGGCGAGGATGAGGGGACCGGGCGCACCGCGGGCGGCTCGGTGTCGCGCTGGGCGGCGAACCACAGCGTGCCCGCCAGGCACAGGGCCACCGCGGCGGTGATGCCGGCCGCGGGATGCACCTGGGTGGACAAGATGGTCACGGTGGCCGGGCCGACCACGAAGCACACCTCGTCGGCCACCGACTCCAGCGAGAAGGCGGTGTGCAGCCGGGGCGAGCCGGCCAGCAGCGAGCTCCACCGGGCGCGCGCCATCGGCCCGAGCGCGGGCATGGTCGCGCCCGCCGCGATCCCCGGCGGGAAGAACGCCCACGACGGGGCGTTCAGCTCAACGGCGACGATGAGCCCGACGACGCTGAGCGCGAAGCCAGCCGCCAGCGGCGCCAAGACCTTGCCCTGGCCACGGCGGTCGGCGAGCCGGGCCATCTGCGGGGCGCAGGCCGCCATGCCGAGCGCGGCCGCGGCCGAGACACTGCCCGCCACCCCGTACCGGCCGGTCGAGGCCGAGATGAGCAACACGATGCCGAGGCCCGCCATGGACATCGGCATCCGCCCGATGATGCCCGCGACGGAAAACCGCCAGGCATGCGGGACGCGAAAGATCTCGGCGTAGGGCGCTATAAGGCGCGCGACCCCCCGGCTGGTCCCGGTAGCCGCCTCGTTTGCACTCGTCATCGCGCGCCGGGCCCCATAGCAACGACGATATCGGACTGTTCAAGTGCTTTATGTCTCCGTGCCCACTGGGCCCTTCAGACTCAATGGCCTCCTCCGCATCAGTCAGATCGCCCCGCATAGCGATACGGTTGAGCTTGTGCCCGACTACGACGCGTTCTTGCTGGTGTCCTTCGGAGGGCCGGAAGGGTCCGGCGACGTTATGCCGTTCCTGCGGAACGTGACGCGGGGCCGCGACGTGCCGGCGGCGCGGCTGGAGGAGGTCGCCGAGCACTACATGGCGTTCGGCGGGGTGAGCCCGCTGAACGGGCAATGCCGTGAACTGCTCGCGGCGGTGGCCGCTGACTTCGCGGCCCGCGGCGTGGGCCTGCCGCTGTACTGGGGGAACCGGAACTGGCAGCCCTACCTGACCGAGACCGTCGCGCGGATGGCCGCCGCCGGAGTGCGCCGGGCGGTGGCGTTCGTCACCTCCGCCTACAGCTCGTATTCGGCCTGCCGCCAGTACCGCGATGACATCGAGCGGGCCCGGGCGGAGGTGGGCAAGGACGCGCCGGTGATCGACAAGATCCGGCCGTACTTCAACCATCCCGGCTTCATCGAGCCGTTCGCCGACGCGACCCGGACGGCGCTGGCCTCGCTGCCGCCCGAGGTCCGCGGGGGCGCCCGCCTGGTGTTCACCGCGCACAGCGTCCCCGGCGCGATGGCCGCCATCAGCGGCAGCCCGTCAGCCGGCACCGCCCGACCCGGCCAGCCTGGCGGCCGCTACGCCGCCGAGCTGGCGGAGGCTGCCCGGCTGGTCACCGGCAAGGTCCTCGAAGGTCATGCGCAACGAGCCGAAGGCGGCGGCGTCGCGCCATTCGACCTGGTGTACCAGAGCAGGAGCGGGCCGCCGCGCGTCCCGTGGCTGGGTCCCGATATCCGCGATCACCTGGCGGACCTGGCGAGGGAGGGCGTCCCGGCCGCGGTAATCGTGCCCGTGGGCTTCACCAGCGACCACATGGAGGTCGTCCACGACCTGGACGTTGAGGCGGCGGGGACGGCGGCGGGACTGGGGCTGCCGCTCGCCCGCGCGGCGGCGCCGATGCCGGACCCGAGGTTCGCCGCGATGGTCACCGAGCTGGTCCTGGAACGCACGGGCACAGCCGTGCCCGCGGCGCTGGGCGGCCTCGGCCCCGCCACGGGCGACTGCCCGCCCGACTGTTGTGGTGGAGGGCGCGCGTGAGCGCGGATGTGCGGGACCTGCTGGCGCTCGCGGGGCGGGTGGCGGTCGACGCGGGGGAGTTGCTGGCCGCACGCGACGGCCAGGTTGGCGTCGCGGCCACCAAGTCGAGCCCGACCGACGTGGTGACGGAGATGGACAAGCGCTCCGAGGACCTGATCATCAGCCGGATCCTCGCCGAGCGGCCCGACGACTCGATCCTGGCTGAGGAGGGCGGGCAGATCGGCAGTGGCGCCAGCGGGGTCCGCTGGGTCGTTGACCCCCTCGACGGCACCGTCAACTACCTATACGGGCTGCCCGACTGGGCGGTGTCGATCGCCGCCGAGGTGAACGAGACGATCGAGGCCGGGGCGGTGTTCGTGCCCCGGCGGGGCGAGCTTTTCACCGCGGTGCGCGGGGGCGGCGCGCGGATGTCGCATGACCACGCGGACGCGGCCCGGCTGACCGCCCGGCCAGCCGTGCCCCTCGCGCAGGCGCTGGTGGCGACCGGGTTCGGGTACCTCGCGGCCCGGCGTGAGGTTCAGGGTGAAGTAGTGGCCGCGCTGCTGCCCCAGGTCCGCGACATCAGACGCGGCGGGTCAGCCTCGGTTGACCTGTGCTCGGTCGCGGCCGGGCGGGTGGACGCCTACTACGAGCGCGGCCTGAACTACTGGGACTACGCGGCCGGCGCCCTGATCGCCGCCGAGGCCGGGGCGGTCGTAGCCGGGTTGTCCGGGCCACCCAGCGGGTCAATGACGATCGCCGCCGCCCCGGAGCTATTCGCGGAACTGCGGGCCGCCCTGTCGGCCCTGCGGCCTGAGCGCGACGAGTAGCGGAGGTCACGAAGTCCGCCCGGAATACATGGCCGGTATGAGAGGTTTACCTGCGGCCAGCACGGTCCCCGGAAAGGACACGACTGCCGCGATCCGAGGGGCTGCGTGCAAGCCGCACCGGAACGTGGCAGAATTCCCCGCCGGAATCGGGCACAACTATGGCTTCCGGAGCGTTACACCCGCGCAGCGACTGCGCATCACCTACGGAGGGGGATGGGTCACCCAAGATGGCTACTGACTACGACAGCCCGCGCAAGACAGATGATGACCTGACTGAAGACAGCCTTCAGGAACTGCAGGCCCGCCGGATGGACAAGTCGTCGAGCACAATCGACCTTGACCCGGACGACGTCGCCGAGGGACTGGAGCTGCCGGGCGCCGACCTTTCGAACGAGGAGCTCTCGTTCCGGGTCATCCCGCGCCAGGCCGACGAGTTCACCTGCTCGCGGTGCTTCCTGGTGCACCACCGCAGCCAGCTCGCCGAGGAGCGGAACGGCCAGTTCGTCTGCCGCGAGTGCGCCGCCTAGTGACCCGGTCCGGGAGCGCGAGCTCCCGACCCGGGTCCCCGGGGGCTTACGACTGCGCCGAGTCGACCGCCGCGCGCGCCCGGCGGCTGGTCGCGCGCGCTGCCAGCAACCGGGTCGCCTCGATGCTGGCCCCGGCGACTACGGCCCAGCCAAGCACCTCGAGGACGCCGACCTTGGGGTCGGACGGGTCGGTGGGCGGCACCTTGCCGGTGGCACGCGTCCACCCGGCCGTGAGCACCTTGCGCACCACCCACACGGCGGCCGTGGTCGCCAGCGCGCCGACGAGCGCGCCCTTTTGATCCCCGCTCTTCTTAGCCATCTTCGCCACTCCGTCCTCCCGCGGCCCCCGTCGCCCTGTAGCAGCGCCGTCAGGCAGCCTTTTAGCCGTCCCTACCCTGCTGCTAGCAATCATTCCACGGCTTAACCCACCGACGCGCGGTTGCGGCTGATAGCCGCGGCGAGCTCCCCGGGGTGACGCGTGCCCAGCAGCCAGTAGGGGACCCCGCCGGACGGGTCGGCCAGCTTCAGGCAGACCGCTTGCTTGAGGTAGGGGCGCAGCAGCAGGTGCGCCGCCGGGTCCGCGCGCGGGCCGCGCATCAGCGCCGCCTGCTTCTCATCGAGCGCGATTACCTCGCTGATCGCCGACAGGGGCAGGATGTCCCCGCCAGCGCGCAGCGTGGTAGCGCCGACCTCGATCCGGACCGCGCTCCAGGCCAGCAGGAAGCCGCCGATCACGACCACGAACGCGGCGTAGATGATGATCGCCACCACGACGCTGAAGCCGGCGAACAGCTCCGCGCCCAGCAAGGCGATCACCGGAACCGACAGGAGCCAGTAGCTGAGCGGCACGCGCAGCCGTTCGCGGTAGGAGCCCATGCACTCCACGGTAGTTGGTTGAATAGAACCATGGTGTGGCGGGGAGCCAGCAAGATGCACGGCCTGGTACGCCAGCGCTTCGCGTCCGAGGGCATGGTCGCTCATGACCGGGCTGCCGACGGCAGCGTGGTCGACGGCAGCGTGGTCGACGGCAGCGTGGTCGACAGCGGTGCTGCCAACAGCGGTGTGGCCGGCAATGGGGCGGCGATCGCCCCGGCCGCCGACGGCCGCGTGCCCGGCGAAGCCGGGCCGCCGGTATCGGGGGAGGTGCCACGGTGGCTGCGCGCCGCCGCCGCCTGGGCGTGGCGGATCCTGCTCCTGGCGGGCGCGCTCTACATCATCGCCAGGGTCGCGGCGGTCCTGTACGTCGTGGTGGTCCCGTGCGCGGCGGCACTGCTCCTCACGGCGCTGTTGCAGCCCCTGGCGGCGAGACTGAGGCGGCGCGGCTGGCCGCCGCTGGCGGCGACCTGGTGCACCCTGCTGGGGGCCATCATCGTGCTCGCCGGGGCCACCGCGCTGGCAACGGCGCGGGTGCAGGCCGAGTACCCGGCGCTGCTGGCCCAGTTGCGGCACACCACCGCGCAGATCCAATCCTGGCTGTCCGGCGCGCCCTTCCACCTGAAGACCGGCAACCTTGACAAGGCCTCCAGCGCCATCGTCAAGTACATCAGCCAGCATCAGTCGCTCGTCGAGGGCACCGTCGTCACCGGCGGCCGGATCGCCGCCGAGGTCCTCGCGGGCGTGGTGCTCACGTTCTTCGTCACGTTCTTCCTGATCAAGGACGGTCGCAAGATCTGGGTGTGGCTGATCCACCGCGCCCAGCCCCAGAACAAGGCCCGCATCGACCAGGCTGGGCGCTCCGCCTGGCAGGCGGTCGTCTACTACGTGCGGGGAACCGTGGTGGTGGCCGCGATCCACGCCATCGTCATGGGCATCACGCTGTCGGTCATGAACGCGCCGCTGGCGGTCCCGCTGGCTCTGTTCATGTTCCTGGCCGCGTTCGTGCCGCTGGTCGGCGTCCTGGTGGCGGGCGGGCTGGCCATCTTGGTCACGCTGGCCGCCAACGGCTGGCCGGAGGCGGTCATCGTGCTCGGCGTCCTCGTGGTGATGAACCAGCTGGAAGGGCACCTGCTGCAGCCTCAGATCGTTGGGAAGATGGTGCGCCTGCACCCGTTGGCCGTCATCTTGGTGCTCGCCGTCGGCGGCGTCGTGGCCGGCATCGCCGGCGCCGTGGTGGCCGTCCCGATCACCGCGGCGCTGTCTCGCGCGATACCCGAGCTGCGCGGTGAGGACCCCGTCGAGGCAGGCACCGCGGACGCCGGGCCAACGGGCGACCCGGGATAGACAGGAGCTAGGATGACCGACGCTGACAACGATGTCGTGGGGGGCGTGGACGTGCTGATCACGCGGCTGGACCCAGGCGTTCCGCTGCCGTCGTACGCTCATCCCGGCGACGCCGGCGCTGACCTCGCCACGGCGGAGGACTTCTCGCTCGCGCCCGGAGAGCGCGCGGTGGTCCGGACGGGTATCGCGATCGCGCTGCCTGCCGGGTACGCGGCCTTTGTCCACCCCCGGTCGGGGCTGGCCGCCGCGCACGGGGTGACGGTGGTCAACGCGCCGGGTACTGTCGACGCGGGGTACCGTGGCGAGATCAAGGTGACGCTGCTGAACACCGACGCGCGGCACCCGGTCTCGTTCCGCCGCGGGGACCGGATCGCGCAGCTCGTGGTCCAGCGGGTGGAGTACGTTTCGTTTCGTGAGGTAGACGTCCTGCCTGGGTCCGTCCGGGGCGAGGGCGGCTTCGGCTCAACCGGCGGTCACGCCGGAGTAGAGGAGATGAGCGGTGTTCGGTCGGCGACGTAGCGGCAGCCACGCCCGGGATGGCAGGCCCCGGCCCGCGGAGGCGCCCGGCCCGGACCTGGCCGACGACCTGGACCAGTCAGCGGCGGCCGATGCGGCCGAGGGCGGCCCGGAGTTCGGTGGCGGCCCGTGGGACGCGGCCGAGGCGTATCCCCAGCTGGACCGGGTGGACCTCGGGAGCCTGCTGGTCCCGGTGACGCCGGAGTATGAGATCCAGATCGTGTTCGCCGAGCAGCAGGGCGCCTGGGTCAACGTGCGCCATGGCGACAGCCAGCTGCAGCTCCAGGCGTTCGCCGCGCCCAAGCGGGATGGCATCTGGCCCGACGTCCGTATGGAGATCATCGCCGAGATCGCGGGCGCGGGCGGCCAGAGCCAGGAGCGGGAGGGACCGTTCGGCCCGGAGCTGCTCGCCCAGGTCCCCGCCCAGCCGGGCACGCCCTCGGCCGGGCTCATCCCGGTGCGGTTCATCGGCGTCGACGGCCCGCGCTGGTTCCTGCGGGCGCTCATCAACGGTCCGGCGACGGTGGAGCCGGAAGCCGCGGCCGCCCTTGAGGCGCTGATCCGCGAGGTCGTCGTGGTCCGCGGCGATCACCCGATGCCGCCCAAGGACCTGCTGGAGTTGCGGCTGCCCGCCGAGGCGGCCCAGGCCCTGGCCGAGCAGCAGGCCGCCGCCGCTGCTGAGCAGGGCCAGGAGGGCCAGCAAGGACAGCCGGGCCAGGGAGGAGGGGGCCTCCCCTTCAATCCCTTCGAGCGCGGCCCGGAGATGACCGAGACGCGCTGATAGCGGCTACTTCGCGGTGAAGCTGATAGCGGCTACTTCGCGGTGAAGAGGCGCTCTAGCTCTTCCTCGACGTCCTCGGTGGTGACGAAGAACAGCTCATCGCCCGGCTGCAACGGGTCCTGGGACTGGGGGACGAGTACCCGGCCCTCGCGCAAGATCGCCACGAGCGCGGCGTCGGC
This sequence comes from Streptosporangiaceae bacterium, assembly GCA_025934375.1. GTDB lineage: Bacteria > Actinomycetota > Actinomycetes > Streptosporangiales > Streptosporangiaceae > Trebonia. The sequence goes on along the minus strand of JAICYD010000054.1, from coordinate 5,790 downwards.
GGGCCACTCGATCGAGCCGACCTGCTGACCGGCCAGCGGCGCGTCGGAGGGCATGGTCAGCTCGACCAGGCTGGCCTCACTGTGCCCGAAGGTCATCAGCCGGACCAGGTCGCCGACGCTGACCGCCTCCTCGACCAGCGCGGACAGCAGGCGCGGCGTGGAGACCGCCACGTCGACTCCCCACGACTCGTTGTAGAGCCACTCGTTGCCCGGGTGGTTAACCCGCGCCACGACGCGCGGAACGCCGTACTCGGTCTTGGCCAGCAGCGCGACGACCAGGTTGACCTTGTCATCGCCGGTCGCGGCCACGACCACGTCACAGCGGTCCAGCGCGGCGTCATCCAGCGAGCTGATCTCGCACGCGTCGGCCAGCAGCCATTCCGCCCGGGGCACGCTGTCGACCTTGATCGCCCGGGGGGAGGCGTCGATGAGCAGCACCTCGTGCCCGTTCTCGAGGAGCTCGCGGGCGATGGACCGGCCTACCGCGCCCGCCCCGGCAATCGCTACCCGCATCAGTGACCGCTCCTTTCCCGCGCGGCGAACGCGGCCGCGATCCGGTCGATCTCGCTTTCCAGGGCGATGACGTGGACCACGTCGCCCTCCTGCAGCATGGTCCCCGGCAACGGCACGATCGCCTCGCCCAGCCGGTCGATGTAGGCGATCCGGGTCCCGGCCGAGGCCTCCAGCGCCTTGACCGGCTCACCGATCCAGGACGGGGATACGCTCACCTGGGTCAGCACCACCTTGCCGGTCGCGTCCCGCCACAGCGGCTCCGAGCCCTCCGGGAGCAGCTTGCGCAGCATCTGGTCGGCCGTCCAGCGCACCGTGGCAACGGTCGGGATGCCGAGCCGCTCGTACACCTCGGCGCGGCGCGGATCGTAGATGCGCGCGGCGACCTGACGCACGCCAAACGTCTCCCGCGCCACCCGGGCCGCGATAATGTTGGAGTTGTCGCCGCTGCTGACGGCGGCGAAACCATCGGCGCGCTCGATCCCCGCCCGGGACAGTACCTCGCGGTCGAATCCGATGCCGGTCACGCGCTCGCCCTTGAACGCGGGGCGCAGGCGCCGGAAGGCCTCCGGATCCCGGTCCACCACGGCGACCGTAGTGCCCCGGTCCTCCAGGATGTGAGCGAGCGTCGAGCCGACCCGCCCGCAGCCCATGATCACGATATGCACGACCAGTCCTTTCGCGGTCTGTCATCGCCCCGGCGGCCGAGCCGGACGCCCCGCCAAAGGTATGCCCTTGCATGGGAGAATGCGACCCAAGATTAGGAAGGGACTCACCTGTGAGTTTTGAGCTGGGCGAGCTCGTCGAGGTCGACCTCGCCGACATCGCTCAAGGTGGCTGGTGCGTCGCGCGGCCACCGGGGATGCCGGTGATGTTCGTGCGGCACGCGCTGCCTGGTGAGCGGGTCCGCGCGCGGGTGACCGAGGTCACGTCCAAGTTCGCGCGGGCCGACGCCGTGGACATCGTGCGGGCGTCCCCGGACCGGGTGGAGCCGCCGTGCCCGAGCGCCCGCCCAGGCGGGTGCGGCGGCTGCGACTGGCAGCACGCGCGGCTGAGCGCGCAGCGGGCGCTCAAGGCGTCGGTCGTCCGCGAGCAGCTCCGCCGGCTGGCGGGAATCGACCGCGAGGTCACCGTCGAGCCACTCGATGACGGTGACGGCCTCGGCTGGCGGACCCGCGTCCAGTTCGCCGTTGACTCCCGCGGCACGGCCGGCCTGCGGGCACACCGCTCCCATGCGGTCATCGACATCGGCGACTGCCTGATCGCCCACGCCGGCTTGCGCGACCTGGGGATCCCGCGCCGCCGCTGGGACGGCGCGACGGCCGTTGAGGCGGCGGTGGGGGACAGCGGCCGGGAAGCCGTGGTCGTGCTGGCCGACCCGCGGGGCCGCCACGCCCCCGCGAACGCCACCGCCCTGCGCGACGGCGGGACGCCAGCCCCTGGCGGTCCCGGCTCGCGGTCCCGGGCCGCCCAGGAGAGGCCGGAAGGGGTGCAGACCGTAGCGGCCGAGTCGGTCTTGATCAGGAACGGGCGGCGGCTCACCCCCGTCCGGGGCCGCGCCTACCTCATCCAGCGCGCGGCGGGGCGCGAATGGCGAGTGAGCGCCGGAGCGTTCTGGCAGGTCCATCCGGCGGCGGCTGACGCCCTCACGGCGGCGGTGGTCGCCGCCCTCGAGCCGAAGCCGGGAGACGGCGCGCTCGACCTGTACTGCGGGGCTGGGCTGTTCGCCGGGTCGCTGGCGGCGGCGGTGGGCGGCGACGGGGCCGTCATCGGCATTGAGTCAGAAGAGGCCGCCGTGCGGGACGCGCGGCACAACCTGCGGGACTTCCCTTGGGCGCGGGTGCGCCGCGGCGAAGCCGGCGCAGTCCTCAAGCGCGGCGGGCTGCCGCCGGCCAGGCTCGCGGTCGCCGACCCGCCCCGCGCGGGCCTGGACCGGGACGTGATCGACTACCTGTCCGGGCCCGAGGCCGGGACCGAGCGGTTCTGCTACGTCTCCTGTGACCCGGCGACACTCGCCCGCGACATCGGCCTCCTGCACGCCCTCGGCTGGCACCTGGAGGGCTTGCGCGCCCTCGACGCGTTCCCGATGACCCACCACGTCGAGTGCGTCGCCATCTTGTCGCGCCCGGCGTAACGCGGGCCACGCCTGCCGCGCCGGGCATGGCGACGTGCCCCGTGCGGGAATTGCCCCCGTACGGGGAATTACATGGAGGCCGGGCAGCCCCCGGCTAACGCTGCGCCCCTGACAACAACGCCCCCGACAGCACTGCCCCCCGACACCACTGCCCCCTGACAGCACTGCGCCCTGACAGCACTGCGCCCCGACAACACTGCGCCCCGACAGCGCTGCCCCCTGACAGCGCTGCCCCCTGACAGCGCTGCCCCCTGACAGCGCTGCCCCCTGACAGCGCTGCGCCCCGGGCGGCGGTACGGCGGATCCGGCGTCAGGCGCCGTCGCCGGTCCCCCTGGCGGGGTTGTCCGGCTTGGCGTCGCCGCCGGTGCCCGCCACGTAGTAGCCCAGTCCGGGGTACCTGATCAGCAGGCCCTCATCCACGAGCAAGCGCAGCGCCTTCGCGCAGGTCTGCCGGGCGTGCCCGTGGTCTTGAGTCAGCGTGGTGATCGACGGGGTGGGGCTGCCCGGGGGCAGCTTCCCCTCCGTGATCTGCTTGCGCAGGTCCGCAGCGAGGCGTATGTAAGCTCTTGGGTCCGTTTCGTCACCTATCGACACGCTTGTACGTTACTCGATTGGCAATAGTGCCCATCGCAGCGCTACGACGATCGTCGATGTCTGTCGACTATCTCGAATGACCGATGCGCGAGGATGAACCTCATGAAACTGCGGATCTTCACCGAGCCCCAGCAAGGCGCCTCCTACGCCACATTGCGCACCGTCGCGCTCGCGGCCGAAGAGCTCGGCTTCGACGCCTTCTTCCGCTCCGACCACTTCCTGAAGATGGGACCGGTGTCCGGGCGGCCTGGACCGACGGACTCCTGGGCGACCCTTGCCGCGCTCGCGGCCGAGACGTCGCGCATCCGGCTCGGCACCCTCGTGTCGAGTGCCACCTTCCGGCTGCCGGGCCCGCTGGCCATCACGGTCGCGCAGGTGGACGAGATGAGCGGCGGGCGGGTTGAGCTCGGCTTGGGAGCTGGCTGGTTCGAGGCCGAGCACAAGGCGTACGGGGTGCCGTTCCCGTCCCTGGGCGAGCGGTTCGACCGTCTGGAGGAGCAACTGGCCGTTATCACTGGCCTGTGGGAGACGCCAGACGGGTCGACGTTCTCGTATGACGGACGCTACTACCAGGTAAGCGACTCTCCGGCGCTGCCCAAGCCGGCCCAGCGGCCGCGTCCTCCGGTCATCATCGGCGGCAGCGGACGGCGGCGCACCCCGGCGCTGGCGGCGAGGTACGCCGATGAGTTCAACACCAACTTCGTCCCGCCCCAACGCTCGGCGGAGATCTTCGGATGGGTCCGCGAGGCGTGCCAGGCGGCGGGACGCGCACCGGGGTCGCTGCGGCTGTCCACCGCCCAGACGGTCTGCTGCGGCAAGGACGAGGCTGAGGTCGCCCGCCGCGCCGCGGCCATCGGCCGTGACCCCTCCGACCTGCGCGCGGGCGGCCTGGCCGGTACCCCGCCGGAAATCGTGGCGCGGATCGGGGAGTTCGCCGCGGTCGGCGTATCCACCGTGTACCTGCAGGTCCTGGACCTGTCCGACCTAGACCACCTGGAGTTGCTGGCCAGCGAGGTGCTTGCCCAGGTCTAACGTTCCCGGGTTCGCGGCGCCCGTCGCGCTGCCCGGCCCCGTTGCCGTGAGGGGCGTGCGCCCCCTCTGCCGTTCCTGGGGCCGGGGGGATACGCCAGGTGACTTCCCGGTGCGGCGCACATAGTGTCCCGGCCCGAGATGTCGGCGAACACGACACTAGACCCGGAATCGGAGCCAGTGTCCGTTAGGCGGCGTCATTGTCGGCGGCGCTGGCTTACGATCATGTGCGTGGGAGAGTTCGCGGGGGGATGGCAGCCTGGGCAGCAGTACGCTGCCGCTGATCCCGGCGCGGCCAACGCGGGCATGCCACCGGGTGGTTACGGGGCTGTTCCGCCTGGCCCTGGACCGGGCGAAGCCACGGGCTACCCATGGCCTGCTGATGCCGGATGGCAGGCGACCGGACAGCAGCCGGCGGGGCATCAGGCGGCAGGGCATCAGGCGGCGGGCGACGATGGGGTGATCACGCCCAGCGTGATCTACGCTCCGGGCCAGCTCATCGATCCCGCGAGCGGCGCGCAGGCCGATGGCGGCACCGGCGCGGATCCAGGTTTCCCGTCGGGTTACGCCGCGCAACCTGGGTACCCAGCTCAGCCGGGTTACGCGGGGCAGCCGGGTTATGCTGCTCAGCCCGGGTATGGCGGGCAGCCTGGGTATGTGCCCCAGGACGGGTACGCTCCCCAGCCTGGCTACGCCGCTCAGCCGGGTTACCCGGGACAGCCTGGTTATGCAGCTCAACCGGGCTACGCTGCACAGCCTGGGTACACCGCGCACCCTGGTTTCGCCGGGCAGCCGGTCTATGCCGCGCACCCTGGTTTCGCCGGGCAGCCGGTCTATGCCGCGCAGCCGGGTTACGCCGCGCAGCCGGGTTACGCCGCGCAACCTGGCTACCCAGCTCAGCCGGGTTACGCCGGGCAGCCGGGTTATGCTGCTCAGCCCGGGTATGGCGGGCAGCCCGGGTATGCCCCCCAGGACGGGTACGCCACCAGCCGGGGCTACGCCGCGCAGCCTGGGTACACCGGGCAGCCTGGGTACACCGGGCAGCCTGGGTACACCGGGCAGCCTGGTTATCCGACCCAGCCCGGCCACATCGCTCAACCTGGTTACGCAGCCCAGCCCGGATACTCCGCCCAGCCGGGCGCGCCGGGCTCAGAGGGCCCGGGCGGCTATCCCGCCGGGGCTGGCTATCCGGGCGCCTACCCGCAGGCCGGGGCGGCTGTCGGCTATCCCGGTGCCGGGCAAGCCCACGACGGCCAGACTTACCCGGGCGGCCAGGCGCATGCCGCCGGCCAGGGATACCCGGCGGGCCAGGGATATCCCACGGGTCAGGCCTACCCGGATAGCGCGTACGGCTACGGAGCCGCCGGCTACGACTCCGGCGCCGCCTATCCCGGTGCCCCTCAAAACGATGCCGCCGCCACCGGGTACGGCGCCGACCCGCACAGTGCCGGTCAACACGGTGCCGGTCAACACGGTGCCGGTCAACACGGTGCCGGCCAGCAGGCTGCCGGTGACTATGGTG
>JAICYD010000167.1 GCA_025934375.1 Streptosporangiaceae bacterium | reverse complement strand
GCAGCGGCTCGGTGAGGTAGCGCTGGATGGTGCGCCCGACGATGCGGACCACCTCCTGCTGGCCGGAGGCGGCCAGGACCGGGTCCTTGATCAGATGCCTGCTGAGCGCCACAGCGACCAGCTGTGAGGCGGCCAGCGAGGCGCGCAGCTCCGGGTGGTCCGGGCTGACCACGTCCGCGACCGCGCCCAGGAAGCTCAGGAGGAAGTCTTCCGCGGCCCCCTGCGCGGCCGTCTCACTGTTGAGCGTCGCCGAGAGCTGAGCCAGCAGCATCGGCGCTGTGCTCGGATCATCCCAGTAGCCGAGCAGTGCCTTGACGACCCGGCGGCCCACCGCGCGCGAAGTGCCCCTCAGTACCTCATCGGCGAGCTCGCGGGGATCGATCTCGGTCCGGATCGCGTGGGCGAGGAGGTTCTGCTTGGAGCCGAAGTAGTGCCGCACCAGGCTCGGGTCCACATCGGCACGGCGGGCGATGCTTCGCAGGCTCACGCCGTTGAACCCGTGCTCCGATATCTCCTGCTGAGTCACCTGGAGCAGCAGGTCCCGGGTGGAGGGCGGGCCGTCATGCCCCGGCTTCACCTGCTGCGCCCCGGCGGCGCGCTCCTGTCTAGCCACACCACAATCATATTTGCGTCCGCCCAGCCCGCGATAATTTTTCGGCCGCCCGGACCGCGCCCGTCAGGTAGCGCTGGATCGTCGGGCCAATCGCCGCCACCAGATCGTCAGCGCTGGCGCCGGCCAGCGGGTCAAGCTCCAGCAGGTAGAGGCCGACCGCGAGGCCGACCATCTGGCTGGCCACGAGGGACGCGCGGTAGCCGGCTTCCTCCGGTGCCGCTTGCTCGCCGATCGTGGCCGCGATGACGCCGATGATGGTCTCGGTGACGAACTCCCTGAGCATCCGCAGCGCCCGGTCGTCGGTGACCGCCGAGCGGAGCAGGCCGAGGAAGGCCTCCCGGATCTCCTGGGCGCCCCACGCGGCGAGCGCCACCCGGACAATCTGCTCGCCCAGGTCCTCGACGGTGCGCCCGGGACGGGGACCGGCCGCGGCCGCCAGCAGCTCGCTGGGGATGACCGGCAGCCGCATGGCGGCGGCGAACAACTGCTCCTTGTTGCCGTAGAAGTGGTGGACCAGGGCGGCGCCCACGTTGGCGTCAGCCGCGATCCCCCGGATGGTCGTCCCCGCGTAGCCGTAGTCCGCGAAACGCTGCCGGGCCGCGCGCAGGATGTCCTCCCGCGTCCCGCTGCTGCCCGGCCGCCGGCCCGTCCGGCGGCCGGTACGCGGCGGGGCGGCCCGGCCCCTCCTGTCGTCCGGGCCGGTGCTGTCCTGGTCCGAGAGGCGGTCAGCCTCCTGGCTCATCGGCGCCCAGGACCCGGGCGACCCGCTCGGCCATGCCTGCTCACCTGGCCGGCTCGCGCGCTCGGACCAGCTCGAAAAACCGCTCTTCGAGGGTGGCGGGTGCCTCGGTCAGCCGGCAGGGCAGGCCGGCCAGGGCATTCGCCACATCGGCGCGGCTGGCTTCCGGTACCCGCAGGGTCGTGCCGACCAGGGCGACGGGCAACCCCGCCGCGTCGAGCGCGCGGAACGCGCTTACCCACGAGTCGCTCTGCACGACAATGACCTGCGACTGGCCGACGATCTCGGCCGTGCTTCCCGCCGCGACGACCTGCCCCTGGGCCATGACGATCAGGCGCCCGCATTCCTGCGACTCCTCCATGTAGTGCGTCGTTATGAGTACTGCCGCCCCATCATCGGTGGTGCGCTGCACAGTCTCCCATAGCCGCGCCCGGGCCAGTGGATCCATGCCCGACGTGGGCTCATCCAGTATGAGCAGCTTGGGCCGGTGGGCGAGCGCCTCGGCGAACGCCGCGCGCCGCTGCAGCCCGAGCGGCAGGTCGCGGACGACCGCGGACGCGAAGGGGCGCAGCGCCGCGGGCGGGTCGTAGTCCTGGCGCGGACCGCCGTACACCCCCCGGGAGAACTGCAGGTTCTCGGCAACCGTCAGGTCGGCGTAAATCCCCAGTCCCTGTGGCACGTACCCGATCTCGTGGCGAGTCTGGCGGGACGGCGGCCGCCCGAACAAGCGCACTTCTCCCTCGGAGACGGGCAGCAGCCCGAGCAGCATCCGGATGAGCGTGGTCTTGCCGGCGCCGTTGGCGCCGAGCAGCCCGACGATCTCTCCCGCCTCGATCTTCATGTTCACCTGGTCGACGGCGGTGAAATTCCCAAACCGGCGCGTCACGTTCTCGCACTCAGCGAGCACCTCACTCATCGGGCACCTCCAGCCGGGCCGGGACCGGCTCCTTCCCCGCGGTCGGCTTGCCTGAGGTCGCTGCCGAGCTCGGCCACGGTGACCGCGTCCTCCAGGTCCGGCTGGATGACGCTCCCACTATCCCGGCCGGCGCTATCCCGGCCGGCGCTATCCCGGCCGGCGCTATCGCGGCTGGCACTGTCGCGGCTGGCACTGTCGCGGCTGGCACTGTCGCGGCTGGCACTGTCAGGGCCGGGGCCGGACGCGGAGGCACCCGGCGGATCCCAGACGCGCCACTGCCCGGCCCGGAGCCAGGCCCGCTGCCGCTCATCTTCCCGGGGCCGGCCGCTGATCGCCCGCAGTATCCCCGGTACCCCCGCCTTGATCTGCGCCGGGGTTCCCGCGGCCAGCTGGCGGCCGTGGCTGAGGACCAAGACAGCGGCCGTTCGCTCCGCTTCATCGAGGTAGCTGGTGGAGACGATGACCGCGGCGCCCTCGGACGCGGCGATGATGATCAGCCACCACACGTCCGCCCGGCTCACCGGGTCCACCCCGGTCGTCGGCTCGTCCAGGACCAGCAGCTCCGGCTCGTGCACCATGGCCGCGATCACTCCGAGCTTCTTGCGCATGCCCCCGGACAGCTGCCCCGCGAGCCGCTGGCGCGCGGAGGCCAGACCGGTCCGCTCCAGCAGCCCCGTGACCCGCTGACCCGCTACCGCTGAGCTCACCCCGTACACCGACGCACGGAAGGCGAGGTTCTCGGCGACGGTGAGGTCCGGGTAGACGCCCGAGCCGGATGGCAGGTAGCCGACCCGGGCGGCGGGAGGCCGGTCGACCTCTCCCTGGCTGGCCGCGACGGCCCCGGCCACGCAGCCCAGCAGCGTCGACTTGCCGGCGCCATCGCCGCCGACGACGGCACCGATCTGGCCGGGAGCCGCCCGCAGGGTGACGTGGTCCAGTGCCGTCCGCTTGCCGAACCGGACACTGAGATCGCGGGTCCCCCATTCCCGGGTCGCGTCGGAGGCGGCCCGGGGCCGCGCGCCGTCGGCGCGCTGCGCGGCGGTCATTTCCGCTCTCCCGCGCCCGCCAGGGCGGTCGCCTTCTCGGGCGCGGACGGGCGCTGCCGCTTATGCCCCTGCGCGGGCTGCAGGTACGCGCGGAACCGCAGCGTCGCCAGGACGAGCATGGCGAAGCCAATCCCGGCCAGGCAGGCGAATGGCAGCCACAGGCCGCTGATCGATTCGTCCCTGAGCATCACGCCGCGCGAGATCTCGGTGAAATAGGTGAGCGGGAAGACGTAGGAAATCCAGCGGACTCCCACGGCGATCGAGCCCAGCGGGAAGATCAGCCCGGACAACAGCACCTGCGGGAGCACCGTCATCAGGGCCAGCTGGGTGGCTTGTCCCTGGTTCTGCGACACGCTGGAGATGACGACGCCGGTGCCGAGCGTCGCGAACAGGAAGAGCAGGGCGCCCAGGGCGTACACGGCTATCGAGCCATTGAACGGGACGCCGAAGACCGATACGCCGATGGTCAAGACGATGCCCAGGTCAACCGCGGCGACCACGAAGTACGGGACTATCTTTCCCAGGAATACGTCCCGGGGGCGGATCGGCATGACCGCCAGCTGCTCCAGCGTGCCGGTCTCCCGTTCCCGCACCACGCCCAGGGCGGTGATGATCGTCCCGATGAAGACCAGGACCAGGCCTGCCAGCCCGGGAATCATGATGTAGGAGGTCTTGAGCTCCGGGTTGAAGAGAATCTGCGGGGTCGCCCCCGCCAGCGGCGCGGACGCCGGAGTGCTGGCGCCGCCCGGATGGCCCTGCGAGGCGAGCGCGGTCACCGCGGTCCGGGCCGCGAAAAGCTGGCTGCCGTCGACCAGGACTTGCGGGTGCGCACCGGTCACCACCGCCGCGACCGCCTTGCCGTCCCGCAACTGGTCGTGCGCCCAGGCCGCGTCCTGGGCGGGCGCGACGTCCACCGCGTGGAACGGCGGGCGCAATGCTCCGGCCACCGTCGTAGCCTGCGGGCCGCTGACGACAGTCGCAATTGACGACACGTCAAAGCTGGCCGCATAGCCGAGAACAATGAGCAGCACCGCGGGCATCACGATCATCAAAGCGAGCGTGCGGCGGTCCCGCCGCAGCTGCCGGAACTCCTTCACGATCATTCCCAGCACGAGAGGTGTCCTCCTCTGGTCTGCGCTACCCCGGCGCCTGCGGCGAACGGGCCTGATCAGAAGTGATCATGTGTTCAATTATACACACGGTGAACTGATGGGGCCACGTTTGGCCGCCAATCATCTAGCCCGGCCCGGCGCGCTTTCGGGGGCGGTGTCTTCATAGGCGGTGTCTTCATACGCAGTGTCTTCATACGCGGTGCGCTCCGGCGCGATCGTTTCCCCGGGCCGGGCGCCTTCCCCGGCCAGCGGCGGCACGCCAGCGTCTTCCCGCTGCAGCCGGCCTCGGTACAGGCGGCGGAACAGCGGCGTGGTGGCGGCGGTCGTCACCACCGCCATGATGATCATCACCGTGTAGAGCCGGGCGGTCAGGATGCCCAGCTCCGCTCCCACCTGAATCACGACCAGCTCGGTCAGCCCCCGGCTGTTCATCAGGACGCCGATCGCGGCGGCCCGGCGGCTGTCGAAGCCGCGCAGCCGGGCCGTGCCCGCCGAGCCGAAGAACTTTCCCGCGCAGGCGGCGCATAGCACGACTAGCAATTCCAGGAGGCCCTGTCCGCCTAGCCCGGTGAGGTCCACGTTCAGCCCGGTCGTGATGAAGAAGATGGGCACTAGCAGCTGGGCGACCTTCTCGATGAGGAGCGGCACTTCCGGCGCCGCGCTCATCAGCGCCTTCTTGGGCATCGCCGCGCCAAAGGCGAACCCGCCGAAGATCGGCTGGAAGCCGAGCCTGGTCGTCACCCACGCGGACAGGAGCAGGCCGGTGACGATGAGAATGAACGGCAGCCGGCTGCCTGGGCGGCGCCCCAGGCCGCCGGTCAGCACCTTGCGCAGCAATGGGCGGACCACGAAGGCCAGCACCAAGGTGAAGGCCAGCATCTCGCCGATCAGCCGCACCGCGTTCAGCTGCCCGTGCCCCGCGACGACGGCCACGACGATGGCCAGGGCGGCCCATGCCATGACGTCCGCCCCGGCCGCGCACGTCATGGCGAAGGTGCCGAGCCGCCGGTGTTGCAGTTCGAGGCCGGTGATGATGCGAGCCAGGACCGGGAACGCGGTGATCGACATCGCGACCCCGAGGAAAAGCATGAATGACGCCCGTCCCACAGGGTGACCGTGCACGCTGCGATTGGCCGCGTACAGCAGCGGAGCCACGGCGATGCCCAGCAAGAACGGCAGGGCGACCGACCCCAGCGAAACGGCGGCCACCGCCGACCGGATCTGGCGCAGGTGCCCGTGATCCAGCTCGAACCCGACGCCGAACATGAACATCACCAGGCCGAGGTTGGCCAAGACGGTGAGGAACGGGCGATCCGCTACTGGGAACAGGCGGGTGGTCAGGTGCCCGGGCAGCAGGCCCAGGAGCGTCGGCCCCAGCGCGATCCCGGCCAGGATCTCGCCGATCACCGCGGGCTGGCCCCAGCGCACGGCGATCGCGCCGAGGCAACTGCCCACGGCGACCATCAGGGCGAGGTCCAGGAGGACATACGCGGTGTCCGCCGCCGCCGCGGTCATGCCGTCGCGTCCGTCCTGCGTTCATTTCCCGATGACATCATCATTTGATGAAATATAGGTGATTGCCATGTGCCCAGACAACCCCGGTCAGCTACCGGGTCCTTGACTGGCCTGTTGAGCATCGGTTAGATTCCCTATGTGATGACTTCCTCATCTGATGAATAATCATCGCTGAGAGGAGGCGTGATGGCCGGAGAGACGGGCCAGCATCCCTCTGTAATCGCCAAGGGGTAACCCGCATGGACTTCGATCTGAGCGCCGAGCAGCGCAAACGCTACGAAGACATACTGGCCGCCGTACGCGAGCGGCTCGGCGGCCGGTCGCCAGGCTCAGGCCCCTTCACCCGCGACACGTGGCGCTCGGCCGCGCGGCTGGGCTTGGCCGGGCTGTGCATTCCCGCTGACCACGGCGGCGGCGGGCTCGGCGCCCTGGATACCGCGCTGTGCCTGGAGGCTTTTGGCCGCGGCTGCCCGGACACCGGCCTGGTCTTCGCGGTTTCCGCGCACCTGCTGGCCGGTGCGGTGCCGATCCGTGACTACGCCCAAGCGGGCCGGCGCGGGCCGATGCTGTCCGGCCTCGCCAACGGCGACCTGATCGCCGCCAACGCCATCACCGAGGACGACGCGGGCTCCGACATCAGTCGCCTCGCGGTGACGGCGCGCCGCGACGGCGACGGCTACGTCCTCAACGGGGACAAGTCTTTCGCCAGCAACGCCCCCGACGCGGACATCATCGTGACGTACGCGACGACCAGTCCCCGCGCGGGCTTCCTCGGCATCACGGCGTTCGCGGTGCCCGCCAGCACGCCGGGAGTCGTCGTCAGCGAGCCCTTCGCGAAAATGGGCCTGGATGGCTGCCCCGCCGGCCGGGTGCGCTTCCAGGAGTGCCGCGTCGCGCAGGACCGCCGGCTCGGCCATGAGGGCCAGGGCGCCGCGATCTTCCAGCACTCGATGGGCTGGGAACGGGCCTGCCTGTTCGCGGCGTACCTCGGGCTCATGGAGGAGCAGCTGGAACGGTGCGTGGCGCACGCCCGCGACCGCCGTCAGTTCGGCCGCCGCATCGGCGACTTCCAGGCCGTCTCGCACCGCATCGCGACCATGAAGCAGCGGCTGGAGAGCAGCCGGCTGCTGCTCTACCGGGCCTGCTGGATGCTCGACCGGCAGGAGGACCACCTCGAAGCGGCCGCGCTCAGCAAGGTGGCCGTGTCGGAATCAGCGGTGGCCAACAGCCTGGACGCGATCCAGCTCTTCGGCGGCAGCGGGTACCTGACCGCCGCCGGGATCGAGCAGCAGTTGCGAGATTCGGTCCCGGCGATGATCTTCTCCGGGACGACCGAGATCCAGCGGGAACTAGTCGCAAGGACGATGGGATTGTGAACAGCCTGCACGACTTGATGATCACCGCGGCCGCGCGCCACCCGGGCCGGCTGGCCGTCGCCGGGCATGAGGGCGGCCTGCGCTATGCCGAGCTCGACCTGATGGCCAACGCGCTGGCGCACCGGATGCGGGAGCTCGGCGCGGGCCGGGGCGACCGCGTGCTCATCTGGGACGACAAAAGCTGTGCGGTCGTCGCCGCGATGCAGGCCGTGCTGCGGCTCGGCGCGGTCTACATTCCGGTGGACGCGGCCACGCCGGCGGCCCGGGTCGCGACGATGGCGCAGGACTGCGCCGCGCGGGTCGTCTGCGCGGCCCGCGACCAGAGCGGGCACCTCAGGCCGCACCTGCCCGACGACACCCGGTTCCTGGACCTGGCCGCGATTCCCGCCGGGCCGGCGACGCCCGTCAATGAGACGGTGGCGCTCGATGACCTCGCCTACATCCTGTACACGTCGGGCTCGACCGGTCAGCCCAAGGGCGTCTCCATCAGCCACCGCAACGCGCGCGCATTCGTGGACTGGGCGGCCACGCTGCTCGGCGTGACCGCCGAGGACCGGCTCGCCAATCACGCGCCGTTCACCTTCGACTTGTCCGTGCTCGATCTCTACGTGGCATTCTCCGCGGGTGCCTCGGTGCATCTCGTCCCCTCCGAGCTGGCTTACGCGCCCGCGCAGCTCACCGAGTTCCTGTACCGCCGCCAGATCAGCATCTGGTACTCCGTCCCGTCCGCGCTCATCTTGATGATGAGCTCGGGCGGCCTGCTCCGCAGGCCAGCCCCAGAGCCGTTGCGAGCCGTCCTGTTCGCCGGCGAGCCGTTCCCGATCTCACAACTGCGCAGGCTGGCCGCCTGGACGGATGCGCGGCTCATCAACTTGTACGGGCCCACGGAGACGAACGTGTGCACCGGTCATGAGGTAGTCGCTGACGACCTGGCCCGCGACCGGCCGGTGCCCATCGGGACCGCCGCCAGCGGCGACACCGTGTGGGTCCGGACGACAAAGGGAACGGCAGCCGGTCCCGGTGAAGAGGGGGAGCTGGTCGTCGAGGGCCCGACCGTCATGCGCGGGTACTGGGGCCGTGAACCCCATCGGGGTCCCTATTCGACCGGTGACCTCGTGCGGGTGCTCGATGACGGATCATTCGACTACCTCGGGCGGCGCGACCACATGGTGAAGGTCCGCGGGCACCGGATCGAGCTCGGCGAAGTCGAAGCCGTGCTGACCGCGCACCCCGCCATCAGCGAGGCCGCCGTGACGGTAACCGGTAGCGGAATCGGCGCGCGGCTGGAGGCATTCATTGTCTCGCAGGCGGGGAAGGAGCCAAGCCTGCTGGAACTCAAGCGGCACTGCGCGGAGCGTCTCCCGCGCTACATGATCGTCGATGAGGTGAACCTCCTGCCGTGCCTGCCCCGGACCCGGACCGGCAAGACGGACCGGTCAGCACTAGGAACATCCCGCCCATCCCCGATGGCCTGAGTCGCGCAGAGGATCACATGACCATGCATCACGCAACGATCCCGATGCCCACCCCGCACGCGGACGCGGAAAGCTTCCGCGAGACCATGCGCTTCATGGTGAGCCCGATCTCCATCGTCACCGCGCTGGATGATCAGGGCTACCCCCGCGGCCTGACATGCAGCGCGGTGTGCAGCCTGTCAATGGCGCCACCCTCGCTGCTCATCTGCGTCAACCGCCGGAACCGCAGCCTCGACGCCATCCGCCATAGCGGAGGCTTCATGGTGAACCTGCTGAAGGCGGGGCGAGCCGAGACATCTGACATCTTCGCCTCGCCGTTGCCGGCCAAGTTCGCCAACACGGAGTGGCAGCCGAGCCCCATGTCCGGCCTGCCGTTGCTGTCCGGTGACGCGCTGGCCTACGTGGACTGCGGCCTGCAGGCGGAGATCGACACTGGCTCGCACGCCATCCTGGTCGGCCTGGTGCGCGGGTCGGGGACCACCGCCCCCGCCGAGGGCCCGCTTGTCTACTGGTGCCGCAACTACGGCAGGTGGATAAGCCACGACTTGCCAGAAGACGCCGCCGCGAGGGTCGCCATGGCGTCTGTCGCCGGAGATGCCGAGGTCTCGGCGGCCAGGCCGACCGCAAGCTAGCTCAAGCCCGCAACGCAGAAGGAGGGCGAGATGCCCGCGGACGACATCACCGACCGGCTCCTCACGTTCATCAGCCAGGAGTTCCTGGACAGCGGCAGCCGGCCGGACCTGGACGAGGCCACTCCGCTGCTGGAGTGGGGCATTTTGAGTTCCATGAACATGGTGCGCCTGCTTGCGTACATCCGGGACGAGCTTGGCTACGCGGTGCCGCCGGACCGGATCAACGCGGACAACTTCGCAGACGTGAAGCGCATCACCGCGATGATCTCCGGACCTGACCTGGCCTGGCCGGGCCTGACCGGGCCGGGCACGCGAGCGTGCCCGGCCCGGTCAGCGCCAGCTGCCGAGGACCTCGTGCCCGCCAGCCGGCCGCGCCAGCGGCCAAGCCCCAGGTCAGCCGGGCTTTGTGAACTTTCCCATACAGTTACCTGAATATTATCATACTGTGATCGGCTAATATCGTATCGCGATTGGCCGACAGGCCCTCGCGGGTCTCGCGAACCCAAATATCCCGTGCGGATGAAATTGCACTTCCCTGGTCAGCGCATGCACGCGCGATCCTCATTTATATTGGCCGCGCCGAGGCCTTGAGTTGATCAACGACTTGGCCTAGTGTTTCACCTGTCGGTGGGTTCATTGCGGTAAGCGCCCGAAGCCTAGCGGCGCACGATGCCAGCTGGCAGGTGGTAGCCCTTGGCGACCAGCGCGACTAGCGGGCAATCGGCAACAGAAGAGCGTCCAGACGTTGCGACCAAGGTGTTCAGAGCGCATGCAGCGCAGCAGCCCCTGATAGCGTGAGGGAAAATCTTCATGGGAACTTCACCCCAGAGAAGAATCGTATCCCAGGAAGAATACATGGAGGACGGCCCAATTCCAGACCTGCGACCAGACGGGTCTGGTCGCCTTAGCCATCTCAGTTACCGGTCAGTCCGCTTCTATGGCCAAAGACTAGCAGATGCCCTTGCCGAAACAGTTGAATACCTAGAAAGTATCGAGAAGCTGATCGGCGGCCCGCCCCATACATTGTGTGTCCATGAGGAATTCTCCTGGGAAGACGCGGGAAGCGACCTCGCATGGCAAGTGACCCTCGTTTTCAGTGAAGAGGTCAACGAGGGCCCCTGCTCAAGAGGGACCCAGTAAAGAGAGCGAGTGCGGGTAACAAGCCCGAAGCCCATCGGCCAGGCCGGCCGATGGGCTTCAGGCTTACCGAAAGTGCCCCGCGTCAGAAGCCGGCTTTCGCCGTGGGGGCGCTCAGCTCGCCGAGGAACGGCCGCCACAGGTGCCCGGGGTCAGCCTCTACCGCCGCGACGACCTCGCGCATCGCCGTGAGCGCCTTCGGTTCCTCGTCGTCGTACACGTCACCTTGCAGCATCTTGAGCACGTCCAGCCGGTATCGCGGATCCTGGACGAAGGCGGTGAACAAGATGTTGAGGCGGTAGTAGATGGAGATGAACTCGTACCAGTTGTTCACGCCACGCCGCAGCTTCGCCTCGTAGGAGGCGAAGCGCTCCTTGCTGAAGTCTGCGGCCGCGGCGGCCGCGATGATGTCCTTCGCCGCGATGCGGGCGCTGTTGAGCGCGACGCTGACGCCACTGGAGAAGATCGGGTCGACGAAACGCGCCGCGTCCCCCACCAGCAGGAAGTTGTCGCCGGTGATCTGCTTCATGCCGTAGCTGTAGTCACCCTCGGTCTTGAACGGCCGCACCCGCTCCGCGTTCTTGAGCACATCGAGCAGGTCCGGGCGGCTGGCCACGGTATCCCAGAAGAACCGCTCGCGGCTGTCCTTCGCCGCCTGGAAGCGCTTCTTCTGCGTGACCACACCGACCGAGGTGATCGTCTCCGTGATCGGGATCTGCCACACCCAGGTGTCGACGAGGGGCAGAAAGTGGATGTAGATGTAGTCGACCTTCGCCGCGTCCGGCGCGAGCGCCGAACGGTCGAGATTGTCAAACCACGTGTGGATCGCGTACTGATTGAAGACCGGGTCGCTGACCTTCACCTTGAGCTGGTTGCCGAGCATGGTCCGGCGGCCGCTCGCGTCGACCACCATTCGCACCGGCACCCTGACTGACTGGTTGCCGAGCCGCGCCTCCAGGACGGGCAGCTCACCGCTGAAATCGACCCGGTTCACCCGGATGCCCGCATAGACCCGGGCGCCAAGGCCCTGCGCGTGCTTGAGCAGGATCTGGTCGAATTTGCCGCGGTCGACGTGGTAGGTGTAGTCACGGTTGACGCCGGGCTGGTCGCGCTCGGAGAAAAGCACTTCGGCCGTGCGGAAGTCGTGGGCCGGTCCGCCGAACCCCATGGGGTCGATCTTCCGGGTCTCGGCGGTCGTCCACGCCGCGCCGTACTTCCGGGGGAAGCCGGCCGCGTCGACGGCCGGCATGGCGCCGGTCTCCATGAGCACCGGGGTGGTGGCGGGCACCAGTGACTCGCCCACGTGCTCGCGGGGGAAGATGTCGCTCTCGAAGACCGCGACCGACAGCCCGGCCTTCGCCAGGTAGGCGGCCATCGTCGATCCGGCGGGGCCACCGCCCATGATTCCGATGTCGAAGTCTGCGTTCATGGTGATTGTCTGCTCCCTTGCGTAGGCCCTCTGGACTTAACCGGCCTCGACCAGGCTGACGAAGGCCTCCTCGAGGCCTTCGGCGCCCGCGGCGGCCTGGATCAGCTCAGGGGCGTCGTGGGCGATGACGATGCCGCCGCGGATGAGCAGGATGCGATCGCAACGGGCGGCCTCTTCCATGACGTGGCTGGAGATCAGGATCGTCACGCCGGAGTCGGCGAGGCGGCGGAACTGCTGCCACAACTCGCGGCGCAGCACGGGGTCCTGCCCGACCGTGGGCTCGTCGAGAATCAGCACGCGCGGGCGTCCGACGAGCGCGCAGGCCAGGGCCGCACGGGTGCGCTGGCCGCTGGACAGGGTGCGCACGTACTGCTTGCGCACGTCCGCGAGCCCGGCGTCCTCGATGGCGGCGGCCGCGTCCTTCTTGCCGTAGCCGTAGAGCGCGGCGAAGTGCCGCACGTTCTCCTCGACGGTCAGTTCGGCGTAGGCACTCGGCGGCTGGGAGAGATACCCCACTTCCCGACGCAGCGCGGCCGTCCCGGCCGGGCGGCCCAAGACGATCACCTCGCCACTGCGGATCCGCTGCACGCCCATGATGCATCGCATGAGGGTCGTCTTGCCGCTGCCGCTGGGACCGAGCAGGCCGGTGATCGCACCCACCTCGACGCTGACGCTGACGCCGTTGATGATCGGGCGGCCGCCCCGGTGGACGACGAGGTCCCGGATTTCAATGGCTGGCGAGAACATTTTATTTCCTCTCGGAATCGATGGTGGGAACGATAAGTCAGTGACAGCCCGTACGCCCACGACCCGGACGGCTACGATGAGCGAAATGACTATTATCCCGGCCATGGCGATGAGGCTGTATACCATGGAGAGGCCACCGTAGAAATGCAGGCGCGCCGAGGTCATCGTGTTCGCCAGCGCCGTTATGGGCAAGAAATCGGCAAGCCAGTGAACCCACGTATCCATCCTCGAAACCGGCCAGAAGACGCCGCATAGCAGCAGCTGTGGCACCATTGCGCCGGGCAGGAACATCTCCGCTTCCCCCTCGTTCTTGGAGACGGCGCTAGCGCAGATGCCCAGGCTCATGCCAAATACCCCGCAGAGCGCGGTCAGCAGGTATATGAGCCACGCGGGAGTCTGCGTCGTCAGCTGGCACACCTCATAGGCCAGCGTGACGGTCACCGCCGCCTGCGCCAGCGAGGCGGCGGCGGCCGCGATAACGTAGCCGGCGACGAGGTCCTTCCGGCTGGCCGGGGTGGTGAGCACCTTTTCCAGGGTGCCCTCACCGCGCTCGTGAACCACGGCGGTGCTGCCGGTCAGGAACATGGACAGCGCGGGGAAGACGCCGAGCATCAGGCTGCCGGTCCGGTCAAAGGCGGCGGGCGTGCTGTACATGTAACGGCCGAGGATCATCAGTATCCCGGGCGTCACGATCAGCACCACCCGGGACCGCCGGTCCCGGAAGAAGTCGATCAGGACCCGGTGGGCGATGGCCAGGGGCAGGCGGAGCCGCATCATCTAAAGCCTCCTGAGGTCATGCCGTCCTGCGGTTCAGCACAGTGACCGAACTGACGGCGAAAAGCAGCGCGACGATGAATACGATTACGCCGAAGTTGAACCAGGCGGCCGCGGTCGGCCACGCGTGATGCTCAAATGGGACGAGCAGCTCCACGCCGTATCGCCAGGGCGCGAAATGTGACAGGAATGCCATCCACCCAACCATCAGGGAGGGCGGCCTGAAGAATCCGGAGATCATGAGGTGCGGAACCCCGATCATGGCCAGGATCTTGGTCAGCTGGAATTCGTTGCGCGCGAAGTTCTTGACCATGAGGCCGATGGCGAGACCGAGGACGCAGGTCACGATGGCGATCAGGCCGACTTCCCACCACTTTCCCGATACCCGCAGGCCGAGCAGGCCGAACGCCACGGATAGCATCAGGCTAATCTGGACCAGGGCGGGCAGGATGAACGCGATGACGTAGCCGATAATGACGTCCAGCTTCGATACTGGCGTCGTCAGCAGGTGCTCGAGAGTGCGGACGTTATAGTCACGGGTAAGCACAAAGGCGCTGAAGAGGAAGGCCGGGGCAGTGGGGAACAGCCCCGTGACGATCAGGCCGAAGTGGTTAAAGTCGGCCGGGCTGTGCCCCATCATTCCCTTAAGCAGGATGAGGACGAAGGTCGGGGAGAGAATGAACAGGAACATCGTCCGGTAATCTCGTCTTAGTTCCTTGAAGACGCGACCGGCGATAAGGAGTGATTTACGTGAGACCATGGTCAGCCTTTTCTGGTGGGGGTCCGCGATGTAGGGCCATCAGATAATGCCGTGCTTCAGATAATGCCGTGCTTTCAGATAATGCCGTGCTTTCAGATAATGCCGTGCTTTCAGATAATGCCGTGCTTTCAGATAATGCTGTGCTTTCAGATAATGCGGCGGCCCATGAGCGTTTCCTTGGTGCTCTCCCGCAGGAAGCCGAG
>JAICYD010000070.1 GCA_025934375.1 Streptosporangiaceae bacterium | reverse complement strand
CGCGGGCGCACTCTACGCCTCGCGGTACAGGGCGCAGTACTCCTCGAAGTCGGCGACCTGATAACCCGGGGGCTCTCGCGGGTCGCGGCGTTCCCCGATGAACTCGCGCGTGGCCGGCCCGGTCTCATCCGCGTAGACCTGGTCCCCGATGAGCAGCAGCGACTCGGGCCAGGACTCGCGCGGCCGGCCCGCCAGCCCGTGTGCCAGCGCGGCCAGCGCGTCCGACCCGTGATCGCGCTCGCGGCCGGCGCGGTGCCGGCACCGGCCAGCGGACGAGCCCGTCCAGCGTGACCTGGTAGGCGTGCTCGCTGCCGGGCCGCAGCCCGGTGACCGTCACCAGCGCGTAGACCGGCACGCCCGTCCGGGCGAGGTTTCCGCCGTCGCCGTGGGGGCAGTATCGAATCCGCACGCCCGCGGGTGCCTCACCCCCTGCCGGTGATAGCAAGCTCATAGAAACCCACGTCGCCGGGCCTCATGGGCCCCGCTACGCTAGACCCTCGGGCGGTAGCCTGGGGGAGCGGAGCCTTTACGAGTTACCTATTTGTGTAGGGACGCACATCCATGGACGTTGGCAATACCCAAGAGCGCATGGCCGATTACCTGCGCGACCGCCAGGACAAGGTTGTTGACCGCTGGAGTGAGCTGGTGGTGGCCGGGCTGCGCGGCCGGATGTCGGTCGACGAGGTGCGCCGCGAGCTGCGCGACCTGTTCTCGCTGATCGTGCGGGTCATGGCGGATGCCGATGATCACGCGGCCGGCGAGCTGCGGGCGGCGCTGGACGAGCTGTCCCGCGGCCGTGCCCGGAACGGCTTCACGCCCAGTGAGACGGCGCTCGGCGTGTTCTCGCTCAAGGAAGCCGTCTACGAGCTGGTGGCCGACGCGGCGGAGCTGGTGCCCCAGTACCTGTCGTTCTCGCGCCTGCTCGACGACCTCGGCCTGCGTACCTTTGAGGCCTACTCGTCCACCCGCGAGCAGATCATCGCCGACCAGGCCACCACGATGATGGAGCTTTCCACGCCTGTCGTCCGGCTCTGGGATGGGATCATCGCGGTGCCGCTGGTGGGGACGCTCGACTCGGCGCGCACCCAGCTCGTGATGGAAAAGCTCCTGGAGACGCTGGTCGCCACCGGGGCCGACCACGCCGTGATCGACATCACCGGGGTGTCGACCGTGGACACCGAGGTCGCGCAGCACCTCCTCAAGACGGTGAGCGCGGCCCGGCTGCTCGGCGCGGAGTGCATCATCTCCGGCATCCGGCCGCAGGTCGCGCAGACGATCGTGTCGCTGGGCATCGAGTTCGGCGATGTCGCCACCAAGGCGTCGCTCGCCGACGCGCTCGCGCTCGCGCTCGCGCACGCCGGGCTGAAAGTCGTCTCCGGCTTATGGAGCAGGTGCCGATTGTCAAGATCGGGCAGACGCTGTTCGTGTCCATCCAGTTCGACCTGCAGGACGAGAGCGTCTTGCGGCTCCAGGAGGACCTGGCCGACGAACTGGCCGCCACCGGCGCGCGCGGCGTGATCATCGACATTACCGCCGTTGAGATCGTCGACTCCTTCATCGGCCGGATGCTCGCCATGATTGGCTCGATATCGCGGCTGTTCGACGCCGAGACGGTCATCGTTGGCATGCGCCCGGCGGTGGCGATCACGCTGACCGAGCTCGGGCTGTCCCTGAACGGGGTCCGCACCGCGCTCAATGCCGACAAAGGCCTGGAGATCCTGAACGGGCGCTCCTGATGGATGAGCTTCCCATCCAGTCGGGAGACGACGTGGTCCGCGTGCGCCAGCATGTCCGGGTCACGGCCGCCAAGAACGGGCTCTCGCTGGTCGACCAGACCAAGCTGGTGACCGCCGCCAGCGAACTGGCGCGCAACACGCTGGTGCACGGCGGCGGCGGTACCGCCCGGGTCGAGGTGGTCACGTCCGCCAACGGGCGCACCGGCATCCGGCTGCACTTCACCGATGCGGGGCCCGGGATCGCCGACCTCGACCTGGCGTTGCGGGACGGCTGGAGCTCGGGCAACGGGCTGGGGCTCGGGCTTTCCGGTTCCCGGCGGCTGGTGGATGAGTTCGAGCTGAACTCCACGACGGGAACGGGCACCACCGTGGTGGTTGTCAAGTGGTCGCGTTGACCGGGCCGCTGATCGCCCAGGCTCCGGGAGACATGCGCTGGCTGCGGGTCGAAGACGCGAGCGCCGCCGCCGCCTGCCGGGGCGCCGCCCTGGCGCTGGCGAGCCGGCTGGACTTCCCCGCCACCCGCGCCGACCAGGTCGCGCTGGCGGTCACCGAGGCGGCGTCCAACCTGCACAAGCACGCCATCCAGGGCGCGATGCTGGTGCGCATCGGCCGGGATGGCGGCACTGCGGGCATCGAGATGGTGACCATCGACGCTGGCCCCGGGGTCCACGACGCCCGGGCGGCGATGCGGGACGGTCGTTCCACCAGCGGCACGCTGGGCATCGGGCTGGGCGCCATCCAGCGGATGGCCGACTTCTGTGACCTGTACTCGGTGCCGGGTCACGGCACGGCCCTGGTCGCCAGGTTCTGGCCGCAGTCCCACCCGGGCTCGCCCCGCTACGCGGGCCTGGTCCGGCCGATCACCGGGGAAACCGTCTGCGGTGACGCCTTCGGCGCGGTGCAGGCCGACGCGACCGTCACTGGCGTGCTGTGCGACGGCCTCGGACACGGCCCGCTCGCCGCCTCCGCCGCGATGGAGGCGGTGACGCAGATCCTCGCCGATCCGGCCGCCGATCCGGCCACGCTCGTCGAGCGGGCGCACCGCCGGCTCAGCCACACCCGCGGCGGCGCCCTCGGCGTGGTACAGGCGGCCGGGCCGGTCATCCGATTCGCGGGCCTGGGGAACATAGCGGCGGCGATCCTGGCCGACGGCACCCGGCGGGGGATGATCTCGGTGCCGGGGATCGCGGGTCACCAGGCGCGCACGATCCGGCAGTTCGACTACGACGCGGCCCCCGGCGCGGCGATCATCTTGCACTCCGATGGCATCAGCAACCGCTGGGAGCCGCGGCTGCTGCCGGGCCTGAACGCCCGGGACCCGCTGGTCGTCGCGGCCGCCCTGCTCGCCGAGGCCGGGACCCGCCGCGACGACGCCGGAGTGCTGGTGCTGAAGCCATGACTACCGAGCTCGCCAGCCTGCGCGTCCGTGACCTGGGCGGGGTATTCGCGGCCCGCCGGCTGGGTCGCGAGCTGGCCGCCGGGCTCGGCCTGGATCGCCAGGACCAGGTCCGGGTCGCCACCGCGCTCAGCGAGATCAGCCGCGCCGTGATCACCGAAGGCGGCAACGCCGTCATCGTCTTCGGGGCGGATGAGACCCACCTGGTGCTGACCGTCACCGCCGACGGTCCTGTGCCGGCCGAGGGCTTCACCGCGGCGGCGCGCCTGATGGACACCGTGACCTCCGATGGGCACGTCGTCCGGATGGCGAAACGACGCCCTGCCCGCGCCCAGACCGACCTACGTGCCGTCGGCGAGCAGCTCGCGGCCATGCTTCCGGAGTCCACGCTGGACGAACTGCGACAAAACAACCAGGATCTCATCGCGGCGCTCGATGACCTCACCATGCAGAAGGAACAGCTCGTATCGCTCAACGCCGAATTGCAGGAGACCAACCGCGGCGTGATGGCCCTGTACGGCGAGCTGTCGGACGAGCTTGAGCAGACCAACCGGGGCGTGGTCGCGCTGTACCGGGAGCTGGATGAGAAGTCAGAGCAACTGCGCACGGCGTCGGAGTCCAAGGACAGGTTCTGGGCTAATGTCAGCCACGAGCTGCGAACGCCGCTGAAGTCGATCATCGGGCTGACCCGGCTGCTCGCCGATCCGGCCGGCAGCCTGAGCCCCGAGCAGCTCTACCAGGTAGAACTGATCAAGAAGGCCTCGGGGACACTGCTCACGCTGGTTAACGACCTCCTCGACGCCGCCAAGGCCGAGTCGGGCCGGTTCGTCATCGACCCGGCGGAGGTCCGCCTGCCCGCGCTGCTGGCCACGCTGCGCGGGCTGACCCGGCCCATGGCCGACGGTAAGCCAGTGAACGTGGTGGTCAGCGCCGATGGCGCCCCGGCGGCCATCTTGACCGACGAGGCAGCGCTGACCGCGATCTTGCGCAACCTGCTCTCCAACGCCATCAAGTACACCGACGAAGGCGAGGTACGGCTCGACGTGACCGTCATCCCCGACCGGGTCGAGATCCGGGTCTCTGATACCGGCATCGGGATCCCCAAGAACCAGGTGGAGCGGGTGTTCGAGGAGTTCTACCAGGTGCCGGGGACCCGGCGCGGCGGGACCGGCCTGGGATTGCCCTACGCCCGCCGGCTGGCAGGCCTGCTCGATGGCGAGCTGACGCTGACCAGCGAGGCCGGCCGCGGGACCACCGCCGTGCTGATCCTGCCGCACGGCACCCCGTCGGTCGGCACCGTCGTGGTGGCCGACGACGATCCGGGCTTCCGACAGGTCCTCAAGTCGATGCTCAGCGGCCTCGCCGACCACGTCATCGAGGCCGGGGACGGCGTCGAGGCGCTCGCCGCCGTCGCCGCCAACCGCGTCGACCTGGTACTCGCCGATTTGGCGATGCCGCGCCTGGATGGCGCCATGCTCGTCGACCAGCTGCCCCCCGTCCTGCCGGCGATCATCATCTCCGGCCACGACACGCCGGCCCCGCCGCGGGCCTCCAGCCTGCTGCATAAGGACCACCTCACCAGGGAACGGCTGGCGTTCGCCATCCGGCGGGCCAGCCGGGCCGCGCGATGACCGAATTCGACGCGATGGCCGAATCGGCCGCCAACCTGCTCCTGGTCGATGACGACGAGGCCAAGCGATACGTCATGGCCACCTGGCTGCGGCGGGCGGGGCACACCGTGGTCGAGGTCGGCACCGGCCACGAGGCGCTCAGCAACGTCTTCGCCGCCGAGATGGTCCTGCTGGACGTGAACCTGCCCGACATGAGCGGGTTCGAGGTCTGCCGCCTGATCAAGGCGAACCCGAAGACGGCCTCCACGCCGGTCATCCAGGTATCGGCCACCGCCGTTGAGGTCGCCGACCGCGCCCACGGGCTGACCCAGGGCGCCGACGCCTACCTGACCGACCCCTCCCAGCCTGAGGAACTGCTGGCCACGGTGATGGCCGTGCTGCGCTACGCGCGGGCCCGGCAGCGCGCGGAGCGGACCGCGGCCATGCTGACCTCGCTGGCCCGCGCGACCCTGCACATCAACGCCGCGGAGACCTTCGACGGGCTGGCGGCGGCGGCCGCGGCGGGCGCCGCGCGGATCTTCTCCGTTCCCGCCGTGCTCATCCTGGAGATGCCCGACGGCCAGTCCCGCAGGACGTCGGGCACCCCCGGCAGCCGGGAAACCGTCCGCCGCGGCGGGCCGGCCGGCCTGCCGCGCGAGATCGCGGACCGCGTCCTCGGTCCCCGTGAGGCCAGCATGGTCGCCGCCGTCAGCCGGGAGGACTGGCTGCGCATCGTGCCCGACAGCACGCTGCGCGTCGACGTCACCATAGGCGTGGCCCGGACCAAGCCCGGCAAGCTGCCGGTGGCCATCGTGATCAGCAGCGCGGGCGTCTCCGGCGAGGAGGACCTCTCGGTCTTGCGGCAGCTCGCCCAGTCGATCGCGCTCGGCGTGGAGGCGCTGCGCTCATCCGCCGAAGAGCACATGGTGGCCCTGACCCTGCAGCGGAGCTTCCTGCCGGCGGCGCTGCCCGCGATCCCGGGCGTCATGATGGCGGTCCGCTACCTGCCCGCCAGCGACCAGGCCGAGGTTGGCGGTGACTTCTACGAGGCCCTGCCCTGGCGAGGCGGGGTGCTCGTCGCCATCGGCGACGTGCAGGGGCATTCGCTGCGCGCCGCCACCGTGATGGGGGAACTGCGGCACGCGCTGCACGCCTTCGCCAGCGAAGGTCACTCGCCGCTGGCGATCACCGGCCTGATGAACGAGGTCCTGCGCCGCTATCACCCGGGCATCATCGCCACCGTGTGCCTGGTGCTGCTCGACTCCGAGAGCGGCGAGCTGTCGATCGTTAACTGCGGGCACATGCCGATGCTCGTGCTCGACGGCTCCGGCGCCGCCTACGTGGGCGAAGGCGGGATCATGCTCGGCCTGAGCCGTCACGAGCCGCACGTGGAGACGGCTTTCCTGCCCGTCGGCGGCACGGCCTTGCTCTTCACCGACGGGCTGGTCGAGGATCGCCAGGTCCTGATCGATGACAATCTAGAGCAACTGCGGGCCACCGCGCTGCAGGCCGCCGACGCGGACGTAGAGGCCTTCGCCAACCACGTCCTGACCCTGTTCGGCTCCAGCGAGGATGACGTCGCGCTGATCGCCTTGCGCCGAGTCGGCTAGCGAGTGAACAGCATGGAACAAAAGGGTGGCGAAACGAAGACGGAACGCGTCGCCGCCCGGCCCCTGGCGCCTGTAGTGAAGTTCGTGAATGACGAAGATTGTGTGAATAGATGAATGTAAAAATAGTCGCCCGGGCCTAAACGTCGGCGAGGCGTGAGTGTAGGGTTTTCTCGCTTTTCCGGGAATAGTTCGACATTTTGGCTTGTGGCCGTGTTACGGTGCACAGCATTACGAGCTAGAAGTTTCAATGGTTGGTCACGCCGGGGGGGTTCGGCTACCGCCAAGCAGGGGCGTTGGGGCGACCCAGTGTTGGGCTATGCGTGCTTCTGCGGCGAGGGCAAGTGCCTCCCTCCGTGCTTGTCACATGTGAGGCGCTATGGCGGCTATCCGGCGTCCTGTCCGCTCCCGGCCTGCCCGGTCCCGGCCCATCCGGCTGTACCTGATCAGCATGTTCGCCGTCCCCCTGGTCTCGCTGATCGCCCTGTGGGCCTTTGCAGCGGACAACACGGTTCCCAGGGCGATCGGTGACCACAACTACAGCACCGTCAGCAAGGCCGATACAGGCCCGGCGGTCTCCACGCTGACGATCGACATCCCGGTTGAGCAGGCGCAGAGCTATGCCTGGCTGCTCAGCAATCGCACGGCACCTAAGGCCGCGTTGCTCGCCGTGCGCAAGACCCTGGACAACGCGCTACCAGGAGCCAAGGCCGCGTTGCAGTCCCAGGACAACGTGCTGTCTCCCACCACCAGGACGGCCGAGCGCGCCCTGCTGAGCCAGTTGCGGCAGCTGGGCACCCTCCGGCAGGAGGTTGACTCGGGAAGCTGGAGCGCGACCGCCGCCTTCCAGGGATACAGCGACATCATCGATGCCGAGTTCCAGTTGTATTACGCCCAGGACAAGGACCGGGAAGGGAGCTCGCTGGGGATCGAGTCGGTCGGCGCCATCAACGCGTCCTACTCCCTTGAGATGGCCGTCCGGGAGATGGCACTGGCCGGTGGCGCGCTGGCGATCAGCAAGGGCGTGATGAGTCCCGACGCCAGGCAGTTGTTCACCGCCAGCATGGCCAGTCGGCGGGTCCTGCTCACCTCAGGCATGTCCCTGTTGCCTCCCTCCTACCGCGCCGGCTACGACTCAGCCACCAGCTCGCCGATGTACAAGCAGTTCGTTGCGATGGAAGACCAGATCGCGGCGAGCACGGGCAGCGGGCCGGTCCCGGTGGACCCGAAGTCCTGGCAAGCGGTCTCCGGCCAGTACGAGCAGGTCATGCTGGACATCCAGACCGCCAACGCGGGAA
Organism: Streptosporangiaceae bacterium; assembly: GCA_025934375.1. Lineage (GTDB taxonomy): Bacteria > Actinomycetota > Actinomycetes > Streptosporangiales > Streptosporangiaceae > Trebonia. The sequence goes on along the minus strand of JAICYD010000070.1, from coordinate 29,474 downwards.
GGTTCCAGGCGCAGAGCGCCGATAGCAGCAACGGCCTGCTGACCCAGGCCGTCCTGGCTGGCGGCGTCGGGCTGCTCGCCGTCATCGTGTCCCTCTTCCTGCTCGTGTGGTTCGGCCGGAAGTTCACCGGCGACCTGACCCAGCTGAACGACAGTGTCCGCGGCATGGCCGACGAACGGCTGCCGCGCGTGGTCGACCGGCTCCGGCGCGGCGAGGACATCGACGTGCTCGCGGAATCCCCGCCGCCGCCGGCGAGCGGCATCCGGGAGATCTCCCAGATCGCGGACTCGTTCGGCACGGTGCAGGAGGCGGCCGTCGCCGCCACCGTCGAGCAGGCGCGGCTGCGCAAGGGCGTCAACCAGGTCTTCCTGAACATCTCCATGCGCAATCAGTCCCTGCTGCACCGGCAACTGGGGATGCTCGATTCGATGGAGCGCCAGACCAGCGATCCGGCGGCGCTCGCTGACCTGTTCCGGCTGGACCACCTCACCACCCGCATGCGCAGGCACGCCGAGGGCCTGATCATCTTGTCGGGGTCCACTCCCGGCCGCGGCTGGCGCGAGCCGATCCCCATCGTGGACGTGCTGCGCGCCGCGGTGGCCGAGGTCGAGGACTACGTCCGCGTTGACGTGCTGAGCGAGTCGCGCGACCTGGTCGCCGGCAACGCTGTCAACGACGTCATCCACCTGGTCGCCGAACTGGTCGAGAACGCGTCGACCTTCTCCCCGCCGAACACCCGGATAGAGGTCAGGGCGGACCGGGTCGGGACTGGCCTGGTCGCCGAGATCGAAGACCGTGGCCTTGGCCTCAGCCCGTCCGAGCTCGACGACATCAACAACCGACTGGCCAGCCCCCCGGAGTTCGACCTCGCCAACAGCGAGCAGCTGGGCCTGTTCGTCGTCGCCCGGCTGGCCGCCCGGCACGGAATCCGGGTGGCGCTGCGCCAGTCCGTGTACGGGGGAACCACCGCGATCGTCGTGGCCCCGTTCGGGGTCATTGTCCGTGAGGAAGAGGCCGGATCGCCCGGGTACTCCGGATGGCCGGCCGACGCCCGGCCGGCGCTCACGCAAGGCGCGGTCCCCGGGGAGCCATTCGGCGGTGAGCCGCTGCCGCCCGCGCCTGGCGCCCTGGACTCGCAGGGCTTCGGCGTGACCGGCAGGCACCGGCTGCCGCCCGCCGCCGCGGGGCGCAGTACCTGGCCGGGGCCGGACGCCGGGCTTAGTGACGCCGAGCCGGGACGCTCACCCGGGTCCGCCACCTTGCCCCGGGCGCCCTGGGAAACCGCGCACACGGCGCAATCACCGGCGGTATCGTCACTGGACGCCGAGGCGATTACGCCCTGGCCGCACGCTTTTCGCCGGGCGAGGACGGGGCCGCAGCCGTTCTCGTCGGCCGGCCCGGGCGATCACGATGAGGCAGGCGGGGCCAGCCGCCCGCCCGCCGATGACCGGCCGGGAACTGACCCCCTGTCGTCCGGCAGTCATCTCGGGATGCCCATCCGCGTCCCCCAGGCCAGCCTCGCGCCGCAGTTGCGAGCCCGGCAGACGACAGGGGCGCAGTCGGCGGCCCCTGACGTGCCCGGCATCGACGAGCGGTCGCCGGAGGCGACCCGCTCCATGATGCTCCAGATGCAGCAGGGGTGGCAGCGCGGGCGCGTGGATGACCTCGATGATCCCCAGGGTGCCCCCGATGACGGAACCAACCGATAGCGAGGCAGGCGGAATGGCACAGACTGACACGACGGGGCAGTTGAGCTGGCTGCTGGACAACCTGGTCAGCCAGGTCGAGCACGTCCAGCAGGCGCTCATCCTGTCTCGCGATGGCCTGGTGGTGGCGTCGTCGCAGGGACTCAACCGAGAAGACGGCGAGCACCTGTCCGCCTTGGCGGCTGGCGTGCAGAGCCTCGCCCGCGGCACCGGGCGGCACTTCCACGGGGGGAAGGTGCGGCAGACCATCATCGAGATGGAATTCGCCTTCCTGTTCGTCATCGCCGCGGGCAAGGGGACCTGCCTGGCGGTGCTGACTTCCGCGGAGCCGAACGTGGGGCTCATCGCCTACGAGATGGCGATGCTCGTGCGCCGCATGGGCAAGTACCTCGCCGCCGAGCCCAGGTTCCCCGATGAAATAGCCGCGGAATGACCCCCCGCGACAGCCACGGGGAGCGCTGGTTCGATCAGGAAGCCGGCCCGATCGTCCGTCCGTACGCGGTGACCAATGGGCGGACGCTTCCCGACAGCAGTGCTTCCTTCGGGCTCATTGACGTCGTGGTCGCCACCGGCGAAGGGCCGTACGGGCACTTCCGGCCCGGGCCCGAGCACCGCCGGATTCTCGGCGTCTGCCGCCGGCCGACCCCCATCGTCGACCTGACCTCGGAAATTGACCTCCCCCTGGGGGTGGTGCGCGTGCTGCTCGGCGACCTCACGAACGAGGGGATGCTGCGGATCGTCTCCGCCCAGCGGCAGCCGGTACCCGACCAGCGCCTATTGAGGATGGTGCTTGATGGACTTGAATCCCTATGACAGTGCTCGCCAAGACAGTGCTCGCCAAGACAGTGCTCGCCACGACACTGCTCGCCAAGACAGTGCTAGTCAAGGCACTGGGCCGTCGGCGGTGCCGTCGACCGCGAAGATCCTTATCGCCGGCGGGTTCGGCGTGGGGAAGACCACGCTGGTCGGCTCGGTCAGCGAGATCAGGCCGCTGCGGACCGAGGAGCCGCTGAGCGACCGCAGCGTCGGCATTGACGACACCCATGGCCTCAGCGCCAAGACCACCACGACCGTGGCCATGGACTTTGGCCGGATCAGCTTCTCGTCGCAACTCGTGCTCTACCTGTTCGGCACGCCCGGCCAGGAACGCTTCTGGTTCATGTGGGACGACCTGTCCTTCGGGGCGATCGGCGCCGTGGTCATGGCCGACACCCGGCGGGTCGCCGATTGCTTCGCCTCCATTGACTACTTCGAGCGCAACGACATCCCCTTCATCGTCGCGGTGAATTGCTTCGAGGGCGCTCCCCGGTTCGAGGCCGACGACATCAGGATCGCCCTCACGCTGAAGCCGGAGATACCGGTCGTCTTGTGTGACGCCCGCGACCGCGAGTCCGTGAAGAAGGTCCTCATCGGCTTGGCCAGGTACGTCATGCTGAGCCGGAGCCAGGCGACCACGGCCAGCCGCGGCTGAGGCCCGGACCCCGTCGCGGCGCAGGCTCGCTAGGCTCCCTCGAGCGCTTCTTCAACGGTGGCGAAGACCGGCATGATGTGGTCGGCCCCCGTCAGCTGCAGGACCCGGCGCACCGAGCCGCCCGGCGCCACCGCGAGCCGCAGCCCCACGTCCCGCGCGGCCGCCCGCTCCTGGGCGTGCATGATCGCGTGGACCCCCGAGGAGTCGCAAAACGACGTCGCCGTCAAGTCGGCGATCACTGTACCGACGCCTGGGGACAGGACCGAGGTCAGCTGCTGGTGGACTTCATCGGAGTTGGTGACGTCGATCTCGGCTGGCAGCACCACCACGACTGACATGATCTGCCCCGCCTGATCACTCATGACTTAGCCACTCCGGGTATCCGCAGGCTCTCGGTTCTCGTAGCCAGGCTATCGCGTTCTCGGCGGCTGGCGGCTATTCCAAGGTAGCGACGAGGACCGCCTTGCAGTGTGGAGACGGTGTTCACCTCATGACGTGGTACCGGGAGGATGGACGGCAGGAGCCGCTGATCGCCGCGCTAGGAGCTTCCCGAGCTCCCACAGCGTCAGCAGCGCGATGGCCGGCACCAGCGCCCACCCGAACTGGCGCAGGTTGATCTGGACCGCGCCGGCCGACCCGGGTTATTTGGCAACCCGTCCTGATCGCGGCCCGTGCCCGGGGCGCACCGCGAAGATCGCGAGGTCACCCTCAAACGGGCGATGCGCCCCGGGCAGGCGCGGGGCAGGCTCGGTGACGGGTGAACACGCGCCTGCAAGAGCGGCGAGATCGAGAGGTGGTGGACCAGTGCGAGCGCAGACATACGAGATCACCTTCCTGGGACAAGCCAACTCGGCGTTGCGCGCGGAATTCGACGACTGCGAGGTAACGGTGGGTCATGGCATCACGACCCTGCGGGCGGAGTTTCCCGATCAGGGCGCGCTCACCGGCCTCATGGTGCGGATCAGCAGCCTGAAGCTCGACGTGATCGACGTGAGCCTGGTGGCGCCGCCGCCCGGGTAGCCCCCGGCCCCTGGCCCGCGGGCGGCCGATGTTCCGATGTTCCGGCAGCGTAATTCCGGGAAGTACTGAACCCCGCCGGGCAATGTCGACGGTTAGTACGGTCAAGCAACTTACCCTGGATAGACTTTGGCATCAATGGCTTCTGAGACCGCCACCGCTGGCAGGGACACAGTCGGCAGGAACCCCGCTGGCAGGAACCCCGCTGGCAGGAACACAGCCAGCCGGGACAACGACGGCTTCCGCCCCGATGTCCAGGGCCTGCGGGCGCTGGCGGTGTCGATGGTGGTCATCTATCACCTCTACCCGTCGCTGCTGCCCGGCGGGTTCGCCGGGGTGGACGTGTTCTTCGTCATCTCCGGTTTCCTCATCACGGGGCACCTGCTGCGGGAGTACCGCAAGGCCGGCACGGTCTCGCTCGTCGGTTTCTGGGGAAGGCGCGCCCGGCGGCTGCTGCCCGCCGCCATGGTCGTCCTCGCGGCGACCTGGGTCGCCTCGCTGCTGATCCTGCCGTCGACGCAGCTGTCGCAGACGGCGGCGCAGGTGCGCGCGAGCGCCCTGTACTTCCAGAACTGGCAGCTCGCGAGCGACGCGGTCGACTACCTCAAGTCCACTGCGGCCGCCACCCCGGTCCAGCACTTCTGGTCCCTGTCGGTCGAGGAGCAGTTCTACCTCGCCTGGCCCCTGCTGTTCCTGGTGGCGGGAGTGGGCGGGGCATGTCAGGTAGGCAGGGCGCGAAGGGGCGGAGCATCCCGGAAGCCCGGAAAGTCCGGGAAGCTCATCCTGGCCGCCCTGGCGGTGGCGATCACCCTGGGCTCGCTCGGCTACTCCGCGTGGGAGACCAGCGCCAACCCGGCGGCGGCTTACTTCGTTACGTCGACCAGGATCTGGGAACTGGGCGCGGGCGGGCTGCTGGCCCTGCTGCCGGCCGGCGCCGCGCGGTTCCTCGGCCGGCAGGGGTGGCTCGGCTGGGCGGGCCTGGCCACGGCGGTCACCTCGGCCTTCGTGCTGCACGCGACCGCGGCGTTCCCGGGGGTGATCGCGCTGCTGCCGGTGGGCGGCACGGTGGCGGCGATCGCCTGCGGGCCGGCCCGGGCCCGGCACGGTCCGGCCCGGCTGACGTCCCTGCCTCCGCTGGTGTTCCTCGGCGGGATCTCCTACTCGCTGTACCTGTGGCACTGGCCGCTGATCGTGCTGTGGACCTCCTACTGGGGTCACCGGGTCAACGCGATCACCGGCCCGCTGCTGGCCGCCGACGCGATACTGCTGTCCTGGCTCACCAAGACGCTCATCGAGGACCGGGTGCGCCAGGCGCGGCTGCTGACCGGGCACAGCTGGCGATCGGTGTCGGTGGCGCTGGCCGCTGTCGTCCCGGTCGCCCTGGTGACCGGGTTCCTGGTGGCGCATCCCACGTGGAACGGCCGGCTGGGCCCGGGGTACCCCGGCGCCGCCGTCCTCGCCGACACCGCCCTCGGCGACGCCCTGAGCTCCGCCCGCCCGGGGCCCGTGCTGCCGCCCATTGACACCCCCACGCCGACGCTGCGGCCCGCCTACTGGCAAGAAGGCTGCCTGGCCGACCAGCGCGCCGCCACCCCGAAGCCCTGCTTGTTCGGGGACACCGCGCACCCCCGGCTGACGGTGGCCCTGGTCGGCGACTCCATCGCCGGGAACTGGTTTCCCGCGCTCAACGCGATCGCCGAAGACCAGCACTGGAGGCTCGTCACCGAACTGCACGGCAACTGCGCCTGGACCTCCACCCTGCTGTTCTACGGCCCGACGTCGGGGCCGTACACCCAGTGCCGGCAGTGGGGCGCCGCCGTGCTGCACGACCTGACCACCACGATCCGGCCCGACGTGGTGATCACGAGTGGCCGCGCGCTGACCGAGCCAGTCGATCATCCGCGGGTGGACGCCCAGGCCCGGGCGGAGGTCGGGGCCGGCATGGCGGCCTACTGGGGTGACCTGATCCACCACGGCATCGCGGTGATCGCCATCCGCGAGACGCCGGAGCTACGCCTGGACCCGCCTACGTGCCTGGCGAAGAACATCGGTGACCAGGTGGCGTGCGGTGTCCCCGTCACCACCGCGATCGTCGCCGACCCGCCGTCGTCGTACGCGGCCCGCGCCCTGGGCGGACAGGTCCCGGTCGTCAACCTGGACTCGCTGATCTGCGGCCCGCAAGCCTGCGATCCAGTCGTCGGGAACGTCCTGGTGTACTTCGACAGCCACCACCTGACCAGCGCCTACGGGCAGACGATGGCCCCCTTCGTCCGCCAGCGCCTGCTAGCCGCCAGCCCTGAACTGCGAAAAGACGGCTTCCCCTCCCCGTCCTAACGAGCCGTAGCCTCGCGTTTCTGCGAGTACCTGACTACGATGGGCTCATGAGTCCGCTCTCAGGAGTGCTCGGCGAAGCCTGGGCCACCTACCGGCGCCACTTCCCGCACTTCATCTTGATCTCATTCGTTATCTACCTGGGCGTCGCCGTCGTCACGGCCCTGCTCAGCTGGGGCCTGGGCGCGATCGGCGCCTTCATCGGGTGGATCGTCAGCCTGTTCGGCATGTTCTTGCTGCAGGCCGCGCTGGTGAAGGCCGTGCAGGACGTGCGCGACGGCCGGGTCGACCTCGACCTGAAGGCGACGCTTGAGGCCGCGCTCCCGTCGGTGGGCAAGGTGGCGGTGGCCGCGATCGTCGCCAGCATCGCCATCGGGATCGGGTTCGTGCTGCTCATCGTGCCCGGGCTGATCCTGCTCACCTTCTGGGCGCTGATCATCCCGTGGATCGTCCTCGGCGGCGCGGCCACCTTCGCGTCGTTCGGGCGCAGCTGGAAGACCGTCAAGGGCTACGCGTGGAACGTATTCGGCACGTTCGTGCTGGTGTTCCTGATCCTCATCGCCTTCGGGATCATCTTGTCGGTGATCTTGCTGGCGCTGCCGTACGCGTGGCGGAGCTTCATCTCCAGCGTGATCTCGGGCACGCTGGTCGCCCCGTTCACGGCGGCGGTGGTGACGCTGATCTACTACCGGCTGACCACGGCGCACGGCGAGGCGGCCGAGCCGGGGATGCCCACCGCGGCGCCCGGCTACGGCGGTCCCGGGTACGGTGGCCCGGGGTACGGCGCGCCCGGCGACCCCGGCTATGGCCAGCCCGGTGGCTACGGGCAGCCCGGCGGGTACGGGCAGCCGACCGGAACCGCGCCGCCCGGCGGGTACGGGCCGCCGCCGCCCGCCGGCGGGTACGGGCCGTCAGGCCCGAACCCCCCGCCCGGCGGTTAAGCCCTCGGCGCGCAGTTCGATTTCGAGCAGGCCCATGGCCTTAAGGAAGGCCTCCTGCTCGGCGGGGGAGAGCTTGTCCAGGACGCGGGCCAGTGGCCTGGCCGCCCCGTCGAGCCATTGCCCGATCAGGGCCGCCTGGGCGGGCGCGATCCCGACGATGGTGCGCCGCCGGTCGGCCGGGTCGGGATGACGTTCGACCAGGCCGGCCCGGTCAAGCTCGGCGAGCACCCCGCTGACGGTGGGCAGCGTCAAGCCGAGCCGGGAGGCCAGTTCCCCGACCGTGAGCGGCTGGTCGCGGATGTGCTCGAGCGCGGCGACGTGCCGTGGGGTGAGCGGCGCGGGCGAGGGCGGAGCGGCGCGATCCTGCCAGCGCCGCATCCCCCTGGTCACCCGGGGAAACAGCTGCATCAGGCGCAGGCACAGCACGGAGTGCTCAGAGGCGCCCGTCTCGTCCGCCATGCTTCCCCCCAACGCGCCGCCCCGGCTTGACGACACAACGGCCTAGTATATACGGTTTCCCCATCAAAATAATTTTGATGTCCAAACCAAGAGGCGAGGAGAGTGGCATGACGCCATCGGGACAGCCGACATCGCCGGCGCTGCGCGAGCTGGTGCGCAGCGGCGAGCTGGCCGGCTCGTGGTCGCTGGACGCGGCCAGGTTCGAGGTCCGGCTCAAGACCCGCCACACCTGGGGGCTGGCCCCCCTCACCGGCTATTTCCGCCAGGCCAGCGCGAGCGGCACGGTGACGGCGGCCGGGGACGTGACCGGCGTCTTCACCGTGGCCGCGGCGTCGATCGACACCAAGAACCCCAAGCGCGACAACCACTTGCGCTCGGCCGACTTCTTCGACGTCGCCAGCCACCCCGACTTCACCTTCGCCGTCGATGGCGTGACGCCCGTCGATGACGGCGTCCGGGTCGCGGGCAGCCTCACGATCGCCGGCCAGACCCGCCCGCTGTCCTTCGACGCGCGGGTCTCCACGGCCGGCGGCGAGGTCTGGCTGGACGCCGAGGTCCCCTACAACCGGGCGGACTTCGGCATGACGTGGAACATGATGGGCATCGCCCCGATGAAGGGCGCGATCGTCATCCACGCCGTCTTCACCCGCCAGTGAGCCGGAGCCAGCGGGCTGGCTAACCCTGGTCGATGACGCACTCGACGATGGCGGGCTGCCCCGCGTCCACCGCGGCGATCGCCCGCCGCAGGACCGCCACGATGTCCTCGGCATTCTCGGCCCGCGCGCCGTGCGCATGGCAGGCCGCGGCCAGGGCCGGGTAGTCCGGCGCGTGGTTGAACCGGGTGCCCACCGCGTCGGCGCGCTGCGCCGACAGGCCGTCAGGGAAGAGGCTGAAGACCGGAAGGCGGCTGGCCCGGTAGCCCCTGTTGTTCAAGATCACCGTGAGGAACGGCGTGCCCCACTCGGCTGCCATCATCAGCGCGGACGTCGGCACCCCGAACAGGAACGACCCGTCGCCAGTGACCGCGATCACCCGGTGGCCGGGCCGGGCGAGCTTCACCCCGAGCGCGCCGCCCAGCGCCCAGCCGAGCCCGGCGGCCGCCGAGCCGACCAGGGTGCCTGCCTGCGTCCGCTCCAGCGTCTGGGCGATCACGGGAGCGTTCGTCACCGCCTCCTCCACGACGATGTCGTCCGCGCCGATCACCTCATTCAGCGCCAGCATGACCGCCTCCGCGGTGAGCGGGCCGGCGGCTGGCAGTCGCTGGGGCACTGTTGCCTGCCCGCGCAGCCGGCTCACCCGCTCGGCGAGGCGCCGCGCGACCGCGGGATCGGCGGCGGCGACCGCGGAGAGCTCGTCGGCGACGGCCGTCACCGTCACGGCGCCGTCGGCCTGGACCGCGATGTCGACCGGGTAGGCCCACAACGGCATCGAGGCCTTGACCGGGTCGACGTCCACCAGGAACACCTGGGCGTCGGGGCGGATGCTGACCGTAGACGGCAGCCAGGGGACGTCACTGTCCACGATCAGGATCACGTCGGCGGCCGAGATCGCCGCGGTGGCCTTGGCCGGGTCCCGCACGTTCATCGGATGCCGGGTGGACAGGTTCAGCGGGCCGCCCTCGAGCCGGCCCGTGACGGGCAGGCCGGCCAGGTCGGCCAGCCGCTCAGCGGCGGCGAACCCCTCAGCGGTGCGGCCCAGGCGCGAGGTCACCAGCACCGGTGTGGTGGCCTTCGCCAGCGCGCCGGCGATGCGGGTGACCATAGCGGGATGCGGCGCGGGCAGCGCCGCGACCGGGTAGCCGAAGACCCGCGACTCCTGCAGGCAGGGCGGGTCCATCAGCACGTCGCGGGAGACCGTCAGGTAGGACAGGCCCGCGGGCGCGCTGGCGGCGACCTGGACCGCGCGGCCGACCGCCCGGTCCAGCATGTCCGGCCGCACGATCTCCTGGGCCCACTTGGCGTAACCGCGCACGACGCCGGCCTGATCCGGCACGTCCTGCTGCCAGTGGATGGCGCTTGACCGGCCGCCCGACGGACGGAGTATGCCTGCCTTCTCCCCGTACGGGGTCTTGCCGGCGATGACGACCACCCCCGCCCGGTCGCGCATCACGTTGTGCACCATCGCGCCGAGGTTCTGGGTCCCCGCGTCGACGTGCACGAACACCGCCTGCGGGCGCCCGCTGAGCTTCCAGTACGCGTGCGCGGCGGCCAGCGATACGCTCTCGAAAGTCGAGATGAGCACCGTCGGGGCGGGCACGCCACCCTTCTGGAGCGAGTAGTACGCCTCCTGCAGCGGCGCCGAGTCGGTCCCCGGGTTGAGGAACAGGTACTCGATCCCGTGCGCGGCGAGCAGGTACAGCAGGTGCTCGGCGGTGGTCGTCAGGTCCGGGGCTGGCTGCGTGTCGCGAGTGGTCACGTACCCAGCCAACCCAGGCACCGCGCCGTTGGCAAGATCACGCTGCCACCCGAATGCGGCTGGCTGCTCAGCTGGCGGCGGTGCCGGGTACCTCGCTGCGCTGGCTCGCGGCGGCCAGGCGCGCGCCCTTCCTCTTCTGGTACAGGCTGTAGGCGACCGTCCACGCCGCCAGGGCGGCCGTGACGGCAAGCGGCATCACCTTGGTGATAGTCACGGCGACCCCAACCGACGCGTGCTGTACGATGACGATCCGCGCGACGGCCTCCATGAGGTACGCCAGGCCCCAGACCGCTGTGAGGTTCCGGAACGCACGCCGGAAACCGCCGTACTGCCACAGGCCTTCGAACTCGCGGCCCTTCGGGCTGTCCGGGCCCATGAACTCGAGGGCGAAGCGGAACATCAGCGGCCTTCGCGCCAAAAGCGAGCCCAGGAATACCAGGCCGAACGCTGCCACCGGCACCGATCCCTCGACAAGCACCAGCCGGGCGCTGTGGGAGACCACCCCGAGCACCGCGCCGAGGGCAATCCCGGCCAGGACGAGGATGCCGATGACATCGGCCCTCCGGCGCGCGACGATGCCGGCGATCACCCCGAGAGCCGGGAACGCACCGCTCACCACGAGCGAGGTCACGGCCCCCTCCCCGGCCGAGCGCAGCACGGAATACGTGACCAGCGGCCCGGCGACGTCGAAGAACGCGATCCTCGCGGCCGAGAGCAGCCACTTAGCCGGCATCCGCGCTCCTCTCGATGAGCTGGTGCTCCAGCCAGATAGCGGATGAGGATTCATTTCCCGGCCGGGGCGCGTTTACCGCTATCTCGTGGCCCCGTAGAGTTCCGCAGTGCGGTCGGCTAGGCATGAAAAGGCTCCGGGTCCGGCAGCGCCACCGAATAATCGGGGATACGGCTACCAGGGTCCGGAGCAACATCCCTAGCATACTCGTGGACCCGGCCAGCGGCCACCCGCTGCGGACAACGCGCGTTTCGGAATGTAACTAGCTGAAAGTAACTGTTTCATCTTGATGGGTTCGCGACCCCGGCCGAGAATGACGGCGTGGCTACCGTGAGCGACAACGGAGGGGGATCGAGCATGCCAGATCCTCGACCGCCAGCGCGGCGATACCCGTCACGGCGGGCATTCCTGGGCGGGGCCGGCGCGGTCGGCGCGGTCACGCTCGGGATCACCGCCGCCCAGGGGGCCATGGCCGGCGCGGCGCGGGCTGTCCAGCCAGGCCTGGCTAGCCCCGCCGCGCCCCTGGCCGGGGCCGCGGTCGCCCCGCGCGCCTACTTCCCCGCCGATGTCACGCGGATCCCGGCGACGACGAGCCTGCCAGACCTGTTCACGTTCTTCGGCCGGGCCGCCAGCCCGCGCCCCGACGGCAAGGTGCGAAGCGCGGCGGACTGGCCCGCCCGCGCCGCCGAGCTGTCGGACCTCATGCAGTACTACCTCTTCGGGTACAAGCACCCCACTCCCGCTGACGGCTCGGTGTTCCGGCAGGTGACGATCCCGGCCACGACCATCGTCACCTTCGGCGCCGTGTTCAGCTTCTCGACCTTCTCGGTCAACCTGCCGGCCGGCTCGTACACGATCGACTTCTCCTCGTTCGTGATCACCCCGGTCATGAGCTTCGTCGCGACGCAGGCCTACACCGCGCCCGCCGGCTTCCAGGACTGGGCGGTCGGCGACACCTGGAGCACCCCCGCCCACGCCAGCCTCCTGCAGGTGATCGCGGCGCATACCCAGATGCTCATCGACGTGACGGACCCGGGCGCCGCCGGGCATTCGACCGCGACTATCACGCTGGACGACTTCCAGGTTCCCACCCGCGGCATCGATACCGACATCCCCGGGCCGTACCCGTCGGTGCTCGTCGTCGGCGGCCTGTCGGCCGAGCAGGTCACCACCCTCAAGGCCAACGGGTACGGCTACATCGCCATGGACACCGCCTCGGTCTACTCCGACGGCGCGAACAACCCGCACACGGGCGCGTACAACGAGCTCTACCCGTACCAGGCCGGCGTCTACGAGTTCGACAGCGGCGCGCTGATGGGCTGGGCGTGGGGGATCAGCCGCATCGTCGACGCGATCGCCAACGACGCCAGGGGAGGCAACCTGTACAACCTTTCCCCGAGCGAAACGGCGGTGACCGGGGTTTCCCGTAACGGCAAGGCGGCGGCACTGGCGGCGGCGTTCGACGCGCGCATCGCGATCGCCGCGCCGAGCGATCCCGGTGGCGGCGGGCTGACCGGCTACCGGAACCTGACAGAAAGCGAGATGTTCACCTACAACGTGCCGGCCGGCGCCGACCAGGTCTACTCTCTCAACGAGTTCGTGAACCGGGCGGTCGGCAACCCCAGCGAGTCGGCCTGGTTCTCCTCCAAGGCGCAGGACTTCGTTCCCGACAAGGCCGCGCACTCGCCCTTTGACTTGCATGCCGTGGCGGCGCTGGTCGCGCCGCGGCCGTTCATCTTGTGGACCGGCGAGGCACAGCAATCCTGGCTGGGCTCTCCGAGCTCGGTCTTGTCCATGCAGGCCGGCAAGGCCGCGTATGACCTGCTCGGCGCGGGCGCCAACATCGGCTGGGTGGTGCGCGACGCCCAGCACGCCAACCAGGACCGCGACCTGCCCGACCTCATCGCGATCATGGACAAGGCCTTCGGCCGCCGCCCGACGCTGACCCGCCGGTTCTTTTCCAGCCTGGCCGGCCCGGACAACGCGGCACTCGACGGCAGCGGCGTGATCTACCCCGAGCAGACTTATCCCTCGATCAACGCCATGTCCCGCAACCCCTACGACATCGAGAACTGGTACCTGCAGTGGTCGCTGCCCGGGCAGCACACCCTGTGGAGCGCGGACACCTTCGTGACCGCGGGCCTGCCACGCGTGCTGACGTTCCACACCGACGCCCGCCAGGTCTGTCTGACGCTCCCGGACGGGCGCCGGCTGACGAGCGGCGCCCCGCGCGGAGTGGCGACGTTCCGGCTCTCGCCCGCCCAGGCGCAGGCTGGCCGCTATATCGCGCAGACCCGGGACTTCGCCCGGCAGTCAAAGCGAATCGAGCTGGCCGGCTTCTCCCTCAGCGACGCCCTCCGGCACGGCCTCAACCTGACCAGCGGGGTGCCCTCCGGCATGGCCGTCGGCTTCTCGCACCCGCTGGCCAACTACGGATCCGCCGATGACCCGCCGCGGATGTTCATCAACGGCAGCCCGCTGTCGGCCAGCGTCGTCGACGACGGCGACCACGGAGGCTACATCGAGCGGTTCGGCGCCTCGCTGAAGCTGCCGGGCGCGCCCGACGGCCCGTGGGACGGGTCCGTCAGCTTCACCCTCAGCGTGCGGAACCTTCAGCTCCAGGCGCTGCCCGGCTTCACGTTCGCCGTCGACCTCCAGCTGAAGAAGGCGACGGTGCCGAACTTCTTCGGCCAGCCGGTCACCGGCTTCACCTCGCCGTTCGGCGAGACGCCGAGCTGGAACTCGGCGGACCTGCAGAACACCCCGATCTCCGGTAACTTCCACGGCCGCTGGCCGATGTTCCCCAACGCGGTCGGCGACACCGGAGCGCGCCCCGTCTCGGTCCCCGGCCAGAGCGCCTTCACCGCCGCGATCAGCGTCGCCGACGCGAGCGCCACCGGGCTGACGCTCCGCTTCAGCCAGCCGCTCAAGCCCGGTGAGCTCGGCGTTGGCCTGGACGCGACCTCGTCGTGGACCACCCAGTGGGCCGCCGATAACTCCTCCGTGCGGATCACCTACGGCTCTGCCGTCGCCCGTCACCAGGACGTCACGATCATCGTGTTCCGCGCGGTCGACGCCGCCGGGAACATGATCGGCGGCCCCGTGCGCCTGACCGTGCGGGGGAGCAGGTAGGGGCACCGGATCCCGAGTGGCGGGCACCGGCCGTGGCCGGTCTCGCCACTGGCGGACGAGCATCGGCGAAGGGCAGTTCGCGCTCGTCGGATACAGATTGATACTGGAGAGTCGGCGTGGTTCAATACGGTTGATTGTCCTATTAACCGACTTAATCGACGGGGAAGCGACGCGCGGACTGACGTAATGGCGCTTACTGGGGAATCAGGACAAACGGAGGGCGTGGAGCAGCCGGAGGGTTCCCCGGTCTCCGTGGCGGACCCGGCTTCGCTGGGGGCCGAGCTGCGCCGGCTGCGCAAGGCGCACGGGCTGCCCCAGCGTACGCTGGCTCAACGTCTCGGCTATAGCGCGCACAGCGCAATCGCAGACTACGAAGCCGGGCGGCGGGTTCCGGCGAACGATGTGCTGATCGGCTATGAAAGGCTGTTCCGCCTTTCCGCCGGCTCGCTGCAGCGACAGCGCTCCGCTGTGCTGGCCAGGCTGGCCGAGGAGCAATTTCAGGCCCAGGCCGATGTCCCGGTGGCGCAGCCGGTCCCCGACGCTGAGCCGACGCAGCCCGCGGCCGGTCACCTGCCCCCGTCGCGCGAACCTCGCTGGCGGCGCTGGATGCCGCGACGACGCGGGATCATCCTCGGACTCGCGATCGCGGCCCTGGCGGCGGCGGCCGGCAGCTGGATGACGGCCCGCGGCGACGCGACCGGTCTGGTACTGGATCCGACGTGGGGCGCGTCCAACCAGCACGTGACGGACAATTCCCAGCGCAATGTGAGTCCAGAGGACATGGACGGCGACGACCCGAGGGCACGCGATTGCGGCTTTGACGCGGTCGTGAAAGATACGGTCCCGTTGCTGCTGCCCGGGGGCCAGCCGTTCGGGGTGTTGCGGCTGCGTCATTCCGCTCACTGCGGGGCCAGCTGGGGGTCGGCGCTGTACCACAACCCACAGCTGTACACGGTGTGGATCACGGCGATCCGGCCCGCCGACGGCGCGGAGGCCAGGTCGCAATGGAGCAACAACACCCCTCCGGGGAGCTACGGTGACATGCTGTCGACCGCGGCGGGCTGCGTCCGGGTTTCCGCGGAAGTTATCACCCCGACTGGCACCGGTCCGACTGCCGTGACGTCATGCCTTAAGTAGCCGTCCCGCACTGGCGTTCACCGCGCCGCCGCCCATGGCGGCCCGCGCGCCGTCCCTTTCCTGGTCGGTATGTGTTCGGCGTTTGTTCGCAACCCGGCTCCTAGGGCGTCCTGGCTGCTTGGATCGCTCGCAGCGGGCTGATTCTTGGACGCGGCTTGCGCGGCTGGTAATCGCGGCCAGCCTGACTGCTTCTTTCGGTTGCCTACTCAACGGAGCGTGCCATGACCAGGAGTTCACGGGCGGGGCTGGCCATCCTGGCGGCATTGGCCGCCATGATGGCGGTGCTGACTCCAGCGGCCTCCGCGGCGCCAGGACCTGCCCATCATCGTGCGAAGCCCGGGCCGGCCGCGCTGCGAGTGCTTCGCGCCGACCCGCCCGCAGTGCCGCACCCCAAGAGCGCACAGCCGGGCACGGCGCTCGCACGGCAGGGGGGCGTACCGGGCGGGGACGAGATAATCACCGCCACCAGTGACACCGGTGGTTATCACCTGTTCGCCGCGGCGGCGGGTGACCGGTGGCGCTGGCACCCGCTGGCGACGCTGCAACCGGGCCGCGATAGCGAGGGACCGTGGATCGGGGAATACTGCGTCACTGGGAACGGTCGGCAGGTGGTCGCGGTGGTGGCGCCGTGGAGCGCCCAGAACTCGGCGGCGGGGATCGCGGCCGGCGGCCTGGCGTACGCGATCGACGCCCACACCGGGAAGGTCCGCCCGCTGGCCGCGGGCCTGCTGCTGGCTTACTTCAACCCCGGCTGCGGCAGCGGATCGAGTGTCGCGCTCAGCCGCTACGCCAGGTCCGACCAGTCGGTGACGCAGGTACTGATGGTCAACGCGGCCAGCGGCGCGGTCACGCAGGCACCGGTGATCGCCAATCAGGTCACCTCCGCGGTCCCGGCTGGCGGCACGCTGTACGCCGCGGAGGGCCACCGCCTGGTGCGCATCAGCGGCAGCGGGGCGGTGATGGTCGTGGGCCGTTATGGCGGCCCGGTGTTCGACCTGACGCCGAACGCCTCTGGCGGCGTTGACTACATGGCCGCCGCTAAGCCCGCTGCTGACGGTCCCGGTGGCGTGTACCGTGCCGCGGCCGGGGTGGTGCGGCGCCTCGCGAGCGGGAACCTGCGGACACTGCGCCTGCTACCGGGCCTGGGCGGGCGCACCACCGTGCTCGGCGGGTCCGGCGGCCGCGCGACTGTGCCTGGGGGCACTGTGCGGGCGCTTCCGCCCGGTGTCAGTGCGGACCGTTTCGCTGACGCGTCCGACCAAGGTTCGATGATCGTCAAGCCGGGTGGCCGGCCAGGCGTGGTCACGCTCACCGCCACCAGCGGTGCTGCCTCTGGCGGCGGCGCGCTGCCCGCGCCGGCGCCGCCGTTCGCCGCGCTACCCCGGACCCGGCCCGTCGTGGCGGGCGCGAAGGGCCGGGCCCCGATGGCGGTGACGCCCGGGCCGCCAAACGGCGGCGGCGACGTCGGCGCCACCTGCGCGATACCGCGCAACGACCCTGACTATCAGGTGCCGCAGCCATCGGATCAGGAGATCGACTGGGCGCTGAACCTGGCCGGGCAGTACGGGCTTCCTGGACGGCGCGACGGTTACGCCAACTTGCACACCGGCGCCTACGATCCCAGCGCCGACTTCCCGCTGCCCGCCCCGTTCGACGGCACCACCGGGATCCCGCGCCAGGTCATGGAGGGTGTCTTCGCGCAGGAATCCAACTGGAAGCAGGCGTCGCCGCACGTCCCGGCCGGGCTGTGGGGAAACCCGCTGATCAGTGATTACTACGGCATCAACAGCCCGCGGAATACGTCCGGCAATATCGATTACGGGCTCGCCGACTGCGGCTACGGGCTGGGGCAGCTCACCTCGATGATGTACCTGCCCGCGCCGGGTGACGCCCCGACGAGCCTGCAGCAGCGAGTCGCGGTCGACTACACCGAGAACGCGGCCGCGTCGGCTCAGGTGCTAGCGCAAAAGTGGGCCCAGCTGGCCAGGGCGGGCATCACGATCGGGGACGACAACCCGATGGAGATCGAGGACTGGTACTTCACGCTGTGGGCCTACAACACCGGGGTCAACCCGCAGGCATCGACCGGCGGCGGCGGCTGCACCCCCGGCCCGTCCTGCACCGACTCAGCCGGGAACTGGGGCCTCGGCTGGACGAACAACCCCGCCAATCCGACCTACGACCCGCTACGGCACCCGTTCCTGCACGCCTTCGACGCCTTCGGGGATCCAGTTGAGACCTACGCCGACGCCGCCACCCCGCAGGACTGGCCCTACCAGGAGAAGGTCTTCGGCTGGATCGAGTCTGGCCAGATGGAAAGCAACGGCTCGCTGAAGTACTCGCCCACCTACGACTACGCCACCGGCTCGGGCTTCCTGCTCGACCTGCCCGGCATTTACGCCTTTTGCGACAGCTCCAGCAACTGCTCCCCGCTGGCCTTCACCCAGCCATGCGGGTACAGCGGAGCCGGGCCGCTGCAGTGGCACTGCTGGTGGCACCAGAGCGTGCCCAGCTGGTGCCCGGTCGCCTGCAACGACGGTGACTGGAACGCGACCGTCAGTGATCCCGAGCCGACGTGGACCGCGCCCAACCCCTTCCCGTCGGTCTGCCGGCCGCCGTCCGACTGGCAAGGTGCCTACATCGTCGACGACAGCCAGGACGAGGTAAACCTGGCCGGGTGCACCGGGATGGCGCCCGCCAACGCACCCATGCGATGGCTACCGAGCACCGACGCCAGCGGGCAGCCGTACGGCGACATCGACCTGCATCAGCTCGGCACCGGGTACGGCGGCCGGTCCATGTTCACCCACCTGGAAGACCCCTCCAACGCCATCTGGGGTGGCACCATGGCCTGGCAGCCCAGGAACCTGGACTACGACGTCTACGACGTCGAGGTCTTCATCCCCACCCTCGGCGCCGCCGGCACGCTCGACTACCACGTCGTCAACAACGGCAAGACGATCAGCACCGTCGCGATCGACCAGGACAACTACGGCAACGAGTGGGTCCCGCTCGGGCTGTACTACCTGGCACCCGGCGCCGAGGTGACGGCCAGCAACGTGGTTTCCGGCGGCGACGGCAGCACCGACGTGTCCTTCGACGCGATAGCGTTCCGCCCGGTCTCCTCCTACGTGTCGCTGGGCGACTCCTATTCCTCTGGCGAGGGCAGCGGCGCCGGCCACTATGACGGCGACAACGGCCCGATGCCGCACGACGACCTGTACCACGGCCCATTTGACGACGGGCACAGCACCGACCAGTCCGGAGTCAACACGTGCCACCGCTCACCGGACTCCTACGCCCGGGTATGGGCCGCGAACCAGAACGCGAGCACCGGCGCCGGCATCCCGATGGTTCAGCTGGCCTGCAGCGGCGCGGTGATCGCCAACATGACAACCGCCGGCCAGGACGGAGAGCCCCCGCAGATCCAGGCCACTCCCCGGCATGCGATCGACGTCTTCCTGACCATCGGCGGCAACGACGCCGGGTTCGGCCCGGTGCTTGCCCACTGCCTCACTCCGGGCAACAGCTGCGAGGCGTACTGGACGCAGCCGAACGGAACCGTCCAGGCAGACGGCAGCACGTTCAACGGCAACCTGGACGCTACCGTTGACTCGCTGACCGCACCGCTGTCGAACGCCTACCGGCTGCTCCGCGCGCAGGCCCCCCAGGCGCTGGTTAACGTCCTGACGTACCCGAGCATCTTCCCGCCGACCACCTCCGGGTCCACCTGCGTGATCACCACCGGCCTCGGCCTGGCCGCACAGGACGCGGAATGGCTGATCAGCGAGTCCAGCCACCTCGACAGCGTCATCGCCCGCGCGGTCAACCCGCTCATCGTCCCTGGCTCGGCGGTGACGTTCGCGCTCAACGACGAGCGGTACGCGTTCGCCGGCCACGAGCTGTGCTCCGCGGCCCCCGACGGCGCGTACCTCAACGGGCTGACTCTGTCAGCCGGATCGTTTCACCCCAACCCGGCGGGCTACGCCCAGGAAGCCGCCGACCTGGCCGCCAGCCCGCTGGGCAACTGGCAGCATTACTCCAGCCTGCACGATCCGCCGCCGGGCACACCGGACCTGGCCAGCGCGAAGGTCATGCTGGGCCTGCTCGGCACCGGAACCTACAACGCGACCGGATATAACCGCGGCGACTTCCAGCCCCCGCCACCCCCCGGCTCCACCACGCAACCGGCATGGACCAGCTGGCCAGACTACGCCGGCTGCACTTCAGGCCAGCTGACGCTGCTGCTCGACAACGAGGCCACGCCCTTCGCCTACCCGCTGGCGGCCGGCACCTGTCCCGACACCAGCTACAGCAATCTCCCCGGTACGCCGTACTGGCACACTCCTTACGATAACCCGCCCGTCACGGTTACCCCCAGTAACGCCAATGCGGCGGCCCGGCCGAATGCCGACCATGTCGTCCCGCTGAAGGACGCGTACGGCAATGGCGCTGCCGCGTGGAGCTCCGGCTTGAAGATCGATTTCGCGAACGCCTGGTACGGCATCAACCTGATCACGGCCTCGGCGCAGACCAACCTCTGCCCTCCCATCTACACGTACCCGAACGGGAAGTGTGATTCCTCCATCGAGGAATGGCAGCCGCCGAACACCGCCTACCTGTGCACCTACGCCAGGCTTTGGGTCGCCATCAAGTACCAGTGGAACCTCCGTGCCGACAACACCAAGGCCTATGACAACCCAGGCAGGCCAGGAAATGGCTACACCGAGGACGGCTTCCTCAACGCGGTGCTGTACGGCAAGATCCCCGTCGCCAACGGGGGCTGCCCGCAGACCTGATGAGGACGGCGTGTCACTACCCATCACGAAGGGAAACTCCATGAACCATCTGACGTCACGCATTGCCCGCTGCGCCGTAGCCATGCTCGGGGCGGCGGTAATGGCGGCGGCTACCGCCATGCCCGCCGGCGCGGTCGGCAACAGCCCCGACAAAGGCTCCATCGTCGCCGGCCCCAATTGTGACGGGGGCGCCCGCTTTGGCGAGTCGACCAGCATTTGGCCCACTCCTGCGGGCGGTGACTACGCCGGGTACAACCCGTACGGCGTCAGCCTGTCGGACGACCTGTGTACTACCGCAAGCGAGTTCGTGTGGACAGACCAAAGCAACGTCGACATGACGTGGAAGTGGTTCGAGGGGACCGCCAGCGGCGATGGCTCGGTCGCCGGCCGGGACTGCTACGTCTGGCTGTACATCCCGACCCAGGGCGCGGGCGCGTACAGCGCGAGGTACGACGTGTGGGGCACCGACGACTACGGCCTCAGCGAGGTGAACCCCCCGGCCGGCTGGCACTGGCTGTTCTGGCCCGGCCACAACGTCGATCAGGACACCACGTCTGGCTGGATCTACATCGGCCAGCACACGATGGGCAACTACCCCGATGTGGTCGTCACGCTTACCAATAAGGACACCGCGAACCGGGAGATCGGCGCGGGCTCCGTCGCCTTCCACTGCGTCTAGCGGAACTGTGCGCACCGCCCCGTAGCGGGGCGGCCGATAGCGGCAGGCCTGCCGTCAAACACCGCCGGCCGGCGACTCGCCCGGAACCGACGCGGTCAGGACTGCAGGCCTACAGGCTTCCGCTAGGCCTCGGCGCCTGGCAGCGGTATCCGCCCGGAGCCTAATCCCATGGGCTTGGCCTGGGCTCTTGGTAGACACGTCCGGATCGCTCTTCCAGGGGAAGCGCGTCGGCGGGCCGTCCGAGGTCGCGGTAGGTGGCGGCGAGGTCGCCGAGCCGGATAAGCGTGCTGACGTGGTTGGGTCCGCGGGTTGCCTCGGTGATGGCCAGTGCTCGCTTCACCAAGGGCAGTGCGTTTTTGAGCAGGCCCGGAATCATCCAGCCGGTAGGTGAACCCCTGTGCAGGTCTCCGTAGCTCCAGACACCGGTGATCTTCCCGTCATCCAGCCGGTGGATGAACACCTGGTAGGAGTGAACTTCCTCCCCGGCGGGCGCAATCGCGGACAATGGCCCCGTGTGCTTCAGCGTCACCTCCACAATGGTGACCACCTTGTCGCCTTCGGCGACCTGCGACACGGGCTGGTAATGGCGTTCCCGGGACGAGCCGCGCGCGTAGGGTTCGTCGGTCGCCAGTATTGCCCGCACCCGCTCCTTGTTCTTCTCTTCCAGGTCGCCCATGGCACGCCTTCTTTCAGGAGCGCGGAGAAGCCTGTCCTGCCCACTCTACGGCAGACGCTGACGGCGCCTTCTTCCGCGAATTCGGGGGGAGCATCTCTCGGGATCCGCCAGGCGTTCGCCCGGCTACGTTGGGCGCGTGGGCTATCAGAGTCAGCGGCGGTACGCCAGTGAATGACGTGGCTAGGCGGGTGCGTGCCGGGCGCCGTCCAGGCCAACCTCGTCGCCGGGCGTGAAGATGTTGAGCAGGTGCCGGTCGAAGTCGGCGATGTCGGCGGTGTAGCCGCAGCGGCAGGTGAGGGGGCCGGTGGCGGCCTCGGCACGGGCGGCCTCGGAGTGGGCCTGGCCGTCGGGGGCGATGTCGTCGGGCGGGATGAACATCTCGCCCAGGTGGTCGATGAGGTCTTCGGTGCTGTCGGCTTGGTAGCCGCACGCACAGGAGTGCTGGGTCATCGGGGGTCGCCCCTTTCTGCGGGGGGTGTCGTCGGGCCGGGGGTCACATGCGTTGCTGCGGGGGTTGCCGGGTGGGGGCGGGGCGCGGGGTGAACGCGGGGGCGGGGCGCGGGCTGGAGTTGATCGCGGTGGTGAGGTCTTCGCGGAGGAGGCAGAGCTTGACGTACAGGTCGGTGGGGAGGATGTCCTGATGCCGCAGGAGGGCGGCGACGCTGCTCCTGATCGCGTCGAGGGTCGCTGGCGGGTAGTCGTGCAGCGGCCGGGGCCGGGACATCGCTCTCCTTGGGCGTGAGTTAGCGGACGGCCAGGTGCCGGGCGGCCAGCATGGCGATCAGCGCGGTGGGGGAGGGGGCGCGCACGGTGTCGCCGCCTTCGGGCTGGGGGAGCAGCGCCGTCCACTCGCCGGACTGCTGGTCGAACCAGGCCGTGGTCCCGGGGCGGGCACGGCTTAGCTCCGCCAGCGCGAGCTCGGGGTCGTGGTTGCCGCTGGCGGTTTCCAGCCGGGGGCCGCCCCGGGAGGCCCAGGGCACGTCGGCCCACACCCAGCGGGCAGCGGCGTTCCCGGCCAGTCCCCAGGCCGATGACAGCGCGGCGACCATGAGCAGCCCGCGCCCGCTCTCGGCGTCGCCGGGCTGGCCTTCACCGGGGCCGCCGGGGGCCTCGTCGGACCCCTGGTCGCCGACCACGACCCGGGCGCAGTCCGCCGACCAGGTGATGTCGACGGTGAACCGTCCGCCGGCCTCGCCGCTGCGGGTGTGGGTTACCGCGTTGGTGGTCAGCTCGGTGGCGATGAGGGTTAGGTCCTCCAGGGCGTCGCAGGCCGGCAGGAGGCCTTTCACCCAGGCGCGCACCTCTCGCACCTGCGCCCGCTGGCCCGCGAACTCGCGTGACCACCAGTAGGCCGGGGGCACTGCCATGGTTACTCGGCCGCCTTTCCTGGGATCGGCTCCGGCGATTGCGGGCTCGCGGGGGCGGCAGGCGCGTGCTGCTTGCCGTCCCGGCCGATGCGGTCGGCGGGCGCGAACACCGCCAGCAGGTGCCGGTCGAAACCGTCGATGCCGGCGGTGAAGCCGCACCGGCAGGTCAAGATGAGCGGCACCGCCGCCGGGCGGTCGTCGTCGGCATCCCGGGCCTTCTCGGCGTGGACCCGGCCATCGGGCGCCACGTCATCGGCGGGGATGAACATCTCCCCGAAGTGAACGACGAGATCCTCGGGGCCGCCTGCCTCGTAGCCGCAGGTGCAAAGATGCTGGGTCATCATGATGCCTTCCTGGGTGAGGAGTTGCCATGTGATGCGGTAAGTGCAGGGGACGGGGCGATGATCGTGTCTCGGTGTCCTGGGTCTGGGGCCGCTGGGTGCCACGGCACGGCTCCTGGCTGGACTGGCTGTGACCTCGCCCTTTATTCTGTGGCTCCAAATTGCACTTCATACTGATTCCTAGGTCAGAGATCCTTGATGATGCACGACAACATTACTTCTGCCTGGGTGCGCGGGCGAGAGTGAAGTTCTGCCGCGAAGCACGGGTCGCGATAGGTGATCCATGATCATGGAGTGACCAGGTGTCGTCGGCCCGCCTCGCCAGTCGCGCGCGGCTTGGATCCCCTACACTGTGTGCCCGGTTTTCGCCGCGCATGGTCCTCCTGTCATTGGCCTGGACTGACCTGGCCATGCGCAATCCGCGCGAGCCGTAGAATGATCGACCAGAGGCTAGGTGTGTCTCATGATGGAGCAATTCCTGCCTGAGGGCAACTCTTTCAGATAAGATTCGCGAGGATCATCACCATGAAGGGGGCGACCACATGCCTGTGTCGCCGAGCATGCGTCGTCGGCGTCTTGCCGCTGAGCTGCGGAAGCTGCGCGAGCAGTCCGGATTGTCACTCAATGAAGCAGCCAAGAGACTGGGGTGGCAGGCATCGCGACTGTCACGGATCGAGACTCGTCAATCTGGCATTCCGGCTCCCGACTTGCGGAAGCTGCTGAATGTGTATGAGGTCGAGGACGAGGGGTACCGGAAGCACCTGGCCGACCTCGCGCGGCGGGTGAATGAGCGCGGCTGGTGGCAGAAGTACGCAGGCCTGATCGTCGGCGAGTACGCAGACCTGATCAGTTTGGAGGAGGAAGCGCGTGCCATCCGCGTCTACGAGCAAGAGCTAGTGCACGGACTTCTGCAGACTCCCGACTACGCTCGCGCGATTATCCGGGCCGCATGGCCAGCCAGTACAGCACGGGAGATCGACCGGCGGGTGGAGGTCCGCTTGGAGCGGCAGGAGATCCTAGTGCGATCGGAGCCGCCGCCGCCCCGGCTCCACGTAGTGCTCAGCGAAGGAGTGCTGCGGCGGCCGGTCGGTGGACGCGAGGTGATGCGCGCGCAGTTGGAGCACCTGATGCGCCCGCAGGATCGGGCGAACGTCACCATCCAGGTGCTGCCCTTCGACACGGGTGTGCACCCGGCCATGGCGGGGCCGTTTGCCATGATGACCTTTTCCGATCCCGATGACCTAGGCATCGTCAACGTGGAGAACGCTACTGGAGCGCTCTTCCTTGAGGAACCCGCCGAACTCAGGGCATATGACGAGATCTGGAGCACTCTCCAGGCTAGCGCGCTGTCCGCCGATGACTCACAGGCCTTCCTGAAGAGCACCTCGTTCGGATACCGGATCATAGAGGGAATCAAGTGAGCGCTCCAGCAAGAGAACAGGAATGACCCAAAACATGGATGAAAGAATCAGCAGGGCTGCGTGGCGCAAGAGCAGTTACAGCGGAGGGGCTCAAAGCTGCATCGAGGTGGCTGACGGCCTGCCGGGTACCGTAGCGGTCCGGGACTCCAAGGACCCGGACGGGCCAGCGCTAATCCTGACCCCGGATGTCTGGCGAGCGCTAGCCCGCCAGGTCAGGGACGGCGAACTCGCCTAGGCTGCGGAGCTAACCTATCTATGCCCCTGCGATAGGACTCTCCGAGCTCTTCCACTTAGTGCTCTGGCCATCATCGCGCCCCACCGATTTGGCTACTGGGGCGCGGCATCGACGGCGTTCGTTGGGTCAGGCTGGCTTGCGGGCGACGCCGCCGTATTCGATCCATCGGGTGGACTGTGGTTCTTCCCGGCCGTCGGGGTGCCAGTCGTTGACGTTGCCGAGGCCGGGTTCGATCACCTCCAGGCCGTCGAAGAGCGCGCGGACTTCCCGCTTGCTGCGGAACCGGCCGAAGTCGCCTCTGGTGTTGCCGAGGGCGTAGTCGGTCATCTGCTGGCGGACCTCGGGATCGTCGGATACGACCTGGGAGATGGCGAGGTAGCTCCCAGGGGCGAGGTGATCCATCATGCGGCGGATCATGCCGTGCGGGTCGGCCTGGTCGGAGATGAAGTGCATGAAGGTCATGTACAGCGCGGCGGCGGGCTCGTCGGGGCGCAGGAGTCGCTGGGTCTCCGGGTGGCTCAGGATCTCTTCCACGCGGGTGGCGTCGGCGAGGATGAACGCCGTGTGCTCGTTCTCGGCGAGCGCGCTGACCTTCTGGTGGCGCAGGACGACCGGGTCCTTGTCGATGTAGATGACCCGTGACTGCTGGTGGATGGCCTGGGCGATGTGGTGGACGTTGTTGCGGGTCGGCAGGCCGGAGCCGTTGTCGATGAACTGGCGGATGCCGCAGTCACGGGCGAGGTAGCGTACGACGCGCTCCATGTAGCGGCGGTTGTTGCGGGCCATGGCCATGGTGCCGGGCAGCATCCGCTCGGTCTGCTCGGCCACCATGCGGTCAACGGCGTAGTTGTCGGTCCCGCCGAGCATGTAGTCGTAGACGCGGGCGCCGCTGGTCGTCTTGGTGTCGATGTCGGCGAAGTCGCCGCCGGGCGGCATCCGCATTCCTCCTCTGGTGCGGGCTGGCCGACAGGGCCGCGGGAAACGGATAGCCATCAGGCGACCGGACGGCCCTGCCGGGTCCCTGAAGCCTACCCAATCTTGTATGGCCCTGTCTACATACGTATGAGGTCAGCCTCATACAACTAGAGTTGTTTCTGTGGCAGATGGGCGCGGAGACCGGATTGACCCGATTGCCCCGGTTCCCCCGTACCGGCAGATAGCGCAGATCATCCGGCGGCGGATCGGGGCTGGCGAGTACCGGCCGGATACGCGGATACCGACCGAGAGCGAGATCGTCGGGGAATTCGAGGTCGCGCGGTCGACGGCGCGGCGCGCAGTGGCAGTGCTGCGCGAGGAGGGGCTGGTCTATACCGTCCCCAACCGGGGGAGCTACGTGAGCCGCCCGTCTGGCTAAGTCCTTGACTCTTATCAGCTAGTGCGAGCGGTGCCGGCGAGCGGTGCGCACGAGCTTGCTCGGCCGATTAATAATGCACCCGTCTGCTGCTCAACCGCTGCCTCATAGAAGGCATCAGCGAGGGCGACGATGACGGCGTTGATGCCGGGGCCGTCGCTGAAGAAGTAGTCGGCCATGGTGTTGTGAGCGTCCTGGTTGTCGACGACCGCCTCGGTAACCATGGTCTGGAACTCGTCGAGGTCCATGAACTGCTTCTTGGTGTTCACTCTTGTCAGCCGCACCAGATCGGGGTAGGCGAGGAGGCGGTGGACCAGTCCGTTGACGAACTCCTGTATCTGCGACCGGGTGAACGACTCGGCGCCGAAGAGATCGTTCATCTTGTCGATGACGACCTGGAGGGCGACGTACTTCGGCTCCTTGCGGGCACCGGTGCCGGCGGCGCTGATGCCCTTCAGTTCGCCGTCGCCGGTCAGGGAGATGTCGACGGGGATGGTCTTGGTGTGCTTGACCCCGACCAGGACGACGTCGGAGAGGTCGACCTCGGCGGACCAGGAGGAGTCGGCGATGACCTTCTCCAGGAGGCGCAGGAAGATCGACAGCATCTCCATATAGGGGTCGCCGTAGTCGACGATCTGGGACATGAAGTCGTAGAGCCGCACGTAGGTGGAGACGTCCTTGCGGAACAGGTCGAGGGTGTTGAGGGTGACCTTGTCGTCGGCCTGGAGCGCGGCGGCGTAGCGGCGGGCGAAGTCGTGCCTGGCCGGGCTGATCGCGGCCGAGAGCGCGTTGTTGCCCTTGCGCTCGACCCACAGCCGCGCGACTTCGCGCACCTGGTCCTCGGTGTAGATCCCGGCCTGGGCGAGCTTGGTGGCCAGGTGGACGACCACATAGGGATCGGTCTCGGTCTCCAGGGTCGCGTTCGTGAAGTACGGCTCGAACGCCGTGCGGATGTCCTCGGGCCTGTTGGCGAAATCGATGACGAACGTCTTGCGCTTCTGCTCCCCGCCCGCGGTGCGGTGGGTCCGGTTGAGCCGGGAGAGGGTCTGGACGGCGGTGACGCCGGAGAGCTTCTTGTCGACGTACATTGCCGAGAGCAGGGGCTGGTCGAAGCCGGTCTGGAACTTGTTGGCGACCAGCATGATCTTGTACGTCGCGCCCTTGAACGCCGCAGCCAGGTCCGAGCCGGCGCCGGGATTGAGGCTGGCCTCAGTGAACTCGTCGTCCTTGCCTGGCTGCGGACCCCAGCCGGTGGCCCATTCCTCGTTCTCGGCCATTCTCACCGAGGAGGAGAAGGCGACTAGGGTGCGGTAGTTGTACGAGGCGTCCTCAGCGGCCCGCTTGGCGATGTAGGCATCGATTGCCTTCTTGTACTTGACTGCGGCCTTGCGCGAGTCGGTGACAACCATCGCCTTCGCCTTGCCCTCCAGGAGGTAGGCGACGTTGGCGTGGAAGTGCTCGACGATGATCTGCACCTTCTGGCTGATGTTGGTCGGGTGCAGCTTCACCCACCGCATCAGCCCCTTCCGCGCAGCCCCCTCCTCGACCTCGGCCTTGTCTTCGATCTTTCCGGCGATCTTCAGCGCGGTGTCGTAAGCCTGGTAGCCCTTGAGCACGTCGAGGATGTAGCCCTCCTCGATCGCTTGCCGCATCGAATACAGGTGGAACTCGGTCGGCTTCCCGTCTGGCCCCTTGCGGCCGAAAAGCTCCAGGGTCTTGTTCTTCGGCGTCGCGGTGAACGCGAGATAGGAGATGTTCTCCGACTCGGCCCGCTCGGTCATCTCCGCGGCCAGCACCGCCTCGACGTCAACGGTCCCGCCGTCCTCGATCTCCTTGACCTCCTCCGCAGTGAGCACGGCCTTGAGCTTGGCGGAGATCTGCCCGGACTGCGAGGAGTGCGCCTCGTCCGCGATGACGGCGAATTTCCGGCCCTTCAGCGACGAGTCAGCCCGGATCTCCTCCAGCGCGAACGGGAAGGTCTGCACCGTCACCGCGATGATGAGCTCCCCGCTCTTGAGCGCGGTCGCCAGCAGCCCGGACTTCGACTTCGTCCCCGCCTTGCGGACGTCCTCGGGGCTGATCGTGGCCACGATCTTTACCGACCCGTCGATCTGTCGGATCGCCTCCTGGAGTTGCCCGTCGAGCACGGTCCGGTCCACGACCACGATGACCGAGTCGAAGACCTTCTCGTCATTCACGTGCAGCCGTGCCAGCCGGTGCGCGGTCCAGGCGATAGTGTTCGTCTTCCCCGACCCCGCCGAGTGCTCGATCAGGTAGCGCTGCCCTGGCCCCTCCTCGGCCACTGCGGCCACGATGCTCGTCACGGCCTCCCACTGGTGGAACCGCGGGAAGAGCATGCTCGTCCGCCGTACCGAGGTCCCGGTGGCGACATCCCACTCCTCCTTGGTCTCCACGATCATGAGTCGGCCAATGATGTTGAGCCAGGCGTCCTTCTCCCAGACCCGTTCCCACAGGTACGCGGTCGCCGACCGCCCGTCCGTCCCTGGCGGGTTCCCCGCGCCGTGGCCGTGGCCGACGTTGAACGGCAGGAAGTGCGTCTTGTCGCCTTCGAGCCGGGTGGTCATCGCGGCCAGGTCGTTGGAGACCGCGAAGTGCACCAGCGCCCGGTGCCCGAACGACAGCAACGGCTCCGGCCGCCCGTTGGTCACCGGATGCCGGCCCTTGCGGTACTGACTGATCGCCTCATCCAGCGACTGTGTGAAATCCGTCTTCAGCTCCACCGTCGCCACCGGCAGCCCGTTGACGAAGAACACCAGGTCGATGCTCCGCTGGTCAGCGGTAGAGAAGTGCACCTGCCGCATCACCCGCACCCGCATCGCCGCATACTGCTCGACGGTCGTCGCGTTCAGGCTGGTGTCGGGGCGGAACTGCGCCATCTTCAGCTTGCCGCCGCCGATGTAGACCACCCCGTTGCGCAGGATGTTCAACGTCCCGCCCCCATGCTCCAAGGGCTTGTCGAGCGCCGCGGTCAGCACGTCAAGGAACTTCGCTGGCGAGCCGGCCGCCTTCAACGCCTTCCCGTACGCCGCCGGCTGGGTCGCCTGCAGCCACGCGAACAGGTCCTCTGGGAAAAGCGCACGCTCCCGGTCGTAACCAGTGTCGTCCGCCGAGTACAGCCACCCGTGCGTTGGGTGCATCTTTTTAGGGGGCGTGCTATTTCGGGGCGCTTTGGTCATGCGGTGAGGCCGAGGTCGGGGATGCTGGCCGGATCGTAGCGGGCCAGGTGACGTTCCTGCAGGTAGCGT
>JAICYD010000141.1 GCA_025934375.1 Streptosporangiaceae bacterium | reverse complement strand
CCGAAGAAGGCGAAGATCTTCTGCCAGCCGTCCATGGCCGCCTCCGGCCGGTAGGCGGGCCGGTTCACCGAGAAGAAGGCGTGGCCCGCGTTCTCGTAGACGTGGAACTCATAGGCCTTGCCGGCCGCCTTCAGCGCCTCCCCAAGCTCGGCCACTTGCTCGGGCGAGGGGTACTTGTCCTCCGCGCCAAACAGCCCGAGCAGCGGGCAGGAAAGCGCGGGCGCCTTGCCCACGAGCGGCCCGACCTTCAGCGGCGAGTCCTGCGGCGGGTTGCCGACGACGAACGCGCCGTAGCAGTCCACCGCGGCATCCAGCGGCAGGCTCACCGCGGCCAGGAACGACTGGCGGCCGCCGGAGCAGTAGCCGATGGTCGCGACCTTCCCGTTCGCGGAGGCCAGCGCGTTCAGGTACCTGATCCCGCCGTCCACGTCGCCGACCAGCCGCTCATCCGGCACTCCGCCGCCCGCCCGGGCAACCGCGGCCGCGTCGTCGGGACTCGCGCCGGGAGCCTCGCGCCAGTACAGGTTCGGCACGATCGCGTTGTACCCGTTGACCGCGAAGGTCCGCGCGATCTCCTTGGTCTGCGGGTCGTAGCCGGGCATGTGGTGGATGACCACGACGCCGCCCACCTTTCTTCCATGGCCCCGCCCTAGCCCGGGGTCGAGCGGGCGCGCCGAGTACGCCTCGATCTCGTCACCGCCATGGCCGGTGATCATTACGGTCTCCGCGATGATCGCGTCAGACATTGCCAGCTCTCCTGTCGTAGTCCGGGTGGCACGGCCGTGGGCCGGGGATCGTTGAGGCCCAAATGGCTCGTCCAAACGGTGTCGTTTCTAAGCAAGGCCCGGGGGGACCTGGGCCAGGACGGCCTCGATCGCCTTGGCCAGGGCGCGCGCGGACTCGGCGGTCAGCTCGACCGCCACCCGCGCCGCCGGCCCCTGGCCGGGGGCCAGGAAGTCGATGTTGAGCGTGTGGTCGTCCGGCGCGTGCACCGGGTGGTCGAAGTAGACGCTGCCGTCCGTGACCCGGAACCAGCCGTCCGGCCCCTTGGCGCTTCCGCTGACCGCGACCTTCTCCGTGACGTACGTGCACATGGGCAGTCCTCTCGCTTCCCGCGCGACTGAACGCCAAGCCGCGCTCGGCCGCCGGCGCCGCGACGGCTAGCCGCATCTTCCCACTAGCTCCTTAGCCATGCGAACCAACCGCCGACGTTGGGGATGAAGTCCCATGTTGTCCCGCGCGACAAGGTGGCCCGGGGCCGGGGTGGCAGACTGACCACCATGACCTACTTGCCTGCCGCTGACCGGTACGCCGACAAGATGCCCTACCGCCGCACCGGGCGCTCGGGGCTGAAGCTCCCGGAAGTCTCCCTGGGCCTGTGGCAGAACTTCGGCGACGTCAGCCCGATCGACATCCAGCGCGCGATCTTGCGCCGCGCGTTCGACCTCGGCGTCACCCACTTCGACCTCGCCAACAACTACGGCCCTCAGTACGGGAGCGCCGAGGTCAACTTCGGGCGGATCTTCGCGGAGGACTTCCGGCCGCACCGGGACGAGCTGATCATCTCCACAAAGGCGGGCTATGACATGTGGCCCGGCCCGTACGGTGAGTGGGGCTCGCGCAAGTACCTGCTGGCCAGCTTGGACCAGTCGCGCAAGCGCATGGGGCTGGAGTACGTCGACATCTTCTACAGCCACCGCTTCGACCCCGGCACGCCCCTCGAGGAGACGATGGGCGCGCTGGACACGGCGGTGAAGTCCGGTCGCGCGCTCTACGCGGGCATCTCTTCTTACTCTGCCGAACGAACCCGGGACGCCGCCGAGATTCTACGCTCCCTCGGGACGCCGTTGCTGATCCACCAGCCGTCCTATTCGATGGTCAACCGGTGGATCGAGGGCGGCCTGCTCGAGGTCCTGGGGGAAGAGGGCATCGGCTGCATCGCCTTCTCCCCGCTGGCCCAGGGCGTGCTCACCGGCAAGTACCTGAACGGGATCCCGGAAGGGTCGCGGGCCAGCCTGAACGGCTCGCTATCGAAGGACCAGCTCAGCGAGCGCACGCTCGCGCACGTCCGGAACCTGAACGAGATCGCCGCCGCCCGCGGCCAGAGCCTGGCCCAGATGGCCATCTCCTGGGTACTGCGTGATCAGCGGGTGACGTCGGCGCTCATCGGCGCGAGCAGCGTGGCGCAGCTTGAGGAGAACCTCGCCGCGGCCGGGAAGGCCGCGTTCACTCCGGAGGAGATCGCCGCGATCGACAAGGACGCCGTGGAGGCGGGCATCAACATCTGGTCCGCCTCCAGCGCTCGCTAGCCCGCGGGGCGCGGGGCGCCCGGCGGGCTAGCAAGCGCGGGGCGCACGGTTACGGCGGTGACCAGCGCCGTAACCGTGCGCCTGCCGGCGCGGCCTCCTCACGAGCAGGTGATGCTCGGCGGAGCCGCGTTGGTCCCGGTGACGTTCGCGATGAACCCGAAGTTAACCGAGCCACCGGCTGGGATCGACGCGTTGTAGGACACGTTGGACACGGTGACCTGCTGGCCGGACTGCGTGTACGCGCCGTTGAACAAGGTGGTGATCTGCTGGTTGCCCGGGAACGTCCAGGCAACCTTCCAGCCGTTCTTGGGGCTGGTGCCGGTGTCCTTCACGATCACCTGTCCCTGATAGCTGCCCGGCCAGGAGTTCAGCACCGAGTACGTCGCCGAGCAGGCCGCCGGGGCGGGGTTCGAGCCGTTGACGGCGACCGAGAAGGAGTTGGTCGCCAGCCCGGCGCCGCCTTGCCACAGCTCGAAGCCGGCCTCGATGTCGATCAGCCACCACGAGGGCTGGATGTACCCGCGGCTGATCGCGTCCTGGACCAGCGGGGCGAGGTCGAGGCCGCTCACCGAGGTGGCGGCGGTCGTCATGGTGTAGGAGACGGTGTTCCATCCCTGCGTGCCGAACCAGACGTTGTAGCCGCGCCCGCCGATGCTCGTGCCGGTGGCGACCTGCGAGCCGAACGGCTGTACCGATCCGTTGTGGTTCAGCCAGATCATGAGCTCGGTGCCGTTGGGCTGGCCGGACGTCGTCGGGGTCTGGTTGAACCAGATGTCGTAGGCGACGTCGTAGGCGCCGGTGCCCGGCTGGGTGGTGGACCAGCTCGTGGAGACCTTGCCCGCCGTGATCGCCGAGGCCTGGACCGGGTTGCCGGACAGGCCCCCCGAGGTGCAGTTACCCCAGTGGCAGCCCTGGTAGATGGACGGGTAGCCGCCCGGCGCGCCATTGGTGGCGTTGCTGATGGAGGAGTTGGCCACCGTGAAATCGGCGTTGCCGTCGGTCGTGATGCACTCCGGCGCGCTGGAGCCCCACTCGTTGTTCTGCACGGTGTAGGTGCCGCCCGAGGCGGACGCCGTCTGCGACTGGCACAGCTGGGTGGTCGCCGCCCGCGCTCCGGCCGATCCCGCCACGACCAGCCCGGCCGTGATCAGCCCGGTGGCGGCCAGCCCGGCCGCCTTCGTTCTCCATGACACCGCCGCGTCTCCTTCCCGGTACCTGCCCGATACCGGACATGTTCGGACGCTAAGGGCAGCGCTGGGCGGCCGGCCACAAGAGCACCCCGCCCGGCGCCATTTCGCCAGCTCAGGCCGGTGGGATAGCCAGCACCAGGGTGAAACTTGCACCGGCCTTGCGAGCTGCGGCGCTCGCTCAGACCGGGTTCTGCGCGTCGGCCCGCGTGATCGCCGCGCGCAGCCGATCGGCCTGGATCTCGGCCGGGATGTCGCCGATCCAGGCACCCATCCCTGACTCGCTGCCCGCCTGGTACTTCAGCTTGTCCGCCGCGCGGCGCGGCGACATCAGGCGCAGGTGCAGCCGCGCGCTATCACGGTGCGATCGTACGGGCGCCTGGTGCCATGCGGCGATGTAGGGGGTCGGGTCATCGTAGAGCGCGTCCACGCCGCGCAGCAGTCGCAGGTACAGCACGGCGAGCTCGTCCCGCTGCGCCGCGCTGGTGGCCGCGAAGTCAGCGACGTGCTCGTGCGGCACCAGGTAGGCCTCGATCGGCCAGCGGGCGGCGTACGGCACGAACGCGGTCCAGTGCTCGCCCGCCAGCAGCACGCGGGACCCTTCCCGCTCGGTCTTGAGGATGTCGGCGAACAGCGAGGGGCCGTAGGCGTCAATCTGCGCCAGCAGCTGATGGGTGCGCGGCGGGAGGTAGGGATAGCCGTAGATCTGGCCGTGCGGGTGCTGGAGGGTGACGCCGATCTCGGCGCCGCGGTTCTCGAAGATGTAGACCTGCGCGATGCCGGGCAGCGACGACAGGACCGCGGTGCGGTCGGCCCATGCCTCGATGACGGTGCGCGCGCGGGAACGGCTGATGGACCCGAAGGCGCCCTCGCGGGCCGAGCTGAAGCAGATCACCTCGCACCGGCCGTACGCCGGAACGGCACGGCCAAGGGCCGTGCCGTTGGCGGCGGGGCCGTTGAGATAGGCCGGGTCCGCCGCCGCGGAGCCCGGATCGGGCAGGCCCGGGCCGAACGCGGGCGAGCGGTTCTCGAATACCGCCACGTCGTAGTCCGACGGGATCTCCGACGGGTTGCCGGGCGCCTGGGGCGCGAGCGGGTCCAGGCCGGCCGACGGCATGACGACGCGGTTCTGCCGGGCGGGGGCGACGACGATCCACTCCCCGGTCAGTGGATCGTGGCGCATCTCGGCCGTTGGCGGGCGCGCGCCCAGGACGCGCTGGTCGGGAGCCCGGCCTGGCGGCTGCGTGCTGTCGGCGTCATCGAAATAGATGAGTTCCCGGCTGTCCGCGAGCACATAGACGCGCTTGGCGATCCCGGTCATGCTGGCACTCTAACATCCTCTCACAGTTGTTCATAAGCTTCCCCGCTGACCTGGTCAACACCTAACATCATCATCGTCATCGACGCCGCCGACCTGGCCGGATCGCCAGTTTCCCCCGGTCTAGCGGGCACGTGAGGCGCCGATTGGCGCCCGCACACTGGCGCAGATTACGGCTCGATAAGCATGCACGATCAGGTCTTGACAAAATCATGTTATGTGTTGAGATCATCAGGTCAGCTCTCGTTAAACTACGCCGCGCGCCGGAACGTACTCATCCCGTGCGAAGCTGGGCAGTACTTGCAAGGAGTGGCAATGAAGCACACACCCTCCACCGACGACCTTCGATTCAGCAGGCGATCCGCCCTCAAGGGACTAGCGGCAACCGCCGGGCTGGCCACCGTACCCGGCGCTCTCGCCGCGTGCAGTTCGAGCTCCAGCTCCAGTTCCAGCTCCAGCTCCGCCAGTGGCGGCGGCGCGTCCTCGTCCGCGTCCGCGTCCGCCGCCGGCACCATTAGCTTCGGCTCCAACTACTCCGACCCGGCGCCCAAGCAGGCCTTCGCCGCCCTGGTCAGCAACGCCAAGGCGGCCACGGGCGTCGCCATCACGGTTAACACCGTCGATCACAACACCTTCCAGCAGGACATCACGTCCTACCTGCAGGGCACGCCCAACGACCTCGCCACGTGGTTCGCGGGCTACCGGATGCAGTACTTCGCCGCGCAAGGGCTGCTGGAGCCGGTCGATGACGTGTGGGACAAGATCGGCGCGAACTTCAGCGACGCGGTCAAGGCGCTATGCAAGGGCGCCGACGGCAAGTACTACTTCGTGCCGATCTACAACTACCCGTGGGTGGTGTTCTACAACAAGAGCACCTTCACCCAGAAGGGCTACACCGTCCCCACGACCTGGGACGACATGATCACCCTGGCCAAGAAGATGAAGACGGACGGCCTGGTGCCGTTCGCGTTCGCGGACAAGGACCAGTGGCCCGCGCTCGGCATGTTCGACATCCTCAACCTGCGGATCAACGGGTTCGACTACCACATCAACCTGATGCACAACAAGGCGTCCTACACCGACCCGCAGGTCACCGCGGTGTTCCAGCAGTGGGCCGAGCTCATGCCCTACCTGCAGACCGGCGCGGCCGGGCGCATCTGGGAGGACGCGGCCAAGACGCTGGAGTCCAAGCAGGCGGGCATGATGTTCCAGGGCACCAACCAGGTCGCCGCCCAGTACGTCGCCGACGGCAAGAAGCTCGATGACCTGGCCTTCTTCCCGTTCCCGACGATCAACCCCAGCTTCGGCCAGGATTACATGGACGCGCCGATGGACGGCTTCATCCTGCCGGCCAAGGCCAAGAACAAGGACGCCGCCAAGCAGGTGCTGGAGTACATCGGCACCGGCGCGGCCGAGGCGAGCTACCTCAAGTACGACAACTGGGACGTGGCGGTGGCCAACGGGGCCCAGGTGCCGAGCTACAACTCCATTCAGACGGCGTCGGTGCAGGCGATCTCGAGCCTCAAGGGCGTCGCCCAGTTCGGGGACCGCGACACCGCCCCGCCGATGGCGACGGCGCTGGAGACGTCGATCCTGAGCTTCATCGCCTCGCCGACCTCCTCCAACGCCAAGTCCCAGCAGTCCAGCCTGGCCAATCAGGCGAAGTCGATCTTCGGGCAGTGATGCGGATCGGGCATCGGTCGTGATCCACGACGTGGCTGTGCGGGATCAGTCCCGGCAGGGCAAGCGGGCACCAGGCAGCCGGCGCAGGCGACCCGGCCGCCGCTTTTCCCGCCGGGACATCCTGATCGTCGCGGCGATGCTCGCCATCCCCGTGCTGGGCGACATCGCCTTCATCTGGGGGCCCGCGCTGGTGTCGGTGGCGCTGTCGCTCTTCCAGTGGAACGGGGTCGGCGGCCTGCACGCCCGGGGGTGCGTCCCCGGTGGCCTGTTCCCGGATAACGGCTGCTTCACCGGCTGGCAGAACTACCATCAGGCGGCCACGAACTACCCGCCGTTCTGGCCCGCGGTCCAGCACAACCTCATCTGGCTGGGCGTGTTCGTGGCCTTCGCGACCCCGCTCGGCATGTTCTTCGCGGTCCTGATCGACAGCGGCCTCAAGGGCAGCCGGGTCTACCAGACCGTGCTGTTCTTGCCGGTCATGCTGAGCCTGGCGCTGATCGGCATCATCTGGGAGTTCTTCTACTCGCCCAACTACGGCCTGATCAACGTGGTGACCGGGCACAACACCAACGCGAACCTGATCGACTGGCTCGGGGACCCGAGCATCAACTTGTGGTCAGTGCTGATCGAGGCAAGCTGGCGGCAGGCCGGGTACGTGATGGTGCTCTACCTGGCCGGCCTGAAGGCAGTGGACCCCACGCTGCGGGAGGCGGCCCGGATCGACGGCGCGAGCGCCTGGCAGACGTTCTGGCATGTCACGTTCCCGTCGATGATGCCGATGAACGTCGTGGTGGCGGTCATTACCGTCATCGAGTCGCTGCGGGCCTTCGACCTGGTGTACATCACCAACAAGGGCACCAACGGCCTTGAGCTGCTGTCCGCGCTCATCACCAGCAACATCGTCGGCGAGACATCGCGGCCCGGCTTCGGCTCCGCGCTGGGCGTGGTGCTCCTGGTGATCTCGCTGGTCCCGATCTCGGCCTTCCTGTACCAGATGTTCGCCCGGAGGCAGCCGCGATGACGAGGCACAGGGCCTGGCGCACCGCGGCCTACGCGTTCATGATCGTCGCCTGCCTCGCCTGGCTGGTCCCGGTGCTCTTCGCGCTGTACGTGAGCTTCCGGCCGAACGCCGAGACGAGCCAGTACGGGTACGTCAGCCTGCCGCACCACCTGACGTTCCAGAACTACGTCAGCGCGTGGGACCAGAGCGACATGCTGCGGTTCTTCGGCAATTCCGTGCTGATCACGATCCCCGCGGTGATCGTGACCCTGCTGCTGGCGAGCATGGTCGCGTTCGTGGTCACCAGGGTCAACATCAAGGTCAACCTCGCGCTCCTGCTGCTGTTCACCGCGGGCAACCTGCTGCCGCAGCAGGTCATCATCACCCCGCTGTACCGGCTGTACCTGCTCATCCCGCTGCCGGGCTTCCTGAGCGCCAGCGGCTACCTGTTTGACTCCTACACCGGCCTCATCGTGATCAACGTCGCGTTCCAGACCGGCTTTTGCGTGTTCGTGCTCAGCAACTACATGCGCACCATCCCCGGTGAGATGTACGAGGCCGCCGAGGTGGACGGCGCCGGCTTGTGGGGGCGGTACTGGCGGCTGACGCTGCCCCTGTGCCGGCCCGCGCTGGCCGCGCTGGCCACGCTGCTGACGACCTGGATCTACAACGACTTCTTCTGGGCGATCACGCTGATCTCCACTGGCGGGAAGCGGCCGGTGACGTCGGCACTGGCCAACCTGCAGGGGCAGTTCGTCTCCAACCAGAACCTCATCGCCGCCGCGGCCATGATCGTGGCGGTGCCGACCCTGGTCGTATACCTTCTGCTGCAGCGGCAGTTCATCGCCGGCCTCACCCTCGGATCGACGAAGGGCTGACCATGGCGGACCAGGAGTCCACCGGCGCCACCATGCTGCCGGCCCAGCGCCGGGACTGGATACGGGCGGAGATCGAGCGGGCCGGCGGTGCCCGGATCACGCAGCTCGCCGACCAGCTCGGCGTTTCCGAGATGACGGTCCGCCGCGACCTCGAGGAGCTCGCCAGCCGGGGCCTGATCAAGAAGGTGTACGGCGGCGCCACCGCCCCCGCGCGCAGCACCAGCGACGAGCCGGGCTTCGAGGTGAAGTCGCACCGCGAGCTGGCCGCGAAGGACCAGATCGGCGCCGTGGCGGCCACCTTGATCCAGCCCCGCACCACCGTCGCGGTCAGCGCGGGAACGACGACATACGCGGCGGCCCTGCACCTGGCCCGGATCCCGGGGCTGACCGTGGTCACCAACAGCGTCCGGGTCGCCGACTACCTGCACGCCCACGGCGACCGGTCACAGACGGTGCTGCTCACCGGCGGTGTCCGCACGCCGTCCGACGCGCTGGTCGGCCCCATCGCGGTGCAGACGATGAGCGGCCTGCACGTGGACGCCCTGCTACTCGGCGTGCACGGGATGGACCTGGCGGCCGGCTTCACCACGCCGAACCTGCTGGAGGCGGAGATGAACCGCGCCATGGTGGCCGCGACCAGCCGGCTGATCGTGCTCGCCGACCACACCAAGTGGGGCGTGGTCGGCCTGTGCGCGATGGCCCGCCTGTCCGACGCCAGCGCCCTGGTGTCCGACGCCGACCTGGACGCCGACGCGCGCGACGTGCTGGGCAACTCGGTCGGCGAGCTCATCCTCGCGGGCCCGGGAGAGACGATCGTGGACTTGGCCTAGCCCGGGCGGCCAGCCAGGCGAGGGTAGACGCGGCGGGCGTTGTGCTCGTAGATCAGGGCGCGCTCCTGGCCGGTGAGCTCGGCGGCGTCAACGTAGCGCTTGGTGTCGTCCCAGGAGGCGCCGGTCTGCGGGTTGTCGCCGCGGACGGCGCCGAGCATCTCCGACGCGAACAGGATGTTGCCGGCCGGGACAACGCTGGTGAGCAGGTCGATGCCGGGCTGGTGGTAGACGCAGGTGTCGAAGTAGACGTTGCCGAGCACGTTGGCCTCGACCGGCGCGAGCTTCTCCCGGACGGTCAGGCCGATGAAGCGGCCCCAGTGGTAGGGCACCGCGCCACCGCCGTGCGGGATGACGAAGCGCAGGCCCGGGAAGCGCTGGAACAGGCTGCCCTGGAGGAGTTGCATGAAGACGGTCGTGTCGGCGTTGAGGTAGTGCGCGCCGAGGGTGTGCGCCGCCGGGTTGCACGATGTCGACACGTGGATCATCGCCGGGACGTCCAGCTCGACCATCTTCTCGTACACCGGGAACCAGTACTCATCGGTCATCGGGGGCGAGCTCCAGAAGCCGCCGGCCGGATCCGGGTTCAGGTTGCAGCCGAGGAAGCCCAGCTGGGTCACGCAGCGCTCCAGCTCGGCCACGCAGGCCTCCAGGCCGCCGCCGGGTACCTGCGGGAGCTGGCAGACCGGGGCGAAGTTCCTCGGGAACAGCTCGGTCACCCGGTGGACCAGGTCGTTGGAGGCGCGGGCCCAGGCCTGCGCGGTCGCCGGGTCGGTGACGTGATGCTCCATCCAGGAGGCGCGCGGGGAGAAGATCGTCAGGTCGATGCCGCGCTCGCGCTGCACGCGCAGCTGGTTGCCCTCAATGCTGGCGCGGATCTCGTCATCGCTGATGGCGGGCAACCGCGGGAGATCGCCGGCGCCGGCCGCGAGCCGCGCGTGCAGCGCGTCGTGGTAGGCGCCGAACGCCGCGGGCGTGGTGGTGTAGTGGCCATGGCAGTCAATGATCATGGCTAGACGCTAGCGCGGCCAGCGCCCGGCGGGCGATGACTGTGTGGCGAGCCTCACACGCGGCGGGGCCTCATCCGGAGCGGCTCGCCGGAATTAGTTCAGTAACTCAATTGCTGAGCTGCTCATGGGAGTAAGTGAGGCGCCCGCAGAGGCACAGTCGAGGGAGATCCTCGACGTGCTGACCGGGGTGGTGAAGCAGGCTGCAGCCATCAGCCACTCTATCGCAGCCGCCTTCGGCCTCACTCCCCCGGACCTGCTGGCCCTGTTCAAGATGGGCTTCGATGATTCGGCGGGTGCCGGGTCGTCTATCCCAGGGGTGGCGATGAAGGAGCTCGCGCAGCGCATGGGGTGCGATGCCTCGTTCATCACCGCCGTCGCCGACAAGCTGGAGGGTCACGGCCTGGTCAGGCGCGAGCCTGGACAGCGGGACCGGCGGGTCAAGCACCTCGTGCTCACCCCGGAGGGCATCGCCGCGCGGGAGCGGATGATGACTGAGCTGGCCAGGCGCATGCCGTGGTGCCACGGCCTCGACGACACGGAGCGCGGGTGCTTGCTGGCCCTGTTGCGCAAGATGGTCGCGGGGACCGTGGAGTCAAGCGCGTCCCCCGGCGAGCGCGGCGCGAGTAAGGGCGGACAGGAGTAGTCAATCGATCAGGCTCCGCGGGTCCGTTCGGCAGCAGAAGAGACTTTTAAGGGGAGAATTGTGTCTGCGACACCGCAAGACGCGGCCACCGAGGCCGTGGCACCGACGCGGGCGACCTCGCGCGGCGCCGCCGAGTTGGATGGCCGCGAGCGGCACGCTCCGTCCGCCCAGCCCCGGCGACTAGGGCTGGCGCTGCTGGTCATCGCGACCGCGCAGCTCATGGTGGTCCTCGACGCCACCATCGTCAACGTCGCCCTTCCGCACATCCAAGGCGCGCTGCACTTTTCCGGGACGAACCTGGAGTGGGTCGTCAACGCTTACACGCTCGCGTTCGGCGGGCTGCTGCTGCTCGGCGGGCGCTCAGGCGACCTGCTCGGGCGGCGGCGGATCTTCATCTTCGGCATCGCGCTGTTCACCATGGCCTCCCTCCTGGGCGGGCTGGCCACCAGCCAGGCGTGGCTGCTGTCGGCCCGCGTCCTGCAGGGCGTCGGCGGGGCGTTCGCCGCGCCCACCTCGCTGTCGCTGATCGCGGTCACCTTCCCGGAGGGCAAGGCGCGCAACCGGGCCATGGGCGTTTACGCGGCCATGTCCATCTCCGGCGCGGCCGTCGGCCTGATCGCCGGGGGCCTGCTGGTCAATTACCTCGACTGGCGGTGGGTGCTGTTCGTCAACGTCCCGATCGGCCTGCTCGTCTTGCTGCTGGCGCCGCGCGTGCTCGGCGAGTCGCAGCGGCAGCGCGGCAACTTCGACCTGCCCGGCGCGATCACCGGGTCCATCGGGCTCGGCGCGCTCGTGTACGGGCTGTCCAACGCGGCGACCGATTCGGCGGGCATCAGCCACTGGGGCGACGTCAAGGTCATCGTGTCGCTGGTGGCGGCCGCGGTGCTGCTGGTCGCGTTCGGCTTCATCGAAGCGCGCAGCAAGCACGCGCTCGTGCCGGTTCGCGTGCTGCGCAGCCGGGACCGCACCGGGGCGTACCTGCTGAGCCTGTGCATCGGGACCGCGCTGTTCGGCATGTTCTTCTTCCTGACCATCTTCACCCAGCAGGTGTGGGGCTACAGCCCGCTCAAGAGCGGGATCGCGTTCTTGCCCATGGTGGCGGCGATCATGGTCGCCTCCGCCATCTCCTCGCAGCTGGTCTCGCGGATCGGCGCGCGGCCGCTGATGATCGTCGGCCCGACGATCATGGCCGGCGGGCTGGCCTGGCTGGCTCAGCTGGGCGAGCACAGCTCCTACGCGGGCGGCATTCTCGGCCCGACGATGCTGGTGGCGCTGGGGATGGGGCTGACCTTCGTGCCGCTGTCGCTGGTGGCGCTGGCGAAGGTGGCCAACAGCGACACGGGCGCCGCCTCGTCGCTGATGAACGCCGGCCAGCAGGTCGGCGGGTCGATCGGGCTGGCATTGCTCGGCACCGTGGCGTGGTCGGCGGTCTCGTCCAACCTGCACTCGGCGCACCTGCCGGCCGCCGCGACGAAGGCGCAGCAGGCGGCGGCGACGAACCACGCGCTGGCCTACGGCTTCTCGCATGGTTACTGGGTGTCGGCGGGAGTCGCGGCCCTGGC
Organism: Streptosporangiaceae bacterium; assembly: GCA_025934375.1. GTDB lineage: Bacteria > Actinomycetota > Actinomycetes > Streptosporangiales > Streptosporangiaceae > Trebonia. The sequence continues at coordinate 5,912 of JAICYD010000141.1, read as the reverse complement.
CGTCGTGATCTCGCTGCTGCTGATCCGGATCAAGGCGTCGGACCTGTCGGGCGTCAACCCGATGGCGGCACCGGATGATTAAGGCCGGCTGACTGAGTAAGCCACGGGCCAGCCGATGAGGTAGCCCGCGCGCGGCCGCTCACAAGGCGCGGATGCCGGCCAGGACCCTGGCCAGCAGGCGCTGGTCGGTAACCCGGCCCTTCGGGGCGTGAACCCGGATATCGACCAGGTTGTCGTGCACGAGGTCGCCGAGCAGGACCCGGACGACGCCCAGCGGCAGGCCAAGCGCGGATGCCAGGTCGGCCACGGTGATCGGCCTTTGGCACAGCTCCAGGATCTGGCGGCCTTCATAGCTGACGGCCATCGGGTCGACCTTCTTCCCCGTCCAGCCGACAACGTCAATGAGGTCGAAGCGCAGCTCGACGCTCGGCCGGGTACGCCCGCCGGTAACCGTGTAGGGGCGGGCCACCGGCCCGGAATCCCACTCGGTCCATCTTTCGTCCTCGGTCATGTCCCCACCGTGTTGTCAGGCTGTATCTCGGACGGGAAACCTCTGGTCAGCGATCATGTGCTGGCCAACCCGCTTGACGAGCACCGCGAGCTCGTAGGCGATGTGGCCGTGATCGGCGTCCGCGTCGGCGAGCAGCGCCACGCACGTTCCCCGTCCAGCTGGCGTGATGAACAAGATGGCGGCGTCCATCTCGATCGTGGTCTGGACGACGTGACCATGGCCGAATTTCCGCCCCGTGCCGTGCGCGAGGCTCTGCGCGCCGGCGGCGAGGGCGGCCAGGTGGTCGGCGTCGCTGGGGCTCAGCCCCGGCGTGCGGCCCAGCGGCAGGCCGTCGGGGGCAAGGATCACCGCGTTCCGGACCCCGCCGACTGTCGCCGCCAGGTTACTAAGTAGCCAGTCCAGCTCTTGCACGGAGCCTCCGCTCATCGGTGAGCTTCGCCATCGGTCCCGGCCTCACCGGTCCCGGTGCCGTTAGCGGCTCCGTCCGCGGCGCCCTCGTCGCGACCTGTCCGCAGTCCACGCTGGATCGACGACAGCAGCGCGCGGGCCTGTTCCGGGGAGCGCCCCACCAGCGGGCTGCTGGGCGCCTCCGGCCGGCTATCGCGCAACTGGGGTGCCATGCTGGCCATCTTCTGCCGTTTCGGCAGCCCGTTCGGCCCGGTCCCGGCGGAGTGGCCACCGCCATCGCCGGCCGAGTGGAACTGGCCCGGGACTCGCGCGGGGGCGGAAGTGTCCTGGAACGGGGACGCGGAACCGCGCGGCGCGGCCGGGCCGTCCGCGAACGACGCGGGCGCGTCCTGGAACGGCATCGGGTTACCGAAGGCACCCCGGCTGGCGCGGGCCGGCAACTCCGGGCCCGGGCCGGCGCCGCGGGCCGGCAGGCTGTCGCCGAAGCCATCGCCGGGGTCGCTGGCACCGCTGGCGCCAAAGCCGTTGCCGAACCCGTTGCCGAACCCGTTGCCGGAGCCGTCGGCGCTGCCGTTGCCGTGGTCGCTGACGGCGCCGCCGAAGCCGTTTGCCCCGTTGCCGAAAGCCGGGCCGCTGCCGAAGGGCGGGGCGGCGTCGGGCGCCTGGCCGGCGTAGAGGTCTCCGCCGTCGGCGAGGAAGGACCCGCCGGTGAAGGTCGGGTCCGCCTCCCATGGCGGGGCACCGCGGCCTTCGGCGGGCGAGCCCGCCGGGGCCAGGTCGGGATGCGGCGACGCCGGCCGGTCCAGCCGTGGCGCGCGCCGGCCGGGCAGGATGCTGGCCGGCTCGGCCGTGTCGTCCGCGGGCTGGCCCGCGGCGGCGAGGGCACCCCGGCCGCCCTGCGCGGCCAGCTGGCCGGCCTCCATCTCGGAGACGACCAGGGGGGCTGGCAGCAGCACGATGGCGGTGGTCCCGCCGTGGCCGGATTCGCGAAGCGAGACCCGGATGCCGTTGCGGACGGCGAGGCGGCTGACCACGAACAGGCCCAGCTGGTCGCTGTCGGCCAGGTCGAACTCCGGCGGCTGGGCCAGCCGGTCGTTGAGCGTCTCGCGGGTGGCGACGGGAATGCCGAGGCCGCGGTCTTCGATCTCGATGACGTAGCCGTTGGCGACCCGGCCGCCGCGGACCTGCACGCGGGTGGCGGGCGGGGAGTAGACGACCGCGTTCTCGATCAGCTCGGCCAGCAGGTGGGTCACGTCGGCGACGGCCGCGCCGGTCAGGAAGTCCGCCGAATCGGTGACCAGGTCGACCCGGACGTAGTCCTCGATCTCGGAGATCGCGCCGCGCAGCGCCTCCACGACGGGGACCGGCTGGCGCCAGCGGCGCCCGGGCGCGGCCCCGGACAAGATGATGAGGCCCTCGGCCTGACGGCGCATGCGCGTCGTGAGGTGGTCCAGGCGGAACAGCTGCGCCAGGGCGTCGGGGTCCTGGGTGCCGCGCTCCATCTCATCGAGCATGCGCAGCTGGCGCTGGACCAGGGACTGGTTGCGCCGGGCGAGGCTGCGGAACACGTTGCTGACGCCCTTGCGGAGCTGGGCCTGCTCGACGGCGGCCTCGACCGCGGTGTGCTGCACGACCGAGAACGCCTCGGCGGTGTCGGTGACCTCACGGGTCCGGGTGCGCAGGTCCAGCGGGGGCGCCTCGGCGGCCACGTCGACGTCCTCGCCGGCCCGCAGGCGGCGCACCACGCTGGGTAGCCGCTCACCTGACAGCGTCCGGGCCGCGCCGCGCAGCCCGGTGAGCTCGCGGGTGATCCGGCCACCGAACCGCAGCAGCAGGAAAGCGGAGAGGATGACCGCGAGGAGGCCGGCGCCGCCAACCGCGTAGAGCTTAGCCAGGACGACGGTTCCCTGGTGATCTTGGTCGGCGGTGACGCCCTTGCGGGCGACGAGCTCGGCCACGCCCAGGGCCACCAGGGCGTTCTGGAAGGTTGCCTGGGTGGCCTTGGGGTCGAGGCTCAGCCGTCCCGGGCCGTGCCCGATGATGCTGGCCTGCAGCTTCGCGAATGCCTGGTAGGCAGGGGACTTGAGCGCGGCGGGGTAAGGGTCTTGGCTCAGCTGCCAGTACAGCGGGATCTGGGCGGTAGCGAAGTCCTGCTTCTGGTCCTCGGCGAACCCGACGAACTCCCGGTACTCGCCCTGGGTCATGGAGCCGCCGCCCGCCAGGACGCCGCCCAGCAGCGCGCCCTGCCGGGCCAGGGCCTCGATGGCCTGGCCGCCGGCGATCTGCGCCTCCGACTCCTGGTAGAGCGGGATGGTCGAGTCGGGGTTGGCCAGGCTGATGGCGTAGGGGATGGTCGCGTTCATGATGGCGTTGTAGGCATTGAACGCGTCCAGCGGCTTGATGGTGCCCCGCGTGACCTGCTCGCGGAGCGGACCCAGTCGGCCCAGCGCGCTGCTGAGCACTTTCGCCTGCGGCTTGACCTGCGCGGCCTCCACGCCGGCGGCTTTCGCGTCGGCGGCCTTCCACGCGGCGATGGCCGCGTCGCTCGCGCTGAACAGCCCCTGCAACTGCGCCAGCGGCAGGCTCCGGCCGGCCGAGGCCTGCCAGGCGAAGGCCTGCGCGCGCTCGGTCTGAAGGGCGACGCTCATGTTGAGGATCGGCTGGCCCACGGTGTTGTTCAGCGCCGCGGAGTGCTGCTTGCCTAGTGCCGGGCCGACGGTGCCCGACGCCGCGTAGACCCAGAGCGCGATCAGGGAGAGCAGCGGGATGATCAGCAGGAACGTGATCGTGGAGCGGATGGACCGCTGCCTGCGCGCGGGGCCGGCCGCGGACGGCATCCCCTTGATCCGCAGGGCGCCCGTCTGCACGCTCCGCGTCGGGCCCGTCGGCCGGCGAGGAGAGCGGTGCTGGCCGGGACCGCCGCCCCGGCCCGGATCCCGTGTCGGATCCACGTACTCCGCGTAACCATCGGGCTGGGGGACCAGGCGCGCTGGCCCGCGCCCCGGCTCTTGAACTGCTCCGGGTCTCATCAGGTTCCCGTCGTACTCGGGCGGCGGCAACGGCAGGTAGCCGTGGGGGATTCACCGCGGATGACACAAGATCACGTTGATGTGCATTGACTGGACGACAACGCTAGCATCAGCGGACCCACATCTAGCAGCCTATTCCGATTCGCGGGACCGTTCCACGCCTTCAGGAGAATGCCATTCTCTGGTATGGAAAACGTGACCCTCACGCCGGGCCGCTAACGCGCCTGCCGGGAATCTGGCCGCCGGCGACCCCTCACCTAACCGTCCAGCGCGCAATCATCACCTAATGCATCGCCGGTCACGGTAAATCAGGCCCAGTCGCAGGCCGGCGATGCAACTCCGTCCCTGCAAACCGATCAGGATCGGAGAAGCGCAGGTCACCGGGCCGCGGCTAGAGTGACCGGCATATCCGCGACTTCAAGGAGTGATCATGACCGGAACTTCCACTGAGGGAATCAAGACGGTGCTGCACCCCGTGTCCGACCTGACCAAGGCCAAGGCGGTGTACGCGGCCCTGCTCGGCGTGGCGCCGACGGCCGACGCGCCCTACTATGTCGGCTTCGATACCGCGGGCCAGCACATCGGGCTCGTGCCCGGCGGCGGGCCGCAGGGCATGAGCTCGCCGGTGGCCTACTGGCACGTGCCGGACATCGAGGCCAAGCTGGCCGAGGTCACCGCCGCGGGCGCCACCGTGAAGGACGCCGTGCGCGACGTCGGCGGCGGCCGCCTGGTGGCCACCGTCACCGACCCCGACGGGAACGTCCTCGGGCTGCTGCAGGACCGGTGATGGCCGCGAGGACGGACACGCCGCCGCCGCACAGTGCCGACCGCCATGACCTCATCCGCGTGCACGGCGCCCGCGAGAACAACCTGAAGGACGTCAGCGTCGAGATCCCGAAGCGCCGCCTGACGGTGTTCACCGGGGTGTCGGGGTCAGGCAAGAGCTCACTGGTGTTCGGCACGATCGCCGCGGAGTCGCAGCGGCTGATCAACGAGACCTACAGCGCCTTCGTGCAGGGGTTCATGCCGACGCTGGCGCGGCCGGAGGTCGACGTCCTCGAGGGGCTGACGACCGCGATCATCGTCGACCAGGAGCGGATGGGCTCTGACCCGCGCTCCACGGTCGGCACCGCCACCGACGCTCACGCCATGCTGCGCATCCTGTTCAGCCGGCTCGGGCGGCCGCACATCGGATCGCCGAAGGCATTTTCCTTCAACGTGCCCTCAATCAGCGGAGCGGGCGCCGTCACGCTCGAGCGCGGCGGCAAGACCGTGAAGGAGCGGCGCAGTTTCAGCGTCACCGGGGGCATGTGCCCGCGGTGCGAGGGCCGCGGCACGGTCTCCGACATCGACCTCACTCAGCTGTTCGACGACTCCAAGTCCCTCGCCGAGGGCGCGCTCACCATCCCCGGGTATACGCCAGGCGGATGGAATTACCGCCTGTACGCCGAGTCGGGATTCTTCGACCCGGGCAAGCCGATCCGCGCGTTCACCAAGAAGGAGCTCGCCGACTTCCTCCACCACGAGCCGGCCCGGATGAAGATAGCGGGCATCAACATGACCTACGAGGGGCTGGTCCCCCGGATCCAGAGGTCGATGCTCTCCAAGGACGTGGAGGCGATGCAGCCGCACATCCGGGCGTTCGTGGAGCGGGCGGTGACGTTCCGCACCTGCCCGGAGTGCGGCGGCACCCGGCTCGCCGAGACGGCCCGGTCTTCGAGGATCAGGGGGATGAACATCGCCGACGCGTGCGCGATGCAGATCAGCGACCTCGCCGGCTGGGTCCGCGGCCTGGACGAGCCCTCGGTGGCCCCGCTGCTCGACGCGCTGCGCGGCGCCCTGGACGGGTTCACCGAGATCGGGCTGGGCTACCTGTCGCTGGACCGGCCGTCGGCCACGCTGTCGGGCGGCGAGGCGCAGCGGGTGAAGATGATCCGCCAGCTCGGCTCCTCGCTCACCGACGT
>JAICYD010000002.1 GCA_025934375.1 Streptosporangiaceae bacterium | reverse complement strand
GCGCGGGCGGCAGGAGGCGGGAGGCGGACGGCGGGGCGGGCGGCCACTGGCGCGGGCGGCAGGAGGCGGGAGGCGGACGGCGGGGCGGGGGGCCACTGGCGCGCGGGCGGCAGGAGGCGGATGGAGGATGGCGGGGTGGATACGGGTTGTGGGTGGCGGGTGAGTGAGGGGTTGGTGAGGTGCGGGGGGTGAGCGGGAGGATTGGGGCCGGATGGCGGGGACGCCAAGTCGCACGGCGGATCGTTCGTGTTCCTGACATATTGCCTGGTGGTCGTGGCTGCGCGAGGCTCGCTTAGAAGGGGCTCAGAACCCGACGTAAGCATTGCCAGCCGCGAGGGACGCGAAGGAGTACGGCCATGGCAGAGGGAGCGGATGCAGGAGTGACCCGGTGAGCGCCCTGGCGGACCTCAACGGGAAGGTCGCCATCGTCACCGGAGGGGCGTCGGGGATCGGGAAGGGGATCGCCCGGCAGCTCAAGGCCGAGGGGTCGCACGTGATCATCGCCGATATCGAGGAGCGCGCGCTGCACGAGGCGGCCGCCGAACTGGGCGCGACGCCCGTCTTGACCGACGTCAGCGACGCCGCGAGCGTCGAGGCGCTGGCCAAGGAGGCGCTGAACGCGTTCGGCGCGGTCGACATCGTCTGCAACAACGCCGGGATCGGCCCGATGGCGCCGGTGGCGGAGCTGACGCTGGATGACTGGAAGTGGATGCTCGGCGTCAACCTCTGGGGCGTCATCCACGGCATCCACACGTTCTTGCCGATCCTGAAGTCCAACCCGGACGGCGGCCACATCGTCAACACCGCCTCCATGGCCGGCCTGGACGCGCCGCCCAACCTCGGCGCGTACGCGACCTGCAAGTTCGGCGTGGTCGGGCTGACCGAGGTGCTGGCCCAGGAGCTAGCGGCCGAGAACTCCAAGGTCGGCGTCTCCGTGTTGTGCCCCGGCACCGTCCGCACGAACATCGGCCGGTCCTCCCGCAACCGCCCGGCCCACCTGACCGACGTCGGGTTCCAGGACATCGACATTGAGCTTGACGACAACCCCGCCTACCGCTGGATCGGCCCGGACGACGCCGGCGCGGTCGTCGTCCGCGCGATCCAGCACGGGTACCTGTACGCGCTCACCCACCCGGACTGGTACGACCGCGTGGCGCGACGGCACCATCTGATCGCCGACGCCTTCCGCGTCCAGGCCGAGGCGGGCCCGCCGACCCCGCGCTAAGCGCCTCGCGGTCCCCCTAGTGCCCGAGCCGCCCCCCGCCCGGCTCGGGCACTCCCCTCCTGCTCGATCATCTCGGCTCGTCCGCCTCCCCCGCATCGGGGCGATCCCCCGCGTATCTGCGGGTTTTCCCGCTAGACGACTCCCGCCAGAGCCGGGACACTGACCAGGATGGGTACCGCATTCACCGCCGTCATGGCCGGGTCGGCCGCACGGCGGCCGACGGTGAGCGTCGTGCGCGCGTGGCCCAGGCTCCAAGTGCTGTACGGCGCCATCTGCCCGCCCGCGGCGGCGCTCATCATCTTGGCGTTCTGGCCGATATGGCGCGACCGGCCGCTGCTCGCGCTGGCCAGCGTGATCTTGTCGATGGCGCTGCTGTCGGCGGGCATCTTGCTGCTCGACGAGCGGTCGCAGCAGGGATCGGCGGGCACGCTGATCGGCGCCAGCGCGCTGCTGACGGCCGGCTGGCTGAATAACTGGCAGGTAGGCCCGCTGCCGCTGATCTCGGTGCCGGCGAGCGTGACGGGGATCATGCTCGCGGCCTGGGCCATGTACAGCTACCCGCACTCACCGAACGAGAAGCGGGCGGGCAGGCTGTTCTTCGGGGCGGTGCTCGGCGTCCTCCTCGCGGCCGACATCGCCGCCATCGTGGCGTCCCGGCCGCAGTGGTGGGGCTTCTCGGCCGGCGCGTGGTGGCCATCCCTGATGCCGAACCACACCGCGTTCCAGGCCTTCTCGCTGACCTTTGACCTAGTCGGGGTGGGCTTCGCGGTGGCCTACATGCTGCTGTGGCTGGCCCGGTGGCGCCGGTCGCGCGGAATCTCCCGCAGGCTGGCCAAGCCGGTCGCCACCGCGGCGTCCGTCACCTGCGCGGCCACCGCCGTGGAACTTGTCGCGACGGCCCTGTCGGCGGGGCCGCACGTCATGAACATCATCTTCACGGTGGAGGCGTACCTGCAGATCGGCGTGCCGGCCGCCTTCGTCGTCTCGGTCCTGCAGCGCCGGTTCGCGCGGACCCGGGTGGCGGACCTCATCTTGCACTTGCGCGGCCCCGCGCGGGCATCGTCCATCACCAGCGCGCTGCGTGACATCCTGGAGGACCCGGACCTGGAAGTTGTCGAATCGCCGTGGACGGGCGGGCCGCCCGGCGCGGGCCTGCCGGTCACCACGACCTCCGGGGACCAGCTCGCCGTCATCGTGGCCGATCCCTCGCTGTCGATGGATGACGACCTGGTCCGGGCGGCGGTGGCGGCGACCGCGTTCGCGCTGGAGAACGCCCAGCTGGAGGCGGCGCTCACCGATCAGCTGCGGGAAGTGCACCAGTCTCGCCTGCGGATTATCCAGGCCGAGACGACCGAGCGCCGGCGGCTCGAGCGCGACTTGCACGACGGCACCCAGCAGCGGCTGGTGGCGATCTCGATCATGCTCGGGGCGGCCGAGTCCGACACCACCGAAGAGCCGGTGCGCGCCATCCTCAGCCGCGCGGGCGCCGAACTGGCCCAGGTCATCGAGGGGCTCCGCGACCTCGCGCACGGGATTCACCCGGGGGTGCTGCACCAGGTCGGCCTGGAGCAGGCGATCCGGAGCATGGCCGAGCAGTACCCCTTCCCCATCGACGTCAGGCTGCCAGCGGGCCGATTCAGCGAGGGAGCGGAGCTGACCGCCTACTACGTGATCGCCGAGGCGGTCAGCAACGCCGTCAAGCACGCGCGGGCACGCCGGATCACGATCACCGGCAAGGCCGCGGGCGGCTGGCTGAGCATCGCGGTCACCGATGACGGGCAGGGCGGGGCCCGCGCCGACGGCGGGACTGGCATCAGCGGGATCATCGACCGGGTGCGCGCGATCGACGGCGAGGCCAGCGTGGACAGCGCGCCCGGTCACGGCACCCGGATATGGGCGCGGATACCGTGCGCATAGGCATCGCGGAGGACTCCGCACTGTTCCGCGACGGGCTGACGATGCAGCTCGGCCGCCTCGACGTGCAGGTGGTCATCACCGCCGGAACCGGGGATGAGCTGCTCGCCCAGATGGCGCGGCAGCCGATCGACGCGGCGATCATCGACGTCAGGATGCCGCCCAACTTCACCGACGACGGGCTGCAGACCGCGGAGAAGCTCGCCGCCAGCTACCCCGACACCGGAATTCTCATGCTCTCCCAGTACGCCGAGCTTTCCTACGCCACCCGGCTGTTCACCACCGGGACCGCGCACCGGGGTTACCTGCTGAAGGACCGGGTCGCCAATGCCGAGGCGCTGCGCGACGCGCTGCAACGAGTCCGCCAGGGGGAGTCCGTGGTCGATGATCAGCTCATCGGGCGCCTGCTCAACCACCAGCGGCACCTGAACAAGCTGGATGACCTCACCCCCACCGAGCAGGCCGTCCTCCGGCACATGGCCGAGGGCCGCTCCAACGCGGGCATCGCGACCACCATGTGGACCTCCACGAAGGCGGTCGAGGCGCACATGACCCGGATATTCGCCAAACTGGAGATCCCCGGCTCGCCTGACGACAACCGCCGGGTCCTCGCGGTCCTGGCCTGGTTGCGCGGCACGTAAGGACCGGGGCGGGCGTGCGGGTAAACGCGCGCCCCGGCGGCGCGTGCCTCGCGTCGCCGGGATGGGGTGGTGGCGGCGCGCAGCACGCGAGCGACGGGTGGCAATCAGGGGGGTGGATGCCGACCCGTCACGTCTTTAAAACGCCGGTGCCATGCGATCGCGTTACCGCAGTCGCGGCCATCTCGTTACTGATCATCTGGCGGCCTTCCCGGCGGCCTCGAAGGCGCGAGAGGGCGTTACAGGCGGAGGCCTTCGGGGACGCCGGGCGGGGCGGGGGCGTGGTCTTCGGCGGGGATTACCGGCCAGGGCAGGCCGGGGGCGCGGGTGAGGCCGAACCGCTCGGCGCGGGCTTGCCACTCGCGCGGGTAGCCGACCGAGACTTCCTCGAAGCGGACGCCGTCGTGCCAGGTCACCCTGGGGATGTGCAGGTGCCCGTAGACGACGGCGGCGGCGCGGAACCGGATGTGCCAGTCGGCGGTGCGGTCGGTGCCGCACCATTGCGCGAACTGGGGGTAGCGCATGATCCGGGTCGGCTCGCGGACCAGCGGGTAGTGGTTGACCAAGACGACCGGGAGCGCGGGATCGAGCTCGGCGGCCAGCCGCTGCTCGGTCGCCGCGACCCGTGCCCAGCACCACGCCTCCCGGCTCGGGTAGGGGTCGGGGTACAGGTGGACCTCGTCGCTGCACACGATCCCGGACTCGTAGGCGATCGCCAGGCCGTCATCCTTGGTGAGCGCGCCATCGGGGCGGAATGAGTAGTCATAGCCGACGAACAGCGGCGCGATGGTCACCGGCCCTTCGGGTGAGGCCCAGACCGGATAGCGGTCCTCGGGCGTGATGACCCCCAGCCCCTGGCACATCTGGACCAGCAGCTCATACCGTTGCACGCCCCGTGCGGCCACTGGGTCGGCGCGGCGGCTCCATAGCTCGTGATTGCCGGGGACCCAGATGACGCGCTCATAGCGCCCGGCGAGAACGCTCAGCGCCCACTCGATGTCCGCGAAGTTCTCCGCGACGTCCCCGGCGACCAGCAGCCAGTCTCCGTCCTCCCCGGCCGGGATGCCCGCGATCAGCTCCCGGTTCTGGGGATGCCCCACATGCAGGTCGCTGATCGCGAGCAGCCTCGATGTCACGTATTGACGTTATCCGCCCGGCGCGGGTTCCGGCCCTACTCGCCGGAGACGACGTCGGCGACGATGCACGTGACGTTGTCCGGGGCGCCGCCGGCGATGGCGAGCTGGATGAGCCCGGCGGCGGCCTGGTCGGGGTCGGCGATGGTGAGCAGCACCCGGGTGATCTCGCTGGCGGGGACGGTCGCGTGCAGGCCGTCGGAGCTCAGCAGGTACCGGTCCCCGGCCCGCGCTTGCCGCAGCTCCAGGTCAGGCGCGTGGTCGTGCTGCCCGTCGATCGCCCGCAGCAGCAGCATCCGCTTGGGGTGAGAGGCCACTTCCTCCGCCGTGATCTTGCCCTCGTCAAGCAGGGACTGCACGAGCGTGTGGTCGCGCGTGATCTGGAAGACCTCACCGCCCCTGACCAGGTAGGCGCGCGTGTCGCCGATGTGGACCAGGCCGATCTCAGAGCCGGACCACAGCAAGGCGGTCAGCGTGGTGCCCATGCCCGCCAGCGAAGGGTCAGCCGTCACCATGTCGCGCAGTGTGCCGTCGGCGCGGCGGAACGCGTGGTCGAGCGCGTTGAGCAGTTCCTCAGACGGCACGGTGACGTCCAGGGGCCGCAGCGCCTCGATGACCGCCGCGCTGGCGATCTCGCCGTGCGCGTGCCCGCCCATGCCGTCGGCCACGGCGAGCAGGCGCCCGCCCGCGTATGCGGAGTCCTCGTTGTCCTCGCGGACCAGGCCGATGTCGGACCGGACCGCGTACCTGATCGTCAGCGTCGCGTCGTTACTGCCTGCCATGTCGGTGTTCCTTCCGGACAGATACCCGATGAGGAAGGACCCGAGCTTGCGCCGGGCGGCGGCCTGCGCCTCGACCCGCACCATGTAGGCGCTGACCTCTTCCGCGGCGGTGGCCGGGGGCTTGGCCAGGACCGAGCGGATCGCCGCGAGCGGCATGCCGAGCCGGCGCAGCCAGGCCACCAGCCGGGCCTGCTCCAGCTGCGCGGGCGCGTAGAACCGGTATCCCGAGTACGGGTCCACCCGCACGGGCGCCAGCAGCCCGAGCTCGTCGTACACGCGCAGTGCCTTGCGCGACAGCCCGGACGCGCGGGCGAACTCCCCGCTGCTCAGCAGTGCCACGTGCGTCCTCCTCAGCCGGGCCCGGTGCCCGGCCCCATCAGGCTGCGGCTGGCCCCAGGGGCGAGGTCAACCCGCAATCCGGAAGCCCCGCGGGAACGGTAGCCGGCGATGAGGGCTGCGATGCTAGCAGCTCGGCAACCAGGAGCGGCCCGGTAGCGGGAGGGCTGGCTCGTCACCGAGACGCTCGCTTACGACGGTGGCCTGCGGACGTCGTTCAGCGCGGCGGCCAGGGGACGTCGGATAGGCGGGGCGGGTCGGCGCCGGGGCGGGTGCAGGTGAGGGAGGCGACCTCGGCGGCGGCGCGCAACGCGGGGGCGACGAGGTCCGGGTTGGCGAGGTCGGCGCGGGTCAGGGATTCGCGGGTCCACCAGGTGAGGAAGGCACCGCCGAAGGCGTCGCCGGCGCCGATGGTATCCACCACGGTGACCGGCGGGATCGCCGCGATGACCTCGCGGGCGGGGCCGTCCGGCGATCCGGCCAGGAACGCGCGGGCCGCTCGCGGGCCGTCGGTCACCAGCACCAGGGCCGGGCCGGCGGCCAGGAGCGCGCGGGCCGCCTCGGCGGGGGTCCGGCCCGGGTAGATGTAGGCCAGGTCCTCGGCGCTGGCCTTGACGATGTCGGCGCGCCCGAAGAGCCGGGCCAGCCGGGCCAGGTAGCCGTCCCGGTCGGGGACCGCGGACGGGCGGCAGTTCGGGTCGATCAGCACCAGGGGGGCGTCGGTGGCGTAGGCGCCGGCCAGCAGCAGGCGCTCAACGCTGGTACCGGAGGGCTCGATCAGCAGGGCGAGGTCACCGACGTACACGGCGGCGACATCGCCGGGGATGGCGGCGGCCAGGTCGGCGTACTCCACGTCGGCGGCGGAGGTGCCGGCCAGGTAGAAGCGGTACTCGGCACTTCCCTCATCAGCACCGCCCTGGCTAGCACCGCCCTGGCTAGCACTGCCCTGGCTAGCACTGCCGACGCTGATGCTCGCTATCGCGAGGGTGGTCGGCGCGCAGGTCAGGCCGGGAAGGCCGAGGGTCACCCCGGATTCGGCGAGGCCCGCCCGCAGCAGCCGGCCGAACGCGTCGTCGGACAGCCGGCCCAGGAAGCTGGCCCGCCCGCCGAGGCGGCCGATCGTCCGGGCGGTGTTGTAGGGGCCGCCGCCGGGCTTGGCGGCCAGCGTGCCGTCAGGGGCGGCCACCAGGTCGACGAGGGCCTGTCCGATCACCGCGATCACATCGTTCACCCGCTCACCGTAGCGCCCGGCGAGAGAGGGGCCAATGAGCGCGCAGTGTGGGAGCGTTGCGGAGAGAAAGATCTTGAACTGTGCCTTTTAGGGCACTAGGAGGTGCTGGCTAGGCCTACCCTGTGCGGCATGGCGGCGGTGTCGGTGCTTGGCGAACTGTGGGACCGGGTGTGGGGGACGCAGCCGGCCCCGCCAGGCTGGGAAGTGGCGGCCTGCGCGGGCGTGGCCTTGCTCGTCATCGCCAGCCGGCCCGCGTGGCACCTCGCGCGCAACGCCATCACGATCGCGCACGAGGGCGGGCATGCGGTGGTCTCCCTGCTCACCGGGCGCAAGCTGGACGGGATCCGGCTGCACGCGGACACGTCGGGGGTGACCTACTCGCGCGGCCGGGGCAGCGGCCCCGGCATCGTGGCCACCGCCGCGGCCGGGTACATCGCGCCGTCGCTGCTGGGCCTGGCGGCGGCGTGGCTGCTGGCGGCGCACCACGTGACGGCGATGCTGTGGCTGCTGCTGGCGCTGCTGGCCGCGACCTTCCTGGCGATCCGCAACGCCTACGGGGTGCTGGCGGTGCTGGCCACGGCGGGCGCGGTGTTCGCGGTCAGCTACCTGGCGTCGGCGGTGGTGCAGAGCGCGTTCGGCTACGCGACCGCGTGGTTCTTGCTGTTCGGCGGGATACGCCCGCTCACCGAGATGCAGCAGGGCCGGCGGCGGGCGATGCGGCGGCGCCAGCCGCTGACTTCCGACGCCGACCAGCTCGCCCGGCTGACGAGGACGCCCGCGGGGGTCTGGATCACGGTGTTCTGGGTGGTCGCGCTGGCGGCGCTGGTGATCGGCGCGCGGCTGCTGGTCCCGGAGTCGCTGCTGCACCTAGGGCACTGGGTGCACGTGTCCCGTTAGCAGGCTGCCTCGTTAGGAGGCGGTTCGTCTAGGAGGCGGTTCGTCTAGGAGGCGGCTCCCCTAGAACACGACGACCTCGGCGCCGACCGGCAGGTGCTGGTTGTAGTAGTGCGCGGCGTCCATGGTCAGGTGCACGCAGCCGTGTGAGCCCACGGTGAGGCTGCCCTCGTGGAAGGCGATGCCGCCAGGGGCGAAGAAGACCGCCCACGGGATCAGCTCGTGGTAGATCGTGCTCATGTAGGTCGGGCCGGCCTTCCAGGCCACGTTGAACGTGCCCGTGGGGGTCGCGTGCGCGGTGCCCGGCGGACCCGGCTCCATCTGCACGGGGCCGTAGCTGACCTTGCCGTTGTCCTGGAGCCAGGTGATGTGCTCGGCGAGGTCTACGCAGGCGGTCGCCGCCGCCGGGCAATTCGCCTTGTCCCGGGCGGTGAGCGTCAGCGAGACGGGCGGCGGGGCGGACGGGGCGGCGACGGGCTTGGCGGGGTTAGCGCCGTCAAGGGCCGAGACGATCGCGTTGGAGCTGACGAACGACGCGATGCCGGTGACCACGTAGCTGCCCGCCGCGCTGGAGTGGGTGCGACCCAGGTGGGCATGGTTCAGCACGGCGAGCGAGACCGCGTAGCCGGTGATGGCCAGGCTAGCCGTCGCGATCACCGCGAGCATGACGGCGATGCCGCGCACCCGGGCGCTGCGGCCCGTTCGGGTGGCGGGCTTGGCAACCGGGCCCGCGGCGTCGCGGCGGGCGGTATCGCGGCGCGCGGTGGCGGGGCGAGCCTCGCCGGGGCGGCTCGCGGGGGGACGGTTGCCGGGGGGACGGTTGCCGGGGGGACGGCCGGAAGAGGGGCGGTTCCCGGAAGGGCCGCCCTCGTAGCCTCGGCTGGGGTTATCGCGGCCCGGCCGGTCGCCCGCCGGGCGCTCACGCCCCCGGCGGTCTTCCCGGCCGTAATCGGGACGGTCGCGGCCGCCACGGTCATAGCGATCCGGCCGGTCGGAACGATCTTGCCGATCGTAACGGTCGCGGCCATCGCGGCGGTCGTATTGCCCGCCCCGGCCATAATCGCCGGGGCGCTCGCCGTACATGTCGCTGTCGTGAATCGCGCTGTCGTGAATAGCGCCGCCTCGGGTCGTGTCGTCTCGGGCCGGACCGCGGGCGGGTACCCCGCCGCGGGGATCGCGGCCGGTGGGGCCACCGCTCCCGAACTGGCTATATGTCGACGCACTGGCCGAGGCCGGGTGCCGCCGCGCGGGCGCGCTGCCATCATGTGATGCACTGCCATCCTGGGACGCACTACCGCCCTGGGATGCACCATTGCCTTGAGAAGCACTGCCTCGGGTGAACGTGGTCAATTCCTCGCCCTCGCTCCGTGCGTGCCTTTATATCCTCCCAGCTACAACTAGCTACCATGTTTATCACTGCGCCGCAGGCAGAACAGCGAAAATAGGTCATATGCGAGATTCGCGCGTGTCCTCGCGAATGGGCACCAGTGCCGCCTCAATGATCGCAGCGCGTGACCATCCTTCCGGGGTGCGCGAGCGGACGACCCGGGCGGGTACCCCCGCGACGACGCTGTGGTCGGGCACCTCGCCGCGCACGACCGAGCCGGCCGCGACGACCACGTTGCGCCCGATCCGGGCGCCGGGCAGCACGATCGCGCCCGCGCCGAGCCACGATCCGGCGCCGACCTCAACCGGCTTGTTGACGGGCAGTTGCCGCCCGATCGGGGTGTCCGGGTCCGCGTACCCGTGATTCTGGTCGGTGATGTACACGTAGGGCCCGGTCCACACGTCGTCCCCGATGCTGACGTCCGCGTGGGCGACGATGTGGCTGCCCCGGCCGATGACGCACCGGTCGCCGATGCGCAGCACCGGGTCGGGGCCGAGGTCCTGCCCGGGCACGAGGCCGGCCGACAGGGTGACCTGCACCCCGATGAGCGTGTCGCGGCCGACGGCGATGGATCCCTCGCCGAAGACCGAGCCGGCCGGGAACGCCATGATCGAGCCGCTGCCGAACCGGGCGAACGCGCGCCCGGCCGGAGTGCCGGCCGTCACCATTCCGGCCTGCTGGAACTCCCGCCAGCCCCAGTGCACCACCCGCCACACCAGCGCGTGCCGCCGGGCGGCGAGGTCCTGTCTCAGTCGCTTGAGCGCCACCCGGGCATTGTCCCGCACGCCCTCGCGGGAGGGACGACCGACGGCCACACTTCGGCGGGCGTGAACCAGATGCGGTGCCCGCTCGTTCTTGAGGGTATGAACGCCGGCAATGAGGCTACCGGGGGCCGGTCGACGGGAACCGGGCGACATGCCGAATGGGGACTGTGGCCGTGGATCGCGGTCCGCGTGGCCGCGGTGGCCGCGATAACGGCGGCGGGGGCGGTGGCGGTCACGCTGACGGGGGCGACGCCTCCCTCAGCGACCGCCATGCCGCAGCCGGCCCGCGCGGTCGCCGCGATCGCGCCCGGCCCCACCGCGACGCCGACCCCGACCGGGACTCCCGCCACGACCCGGGCATCGGTTACCGGGACGACGGTCCCGGGTCACTCCGCCCGTCCCGCGCACACCTCCGCGCGGGCGGCGGCGACTACGGCGCCGTCACCGGGGCGGACGAGCCCACGGCGACAGCCGACGGCTAACAGCTGCCTCACCCATCCGAGCCCGGGCTGCACGGTGCCAACGTCATCGCTGCCGAGCTGGATGAAGACCCTGATCCACGGCGCCTAGACGAGCGGAAGCGCGCGGCGGGCGGCGCCCACCCGGCGCCCCGGGCGGTCTTCGGGGGCGACGCTGGCGGCCAGCTGGCCGCAGGCGCCGTCGATCTCCCGGCCACGGGTGTCGCGCACGGTCACGGGAACGCCGTGGCTGGCGATGCGGGCGACGAACTCATCCTGCACGCCCGGCAGCGACGCGGTCCACCGTGACCCCGGCGTCGGGTTGAGCGGGATCAGGTTGACGTGCGCGAGGTGCCCCGACAGCAGCTCACCGAGCAGGTCGGCTCGCCAGGCCTGGTCGTTGACGTCCTTGATGAGGGCGTACTCGATGGAGATGCGCCTGCCGGTCGCGGCCGCGTAGTCCCAGGCGGCGGCCAGCACCTCGGCGACCTTCCACCGGCGGTTGACCGGCACCAGCTCATCGCGCGCCGTGTCGTCGGGCGCGTGCAGCGAGACGGCCAGCGTCACCGACAGGCCCTCGGCGGCCAGCTTGCCGATCGCGGGGACCAGCCCGACGGTGGAAACGGTCACCGAGCGCTGTGAGATGCCCAGGCCGCTGGGGACCGGGTCGGTGAGCCGGCGGACCGCCGCCAGCACGTTCTTGTAGTTGGCCAGCGGCTCGCCCATGCCCATGAACACGATGTTGGACACCCGGCCGCCCTCGGCGGCCAGCAGCCGCTCCCCCGCCACGACCTGCGCCACGATCTCGGCGGTGGACAGGTTGCGGGTCAGCCCCGCCTGCCCGGTCGCGCAGAACGGGCACGCCATCCCGCATCCAGCCTGGGATGACACGCACATCGTCGCCCGATCGGGGTACTTCATCAGCACCGATTCGACGAGGGCGCCATCCAGGGCACGCCAGACGCTCTTGCGGGTCGCGCCGCGATCGGCCACCAGTGCCCGCTCCTCGGTCAGCAGCCGCGGCAGCAGCTCGCTGGCCAGCGAGTCGCGCAGCGCGGCCGGGAGGTCGGTCATGTCCTGGCCCGTGTCGGTGTACCGCCCGAAGTAATGGCGGGACAACTGATCCGCCCGGAACGGCCGCTCGCCGAGGTCGGCGACGGCCTGCCGGCGCGCCGCCAGGTCCAGGTCAGCGAGATGGCGGGGCGGACGAGACACGTGAGACACCTACAGACATTACCTGGACGTGAGGACTTGATCGCGGAGGGCAAACCGACAGATATTTATAATATGGCAATAATGCGGTCAGGCTCGGAGAACGCTCAGCAGCCGGCCACGCTGCTGGACAGCGTGAGCCCGTATGGGAGCCGTCGGCTCACGGTTGAGTACGACGGCGTCACCACGGCCGCCTACTTGCACGATGAGGCCTCCATCATCGCCGCGGCCTGGATCGCCAACCACGTTCGCGCCCCGCGCGCCACCGATGCCCGCCGCCTGGGCGACGGGCAGACGCCGCTGATGCCCGCCGCGCGCACCAAGCACCCGCGCGGCCGGCCGCCGCTGGACCCGGCCACGCTGCAAGCCCTGTGGTTCGAAGAAGGCGACGGCGTGGCCATCCTGGAGCGCGGCACGCTGCTCGCGGTCATCCCCGGCTGGGCGGACATGAGCCGGGGCATGCCCGGGTACAGCCGGGACGTGATCGGCCAGACGCCGTTCGGCTGGTCACTGGACGACGCGCTTGAGGGCCTCGGGCCGCGCGTCGAGCGGGCCAAGGACTACTGGCAGTGGCGCCAGTCGGCAACCGGCTGGGAGCAGTTCCAGCAGGCCGCGCTCAGCCACCTGACCAAGCACCTGGGGCCGGGCGCGCACTACTGGGACGGCGCGCAGGGCAAGCAGCCGTCGGTCGGCATCTCCGAGCGGCCGGCCACGCGGGACCGCCCCTACACGGTGCTGTCCACCGTGGGGATGTCGGCGCAGCGGATGCCGGTCGTGGAGCAGGTCATCGATGACCCGACCGGGTACTGCCGGATCGAGCTGGCGCTGGCGACGACCCTGCCGCCCGGCATGGCCGCGCTGGCGTTCCTGTGGCTGGCGGTGTACCCGTGGCGCGCGGTGACATGGTTCGGCCCTGGGCACAGCGTCCGCTGGTACGACCAGGCGACATCATTCCCGCTCGGCGGCGGCTACCAGGGGGTCCTGTTGCTCGATGACACTTCGGGGCTGCCCGGCCCCCAGGCGCCAGACCTGTCCGGCTTCAGCGTGGAGGACGACCCGGTGCGCTGGCTGTGGATCGTCCCCATCTTCGAGCGGGACCGGCAACTGGCCAAGGAGCGCGGCTCATCAAGCCTGGTGCGCCGGATGGCGGGTGAGGGGCGCGGCTGGATCACCGTCCCTGACGGGTGAAGGTGGCCCAGCTCGCAGCCTCGCGCGTTCCGTTACGGGTGGATATGAAGGTTGACGCCGAGCAGCACGAGCCACCACAAGAACACGGCCAAGAGGGCGCTCGCGACAGAGCGAAGCCAGCTCAGGCCGAGGTAGCCGTGGTCCCAGGCGATCACGACGCCGACGATGAGGTAGAGCGCGACGACCAGCCACCGGATTGACTTGTAAGACATGCTTCCCTGCCTTCCGAAGGAAAATGCCTGCCGTACAAGTCCCATGAAAGCGGGCATTTAAACCAGCGGACGGGCCTGCCGCAGGCGGGCGGCACCGATCTCGCGGCCCTCGCGGCCCATTGGGCTAGCGGACGAACGCGGCCAGCAGGAGCCAGACCACGGGGGCGCAGATGAGCAGGGAGTCGAGCCGGTCCAGGATGCCGCCATGGCCGGGCAGCAAGGTGCCCATGTCCTTGATGCCGAGGTCGCGCTTGATCATGGACTCGGCGAGGTCACCGAGCACCGCGGCGGCGACCGCGGCCAGTCCGACCAGGGCGCCCTGCCACCAGTAGCCGTGCAGCAGCGTGGGGACCATGATGACGCCGGCCGCCACGACCGTGATGGCCGAGCCGGCCAGGCCTTCCCACGTCTTCTTGGGGCTGATCGCGGGGGCCATCTTGTGGGCGCCGGCCCGGCCGAGGGTGATCCCCGCGACGTAGCCGCCGATGTCGCTGCAGACGGTCAAGACGACGAATGTCAGCACCCGCTTGCCACCGTCGGCGGGCGCGAGCATCGCCGCGACCGCCGCCCCCGGCAGGGCCAGGTAGGCGGTGGCGAAAAGGGCCGCGGTGACGTCCTTCACGTAGCCTTCGGCGCCGCCGGCCAGGCGCCAGCCGAGTACCGCGATCAGCGTCAGCGCGAACGCCGCGGTGACCGCCCCCCCGGCGGCCCAGTACGCGCTGGTGAGCATGGCCGCCCCGCCGAGGAAGACAGGGATGGCCGGGATGCGGATGTCGCGGGTCTTGAGCGCGCCGTCGAATTCGTGCAGGCCGATCGCGAGCGCGGCGCCCATGTAGACGAGGAACGTCCCCTTGATGGTGAGCAGGGTCAGCAGGGCCAGGCCACCCATGATGACGCCGACGCCGATGGCGGCGGGAAGGTTACGGCCGGCCCGGACGCCCTTCCCGGGCCGCGGGGGCGCGGGCGGCGCCGACGAGCCTTGAGGGTCGTGATCGCCCGGCAGGTCCCCTGACGCAGTGCCGGCGGAACTCACGCCGTTCACACCTCGAGCAGCTCGGCTTCCTTGTGCTTGAGCAGCTCGTCGATCTGGCCGACGTAGGTGTCGGTCAGATCCTGCAGGTCGCGCTCGGCGCGGCGCACTTCGTCCTCGCCAGCCTCGCTGTCCTTGATCATCTTGTCCAGCGTGTCCTTGGCGCGGCGCCGGATGTTGCGGATGGCCACCCGGCTCTCTTCGGCCTTGTGGCGAGCGGTCTTGATGTACTCGCGGCGGCGCTCTTCGGTCAGCTCGGGGAAGATCACCCGGATGATGACGCCGTCGTTGCCCGGGTTGACGCCGAGGTCGCTATTACGGATGGCCTTCTCGATCGCGCTGAGGGAGCCTTTGTCGAACGGCTGCACGATGACCATCCGCGGCTCGGGCACATGGAAGGAGGCGAGCTGGTTCAGCGGGGTCTGGGTACCGTAGTACTCGGCGGTGACCTTGGAGAAGATTCCCGGATGGACCCGGCCCGTGCGGATGTTGCTGAAGTCTTCCTTGGCGACGGAGACCGCCTTGTCCATCTTCTCCTCGGCTTCGAGGAGTGTGTCATCGATCATCGTTACGGCTCCTGTGCCCACTCGCGAGTGCCTGCTAGCTCGCCCCGGACGGCTTTACCACAGTACCGCTGATCGCCGGGCCCTGCCCGGGGCCCGGCGATCTGGCGGTGATCAGCTGATGCCGGTCAGGCCTGGCCGACCTGGAACCGGGCGAACCCCTTGACTTCGACGTCGGCCGCCTTGAGGACCTGGGCGATCGACTGCTTGTTCTCCTTCACGAACGCCTGCTCGGTGAGCACCACGTCCCGGTAGAAGCCGCCGAGCCGACCCTCCACGATCTTCGGGACGGCCGCCTCCGGCTTGCCCTCGTCCCGGGTGATCTGCTCGAAGATGCGCCGCTCCTTCTCCACCACGTCCGCCGGAACCTCATCGCGAGTGGTGTACTGCGGGCGCATGGCGGCCACCTGCTGGGCCAGGTCCCTGGCGACTTCCTCGTTCTCCTTGTCCAGCTGGACGAGGACGCCGAGGGTCGGCGGCAGGTCACGGTCGGACTTATGCAGGTAGCTGAGCACGTAACCGCCCTCGAAGCGGGCGAACCGGCCGAGCTCCAGCTTCTCCTTGATCGACGCGCTGGCGTCCTCGATCAGCTGCTCGACGGTCTTGCCGCCCTCGGCCGGCGCCGCCAGCAGCGCCAGCCGGTCGGTGACCTTGCTGGCCAGGGCGGCCTTGGCGATCTTGGCGGCCAGCTCCTGGAACTGCACGTTCTTCGCGACGAAGTCGGTCTCGCAGTTCACCTCGACCAGCACGCCCGCCGCGGTGCCGTCTAGCTCGGCCGTCACCAGGCCGTTGCCAGCCGTGCGGGTGGCCCGCTTGCCGACGTCCTTGACGCCCTTGAGGCGCAGGATCTCGACGGCGGCGTCGAAGTCACCGTCGGCCTGCGTGAGGGCGTTCTTACAGTCGAGCATGCCCGCGCCGGACAGTTCCCGCAGCCGCTTGACATCCGCGGCGCTTACATTCGCCATCTCTGTCGTCCCCTAAAGTTCTGTGGTCTGGCTCGTCGTCAGGCGTCTTCGCCGGTCTCGGGGGTGTGGACGTGCACCGTCCCGCCGACGACCGGCTCCTGGGCCGGGGTCTCGTCCACGGCGATCTCTGCGGCCTCGGCGACCTGCCCAGCGGTCGCGCCGTTCGCGCTGACCACGTCCTCGGAGGTCGCTTCCTCCTCGGTCACGGCGGCGGTGTCCTCGGTCACGGCGGTGTCCTCGGCAACGGCGGTGTCCTCGGCAACGGCGGTGTCCTCGGCAACGGCGGTGTCCTCGGCCACGGCGGTGTCCTCGGCCACGGCGGTGTCCTCGGCCACGGCGGTGTCCTCGGCCACGGCGGTGTCCTCGGCCACGGCGGTGTCCTCGGCAACGGCGGCGGTGGTGCCGGTGCCCTCGAGGAGGTCGCGCTCCCACTCGGCCAGCGGCTCCTCGCTGGTGAACTGGTCATCGCCCGGCTTGACGTCGCTGTCAGCGGCGCCAGAGCGGGCGATCAGCCCGTCGGCGACCGCGTCGGCGACCACGCGGGTCAGCAGGGCCACGCTGCGGATCGCGTCGTCGTTACCCGGGATCGGGTAGGTGACCTCGTCCGGGTCGCAGTTCGTGTCGAGGATGGCGACGACCGGGATGCCCAGCTTGCGCGCCTCGTTGACGGCGATGTGCTCCTTCTTGGTGTCCACCACCCAGATGGCGCTCGGCACGCGGGCCATGTCCCGGATGCCGCCGAGGGTCCTGTCGAGCTTGTCCTTCTCGCGCTTGAGCTGGAGTAGCTCCTTCTTCGTCATCCCGGAGCCGGCGACGTCGGTGAAGTCGATCTCCTCAAGCTCCTTGAGCCGCTGCAGCCGCTTGAAGACCGTGGAGAAGTTGGTCAGCATGCCGCCCAGCCAGCGCTGGTTGACGTAGGGCATTCCGACCCGCCGGGCCTGCTCGGCGATGGCCTCCTGGGCTTGCTTCTTCGTGCCGACGTACAAGATCGTGCCGCCGTGGGCGACGGTCTCCCTGATGAACTCGTACGCGCGGTCGATGTAGTCCAGCGACTGCTGCAGGTCGATGATGTAGATGCCGTTGCGCTCGGTGAAGATGTAACGCTTCATCTTCGGGTTCCAGCGCCGGGTCTGGTGCCCGAAGTGGACGCCGCTCTCCAGGAGCTGCTTCATGGTGACGACCGGGGCCACGCTTGCGGTCCTTCCTTCATGCGCGCCGGTCGCTGATGCGCACGGCGCGCGCTCGGTTGCTGCCTGGTGCCCGCGCAGGCACGCACCTTGCCACTAGGCCGTGACCGGCCGGTGGACCGAGTGGTGCGCCCCGCCTCGCCTCGCCTAAGCGATTACTGGCGGCCTACGAGCACGCGAATTGCGACCATCTCCCAAGCCATCCCGCGCCGGGCTGGCGTGGTAGTGAGGTGGTCTCCCTACTAGGTTACTCCTTCAGGCGCGCGGGTGTGCCTGGCGGTAGCTTGCCGCGAGGCGCTCAGCGGAGACATGCGTGTAGATCTGGGTGGTCGCGGGCGACGCGTGGCCAAGGATCTCCTGCACGCTGCGCAGGTCCGCGCCGCCTTCCAGCAGGTGGGTGGCGGCCGTGTGCCGGATCCCGTGCGGCCCGGTGTCCGCCGCGTGGCCATCGGCGGCATCCCCGCTGACGTCCCGCAGCCGCGCGTGGACGATGCGGCGGGCGGTCCTGGGATCCAGGCGGGCGCCGCGGGCGCCGAGGAACAGCGCGCCTCCGCTGCGAGCGTTGGCGAGCACGGGCCGCCCGACCTCCTCCCACCGGGCCACGGCCCGCACGGCCGGCAGGCCGACGGGCACGACGCGCTCCTTGCGCCCCTTGCCGAAGACCCGGACGGTCCTGCGGCCAGCGTCCAGCCCCCCGGTATCCAGGTCGCACAGCTCGCTGACCCGGATCGCTGACGCGTACAGCAGCTCCAGCACGGCGGCGTCTCGCATGGCCAGCGCCGCCGTCACGCGCTGCCCGGCGGCGAACTCGCGCAGCGCGCGGTCCTCGCAGTCGGCCAGCACGGAGTTCATCTCCTCCCGGCGCAGCACCCGGGGCAGGACGCGCCGTGCCCGCGGCATCCCCAGCTGCGGCCCGGGGTCGGCCGCGAGCCATCCCTGGCGGTGGGCGAAGGAGGTGAAAGCGCGGGCCGCCGCGCCGCGGCGGGCGAGCGTCGCGCGGGCCGCCCCGGCCTCGTGCTGCGCGGCCAGCCAGCCGCGCAGGATGTCGACATCGATGTCGCCGGGATCGGCGACGCCGGCCTGCCAGGCGAACTCCAGCAGGGACTGGATGTCGCCGTGGTAGGCGCGAACGGTGTGCCGGGACAGGGCACGCTCGGCGTCCAGGTGCCTGGAGAAATCGGCCAGGGCAGCGCTCATCGCGTGCGGCAGTGCGCGCGGGCCCGGCCGCCCGGCCGGTCGCTCCCCCGGTCGCGGCCGTGCGGTGGCTGGGGGGTGGGCGGCTGGTCCGGAACCCGCCCGCGCGGGGTGAACTGGGCCTGCCGATTGCTCCCGTGGCGTAGCCATGCGCACAGTGTGCCCCGCGAAAGGCGCGCCGGGCCCAGGGTCGGCCATGTTTTAACCGGATGGTTGCGTTCCCGCGCACTCAGGCGTTATCGGCGACTCTCCGCAGGCGCCACCCCCCGTCGACCCGCTCGGCCAGCCCGTGGACCCGCAGGATCGCCAGCGACGCCAGCACGACCCGGGGGTGCAGGCCCGCCCGGACCGCGATCTCATCGGTTGACAGCCGGCCGCGCGCGGGCAGCGCGTCCAGGACTGCGGTGGCATCCGCGTCCAGCGTGGCGCGCGCCCGGTCCTCGGCGGTGACCTGATCCCTGGGCGACCTGGCGACGGGCACGTCGTCGGGGACGGGAAGCCGGGGCGCGGCCGGGCCCGGGCAGTCCGGCTTCGTCCCGGTCAGCCCCTCGATGACCTCCGGGGCGCTGGTGACGAGGGTCGCCTGCCAGTTCCTGATGATCGAGTGACACCCGGCGGACAGGTCCGACGTGACCGGCCCGGGCACGGCCATGAGGGTGCGGCCGAGGTCCCGGGCGTGGCGGGCGGTGTTCAGGGCGCCGCTACGCTGGCCGGCCTCGATCACGACGGTCCCGGACGTCAGCGCCGCGATCACCCGGTTGCGGACGAGGAAGCGCAGCCGCGTGGGCGACCGTCCGGGCGGCCATTCGCTGATGACGGCGCCCGCGGCGGCGACGTCATCGAGCAGCTCCGCGTGGCCCGCCGGATAGGGGCGGTCCACGCCGCACGCCATGACGGCGATGGTGTTCCCGCGCCCGGCCAGCGCGCCCCGGTGGGCGGCGCCGTCAATGCCGTAGGCGCCCCCGGAGACGACGGTCCAGCCCTGGGCGGCGACCGAGGCGGCCAACTCGGCGGCGACGTAGCCGCCGTAGGCGGTCGCCGCGCGGGACCCGACGATGGCCACCGACCGCTGGCAGGCCACGCCCAGGTCGCGGAGGCTCCCGCGCGCCCACAGCGCGTACGGCTGGTCGCCGGCCAGGGAGGCCAGCCCGGCCGGCCATTCGGCATCCGCCGGGCAGACCAGCCGGATGCCCCGCTCGCGCAGGCCCGCGAGGTCAACCGGGTCGGGGACGTCGGCCAGGCGCGCCCGCCACCGTTCCACGGCGCGGCGCACCGCCGCGCGGCGCGGGTCGTCGCTGGTGTCCCACAAGGCGCCCGGCTCGCCGTGTTCCGGGGACCAGCGCTCCGGGGACCAGCGCTCCGGGGACCAGCCCGCCCGGATCGCCCGTACCGCGCCGATGGCGCCCCGGTCAGCGACCAGGCTGGCGAGCCTGCCGTCGCCGGGCTCGGCGAGGTAGGTCAGGGTCGCCCGGGCGACCGCCTCTTCGCGTTCCGCGCTTCCCTGCGCGCTCATCGGGGCACCCCCAGCCAGAGGCCAATCGCCTCGTTGGCCTCCTGCGCCGTCGGCCGCGCCTTGCCCGCCAGGTCGGCGAGGCTCCAGGTGACCCGGATGATCTTGTCCGCGCCGCGGGCGCTCACCTGGCCGAGCTCCATCGCCCGGTCGAGCAGGTCAAGGGCGCCCGGCGGGAGCGGGAACGACTTGCGCAGCTCGGCGCCGGGTATCTCCGCGTTGACCTGCCAGGGGGTGCCCGTCAGCCGAAGCGCCGCGCGCTCGCGGGCCTGCGCGACGCGGTCGGCCATGACGGCGCTGTTCTCGGCGGCCTGGTGGCCGCCGAGCATGGCCGCCCGGCTCACCGGATCCAGGCGGACCTTCACGTCCACCCGGTCCATCAGCGGCCCGGACAGCCGTCCGAGGTAGCGGCGCCGGGTCGCCGGGCTGCAGTCGCAGCCGGCTCCGCCGGAGTCCGCCTGGGCGCACGGGCAGGGATTGGCCGCCAGTACCAGGGTGAACCGGGCGGGGAACCGGGTGATCATCCCCTGCCGCGCGATGACCACCTCCCCCGACTCGAGCGGCTGGCGCAGCGCGTCGAGCACGTTCCGGTGGAACTCCGGCGCCTCGTCGAGGAACAGCACCCCTCGATGGGCCAGCGAGGCCGCCCCGGGCTTGATGGCTGAGCTGCTCCCGCCGCCGACGATCGCGGGCATGCTGGCCGTGTGATGCGGCGCGCAAAACGGCGGCTCGCTGAGCAGCTCCGACCCCGCCGGGAGCTTGCCCGCCACCGAGTGGATGGAGGTGACCTCCAGGGCGGCCTGGCGCGACAGCCGCGGCAAGATGGACGGAAGCCGCTCGGCGAGCATGGTCTTGCCCGCGCCGGGCGGCCCGAGCAGGGAGAGGTTATGGCCGCCCGCCGCGCAGACCTCAACGGCCCTGCGCGCCTCGTACTGGCCCAGCACCTCTGACATGTCCCGGCCGGGCCGCTGTCCCTCCCGCGCGGGAGCGGCGCTTTCCGGCACGGGAGCCAGGGCCGCGGGCCGGGGGCCGCCGCGCAGCCACATCACCACCTCCGGCAGCCAGGTCGCCGCCACCACGGTGAGGCCGGGCACCAGCGCGGCCTCCGCACGGTTGGGGCCGGCGACCACCACGGTGTCGATGCCCGCCCCGGCGGCGGCGACGACCGCCGGGAGCACTCCCGGCACCGGGCGCAGCCGCCCGTCTAGCCCGAGCTCGGCGACGAACACCGCCCGGCGCGGGACGTGCATGGGCGTGGCCGCGTCCGCTGACGCCGCGAGGATGGCCACCGCGATGCTCAGGTCGAAGCCGCTTCCGCGCTTGGGCAGGCTGGCCGGCGACAGGCCAATGGTGATCTTGTTGTCCGGCCATTTCAGGTCGCTGTTGAGGATCGCGGCGCGGATGCGGTCGCGCGCTTCCCGCAGGGCCGTATCGGGCAGCCCGACCATGATCACCGCCGGCAGGCCGTTGGAGACGTGGGCCTCGACCTCGACCATGTGGCCCACGACCCCGACCAGCGCGATCGCGTAGGACCGGGCGAGCCCCATCAGCCGACCCCCCGGATGTGCTCGATGGTGAAGCCCCCGCTGCCCTCGCGCACCAGGCCCACCACGTCGATCCGGATCGCGTCGAAACGCACGCCGTGCGCGTTGATCCACGCGACCGCGAGCCTGCGCAGCCGCGTTTGCTTCGCCTTCCCGACCGCGTCCAGCGGCGACCCGTACCGGTTCCCTGACCTGCTCTTGACCTCGCAGGCCACGAGCACGTGGCGGTCGACCGCCACGATGTCAAGCTCGCCCCCGTTGCACCGCCAGTTGCGGTCCAGTATCCGGAAGCCGCATCCCACCAGGTAGTCCACCGCGGCCTGCTCGCCTTCGCGGCCGAGCGCGTCCTTAGCACGCATGACCATGCGACCATCACCTCCGGAATCGACGATGCCGGGTGCGGCGATGGCCCGGAAATCTAATCTCCGGGCTGTGGACAGTAATTCAAGGAATGGCAAAACTGTGGATAGCGGGCTTCGAATGTCAGCGCCCAGGGCGATAATTCCCGGGGGATCCTTCGCGTTAGGAGCGGCTGCGACGGGACAGCGGCTCACGGCCGGCCGGCTGGGCCGGCGACGCCAAGGGCGCGATGGCGGGGATGTCCAGGGACGTCGGCGCCTGCTCCACCGTCACCTCGCAATCGTAGTGCCGCAGGGCCAGCGGCTCCCCGGACAGCAGCGAGTACTCGGCCTTGCCGCCGCGGACCGACACGTGCAAGAGCCTGCCCCGGTAGCGCAGCCGGAACGACAGCCCTACGATCCCCGGCGGCAACTGCGGGCGGAACAGCAGCTGGCCGTCGTCGCAGCGCATCCCGCCGAACCCGCCGACCAGCGCCATCCACGCCCCGGCGAGCGAGGCGATGTGCAGGCCGTCCTTGGTGTTGTGCTCGCGGTCCTGCAGGTCCATGAAGGCTGCCTCGGCGAGGTAGTCGTAGGCCAGCTGCAGGTGCCCCACCTCGGCGGCTATCACCGCCTGGGTGCAGGGCGACAGGGACGAGTCCCGTACGGTGATGCCCTCGTAGTAGTCGAAGTTGCGCAGCTTCTGCTCGGGCGTGAACGCGTCGCCGCGCAACTGCATCGCGAGCACCACGTCGGCCTGCTTGACCACCTGCTTGCGGTACAGCTGGAAGTACGGATAGTGCAGCAGGAGCGGGTAATTCTCGGCCGGCGTCGCCTCGAAGTCCCACCGCGCGTAGGAGGTGAACCCGTCGTGCTGCGGGTGCACGCCCAGCCGGGGGTCGAACGGGATATGCATGTCGGCGGCGGCGTCCCGCCAGGACGCCGCCTCCTCGGTAGTGACGCCCAGCGCCCGCGCCTCATCGGAGAGCTTCGCCGCGATCGAGGCGGCGGCGGCCATGTTGGCCTGCGCCATCAGGTTCGTGTAGAGGTTGTTGTCCTTGACCGAGCTGTACTCATCCGGCCCGGTCACGCCCTCGATGCGGAACGCGCCGGAGGCGTCGTGCTGCCCCAGCGAGCGCCACAGCCGGGCGGTCTCGACCAGCAAGGGCAGCCCGAACTCGCGCTCGAACGCCTCATCCTGGGTCGCGTCAAGGTACTTGACCACCGCCATCGCGATGTCGGCGTTGATGTGGAAGGCGGCGGTGCCAGCCGGCCAGTACCCGGAGCACTCCTGGCCGCGGATCGTCCGCCACGGGAACGCGGCCCCGTCCAGGCCCAGCTCACGGGCGTGCGCCCTCGCCTCTTCGAGGATCAGGTACCGCCATCGCAGGGCGTCGGCGGCGGCGGCGGGCATCGTGTACGTCAGGACCGGAAGGACGAACGTCTCGGTGTCCCAGAACGCGTGCCCGTCATACCCGGTCCCGGTCAGCCCCTTCGCCGCGATCGGGCGGTTCTCCGCCCGCGCCCCCGACTGCAGGATGTGGAAGAGCCCGAACCGCACGGCCTGCTGGATCTCCACGTCCCCGTCGACCTCGACGTCGGCGCCCTCCCAGAAGTCGTTCAGGAAGTCCCGCTGCTCGGCCAGCAGCCCCTCCCATCCGGTGAGCCTGGCCGCCGCCAGGGCGCCGGTGACCTGGTCGACGAGCGCGGGCCGCGAGCGCTGCGAGGACCACCCGTAGCCCAGGTACTTGACCAGGCACAGCTGCTCGCCGGAGGCCACCTCGGCCGCGACCAGCACCCGGCCCAGGTCGGGGGCTGACTCCCCGTTCACCACCATGCGCGCGGGCCCGGTGATCTCGTGGCTCATCCCGGCCGCCATCCGCAGCTTGCTGGCGCGCGTCCCGTGCACGAGGACCGCGCGCGGGTGCTCCCCGTTGACGGCCAGGTGGTCCTCGCTGACCAGCGGGGCGGCGAGCATGGCGGCCGCGCGGGGGTCGGCCGAGGGCACCGGGATGTCCTCGTTCGCGACGATCTCCGACATCACCACCAGCCGCAGCGTCTCGCCGACCGGCGTCACCGTGTAGCGGACCGCCGCCACCGCGCGCTGGGTCAGCGAGACCAGCCGGACGGAGGTGATGCGCACCCGGTTCCCGGCGGGCGACGTCCAGTCCACGTTCCGCGTCAGCGTGCCGGCCCGCAGGTCCAGCGTCCGGACGTGGGAGTGCACGGTGCCGTAGCGGATGTCGAACGGCTCGTCGTTGACCAGCAGCCGGATCACCTTGCCGTTGGTCACGTTGATGACCGTCTGGCCAACCTGCGGGAACCCGTATCCGGCCTCGGCGTAGGGCAGCGGCCGCTCCTCGTACAAGGAGTTGAGGTAGGTGCCCGGCAGCCCGAACGGCTCGCCCTCATCAAGGTTTCCGCGCAGCCCGATATGGCCGTTGGACAGCGCGAAGACCGATTCGCTCTGGGCCAGGACGTCCAGGTCCAGGTGGTCCTCAGTCAGGACCCAGGGCTCCACGCCGTAGTGAGCATTCGTGATCAATCCTGACCCCCTTCATCGCGGGCCACCGCCGCACCGCCGGGCGGAGCCGGAAAGCCTATCCCTACAGCAAGTCGGCTAGATCCTGGACGACGACATCGGCGCCGTGCGTCCGCAACTGCGCCGCGTGCCCGACCCGGTCCACGCCGATGACGAAGCCGAAGCCGCCGGCCCGCCCGGCCTCCACCCCGGCGAGGGCGTCCTCGAAGACCGCGGCGGCGGTCGCAGGGACGCCGAGCATCGACGCGGCGGCCAGGAACGTGTCCGGCGCGGGCTTGCCGTGCAGGCCTCGCTCGCCGGCGACGTGCGCGTCCACCCGCACGTCGAACAACCCGGAGATCCCGCCGGCCGCGAGCACCTGGTCGGTGTTGGCGCTGGAGGAGACGATCGCGGTGCGCAGCCCGGCCGCCCGCACGGCGGTGAGGTAGCGCAGCGACCCGTCGTAGACCTCTACGCCGTCGCGCTCCAGTACCTTCAGCACCAGGTCGTTCTTGCGGTTGGAGAGCCCCCAGATCGTCCACGTGCCCGGCGTGTCATCGGGCGCCCCCTCGGGCAGCTCAATCGACCTTGACTTCAAGAACGCCCGGGTCCCCTCCAGCCGAGGCTTGCCGTCCACGTACTCGCCGTAGTCGGTAACCGGGTCGAAGGGGACGAACTGCCCGCCGGCCTTGGCGGTGTACTCGCGCAGGAAGTCGTCGAACATCTCCTTCCACGCCGCGTCGTGCACGGTCGCGGTGCGCGTGATGACCCCGTCCATGTCGAACAGGCACGCGCTGACCCCGTCGGGCAGGCCTAGCATGCGCGGGGCGCTTGCTCGTGAACCGGGCAGGCCCGGGGGGTCAGGGGCGACAGTGCCGCTAGGGGCGACACGGCCGTTACGGGTGACAGGGCCGTTACGGGTGACAGGGCCGCGCTGCCCGCGCGGCTACTGCGGGAACCCGGGTTTGTCCTCCGGCAGTTCGAGGTCACTCTTGGCCAGCTCCTCGATGTTGACGTCCTTGAAGGTGACAACCCGCACGTTCTTGACGAAGCGCGCAGGACGATACATATCCCATACCCAAGCGTCTTGCATCACGACTTCGAAGAAAACTTCGCCGTTATCCGTGCTGCGAACGTTCATCTCGACGTCGTTCGTGAGGTAGAAGCGGCGCTCGGTCTCCACGACATGGGTGAACAGGCCGACCACGTCCCGGTACTCACGGTAGAGCTGAAGCTCCATTTCCGCTTCGTACTTCTCCAGGTCTTCAGCGCTCATGCTCTGCCTCCCGCTCGCTCCGGGACGCTCCCACAGGCGCCCCTGCGCTCGCTCATGCCCTTATTCTCCCTCCAGCCCCGGCTCCGCGAGCCCAGGCTCAAGCAGTCCGGCCACCGCCAGCTCGTCCGGGGGCACGCAGCGAAACGATCGGCGGTGCTCCGGGCACGGTCCCGCCTCGCCGAGCGCCCGCAGGTGCTCGCCCGTTACATACCCCTTATGGCGGCCGAAGCCATACACGGGATAACGCTCATCGAGCTCGCACATCATCCGGTCCCGCGTCACCTTCGCGATCACCGACGCCGCCGCGACCGACGCGGCCACCTGGTCGCCCTTCCAGACGGCCAGGGTCGGCGAGCCGAGCCCGCGCACCGGGAATCCGTCGGTCAGGACGTAGCCGGCGCGCGTGCGTAGTCCCGCGTACGCGCGGCGCATCCCCTCGATGTTGCACTTATGCAGGCCAACCCGGTCGATCTCGGCGGCCGGGATCATCACCACGTGCCAGTCCAGCGCGTGTCGCGCCACCCGCTCGTAGGCTTCCTCACGGGCCGACGGGGTGAGCAGCTTGGAGTCGGCCAGCCCCGGTATCTTCCGGATTCCCGCGGAGTCAAGGATGACGGCGGCCACGACCAGCGGCCCCGCGCACGCCCCGCGCCCGGCCTCGTCAATGCCCGCGACTGGCGCCAGTCCGGCGCGCGCGAGCACGTTCTCATAGGCGGCGAGCCCGGCATCGCGCCGGGGCGTGAATCTATGCTGGACCATCTCACTTGGCAGCGTACCGCTCTGCTTGCCTGGGGGGCACAAACCAGCCCCCCAGACCCCCCGGGCTTTTTGGAGCCTCCGTCCGCAGAATCCGGCTCGCCGGGCGGGCGCCCGGAACCACGGGAGCCCGCCTCCCTGGGTGGCGAGTTAGCGCGGGTGCCGCAGGCGGGGGCGGCGGTTGCGGATCTTGCGCTGGATCCAGGTGAGGGGGACCGCGCCGGCGGCCCCTAGCGCGAGGGGGAGCGGTGACCAGGCAGGCTGTACGCGCACTGAGCTGGCGTCCAGCGCGGCGGCGGTCGATCCCGTGAGCCTGGGCTGGCTGAAGGTGGCGGGGATGTTCAGGAAACCCCATTTGCTTGGCGGCCAGATGATCACGAAGGCGCGCCCCATCACCGAGCTTTCCGGGATCGCGCCACCGCCGGGGTCACCCTCGTGCCCCCGGGAGTCAAAGGAGACGTCCCGGTGGTCTCCCATCACCCACAAGTGCCCGGGCGAGACGATAACCGTGCGGAAGGGAGTCGACGGCTTGTTGCCCGGGTACAGGTAGTCCTGCTCGGTGAGCGGAACCCCGTTGACGGTGACCCGGCCCTGGACGTCGCAGCACTGCACGCGGTCACCGGGCAGCCCGATGACCCGCTTGATGTACACGTCGGATCCGTGAGTGATGCCGACGATGCCCTCCAGGGCGTCCACGAGCCGGGCGACCGGATTAGAGTCTTGCGGCGGCGCGACCGGGTCCCAGGACCCGTCCCCGTTGAAGACGACGATGTCCCCGCGGTCGATGCCGCGGGTGTGGTACACGATCTTGTTGATCAGCACGCGGTCACCGATCGCCAGGGTGTTCTGCATCGACCCGGAGGGGATGTAGAACGCCTGGACCACGTACGACTTGATGACCAGCGCGAGCACGATCGCGATCACCACGAGCACGGGCAGCTCGCGCCAGAACTTGCGGCGCTGCCGCGCGCGGAGGGCGGACAGCCGCGTTCCGGCCTGCCTGACGATCGGCCCGGTCGTCTCCGCGAGCTTGATGAGGGGCCCGGTCAGCGACCGCTCCCGCCAGGCCTGCCCGGAGCCTCCGGGCTGCCCTGGCCTCCCGGGCTGCCGAGGATTCCTGGGCGGCTGGCCATTCCTGGCCGCTTCCTGGCTCCGGGGCTCTTCCGGGTCCCAGTCGAGTACCGGGTCCCGCGGCGGAACCGTGCCCCGGGCCGGCCCGGGGCCCGCTGGCCGGAATTCGTCTGGGGGAGGCACGGTACTTCTCGGCGGGCCCGCGCTTGTCGGCGGGCCCGTCTCGTTCGGCGGAACCGCGTACTGCGGCCGGGTCTCGCGCAGGTGCGGCGGCCTGGAGTCCGCGATGTGCTGGGGTCGCGTCTGCGCCAGTTGCTCCTTATCCCAGGAAGACACCGGCCGGCGAGGGCGCGCGGCGGGCTCCGATCCGTTGCCGGGCTCCCGGTCCGGGGACGGGCCCGGTGCCCGGGTGGGGTCGGAGCCAGCGTCGGACGGGCCGGGGTAATCCCACGGCGATGAGCCGAAGTCCTCACGCGAGCCGGCACCGCCCATGAGGGTCCCCCTTGGCTCCTTGCTGCCCCCGTCGCTCCCGGTGCCGCGTTCGGGGCGGGAGCTAGGTCCGTCTTCGGTCATCGGAATTCGAGGGTAGCGCGCATTCCTGAATAATCGATCTGAGCGTGCTCGGCAGGGTCCCCGGGTGAAGGTCCCCGGCCTAGCACTTCCCCGGAATCCGGCGGTTAACGCCTGTTATGCCGCCCGGCCAGCCTTACGGTCTGCTTCCCCGTCCGGCGGCGAAGGCCGGGTGCCCTTGCGGCCGCGGCGCCGCCAAGCCAGGACGCCGGCCGCCGCGGCTCCCCCGGTCACGGCGGGCGCGAGGCTGACCGCCGCCGGCGCCGAGTTCAGCGCCGCCTGCTTGAACGTTTCAGGGATCGGGATATCCCCGATCCGCGACGGCGGCCAGATGATCACGAACGCCCGCCCGACGACTTCGTTCTCCGGGATCGCGCCGTTCCCGGGGGCATCGGGGTGGTAGCGGGAGTCAGCGGAGTCCGACCGGTGGTCACCGAGCACGAACAGGTGCCCCGCGGGCACCCTGACGTCGAACTTCATCATCGACGGGGCATCGCCCGGGTAGATGTAGGACTGCTCGCTCAGCGGAACGCCGTTCACCGTCACGCGGCCCGACGTGTCACAGCAGACGACGTGGTCGCCGGGCAGCCCGATGACGCGCTTGACGTAGTCGGTTCCGGGGACGGACACGCCGACCAGCCCGGTGATGTCGTCCCAGATCCGGGCGACCGGGTTGCTCGGCGCGGGCGGCGGCTCGGGTCCCCACGACCCGTCGCCGCTGAACACCACGACGTCGCCGCGAGCGACGTCGCGCAGGTGGTAGACGAGCCGGTTAACCAGGATGCGGTCCCCGGGCTGCAAGGTGTCCTGCATGGACGCCGACGGGATGCTGAACACCTGGACCAGAAAGGCCTTGATCAAGATCGTCAGCACCAGCGCCGCGATGATGATGACGAACAATTCGCGCCAGAACGAGCGCTTGCGCTTGCCCTTGTCGCCCGCGACCTTACCGTCGTCGCTGGCGGCGGTGTCGCTGTCCGCGGCGCCGTTCTCACCAGCATCCGTTTCGGCAGTGCCATTGCCAGCACTGCCGTTATCAGCGCGGCCGCTATCGGCACCGCCCGTTTCGCTAGTGCCGTTCCCGGCACTTGCGTTCTCGACGCGGCCCTCGTCAGTGGCACCCTTGCCAGAATCGCTGGCACCCGGGTCAGCCGGCACATGCTCTCCGGCCGGCCCGGTGGAAGACGCGTCAGTGGCGTGCGACTGGCCCGGCTCGACATCCATGGGCAAGCAGTCCCCAGGGCCTGGGCTCAGTTCCCGGTATTGTCCCGGCGCTCCTTGATCCGGGCCGCCTTACCACGCAGGTCACGCAGGTAGTACAGCTTGGCGCGGCGGACGCGGCCCCGGGTGACGACCTCGATCTTGTCGATCGACGGGCTGTGCACCGGGAACGTGCGCTCGACGCCCACGCCGTAGCTGACCTTGCGGACGGTGAACGTCTCGCGCAGGCCACCGCCCTGACGCCCGATGACGAAGCCCTGGAACACCTGGATCCGGGAGCGGGTGCCCTCAGTCACCTTGACGTGCACCTTCAGGGTGTCGCCAGGGCGGAAAGCCGGGATGTCGTCCCGGGTCTGGGCCTGCTCAATCTCGGCGATGGCGGTATGCATCGAAGTTCCTCGTCCTGATCGGGCACGCGCGTCAGCGTCCCCTGGTCTGAGCCTGGTTTTGCCCTGTTGGCTGGCAGCGCTGCTGGTCAGCAAACCGTGCTAGTCGGTAAGCACTGCTAGTCGGTAAGCACTGCCTTGAGTATGGGCAAGGCTACCCCAGCAGAGCTATCGCCCGAACGGGCAGCGCTCTTTAGTGTGCCATACTTTCGCCGTCAACCGGAAAACCGGCCTCGGCTAGCACTGTCCGGTCCCGGGCGTCCAGGATCGCGGCACCGCCAGCGGTGCCGCTGATCATCTGGCTGACCAGGTCGGGGCGCACCGCGGCGGTCCTTCGCAGCGCCTCATCGCGCCGCCAGCGGGCGATCGCCTTATGGTCACCGGACAACAGCACCGGGGGGACCTCGCGACCGCGCCAGGACCGGGGCCTGGTGTAGACCGGCCCCTCCAGCAGCCCGCGCATGGGGTCGCCCTCTTCGCCGGTCCCGCCGCCGAACGAATCGTCGGCGGCGGACTGCTCGTTGCCCCAGACGCCGGGCAGCAGCCGGCAGACCGCCTCCAGGATGACGCAGACGGCTGCCTCTCCCCCGGCCAGGACGTAATCTCCGATGCTCACCTCGTCGACGGCCATCGCCGAGCGGGCATCGGCGACCACGCGCGAGTCGATCCCCTCATACCGCCCGCAGGCGAACACCAGGCGCCTTTCGGCCGCGTAGGCGGCGGCGTGGCCCTGGGTAAACGGGGTTCCGCTCGGCGTGGGGACGATCAGCCGGGCCAGCGGGGCGCAAGCGGCGGAAGCGGCGGAAGCGGCTGCCACGGCGCCGGTGCCGGTGAGGACGTCATCGAGGGCGGCGCCCCACACATCTGGCTTCATCACCATCCCGGGGCCGCCGCCGAATGGCGTGTCATCCACGGTGTGATGGACGTCGGTCGCCCACTTGCGCAGGTCGTGCAGCCGGAAGTCCAGTTCGCCGCGCGCGGCGGCCTTCCCGATGAGGGATACCCCGAGCGGGCCGGCGCCTTTGGCCGGGGTACCGAAGTAGTCCGGGAAGATGGTGATGATGTCGACGCGCACTATTGCGCCTCGTCCAGGTCGAGCAAGCCCGGCGGAGGATCAATCACGAGGGTGCCCCCGGCAACGTCAACGTCGGTGACGATCGCCTTGACGAAGGGGACGAGGACTTCAGGGCCAGCGCTAGCCGGCTTGATGGCCAGCAGGTCCTGCCCGTGGTGGAGGACGTCAGTGACCTCGCCGACGACTACGCCCGCTGCGGTGCGCACGGTCAGCCCGACGATCTCGTGGTCGCGGAACTCGTCGGGGTCATCCAGCGGCGCCAGCGCGGCTGAGTCGATGCTCAGCCAGGTACCGCCAAGCTCGCCGGCCACAGTGCGGTCCTTGATCCCCTTGAACCGCACGATGAGCTCGCCGGACTGCCAGCGGACGGCCGCGACCGTCAGCGGGCCCCTCCCGGGCGGGTCGGTGTCCAGCCGCGCGCCGACGGCGAATCTCGCCTCCGGCTCGTCGGTCCGGACACCGACTACCACCTCACCGCGAATCCCGTGCGGGCGGCCGATCCGGCCTACGTTGACCTGCATTCGCGTCGCTCGCGGGTTAACGGACCTCGCCGGTCTCCAGCAGGTCGATGCGGACTGGCCGGTTCCCGGCGAGGGAACCGATCACAGTCCGCAGCGCGCGGGCAGTGCGCCCGCCCCTGCCGATGACCTTTCCGAGGTCGTCAGGGTGCACCCGGACCTCCAGGACGTTGCCGCGGCGCTGCAAACGGCTAGCGACGCGGACATCGTCCGGGTGGGTGACGATCCCCCTGACGAGGTGCTCGAGGGCCTCCTCCAGCACGTCAGGCCTCGCTGCCGCCGTCGGTGGCGGCTTCCTCGGCAGCGGGGACCTCGGCAGCGGGGACCTCGACAGCGGGGGCCGGCCCGGCGCTGGCCTCAGTGGTGCTCGCCGCTGCGGCGCTTGCCTCGGGAGCGGCCGCTTCCTTCTTCGGCCTGCTGGAGGACCGGGCGGGCCGGGAGTCCCTCTTGGACTCCTTGGCCGCGAGGCTCTCCTTCACCAGCTCGTCATAGCGGACCTTCTTGTCCGCCTTGGTCTCGGCGACCTTGACGTTGCTCTGCGCGCTGGCCTCGCCCTTGAACTTCTGCCAGTCACCGGTGATGGTGAGCAGGTGGCGCACCTGGTCGGTCGGCTGCGCGCCGACAGACAGCCAGTGCTGAACCCGGTCGGACTTGACCTCGATGACCGAGGGGTCCTCCTTGGGGTGGTACTTGCCGATCTCCTCGATGGCGCGCCCGTCCCGCTTGGTGCGGGCGTCGGCGACGACGATCCGGTAGTACGGGTCCCGGATGGCGCCCATGCGCTTAAGCCTGATCTTGACAGCCACGGCTGCGTTACTCCCTGAAAGGTAGGTACGTGCGTCGGGCACCCGCCAGCGGGGGAAGGCCGGCCGGACCGATCAAAGGGGCCCGGCAAGGCAGACGAGAAGAGGGCGCCGCTCAGCCAGGCTTCGGCCATCCATTGTGCCAGACACGGCGGGACTGGCGGTAATCATCTGGTCGCCTGTCAGCGAAATCTTACGTTGCGTCAA
This sequence comes from Streptosporangiaceae bacterium, assembly GCA_025934375.1. Classification (GTDB taxonomy): domain Bacteria; phylum Actinomycetota; class Actinomycetes; order Streptosporangiales; family Streptosporangiaceae; genus Trebonia. Next base: position 123,425 of record JAICYD010000002.1, on the reverse strand, counting down.
CCCAACACGCTCCACCATGAACAGCATGAAACAGTTACATAACACGCGCGCACTTCGGGTGGTGTCCGCGCGGTCAGCTGTGCCACCTTTGTGCATGATCGTTACAGTCGTGCGCACAGCGAACGGAAGCAGTCTCCGGCGACTGAAGAGATTAGGTATCAGCAGGTCAGGCCCCATCCCACAGGCTGTCGTCACCTCCAGTGACGGCTGTCTTGAGCCACAACGCCCGTCCAGCGATCTCCGTGATCCCAGGACTCCTCGCCGTAGCCGCTACGGCCCGCAGATAGTTACATGCCACCGCAACTAGCCACGTTCCTTACTTAAGGGATTGGAGTGATGTTAGCCTCGGGCACGCTCGACTCCGGGAACCGCGCGCTCCCCTAGCGTCGCTCCCTGTGCCAACTCGGCTGACCATCCCTGGAAGCGGTTCCGCGCCTCCCCCGGCGCGACCCCTCATAAGGAGAGATCGAGAGCATGACTGACCAGACTGCTCAGTCCGGTGCCCCCACGCCGACGAGCAACTTCTCCCGGCGCGGCCTCTTGCGCGCGGCCGGCATCGGCGCGGCCGCCGTGGGCGGCGCCAGCCTCCTGGACGCCTGCAGCTCCGGCCTCAAGGGTGCCAGCAGCAGCACGTCAAGCAGCTCCCCGGCCAGCGGCGGCGCCAGCAGCAGCGGCTCGGCGAGCGGCGGCGAGATCACGATCGGCTGGATTCACCCGCTGACTGGCGGGCTGGCCGGGTTCGGCGCCCCCGACAACTGGGTGCTGCAGCAGGTCCAGCAGGCGGGCCCGTACAAGACCGGGTTCAAGATCGGCGGCAAGACCTACACCGTCAACATCAAGTCCTACGACAGCCAGTCCAGCGTCACCCACGCCGGGACCCTGGCCAAGCAGGCCATCCAGGGCGACAACGTCGACATGCTGTTCGCGTCCTCCACCCCGGAGACCGTCAACGCGGTGGCCTCGCAGGCCGAGGCGCTGGGCACCCCGCTGGTCTGCTCGAACGTCCCGTGGGAGTCGTGGTACGTCAACCTGGGCGGCAACCCGGAGAAGCCCACCCTCAAGCCCAAGTACACGGTCATGTACTTCCTGGGCGCCGAGCACCTGGTCGAGGCGTTCATCCCGATGTGGGACCGGATCGGCAAGCAGCTCGGCAACAACCACAAGGTCGCGGCGGCGTTCCCCAACGACTCCGACGGCAAGGCGTTCAGCGCCGTATTCCCGCTCATCGCCAAGAGCAAGGGCTACAGCATCGAGCTGTCGGCGGCCTACACCGACGGGCTGCAGAACTACTCCTCGATGATCGGCCAGTTCAAGTCCTCGGGCGCGGACTTCTTCACCAACGTGCCGCTGCCGCCGGACTTCGCGGTCATGTGGAAGCAGTCCGTGCAACAGGGCTTCAAGCCCAAGCTGGCCACCGTCGCCAAGGTCCTGCTGTTCCCCGACGACGCCTACGCCCTGGGCAACCTCGTGGAGAACGTCGCGACCGACGCGTGGTGGTCGCCGTCGCTGCCGTGGCACTCCTCCTTCACCGGGCAGTCCTGCCAGGAGCTGGCCACCGCCTACACCGACGCGTCGGGCGGCAAGCAGCCGAACCAGAACATCAGCAACTACACGCTGTTCGAGATCGCCTACAAGGCCTTCACCTCGGTGAACAACCCGCACGACAAGGCCGAGGTGGCCGCCGCGCTGCACAACGTGGTGATCCCCGACGCCGTGGCCGGGCCGATGGACTTCACGTCGTCCAAGAGCCCCGCCCCCGGCGTGGTCATCACCCCGCCGGTCGGCATCCAGTGGCAGAAGGTCAAGGGCAGCAAGTATCCGCTGGACGCGGTCGTAGTGGACAATACGCTCAACCCGAACGCGAAGATCACGGGTGATCTTCTGCCAACCTTCAAGTAAAGGCAGTACTCCTTGCTTCAGCTAGACCACGTGACGAAACGGTTTGGCCGGGTCGTCATCGCGGAAGACCTGTCGTTCTCGGTTGGCGCCGGGGACACGGTCGGGATCGTGGGGCCGAACGGCGTTGGCAAGACCAGCCTGTTCGGCCTCATCTCCGGCGACCTCGCCCCCAACAGCGGTCAGGTCTCTTTCGCCGGCAAGGCGGTCACCAAGCTGGACTCCGCTGCCCGCTGCCGCCTTGGCATCGGCCGGACCTACCAGGTGCCGCGGCCGTTCATCGACATGACCGTGTTCGAGAACGTGCTGGTCGCCGCCCAGCAGGGCGGCGGCCTGCGCCGCAAGGCCAGCTACGCCGCGGCCGCTGAGGCGCTGGAGCGCACCGGGATGACGGGCGAGGCCAACCTCCCCGCCTCCCGGCTCGGCCTGCTGCAGCGCAAGCGGCTGGAAATCGCCCGGGCGGTGGCGACCCGGCCGACCTTGCTCCTGCTGGATGAGGTGGCGGGCGGGCTGACCGACCCGGAGGTCGCCCAGCTCATCGAGATCATCCGCGCGATCAACGCCGAGGGCACGGCGGTGATCTGGATCGAGCACGTGGTCCGGGCGCTCACCGCGCTCGTCGACCGGCTCATCTGCCTGTACGGGGGCGCCTTCATCGGCGATGGCGAGCCCGCCGCGGTCCTCGCCAACCCGAAGGTGCGCGAGGTCTACCTGGGCAGCGACATCGAGACCGCGGCGGTCGAGTCGCTGTCATCTCCCGGGGGGACGACCCCCCGTACCCCCCGGGGCATGTCCGATGAAGGGCCAATCATATCGGACATGCTCAAAACCGACGGGGAGAGCTCGTGAGCGAGTCGCCTTTGCTCGAGGTACGCGACCTGACCGTGCATCACGGCCAGCTGCGGGCCGTCAGCAACGTGTCGCTGCGCGTCCGGCCCGGTGAGGTGTACGCCATCATCGGGGCCAACGGCGCGGGCAAGTCCACGCTGCTGCGCACGATCGCCGGCCTGCACCATCCGACCAGTGGCTTGGTGCTGCTCGACGGAACGAACGTCACGCGGCTGCGGGCCGAAAAGCGCGCGACGGCGGGGATCTCCATGGTGCCCGAGGGGCGGCGGCTGTTCCCGTCGCTGAGCCTGGAGGAGAACCTGAAGGTCGGCGCCTCCTACGCGCGGCGCGGCCCCTGGGATATCCCGGCGGTGATGGAGCTGTTCCCGTTCATGAAGGAGCGCCGCGGGCAGAAGACCGCGCAGATGTCGGGCGGTGAGCAGCAGCAGGTCGCGATCGGCCGGGCGCTGGTCGCCAACCCGCGCGTGCTGCTGCTCGATGAGGTGTCGCTGGGCCTGGCCCCCCTCATCCTGCAGCGCATCTACGACGTGCTCCCGCGGATCCTCGCCTCCGGGGTGACGGTCTTGCTCGTGGAGCAGGACGTGGCCCAGGCTCGCCGGGTCGCCTCGCACATGCAGTGCCTGCTCGAAGGGCGCACGACGCTAGAAGGCCGGCCGTCGGAGTTCACCTCGGAGCAGGTGGAGGCCGCGTACTTCGGGCTAGCTGGCCACAACGCTGGAGGGGCGCGCTAATGGCCTGGGTCAACGCCATCATCCAGGGGATCTTGACCGGCGGCCTGTACGCCCTGTTCGCGTGCGGCCTGTCGCTGCTGTTCGGCATCATGAAGGTGGTCAACCTCGCCCACGGTGACCTCGCGATCGTGGGCGCCTACATCGCCACTGGCGTCATCGCGGTCACCCATGTTCCGTTCCTGTGGTCGATCCCGATCATGGTCGTGCTCATGGCGGCCCTCGGCTACGCCCTGCAGCGCAGTGTCATCCAGGCGGCGCTGAACAAGGGCGAGCTGGCGACGCTCATCGTCACGTTCGGCCTGTCGATCGTGATCGAGAACGGGCTGCAGCGCTTCTTCTCCGCCAACAGCCGCAGCATCGGCACCGGTTCCTCGCTGCTGAGCGCGTCCTTCTCGGCCGGCTCGCAGATCCAGATCGGGTGGCTCCCGGTCGGCATCTTGGGGATAGCCATCCTCGTGCTGTTGGCCCTGCAGTACTTCCTGTCCGCGTCCAGGTACGGCCGGATGATCCGGGCCGTCGCCGACGACCGGGACGCCGCGCTGCTGTCGGGCATCAACGCCCGGCACGTCTTCGGGATCGCGGCCGCGATCTCCTTCGGCACCGTGGGCCTGGCTGGCGTGGCCTACGGCATGTCCGGCCAGTTCTCCCCGACCGACGGGAACAGCACCATCTTGCTGTGGGCGTTCGCGGCGGTGGTGATCGGCGGCCTCGGCTCGCTGTGGGGGACGCTGCTGGGCGGCATCGTGCTCGGCGTCGCCCAGCAGGTCGGCGGGCAGATCAACATCTCCTACGAGGCCCTGGCCGGGTACATCATCTTCCTTGTCGTGCTGGTGTTCCGGCCGCAGGGCCTGACCGCGCGGAGGACGCAGTCGTGACCGTTTCTGAGGCAGCCGTTTCGGCTGGCGGCGACATCCGCGTCACCCGCTCGCGGCGCAACGTGTGGTGGACCGGGATCGGCGCGCTGGTGGTCGTCGCGGTGTTCGCGATCTTGCCTTATGAGGTCTACGCCGGCACCACCGGCATCCTCGTGCAGGGATTCATCATCTTGACGCTGGCCTCGATGTGGAACCTGCTCGCCGGGTACGCCGGCCTGGTCTCGGTGGGCCAGCAGGCGTTCCTCGGGCTCGGGGCGTACTTCGTGCTGATCCTCGCGATGCACGGGGTGTCGCCGTTCATCGGGGTGCCGCTGGGCGCCGTGGGCGCGGGCGTCGCCGCACTGCCGCTATGGTGGCTGGTCTCCCGGCTGCGGACCGGGTACTTCGCGATCGGGACCTGGGTGCTGGCGACGGCGGTGGCACTGTTCGTCGAGCAGTTCCAGTCGATTGGCGGCGGCACCGGCTTGCCGCTGCCGGGCTTGTCCGGGTGGGACCCGACGGTCTTGTCGGCTTACACCTACTGGGCCGGCCTCAGCGTGTCAGTGGTGGCCCTGGCCGCGGTGTACTTCCTGCTGCGCACCCGCGTGGGGCTGGTGCTGACGGCGATCCGCGACGACGAGATCGCCGCCAGCAGTTCCGGCGCGCGCGTGTGGGTCGCGCGGATGCTGGTGTTCGTCGTGGCCGCGATCGGCTGCGGCGCGGCCGGCGGGGTGCTGGCCATCGAGCAGCTCCAGGTGGTGCCGGGCACCTCCGGCGGCGTGTTCAGCGTCCAGTGGACCGCGGAGATGGCCTTCGCGGTGATCATCGGCGGCATCGGCACCATCGAGGGCCCGATCATCGGGACGATCATCTTCATGGTGCTGCAGCAGGCCCTGCAGCAATACGATGTGTGGTACCTGATCATCTTGGGGCTGGTGGCCATCGCGGTCACGCTGTTCTCCCGCAAGGGCATCTGGGGCCTGCTCGACGACAAGCTGTCCCTGCGCCTGTTCCCGGTCGGCTACTACCTCTGGGTCCCCGGCGACCGCCGCGGCCGCAAGGCCGTCGCCAGGCCGGCCCCCTGACGACCCGGACTTACCCGAGCGACGCGCCGCCCTCCCGGACCCGGTGAGGGCGGCGCTTCTTGCTCAGAAGTCGCCGCCGCCGAAGTCGCCGCCGCCATCGTCGTAGCCGCCGCCATCGTCGTAGCCGCCCGGGTCCTGGTAATCGTCGCGGTCCTCGTAGTCGTCGCCGGCCGCGAAGCCCTGCTGGTAGCCGTCCTCATAGGCGCGCTCATCGCCCCGGTCGCCGTCGAACATGCCGCCGACGCCGCTGAAGATGTCGGTCAGGATCTCCGCGCCGATGATGCCGCCGCCGATCCCGAGGGCCAACTGGCCCGCGCCGGCCAGGAAACCGCCACCGCGGCCCTGGTAGGGCTGCTGGTAGCCGTAGCCCGGCTGATACTGGCCGGGCTGGCCGTATCCGGCGTAGCCCGACTGCGCGTAGCCGGCCCGGGCCTGCCCGAACCCGGCGGGCGCGCCGCCGCCGGCTTGCAGCCGGGCGCGCAGCTGCCGGATCGTCGCCTGCTGGGCCACGAGCATCTGGGCCATCTGGTAGGTCAGCCCGGGCGGCGCCTGCTTGAGGTAGCGCTGGATGAGCGCCTCGGCGTCCGCGTCCCGGGGCCCCGCCTGCTGCGCGGTCCGGTACAGGTACTGGAACAGCTCATCGATCGCTTGCTTGTCCTGCTGGTTCATTGACGACGCGCCTCCCGGCCAGCCTGTCCCCTCTGGTCTGCCTGACCCTCCCGACCCAACCCGGCCCGCCCTCTGGCCTGGTCGCGCGCTGCCGCGGTGTCAACGGCACAATGGGGGGATGCTGCTGGCTGAGGTCGCGTCGGTGTCGCGGGAGGTCTCGGGGACGAGCGCACGGCTCGGGAAGGTCGCCGCGCTGGCGTCCGCGCTAGGGGCGGCGGACCCGGATGAGGCGCCCATCGTGGTGGCGTACCTGTCCGGGGAGCTGCCGCAACGGCAGATCGGGGTCGGGTGGGCCTCGCTGCGAGCCGCCCCGGCCCCGGCGGGGGCCGCGTCGCTGACGGTGGCGCAGGTTGACGCGGCGTTCACGGTGATCGGCGCGGTCGCCGGGAAGGGATCGGCCGCCGAGCGCAAGCGGCTGGTCGCCGAGCTATTCGGCGCGGCCACCGAGGACGAGCAGTACTTCCTGGTCCGGCTGCTGTCGGGCGAACTGCGGCAAGGGGCACTGGACGGCGTGATGACCGACGCGGTCGCGAAAGCGTCCGGCGTTCCCGTCGCCGAGGTCCGCCGCGCGGTCATGCTGAGCGGGTCACTGCCGCGCGCCGCGCGGGCGGCGCTGGCCGGCGGCAGCGCCGCGCTGGCGGAGTTCGGGCTGCAGGTCGGCCATCCGCTGAAGCCCATGCTGGCCGCCAGCGAGCCCACGATCGAGGAGGCGCTGGCCAAGATCGGCGGGGAAGCCGCCGTTGAGTGGAAGCTGGACGGTATCCGGATCCAGGCGCACATCAGTGATGGTGAGGTGCGGCTGTTCACGCGGACGCTGGATGACATCACCGCCCGGCTGCCGGAGGTCGTCGCGGCGCTGCGGCGGCTGCCGGCCGCCAGCGCCGTCTTCGACGGGGAGCTGATCGCGCTGCGGCCCGACGGCCGGCCGCTCCCCTTCCAGGACACGGCGGCCCGCGCCGCGACCGAGACGGGCACGGCGGTTTCCCTGTCGGTGTTCCTGTTTGACGTCTTGCACCTGAACGGCACCGACCTGCTCGACCGGGCGGACGCGGACCGGCGAGCGGGGCTGGCGGCGGTCGTTTCGCCGGACATGCTCATGCCCCGGCTGGTGACCGGTGACGCCGGGCGGGCGTCGGCCTTCTTCGCGGACGCGATCGCGCACGGGCACGAGGGCGTCGTGGTCAAGGCGCTGGACGCTCCCTACGCGGCCGGGCGGCGCGGGGCCGCGTGGATCAAGGTCAAGCCACGGCACACGCTCGACCTGGTCGTGCTCGCCGTCGAGTGGGGGCACGGGCGCCGCCAGGGCTGGCTGTCCAACCTGCACCTGGGCGCACGCGATCCGGAGACGGGCGGCTGGGTGATGCTCGGCAAGACTTTCAAGGGCCTGACCGACGAGCTGCTGACCTGGCAGACCCAGCGCCTGCAGGAGCTGGAGGACCACCGCGACGACTGGACCGTCTACGTCCGCCCCGAGCTCGTCGTGGAGATCGCGTTCGACGGCGTGCAGCGCAGCCCGCGCTATCCCGGCGGCGTGGCACTGCGCTTCGCGCGGGTCATCCGCTACCGCGAGGACAAGCCGGCCGCCGAGGCCGACACGATCGACGCGGTCCGCGCCCTCGCCGCTGACTGACCCGGTCCGCCGGCTATCCGGCGGGACTGGGTGTCAACGCGGCAGGGGGCACGTTTCGTTGCGGCTACTTCCGCTTCTTCTTCTTATTGCCGGCGCCCTTGTTGCCGCCGAAGGCGGCGGGGACGTTGCCCGCGCCCGGGCCGCCGGGCGGCAGCGAGGGCAGGGCGCCGGGGCCGCCGCGCAGGCCGGGGAAGCTACCCGGGCCGCCGAGACCCGGCAGGCCACCGCCGCCCTCGGTCGCCTCGCGGAGCATCTCCGACAGCTCCGCCATGGACTTGGGAGCGGCGGGCTCGGCCGCGGCGCCGTTGCGGTCCGCCGGGCCGCCGGCGGCCGGGCCGGCCATCGCCGCCTTGCGCGGGTCACCGCCGGGGTGCCTGCGCTTGTTCTTGGCCGACTTCGCCTGCCGCGCGGACCCGCCGCGACGGCCCATGCCGGGCAGGGCGGGCATCCCCGGTATCGCCCCGCCGAGCATCATCTTCATCTGCCGCTGGCCCTCGAAGAAGTTGGTGACCAGCTCGTTGACCTGCCCGACGGTCACCCCGGACCCGTTGGCGATGCGCAGGCGGCGGGATCCGTTGATGACCTTGGGGTTGCGCCGCTCCTCGGGCGTCATCGACCGGACGATCGCCTCGGCACGGTCGAGGTCCTTGTCGTTGACCCGGGCCAGCAGCTCCTTGTTCTTGGCCGCGCCGGGCATCATGCCGAGCAGGTTCTGGATCGGCCCGAGCTTGCGCAGCATGCCCAGCTGCTCGATGAAGTCCTCCAGCGTGAAGCCCTCGCCGGTCATCATGCGGGAGGCCATCGCCTCGGCCTGGTCCTGATCGAACGCCTTCTCGGCCTTCTCGATCAGCGTCAGGATGTCACCCATGTCCAGGATCCGGGTGGCCATCCGGTCCGGGTGGAACTGGTCGAAGTCCGCCAGCTTCTCGCCAGTGGAGGCGAACATGATCGGCTTGCCGGTCAGCGCGGCGACCGACAGCGCGGCGCCACCGCGGGCGTCGCCGTCAAGCTTGGTCAGCGCCACCGCGTCGTAGTCGACGCCGTCGAGGAACGCCTGAGCGGTCGCGACCGCGTCCTGGCCGATCATCGCGTCGACGACGAACAGGACCTCGTCGGGGTCGACCGCGTCGCGGATGGCCCGGGCCTGCGCCATCATCTCCGCGTCGATGCCCAGGCGGCCGGCGGTGTCGATGATGACCATGTTGTGCTGGGCACGCCGCGCCTCGTCTACCGAGGCCCGCGCCACCTCCACCGGGTCTCCGACGCCATTGCCCGGGGAAGGCGCGAATACCGGCACCCCGGCCCGCTGGCCGATCACCTGCAGCTGCTGGACGGCGTTCGGCCGCTGCAGGTCGGCGGCCACCAGCATGGGCGTGTTGCCCTGCTCCTTCAGCCACAGCCCGAGCTTGCCGGCGAGCGTGGTCTTACCGGTGCCCTGCAGGCCCGCGAGCATGATCACGGTCGGCGGGACCTTGTTGAACCGCAGCCGCCGGGCCTCGCCGCCGAGGATCGTGACCAGTTCCTCGTGGACGATCTTGATGACCTGCTGGGCGGGGTTCAGCGCGGCCGAGACCTCCTCGCCGCTGGCCCGCTCCTTGATCGCTGCGATGAACTGCCGCACCACGGGCAGCGCGACGTCTGCCTCCAGCAAGGCGATGCGGATCTCCCGCGCGGTCGCGTCAATGTCGGCGGCGGACAGCCGCCCCTTCCCGCGCAGCGATGAGAAGACCTGAGTCAGCCGATCCGATAGCGTCTCAAACACGTTGTCAAGGCTACCGTCTACGCGCGAGGCTCAGAGCCCAGTGGATCGATGCGGTGTCCAGAGGGCCGGCTCAGGCGGGAGTCAACGCGGCGAGAACCGCGGCGACGGTCCGCTTGCGGGCCTCGGGGTCGGTGAGCTGCCGGCCGGCGGAGTCGGTGACGTAGAAGACGTCGACGGCCTCTGCCCCGAGGGTCTCGACCCGGGCGGCGCGGACGTCCAGGCCGCACTCGCCGAGCGCCCGGCCGATCCGCCACAGCAGGCCAGGCTCGTCGTGGGCGCGCACCTCGACCACGGTCGCCGTCTGCGAGGCACCATCGACCATGACGACCTTGGGTGGCGGCGCGGCGGCGCCGGGGGGACGGGCGTTGCGGGCGCGGCGCTCCAGGCGGTCCTCCACGTCCAGGCGGCCCTCCAGCATCCGGCGCAGGTCGGCCGCGACCAGGGCCTCATCAGGCGGGTCACCGTACTCGGGCGCCACGCTGAACACCGTCACGGCGGTCTCTCCCACGGTCGTCGCGTTGGCGCCGCGAACCGCCAGGCGGTGCGAGGCGAGCACCCCGGCGGCCCGCCACAGCAGGCCGGGGCGGTCGGGGGCGACCACCGTGACCTCGTGGCCCTTGACGATCGCGGCCGGGCCGCCCGCGGCGGCCAGCGCCAGCTGGTCATCGCGCAGCGGCGCGGGCTCGGGCTCCGGGTCGCCGTCGAGCACGGCGGAGACCCGCCGCACCAGGTCGGCGACGAGCCCCGCCTTCCAGTCATTCCACGCCGCCGGGCCGGTCGCCAGCCCGTCGGCCTGCGCGAGCGCGTGCAGCAGCTCCAGCAGCAGCCGGCTGCCCAGTGCCTGGGCCACGTGCTGCACGGTCACCGGGTCGTCCAGGTCGCGCCGGGTCGCCACCATCGGCAGCAGCAGGTGATGCCTGGTCGCGGCGGCGATGATCTCGGCGTCGGGCAGCGTCAGCCCGACGCGGCGGGCCACGTCGCGGGCGACCACCTCACCGGAGACGCTGTGGTCGCCCGGCCAGCCCTTGCCGATGTCATGCAGCAGGCAGGCCAGCAGCAGCAAGTCGGGCCGGGCGACGTCGCGGGTCAGTGCCGCCGCGTTCGCGGCGCACTCGACCAGGTGCCGGTCGACGGTGAAGCGGTGCAGCGGGTTGCGCTGCGGCCGGTTGCGGACCCGTTCCCAGTCGGGGATCAGCGGGGTGAGCAGGCCTTCTTGATCCAGCGCCTCCCAGACGGGGATCGCCGACGCGCCCGCGCCCAGCAGCGTGGTCAGCGCGTCGCGGGCGTCGGCGGGCCACGGAACGGGCAACGGCGGGCACTCGGCCAGCCGGGCCAGCGCCCGCGGCGCGAGCGGCAGCCCGGCCTGCGCGGCGGCGGCGGCCGCGCGGAGCACGAGCGCCGGGTCGGTGGCGGGGCTGGCCGCCCGGGCCAGGACAACCTCACCGTCTTGCTCGACGACCCCGTCCGCGAGGGGGCGCCGCTCGGGCGCGCCGCGGCGCAGGCGGGCGCCGAGGCCGCGGCGGCCCGCGGCCCGCTCCGCCTGGCGGAACGCGTGGTCGACGGCGTAGGCGACGGTGCGCCCGGCACCGGCCAGGTCGCGCAGCAACTGGTCCCCGTCGAGCAGCCCCAGCGTCCGGGCGACCTCATCTTGCTCCTCGAGGACAAGGCGGTCCAGGCGGCGGCCGGTGACCTCGTGCAGGACGTGCCGGGCGTCGAGGATCTGCTCGTAGGCGGCCCGGACCCGGGGGCCGGGGGCGGGGGCGACCCATGCCGCGGCGATGGCCTGGATGGCGTGCACGTCACGCTGGCCGCCGCGTGATTCCTTCAGGTCCGGCTCGAGGAGGAAGGCCAGCTCGCCGTGCAGCCGGGTCCGCTCCTCGTGCAGTTCCCGCAGCTCGGCGAGCCGGGTCCTGGCGTTGACGCGCCAGTCCTCGAGCGCGCCCTCGCGGAGCCTGGTCGTGAGGTCAGGGTCGCCGGCCACGTGCCGGGCGTTCAGCAGGCCGAGGGCGACCTTGAGGTCGTTGCGGGCCACCCGGCGCGCCTGGGGGACGGTGCGCACGGCGTGGTCCAGGCGGGCGCCGGAGTCCCAGACCGGGTACCAGACCCGGTCGGCGATCGCGGCGATGCCCTCTTGGCCATCGTGCAGCAGGAGCACGTCGAGATCGCTGCCGGGCAGCAGTTCCTTGCGGCCGTAACCGCCGACGGCGACGAGGGCCACTCCGGGCTCGGCCCCGAGCATGCCGGCCAGCCAGCGATCGGTCTCGGTTGTCCTTCGGCCTCGGTCGGCCGCGAAAGAGGTCATCACGCTCACCAGGTCCCCCGGTTAATAACGCAGGCCTTGACATTGGCATGCTCGCGGTACTGGCCTCCCCTATTGGCTTGCCATGAGGGTTAGAGGGCGTCGGACCCGCGCTCACCGGTGCGCACCCGGACGACCGTCTCGACCGGCACCATCCAGACCTTCCCGTCGCCAATCCGCCCGGTCTGGGACGCCTTCGCGATGACGCCGACCAGGTCCTCGGCATCCTGGTCGTCGCACAGCACCTCGACGCGGACCTTGGGAACCAGGTCCACCTGGTACTCAGCACCCCGGTAGACCTCCGTGTGCCCGCGCTGGCGGCCGTACCCGCTGGCTTCGCTGACGGTCATGCCGTGCACGCCGAAGGCTTGCAGAGCGGCCTTGACGTCATCAAGCTTGAATGGCTTGATGACAGCCGTAATGAGCTTCATGTGACCACCCTCTCGTGTGCCTGCTGTCGACGATGCCTTAGGCGCGTTTCATTCGTCTAGTCAGAATGTGTCCAAGACGTGAAACAGGCGGTCTTGTTGTTACGAGGGTGTTTCGCTATCCAGGCCTGGCTACCCGATGATCGCGTCGATGAAGGTCTCCGGGTCGAAGGGCGCCAGGTCATCGGGGCCCTCGCCGAGGCCGACCAGCTTGACGGGGACGCCGAGCTCCTGCTGGACCGCGACCACGATGCCGCCCTTGGCGGTGCCGTCGAGCTTGGTGAGCACGATCCCCGAGACGTCGACGACCTCGGCGAACACGCGCGCCTGGCGGAGCCCGTTCTGGCCGGTCGTCGCGTCGAGCACCAGCAGCACCTCATCCACGCTGGCCTTCTTCTCGATGACCCGCTTCACCTTGCCGAGCTCGTCCATAAGGCCCGTCTTGGTGTGCAGGCGCCCCGCCGTGTCGATGAGGACCACGTCCACCTCGGCCTCGATGCCCTGGCTGACCGCCTCGAAGGCGACGCTCGCGGGGTCGGCGCCCTCCTTGTCCGAGCGGACCGTCTGCGCGCCGACCCGCTCGCCCCAGGTCTGCAGCTGGTCGGCGGCGGCCGCCCGGAACGTGTCGGCGGCGCCGAGCAGCACGGTCTGCCCGTCCCCGACCAGTGAGCGGGCGAGCTTGCCGCAGGTCGTGGTCTTGCCGGTGCCGTTGACGCCGACCATCATCACGATCGCCGGGTGGCCCTCGTGGCGCCGGGTGCGAACCTCGCGGCTGGCCGGGGTCTCGACCTGGGCCAGCAACTCGGCCCGCAGCATCTGCTTGACCTCATCGGGGGTTCGCGAGCCCTCGACCTTCACCTTGGTCCGCAGGTCGGCGACCATCTGCCGGGCCGGGCCGACCCCGACGTCGGCCGTGATCAGGACTTCCTCGATCTCGTCCCAGGTGTCGTCGTCCAGCCGGTCCCGCGACAGCAGGCTCAGCAGCGCCGACCCGAAGCCGGACTGGGACCGGGCGAGCCGGGCGCGCAGCCGCACCATCCGCCCGGCCGAGGGGGGCGGCTTCTCGATCGTCGGCTTCGCCGGCGCTTCCGGCGCTTCCGGTTGCGCGGGGACGGGCGGGGCGACGGTCGTGGTGGCGGTGGCCCCGCTGTCATCGGCTGTCCCCGGGGCGGTCGCGGTCCCCCCCCGGGCGACTGAGCCGGCGCTTGCCCCGCCGCCCCGACGTCCGCTCCGCGAGCGCAGCAAGAAGGTGCTTCCGAGGCCGCCGATGAGGAGCACCGCGAGCACAACGATGAGGATGATGTATTCCATAACGTCCTAAGTCTCCCAGAACCGTCAGCGATCTCGCCGAACCGGAGCGTACGTCAGGCTCTAGCTTGCCCTACCGCCCAACGCTAGACCGGCTCGGGCTCGCGGACGCGCTGGCTGATCACCTGGGAGACGCCGTCGCCGCGCATGGAGACGCCGTAAAGCGCGTCGGCGGCCTCCATCGTCCGGCGCTGGTGGGTGATCACGATGAGCTGGGAGCTTTCCCGCAGCTCGTCGAAGACCCGCAGCAGTCGCTGCAGGTTGCTGTCGTCGAGCGCGGCCTCAACCTCATCGAGCACGTAGAAGGGCGACGGCCGCGCCTTGAAGATCGCGAACAGGTAGGCGATCGCCGTCAGCGACCGCTCGCCGCCCGACAGCAGGGACAGCCGCTTGACCTTCTTGCCGGGCGGCCGCGCCTCGATCTCGATGCCGGTGGTCAGCATGTCGTCGGGCTCGGTCAGCAGCAGCCGCCCGGACCCGCCCGGGAACAGCCGGCCGAATATCGCCTCGAACTCCCGCGCGGTGTCCGCGTACGCGGAGGCGAAGACCTCCTGCACCCGGTCATCGACTTCCTTGACGACCGTGAGCAGGTCCCGGCGGGTCTTGCGGAGGTCTTCAAGCTGCGTGGCCAGGAACTGGTGCCGTTCTTGGAGCGCGGCGAACTCCTCCAGGGCCAGCGGGTTCACCTTGCCGAGCCGGGTCAGTTGCCGCTCCGCCTCGGCCGCGCGCTTTTGCTGCTCCTCGCGCACGTAGGGGACCGCCGCGGGAACTTCGGATTCGGCTTCTTTCTTGCGCCGGGGCCGGGTCCCGTTGGCACCGTTCTCGTTGGCACCGTTCCCGTTACTGCCGTTGGACTGCGCGCGAGCCGCCTCGGTGACGGCGCGCAGCGCCTCGGCCAGGCTTCCCGGCTCCGCGGGGACGGTGCTGGCGAGCCCGGCAGCGGCGGGGTCGGCGGGCGCCTCAGCCGGGGACTTGTCCTCGCCCTCCTGCCCGGCGGGCCTCGCGGGCGGTGGCGTCCCGGCCGCTGTAGGGACCAGCACGGCGGGGCCGTACTCGGCCATCAGCGTCGCCGGCTCCACTCCGTACTCCTCGAGCGCGTGCGACTCCATCTGCTCCAGCCGCAGCCGGTGCTCGGCACGGGCGATCTCCGTCCCGTGGGCCGTGTTCACGACCTTGTCCAGGTCCCCTGCCAGCGCGGTCGCCCGTGCCCGCACCGACTTCAGCGCGCTGGCGCTGGTCACGCTCAGCTCCTCGGCGGACTCGCGCCGCGCCCGCGCCATGGCCAGCGAGGAGTCAGCGGCGGCGACCGCGACCCGGGCTCCGATGGCCACGGCGCGGGCGACAGCCGCCTGCGCGGCCCGCTGCCGGCGGCGGGCGGCGGCGCGCTCGCGGGCCATCCGCTCGGCCGCGGCCGTGGCGCTCAGCGAATCGGCCTGACCGCTGATGGCGCGCAACCGCTCCTCGACCGTGCGGACCTCAAGGCGGCCTTCCATCTCCGCGTTGCGGGCCGCCGTGGCGCGGTGCGCGAGCTCCGATCGCTCCTGCGCGGCCTGCTCGTTGGCCAGCCCAGGATCGCTGGCGCGTTCCTCCTCGGCCTCCGCCTCGGCGAGCTCGGCCTTCAGCTGAGCGAGCTTGGCGAGGTCCTTTTCCGCCGAACGCCGCGCGGCGCCGACGGCGGCGTCCAGGCGGTTGGCCTCGTCTGTGGCCGCCCGGGCGGCGCCGGCGAACCGGCCCAGCCGCCCGGAGATCTCCGCCGCCGCCGCGTCGGCCGCCTGCATCAGCCGGCGTGCCTCATCGACGTCCCGCTGAGCCGCCTCGGTGGCCTCGGTGGCCTCGGCGAGCAGTTCCGCGGCATCCTCGGCGCGCTGCAGCGCCGCCGCGACCCCGGCCGCCGCCTCGTCGGCGGCCGCGCGCACGTCCAGCAGGGACTGCGGCCGGGCCGAGCCCCCGTGCGCCCAGTGCGCCCCGACCAGGTCACCGGCCACGGTAACGGCTTTAAGGGCAGGATCATCCCCAACGCAACGGGCCGCCTGCTCAAGGTCACCCACCACGATGATGTCGGCCAGCAGGGCGCGCACAGCGCCCGTAAGCTCAGCGGGCGCCGTCACCAGGTCGACGGCCCACCGCGACCCGGCGGGCAAATCGGCATCGCGGGCGGCTGCCCCCGGGGCTGCGTCCGAGCCGGCGATCACGAGCGCGACCGTTCCGGCGTCGGCGGCGCGGATCTCGGCGAGCACCGATACCGCCGCGTCGAGCCCGCCGACGGTGACCGCCTCGGCGGCGGCGCCGAGGGCGGCGGCGATCGCGGTCCCGTAGCCTTCCTCGACCGTGAGCTGCCCGGCGAACGCGCCCAGCACCCCGCGGAACCGGTCCGGGCTGGCGAGGACCGCCGCGGTCGCGTCGGCGCCCCTGCGCAGGCTCTCCTCCAGTGCCTCAGCGCGGGCCCGAAGCGCAGCGACCTCGCTATTGGCCTGGCGTTCAGCCTTCCGAGCCGCTGACACGCGTTCGTTGGCTACCTTTAGGGCGGCGGAGGCCCGCTCGAGGTCGGCGGCCAGGCCGCTGCGGTCATCGCTTTGGTTGCCGGCTACGTCCTGGACGTCGCTGTATTCCAGGCGGGCGTGCTCGGCCCGGTCCCGGGCCTGCTCGACGGCGATGGCCAGCCGCTCGATCTCCTCGGCGGTCGCGGCGCTGCGGCTGGCGGCGGCGTCGGTCATGCCGCGCAGCCTGGCCAGCCGCTCAGCCCGGCCGGCGGCGGCGCGTGCCTCGTCGGCGATCCGGCGCTCGGCCGCCGCGAGGGCGGCCTCGGCGGCCGAGCGCTCCGCGACGACCTCCGACAAGACGGCGCGCCCGTCCGCCATCCGCTCGGACAGGGCGGCTTCCTCTTCACGCAGCGCGGCGGCCTGCCGGTCAAGCTCGTCGGGGTCGCGTCCGGGGCGCTCTGGCTCAGCGTCGACGGCCAGCAGCCGGGAGCGCTCGGCGGCAAGGCTGCCGACCGCGCGGGTCCGCTCGGTCAGGGAAGACAGCGCGTACCAGGTCCGCTGGGCCTTGTCGAGCTCGGCGGCCTGCTCGGTCGCGGCCCGGTCGAGCTCTTCCTCTTGCTGGCGGGCGGCGGCCAGGTCAGCCTCAAGGGCGCCCCGGCGGGTGCGGATCGCGGCCTCGTCGGCCTCATCGCGCTCCAGCTTCTCGCTCAGCGTGGCGTAGTCATCGGCGAGCAGCCGTAGCCGGGCGTCCCGCAAGTCGGCCTGGATGATGTTCGCCTTCCGGGCAATCTCGGCGGCCCGGCCGAGCGGCTTGAGCTGCCGGTTCAGTTCGGCGGTGAGGTCGACGAGCCGGGTCAGGTTGGCCTGCATCGCGTCCAGCTTGCGCAGCGCCTTCTCCTTGCGCTTGCGATGCTTCAGGACGCCGGCCGCCTCCTCGATGATGGCCCGCCGCGCCTCTGGCCCGGCGTGCAGCACCTGGTCAAGCTGGCCCTGCCCGACGATGACGTGCATCTCGCGGCCCAGGCCGCTATCGCTGAGCAGGTCCTGAACGTCCAGCAGGCGGCAGCTGTCACCGTTGATGGCGTACTCGCTTTGCCCAGAGCGGAACATCAGCCGGCTGATGGTCACCTCGGCATAGTCGATCGGCAGCGCACCGTCACTGTTGTCGATGGTGAGGGAGACCTCGGCCCGGCCAAGGGGGGCACGGGTGCTAGTGCCCGCGAAGACCACGTCCTCCATCTTGCCGCCGCGCAGGGACTTCGCCCCCTGCTCGCCCATCACCCAGGACAGGGCGTCGACGATGTTGGACTTGCCGGACCCGTTTGGCCCGACGACGCAGGTGATGCCGGGCTCGAGCCGCAACGTGGTAGCCGAGGCGAACGACTTGAAGCCACGCAGCGTGAGGGTCTTCAGGTACACGTGCCCTCACCTCCCCCGGATCTGCCGTACCGAACTCCCTGTCCTGCCCGCTCCACGGCCGCTTCGGGCTGGGCGGCAGTGTCGTATGGCGCGGCACTGTGGTACAGCGAGGCGGTGTCGTACGGCGAGGCAGTGTCGTCCGGCGAGGCAGTGTCGTCCGGCTGACGGGAGAACCCTACCCTGGCCGGCGCCGGCGACGGGGCTGGCCAGAATTTTCGCGGAATAACTGGCGACCAACCGGTGACCATCATGCCTAGTCCGCCATCATCGGCGACATCCCACACGAGCGGCATCCTTAAGGCCGCGCCCCCTTAAGTCGGTTCGCCCGAAGTTCAGTGTCGTTGAGTGCTGTGCGCCCGAAGTTCAGCGCGCCCGAAGTTCAGTGTCGTTGAGTGCGGTGCGCCCGAGTGCGGTGCGCCCGAGTGCGGTGCGCCCGAAGTGCAGTGCGCCGCTCGGTTGAGGTCCCCTGAGATTCCTTAGTACGTTCTTAATCATGCGCTGCTAAAGCAAGCCATCGCCAGGGCGGCGCTATCGTTGCCGGGGACTGTGACCTATGGCACATAGGGTGCTTTGCCCGCGCCTCGAAATTGACGAGAACGGGAACTGTGATTTGTGACACAGTGTCGCTTTCGGGACGCGAGGAGCGATTCACGACTTTGCGACCGAAACGCGGCACTATGACCTTTGCCACAATGCTAACCCGCGATTGCGCCTTGGCGGCCCATCCGGCCCGGCGTGTCGAGCCATCGGCCGCCAGGGATCGCGTCCTTCGAGGTCAGCGGCCTGCAACGAGCGCTACGAGCACCGGCCTGGGGACGCCAGCGAGGCGTCGGCGACCGTCCCAGCGGTTCGCCGCCGGCCCGGGCACCCCGCTCGGCTGGTCGCGCGCTGGCGCCAGTCTCGACGTGGCCCGCAGCCCGGGCGCAGGCGAAACGCGAGCAGCGACGCTCACGGCATAGCGCAAAGAGCACATGGCGCCAGGAGGCGCCAGGAATGCACGCTAAGCGACCTGGCCACCCAAGGCAGTTGCCCTGGGGACACCAAGCGTTTCGCGCACTTTACTGATTGAAATCGACACGGACACACAAGTAGCCGTCAACGAAGAGGGACGCCGAAGGGGCGTCCCTAATTCGTTTCCGTGTTGCCGTGTCCACCAGTCCCGGCTAGCTGTGTAGAGCTAGGCGAGCGCTGGTTCGCGGTCCAAGACCAGCATCTCCTCCGAGCGAGCTGCCTCCGCGGCGAGCGCGTCGTTCTCGTCCTGAAGCCGCATCAGCTCGGCTTCAAGGTCGCGAACACGCTGCTGGAGACGGCGCATCTCCGAGACCATGCGGGGATCGGGACCGCCGACGTGGCCGAATAGAGCCTTCGCCATGATGTAAGGTCCTCCACACTGAGTGACCAGAGTGGGCACATGCAGAGCACGCTCATGCGTGCAACAACAGCTACTAGGGTCTCACCCCGGCCTTTGATGGTCAAGTTGAGCACGTCCCGGTACCTGCTATGTCCTCTATCTTACCAAAGATACTTCGGCATTCAAACTCAGACCCGGGAACCGACCCCCAGATGTTGGGCCTGGCACCCCTGCTAGCCCTAGGCCTGTCCCTTGGAAGGCGCCGAAGACTGATCACCGAGTGTAGCCGAATGTTGACGGAATAACGCGAGGGCGAACCGGCGACCTGCGCTTACCCGGAAGACTTTTATGGTCGCGAATACTTCGGCCGGTGACAGCCCACAAAAGTCTTCGTTACTCGAAAACTCTTCGGGATAAGTTCGCGGGCTGGCAGCTTGGGCAACTGTAGGACGAGCGGTTCATGAACGAGTCCCGCCGGATTGGCGTGCCGCACCGACTGCAGGGCTGCCCGGCGCGCCCGTAGGCTTCCAGCGACCGCTCGAAGTACCCGCTTTGCCCGTTCACGTTGACGTAGAGGCTGTCGAAGGACGTGCCGCCGACCATGAGCGCCTCAGTCAAGACGCCTGTCACGGCCGCGAGGAGACGGCTCACCTCGGCGGCCTCCAGGGTGTCGGTCGGCTGGTCCCAGTGCAGCCGGGCCCGCCACAGCGCCTCATCGGCGTAGATGTTGCCGATGCCGCTGATGAGCGACTGGTCCAGGAGAGCACGCTTGATCCCGGTATGCCGGCGCCGCAGGCGCGCGCTGAACTGCGCCGCGTCGAAGTCGCGCTCCAGCGGGTCGGGGGCGATGTGCGCGATCGGCACCGGCAGGAGCCGGGGCGCGGGATCGCTCGCCACCTCGACCGGCGTCCGCGCGTCCGCGACGATTACCGGGCCGCCCAGGGGCTCGCGGTTTGCGCGAGTTCCCCGGGGCCGGGGGGTCGACAGGGGGGATACGCCGCTCGCCCCCTCGGGGGCACGCAACTGCACCAGCATCAGGTGGCCGAAGGTCCGCTGATCGGTGAAGCGCAGGTCCGGGCCGCCGTCGGCGAACGTGAACCGGACCCTGACATGCGGCGATAGCGAGCGGTCGGGGTCGCCGACGAGCATCTGGCCGCTCATTCCCAGGTGGGCGAGCAGCGCCTCGCCGTTCCCGGCCGCGAGCCACATGTACTTCCCGCGGCGCTCGGCGCCTTCCAGGAGACGGCCTGCCATCGCGGCCTCGAACCCGGCCGGGCCCGCCGGATCCCGGCGGACCGCACGAGGGTGCAGCACCCGGGCCGTTTCGATGGTCCGCCCGACGACGTGCGCCGCCAGGCCCGCGCGGACAGTCTCGACCTCAGGCAACTCAGGCACTGTTTTTTCTGGGGGACATACGCCAATCCCCCAGGCCCCCTGCTCTCACTGGTTGCGGTCCGTAGAATCCGGCTCGCCGCGGGGACCCCCGGCGGCTCGCCGGATCGCTCGAAGATGCGCTCGCTGCCGCTCGCTTCGCCTCGCGGGCTTCCGTCCGAAAGGGGCGGGTTCCTCGCGCGCACACGGCTCGTGGCGCCTGGGTTCGCTGGCGCTCGCTTCGACTCGCGGGCCGCTGTCCGAAAGTAGGTGGCTCCTGGCTTCGCTGGCGCTCGCTCTGGCTCGCATGCCTCCCGGCCTCACGGGGCGGGCAGGGTGGGCGGGCCGGGGTCGGGGGGCGGGGGCTGGGCGGGGATGGCGGGCGTCACGCTGGTGACGGCGGACCGGGAAGAGGGTCCGGCACCGTCGGATGCGGCGCTGAGCGCTTCGTAGGCGGCCTGCGCGGCCTGCTGCTCGGCGGCCTTCTTCGAGCGGCCCTCGCCGGTCCCGAGGTCGCGGCCACCGACTCGCACCACGGCCCGGAACAGCTTCTGGTGATCCGGACCGGTGTCGTCGACGTGGTAGTCGGGCACGCCGAGACCCTGGACGGCGGTGAGCTCCTGCAGGGAAGTCTTCCAGTCAAGGCCCGCGCCGAGCAGGGCCGAGCGCTCGATGACGGGATCGAACAACCGGTGCACGAGCGCGCTGGCGGCGTTAAGGCCACAGTCGACGTAGGTCGCGCCGATCACGGCCTCCAGGGTGTCGGCCAGGATCGACGGCTTGTCCCGGCCGCCGGTCCCCTCCTCGCCGCGGCCAAGGCGCACGTAAGAGCCCAGCTGGAATTCCCGTGCGACCTCGGCCAGCGCGTTCATCTGGACCACGGCGGCGCGTAGCTTGGCGAGCTGCCCCTCGGGGAGGGTCGGGTACTCAGTGAACAGCGTGTCGGTCACCACGAGGCCGAGCACGGAGTCACCCAGGAACTCCAGCCGCTCGTTTGTCGGCAGCCCGCCGTTCTCATACGCGTACGACCGGTGCGTGAGGGCGCGATCCAGCGTCTCCGCGCTGATCTGCACACCCAGCGCGCACGGCAACTCGGCGGGATCTCGTCCCGCCGCTAGTCCCCCGTCCATGCCTCGACCGCTCACCATGCCCACGGCGCTCCTTACACGGGACTCACGCCGGGTTGAGGACCTGCCGCCGCCGGTACGTCCCGCAGGTCGGGCAGGCAGCGTGCGGCAGCTTGGGGCTGCGGCACTGCGGGCAGCTCACCAGCGTCGGCGCCGCCGTCTTCCACTGCGCGCGCCGGGATCGCGTGTTGCTGCGCGACATCTTCCGCTTGGGAACAGCCACTTCAGCTCTCCTGTCGGTCATTACTGCGGTCAGAAACATCAAGTCGGCGGAGCGCGGCCCATCGCGGGTCCACGTCCCCGCCGTGCCCGTGTCCGGGTCCTGCCTCGGCGAGGCGGGCACCGCACTCGGGGCACAGCCCGGGGCAGTCTTCCTGGCATAGCGGTGAAAGCGGCATGGCAAGCACCACTGCGTCCCGGAAGGCCGGCTCCAGGTCGAGCAGGTCGCCGTCGAGGAAGCGCTCCTCGTCGTCGTCCTCGCCCTCTCCCGGACCCGGCTGGTACAGGTACAGCTCCTGGAGGCTGACCTCCATGGTGGAGGACACCGGCTCCAGGCACCGTGCGCACTCGCCCGTAAGCGGGGCGACGGCCGAGCCGGTGACGAGAACGCCCTCGGAGACCGCCTCGAACCGCAGGTCAAGAGTGACGTCCGCGTCGGCTAGCACCAAGACTAGCCCGGAACCGACACCTGCTGGTGCCCGCGCCGTGCGAGTCTCGTCGCGAAAGGTACCAGGCTGGCGGCCGAGTGCGCGCATGTCGAAGACGAAGTCGCTGTTCAGGTCCTTGTTCCTTGAGGTTGGGGCACCTGAGCCTACCGCTCCGTTAACGACCGATTTACCCTTTATGTTGGACATCACAGCTTACCGTGTTGGCAATGACTGAACCGACCGATCAGCCTACCCGATGCGGTTCCCCATCGGGTAATTCCGAGGCGAGGCGACCCTGGAGCTGGGACAAGACGAGCTCGGGCACTAGCTCGCTGACGTCGCCGCCGTACTTGGCGATCTCCTTGACCAGGCTCGAGCTGAGGAACGAGTACAACGGGTTGGTGGTCATGAAGAGCGTCTCCACCTTGGCCAGCCGGTAGTTCATCTGGGCCATCTGCATCTCGTACTCGAAGTCGCTGACCGCGCGCAGTCCCTTGACCACCGCCGTGATGCCGTTCGCGGCGCAGAAGTCGACCAGCAGTCCGTGGAACCGCTCAACCCGGACGTTGCCGTAGCCCTTGGTGACCTCGCGCAGCATGTCCACTCGCTCATCGACGGTGAACAGGCTGTGCTTGGTGATGTTGATGAGAACCGCCACGACGACCTCGTCGTAAAGCCCGCAGGCCCGGCCGATGATGTCGAGGTGACCGTTCGTGGCGGGGTCAAAGGAACCAGGGCACACAACTCGCTGCACCGGTATCACTCCCTATCGCGTGCTGGGTCGCCGCTGCCTGCACAGTTCCCGCTGATGCCGGCTGCCGCGCGGCGACCGTACCAGAACGTCGCCTCGCCGTATCTGCGGGACTTGCCCGCAATGAAATCATCCGGCCAGCTGACCTCGCCGGAGCGGGTCGCCCGTTCCACCACCACGAGCGCGCCGGCAGCAAGCCAGCCGCGCCCGAGCGACTCCAAGATCCTGGTCACCGCGGCGCCGGCCAGCGCGTAGGGCGGGTCGGCGAACGCGAGGTCATAGGGGGCCCCATCCGGCGGCCGGGCCAGCAGCCGTTCCACCCTGGCCCCGCGCACCTGGGCGCCAGGCAGGCCCACGGTCGCGATGTTCGACTTGATCACCGCGACCGCGCGGTCATCGGATTCAACGAGCAGCACGTGACCCGCCCCCCGCGACAGTGCCTCAAGCCCGACCGCGCCGGACCCCGCGAACAGGTCAAGCACCCGCTTGCCGTCCAGCGCGCCGAGCTCGGACAGCACGGTGCCGAACAGTCCCTCCCGGGCGCGATCGCTCGTCGGCCGGGTCGACATGCCGCCGGGGACCGCCAGCCGGCGGCCTCCGGCCGCGCCCGCTATGACCCTCGTCACGTGCTCTCCAACACCGCTATGCGCCAAGCCTCACGACTTGTCCAGGAACTCGGCGCGGCGCGGGCCGAGGAGCGTGTCGATCGCGGCCGATAGCGCACGATGCTCGGCCAGCTGCGGGTCGCCCGCCACGATGGCCCCTGCTTCCTGCCTGGCCAGCGCGATCAGCTCCTCATCGTGCAGCAGGCGCAGCAGCTTCAGGCTCGATTGGCGGCCGGCCTGGGCGGCGCCGAGCACGTCTCCCTCGCGGCGCTGCTCAAGGTCAAGCCGGGACAGCCGGAACCCGTCGGCCGTCGCCGCGACGGCATCCAGCCGCTCGCGGGCCGGGCTGGCCGGCGGCGCCTCGGTCACCAGCAGGCACAGCCCCGCGTGCTGGCCGCGTCCCACCCGGCCGCGCAACTGGTGCAGCTGGGAGACGCCGAACCGCTCAGCGTCCATGATGACCATGGCCGTGGCGTTCGGCACGTCCACGCCTACCTCGATCACGCTGGTCGCCACCAGCACGTCGAGGTCGCCATCCTTGAACGCGGTCATCACCCGGTCTTTCTCCTCCGAGTGCAGCCGGCCGTGCAATATGCCCAGGCGCAGCCCCGCCAGGGGTCCGTCGTCGAGGGCGGCCGCCACGTCCAGCACGGCGAGTGGCGGGCGGCGCTCAGCCGGCGCGTCCTCGTCATCGCCGGGAGCGTCGGCGCCATCGGTGTCCTCGACTTCGTCCGCACTCCGGCGGCCATGCTTGCCCGCCGCCTCGTCATCGCCGGGGAGGTCGCCGATCCGCGGGCAGACCACGTACGCCTGCCGGCCCGCGGCGACCTCCTCCTGGACCCGTTCCCAGGCGCGCTCCAGGTACCGCGGCCGCTCCGCGGCGGGCACTACGTGGCTGGTGATCGGCGTTCGCCCGGCCGGCAACTCCGTGAGCGTGGAGACCTCAAGGTCGCCGAATACTGTCATCGCCACTGTCCGCGGGATCGGCGTGGCCGTCATCACCAGGACGTGGGGCCGCGCGTCGGGCGCCTTCTCGCGCAGTGCGTCTCGCTGCTCGACGCCGAACCTGTGCTGCTCGTCGATGACCACTAGGCCCAGGTCAGCGAACTGCACCTGCTCTTCGAGCAGCGCGTGGGTGCCCACCAGGATCCCGGCGTCCCCGGTGAAGACGTCGGCCAGCGCGCTGCGCCGCTTCCTGGCCTTCGTCGAGCCAGTGAGCAGCGCCACCTGCGTGGCGCGCTCCGCGCTGTCAAGCTGGCCGCTGGCCGCCAGCGGCCCGAGCATCGCGGTGATCGACCGGTAGTGCTGCTGGGCGAGGACCTCGGTGGGGGCCAGCAGCGCCGCCTGGCCGCCGGAGTCCACCACCTGCAGCATCGCGCGCAGGGCGACGACCGTCTTGCCGGATCCGACCTCGCCCTGCAGCAGCCGGTTCATCGGGTAAGCGCAGGACAGGTCGCGGGCGATCACCGCGCCGACTTCGAGCTGCCCGGCGGTGAGCGTGAACGGGAGCCGCTGGTCGAACTCATCGGCCAGCCCGCCCGGCTCTGGCGGGCGCGGCACCGCGGGCATCGCCGCCGCCGCTAGCCTGCGCTGGGCGAGCGCGGCCTGCATGACGAACGCCTCATCCCATTTAAGCCGGTCGCGTGCCCGGTTGATGTCGGCCCGGTCCCGCGGGCGGTGGATCGCCTCCAGCGCCTCGTGCAGCCCCATCAGGTGGTAGGCATCGCGCAGCGCCTCCGGCAGCGGGTCCTCGACGACGTCCAGCCGGTCGAGGACCTTCCGGATCGAGCGGGAGATCAGCCAGGAGCTGATCTTGGCGCTGGCCGGGTACACCGGGATGAGCTCGCTGGCGTAGTCAGCGGCGTGCTCGGCGGCCAGCCCGTCGTCCATCGAGGAGTCGGGCAGCATCTCGTACTCGGGGTGGACGAGCTGCCACTGATGCCGGAAGCGGGTCACCGTCCCGGCGAACAGCCCGAGCCGCCCCTCACGAATCTGGTGCGCGGGGGCGTTGGCGCCTTTACCGAAGAAGACCAGCGTGAGCCGCGCGTAGCCATCGGTCACGGTTACCTCGAGGCGCTGGCTGCCGCGCCGCGGCGCGTTGCCCCGCTGGGGGGCGGGTGTCCTGATGTGGTTCACGGAGAAGACCCGGGCCAGCACCGTGACGTGATCCCGCTCGCGCAGCGAGGCGAGGTCAGTGGGCTCGCCGCGCGTGTAGTAGCGGCGCGGGTAGTGGCGCAGCAGGTCGCCGACCGTATACAGGTCGAAGACCTGGGCCAGCACGTCGCTCTTCGTGACGCCCACAAGCGGATCGCGAAGCGTGGTCACACACTGCAGCATAGAAGCCGCCCCCGACATTCCGGCGGGCGGTGGGCACGGGGCCGCCAGCGATGCTTAACTCAAAATAAAATTCTTCACCTAGTGTGATGCGATGACTACTCTGTGACCACTAGGGTTCGCTGGCATGGGGGAAAGACTGCAGCGATCAGGGCGGGCCGGCGTGGCCAGCATCGCCGAAGCGGATACCGAGATGGCGCCGCGGCTAGAGAATCTCGCCGACGCGTACAACTACACCTCGTGGATCTTCGGGCTGGTCGAGCCGCACCTGGGGGACGAGGTACTGGAGGTCGGGGCCGGGCACGGCACGTTCACCGAGATCCTCCGGGCCCGGGGGGCGCGCGTGGTGGCCACTGACGTCTCCGGCCGGTGCGCTGACCTCCTCCGGGCACGCTTCGCGGGAGACGCGGGGGTGAGCGTGGTGCAGGGGGGCACCGAGGCCGTCGCCGGGATGCCGCCATTCGACTGCGCCGTGCTGATCAACGTCCTGGAGCACATCAAGGACGACGACGGCGCGCTGCTGGACCTGGCGGCCGCGCTCAAGCCGGGCGGCCGGGTTATCTTGTGGGTGCCCGCGTTCCAGCTTCTCTACAGCGACTTCGACCGCAAGGTCGGCCACTATCGCCGGTACCGGAAGGGCGCGCTCAGGGCCCAGCTCACCAAGGCCGGCTACGACGTGACCGACATCCGGTACGTCAACTCGGCCGGAGCGCTGGCCTGGCTGGTGCTGGGTCGCCTGATGGGCCAGGCTCCCTCGGGAGGCCAGGACCGGGTCCAGTTCTACGACTCCTACTTCGTGCCCGTCCTGCGGCGCCTTGAGGGCAAGCGGGGGGCGCCATTCGGGCAGTCCGTGTTCGCGGTGGCCACCTGGCCCGGGCTACCGTTAGCCGACCGCGCGGTTCGCGCTGCGCGCGCACCTTCCTGTAAGCTATGCGCGCCGCGACTTCCGCGCTGCCCTCACGCACAGCGAGGCTCCTACGCTGCGGATCCGGCACGACCGACTTCTGATACCCGATCAATTGGAGCGAACCGTGGCTTCCGTCTGCGACGTATGCGGCAAGGGGCCGGGCTTCGGCAACAACATCTCGCACTCGCACCGCCGCACCCGCCGTCGCTGGAACCCCAACATCCAGACCGTTCGCGCGCTCGTCTCCGGGACGCCCAAGCGCCTCAACGTCTGCACATCCTGCATCAAGGCTGGCAAGGTCAGCCGCTAGCCCCCTCCGGGGCCAGCCCCAAGGGCGCCAATCGCGCGATCACCCGCCACGGCGGGCAGTCGCGCTTTTGCCGTCCCCGCGGCTAGCGCGGTCCCGGCGAGCCGCGCAGGGGCCCGGCGGTTTCCCGGGGCCCGGCCGGCGCAGCCGGGAGTACGGACGGAGGGCGCACTAGTCAGGGGGGCCTGGGGGGGGTGCCTATCCCCCCAGATTAAAAGTGGCGCCAGCCGGGGGGACCCGCGTACGGCTCGCCGTCGACGGTTACGCCCGAACCGGACCGCACGACGCCGATCACCCGCCAGTCCCCCGCGAGCGCGGCCCCGGGCGGGAACGTCGCGGCCAGCGCGTGATCCTCGCCGCCGGTCAGCACCCACTGCATCGCGGCTGGGAACGCGGCGGGGACACCCGGATTCGTTGCGGATGAAGAGCCGCGCCCCAGAAGTCGCGCGGCGGCGAGCAGTGGCTCCGGAAGGGCCAGCTGGCCGGCTGACACGTCAATGGCGACCGCGGACGCGTCGGCGAGGTGGCCGAGGTCGGCGAGCAGGCCGTCGCTGGTGTCGATCATCGCCGTGGCGCCGAGGCGGGCGGCCGCGATCCCGGCCGCGTACGGCGGCGATGGCCGCAGGTGCGCAGCGACGAGCGCGGCCAGGCCGGCATCCGGAACCGGCGTGCTCCCGGGGCCGGCCACCCCGGCCGTGAGCAGCGCCAGCCCCGCCGCCGAGTGGCCAAGTGGCCCGGATACCGCGACGACGTCACCGGGGCGTGCCCCGGAACGCCGGACGGCGGCGGCAGCGGACGGCAGCGTGCCCAGCGCGGTCACGCTCACGATGACCGAGTCCGCCTGGGCGGTGTCACCGCCCGCCACGCCGGCGCCCGCGCGGTCGCATTCGGCCGCGACCCCGGAGGCGAAGTCGAGCACCCAGTCCGCCGGGAGCGACTCAGGCACCGCCAGCGCGATGAGCAGCGCGGTCGGCACCGCGCCCATGGCGGCGATGTCGGCCAGGCTGCGGGCGGCCGACTTGACGCCGACGTCGCGACCGGAGGACCATTCGCGCCGGAAGTGCCGGCCTTCCAGCAGGAGGTCGACCGCCGCGACGACGTTGCCGTCCGGGGCGGCGAGCACCGCCGAGTCATCGCCGATGCCCACGATCGCGGCCGGGCTGGCCGGCAACCGCGCGGCGAGCGCGTTGATCAGGCCGAACTCACCCAGCTCGCCCAGGCTACGGCCAGCCGGGGGCGAACCGTCGTCCGGTTTCACGGGTGTTAGTCCTCCCAAACTGTGCCCAGGTGCTCAACCGGTCTGGACCATTACGGTAGCGTGGCGCTTCCAGGGGCAGTTGACCTACTCTGCCCCTTAGGAGGACGCCATGGTGCAGGCTTACATCCTCGTCCAGACAGAGGTCGGCAAAGCCGCCGACGTGGCCCGGCAGATCGCGGAGATCCCCGGAGTCACGGAGGCGGAGGATGTCACCGGCCCCTACGACGTCATTGTCCGCGCGAAAGCCGAGAACATGGACGAGCTCGGCAAGCTGGTCGCGGCGCAGATACAGGCCGTCGCGGGGATAACCCGGACGCTGACCTGCCCTGTGGTGCACATCAACTCGAGCGGTTCTGGCCAGCCCATCGAGTAGGCGCCGCCTACGCCACGCCGAGCAGATCCTCAGCGACCGCCATCGTGCGCGTGCCCACGCCCAAGGCGACCGCCGCGCGCAGGTCCGCTGGCGTGTCCACGTCCCGGCGCAGCCCTGGTATGCCCTCGAGCAGCAGTTCGCTGGCCCCGCTGGCCGCGTGCCGCCGGCGGGAGGCCCCGCCGAACATCGGCCGGAACGCCGCTCCGGGCGGCGCCGCGTACAGGGTGGTCCCCACGCCCTGCTCGTCGGCGACGAACGCCGCGCGGTCGGGCGGCAGGGCCGAGGCGGCCCGCAGCGCCCGGCTGAGCTCCGGCTCGCGCAGAGCGGGCAGGTCCGCCGACAGCGCCGCGGTCCCGGTCCCCGGCCAGTTCTGGGCGGCGATGCGCGCGCCGTGCTCCAGGGCGGCGTTGAGCCCGCCGTCCGGTTCGTCGCTGGCCACGCTCACGCCCAGTGACGCCAGTTCGTGCCCGGTTAGCTCATCGGAAGTCACGACGAGTACCCGCGCGACATCGGGGCAGTCAAGGACCGCCATCACCGTGTCGGCAGCCATCGCGAGGGCAAGCTCACCGCGCCGCGGACCAGCCAAGACCTCCAGCCGCGACTTGGCGCGGGCTAGTACCTTGACAGGGATTACTACTGTCCACACCAAGGTGATCACCTACGTATCGCGGAGACGAAAATGACTAGGCCCCCTAGATGACCAAGGCTTACTCGCCGACCTGGCGGCTGATCTCCGTCATTGTGCTGCGGCCCCTGCTTACGACCTTGATCAGGAACAAGTGGTCGGGCACGGAGAACATTCCCCGGAAGGGGCCGGTCATCATCGCCCCCAACCACGTCTCCTACGTGGACTGGGGAACGGACGCCCTCTTCCTTCAGGCTAACGGCCGGTATCCGACGTTCATGATCAAGTCGTCGATGTTCAACGTCACGTTCATCGGGTGGTTCCTGCACAAGGCCGGCCAGCTTCCGGTGCACCGCGGCCGGGCGGACGCCGCGCTCGTGCTCAAGCAGGCTGAGCAGGCGCTGGCCAGGGGGGCCGCGGTGGTCGTCTACCCGGAGTCGACCGCGAGCCGCGACCCGGACCTGTGGCCGATGGTCGCCAAGACCGGCGTGGCCCGGCTGGCGCTGACGTCCGGCGCCCCGGTGATCCCGGTCGCGCACTGGGGTACCCACCACATCCTCCGGTACGGCAGTAAGGACTTGAAGCTGTTCCCGCGCAAGACCGTTCGCACGGTAGCCGGCCCGCCGGTCGACCTGTCGAAGTGGGAGGGCGGGCGGCTGACCGGGACGGCGCTGCGGGAGGCCACCGCCGCGATCATGGCGGACGTCACCGGCCTGGTGGCGGGCCTGCGGGGCGAGGAGCCACCTGCCGTGCCCTACGATCCGGCTACTTCAGCGGCAACGAGCCTCGCTACCTCGCCAGCTCAGCCCCTTCCCGCGGACGGGCCGGCCGACGCGTGAGGGCAACCGTGATGGGGGCGGGGTCGTGGGGGACGACGTTCGCCCAAATCCTCAGCGATGCCGGCACGCCGACCGTGCTGTGGGCACGCGACCCGGGCATCGCCGGGGCGGTGAGCGCGACGCGGGAGAACCCGCGCTACTTGCCTGGCATCACGCTGCCGGGCACGCTCGTCGCGACGGATGACCCGGCCGCGGCCCTGTCCGCGGCCGAGCTGGTAGTGCTCGCGGTGCCGGCCCAGACGCTGCGATCGTCGCTGGCCGCGTGGGAACCGCTGCTGCCGCCGGGCGCGCTGCTCGTGAGCCTGATGAAGGGCATCGAGCTGGGCACCTGCGCGCGGATGAGCCAGGTCATCGTCGACGTCCTGGGCCTGGCGGAGTCGCAGGTGGCCGTCGTGTCCGGCCCGAACCTGGCCCGCGAGATCGCCGAGCGGCAGTTCGCGGCGACCGTGGTGGCGTGCGCGGACGAGGAAGGCGCGCAGGCGCTGCAGACGGCCTGCCACACGCCGTACTTCCGCCCGTACTGGAACACCGACGTGGTCGGCTGCGAACTGGGGGGGACGGTGAAGAACATCATCGCGGTCGCGGTCGGGATCGCGGTCACGCTGGGCCTGGGCGACAACACCAAGGCGACGCTCATCACCCGGGGCCTAGCCGAGATGGCCCGGCTCGGCGAGGCGATGGGAGCCGACCCGCGGACGTTCGCGGGCCTGGCCGGGATGGGCGACCTGGTGGCGACGTGCAGCTCGCCGCTGTCGCGGAACCGGACGTTCGGCCAGCACCTCGGCCAGGGCATGACTACCGCCGCCGCCCTGGCGGCCACCGGGCAGACCGCCGAGGGCGTTACGTCGCACGCGCCCGTGCTGGAGCTGGCCCGCAAGCACGGGGTGGAGATGCCGATCACCGAAGTGGTCGCCGCGGTGATTGCCGACAAGCTGCCCATCAGGGAGGCCGCGTCGGTGCTAGCGTCACGTTCAGCCAAACCGGAATGGTATGGAGCCTGATTCGTGGAAATAGCCCGTCGGCAACTTGGCGAGAACACCCGCGCGGTGCACCTGCCGCCGCCGCCCGACCCCGCCCAGCGGCCGGTCGGCACTCCGGTGCACCGGACGGCGTCGTTCGCGTTCGGCAGCGCGGCGGAGTACGCGGCGGTCCTCAATGACCAGGTGCCCGGCTACAGCTACAGCCGGATCGACAACCCCACCGTCGACGCGTTCGCGCGCGCGGTCGCCGCGCTGGAGGGGGCCAACCTTTCCCGCTGGCCGGCCGCGCAGGGGTTCGCGTCGGGGATGGCGGCGATCTCCGGCGTCTTGATGGCGTTCCTGCGGACCGGCGCCCACGTGGTCTGCTCCGCGGCCGTGTACGGGGGGACTTACAGCCTGCTGCACACCCTGCTGTCCCGGTTCGGCGTGGAGACGTCCTTCGTGGATATCGCGGACCTGGAAGCCGTGCGGGCGGCGATGCGGCCGGCGACCCGGATCGTGTACGCCGAGACGATCGCCAACCCGACGACGGCCGTGCCCGACCTGCGCAAGCTCGCCGACCTGGCCCATAACACCGGCGCGCTGCTGGTGGTGGACTCCACGCTCGCGCCGCCGGTGATCTGCCGGCCGCTGGAGCACGGCGCCGACCTGGTGATCCACTCAGCCACCAAGTACATCGGCGGGCACTCCGACGTCACCGGCGGCGTGGTCACCGGGCAGATCGAGCTGATCAGCCAGATCCGGTCGGTCCGCGTCGACACCGGCGGGTCGCTGTCCCCCGATGACGCGTTCTTGCTGCGCCGGGGGCTGGAGACGCTGCCGGTGCGGGTGCGCAGGCAGTCCGCGACCGCGTCGGTGTTCGCCGCCACGCTCGCCCGCCACCCCGCGGTGCTGCGGGTTGACTACCCGGGCCTGGGAACGCACCCGCAGCATGAGCTGGCCAGGCGGTTGTTCGACGCCGGGCCGGAAGGGGTCCGGTTCGGCGCGATCGTGACAGTGACGCCGTTCGGCGGGCGCGAGGCGGGGATGGCGTTCGTCGACAAGCTGCGGCTAGCCTCGGTGGCCACCTCGCTGGGGGGGACCCGCACGCTGGTCTCGCATGTCCCGTCGACGACGCACCGTCAGCTCGATGACCGCGCGCTGGCCGCCGCCGGGATCGACCCGGGCGCGGTGCGGTTCTCCATCGGCCTGGAAGACTCCGAGGACCTCATCTCCGACGCCTACGTGGCCCTGGAGTCCCTGGGCCGCCCGTAACGGCTGCGGAATCCCGGCGCCTTCGGCCTGGATGGCCCCCGATGGGGGTTGCCTTGTGAGCATGCGCACGAAACGGCGTTGGAACGTGCCGGATGCCGGGCAGCTACTACCATCGGGGGACTGAACTGCGGTAGCGGCCAAGCGGAGGTAGGCGTGAGCGAGCAGCGGAAGACCAGGGTCGCCGTGGTGTTCGGAGGCCGGAGCGCGGAGCACGCGGTGTCGTGCGCGAGCGCCGGGCTTGTGCTGGGCGCCATTGACCGGGACCGCTACGACGTCCTGCCGATCGGCATCGCCCGCGACGGGCGGTGGGTGCTGACCTCCGGTGACCCGGCGCGGCTGGCGCTCGGCGGTTCAGCGCTGCCTTCGGTGGAGGACGTCGCCGAGCCCGGGGTGTCCATCGCGCCGCGGTTTACCCCGGCGGGCGGTCCGGGCGGCGAGGCGCTGGTCGTGACCGGCCCGGCGTCCCTGCCGCCCGGCCTGGGCGAGGTGGACGTGGTGCTGCCACTGCTGCACGGGACGTTCGGCGAGGACGGGACGATCCAGGGACTGCTGGAGATGGCGGGCATCCGGTACGCGGGCGCGGGCGTCTTGGCCAGCGCGGTGGGCATGGACAAGGAGTACATGAAGCTGCTGTTCGCGGCGCGTGGCCTGCCCATCGGCCCGTACGTGGTCGTCCGGGACCCGGACTGGACGTCGCCGGCCCGCAAGCGGGTGCTCGACGAGATCACCGAGACGCTCGGCTACCCGGTGTTCGTCAAGCCCGCCCGGGGCGGGTCCTCCATCGGGACCTCGCGCGTGGAGTCTCCCGAGGAGCTGGAGGACGCGGTGGAGAACGCGCGCCAGCATGACCGCAAGGTCCTGGTCGAGGCGGCGATCGACGGCGTCGAGGTCGAGTGCGCGGTCCTTGAGGGCCTCGACGGAGGCCCGGCGGAGGCGAGCCTGCCCGGCCAGGTCATCGTGGACCCGCATTCGACGTGGTACGACTTCGAGGCCAAGTACCTGGGCGAGGAGACCGGGATGCAGATCCCCGCGCCGATCCCGCCGGAGGCCATCACGCTCGTCCGGCAGCTGTCGTGCGCCGCCTTCGACGCGATCTCGTGCGAGGGCCTGGCCCGGGTGGACTGCTTCTACGCCAGCGATGGCACCGTCTTGGTCAACGAGATCAACACGATGCCGGGAATGACGCCCGCCTCAGGCTTCCCCAAGATGTGGGTCGCTACCGGCCTGCCGCTGCCGCGGCTCATCGACCGCATCATCGCGACCGCCCTCGCCAAGCAAGGCGGCCCGCGGTAACCGCGCGGGCAGTGTGGCCGAGGAGCGTGGTCGCCGAGAGGCGTTTACAGTCAGAATGGATGCGATGGCAGTGCTGCGTCCCCGGTTCATGATGTTCCCCGTCCCCGTGCCCCGGCTAGTTGGATACATACTCCAAGACGACATTGGCCACGGGCTGGTTCGGGGTCTATCTCTAAATTTGGCTCACGCGAGCCCGTGCTGCGGCTACGCGGGACGGGACAACTGCCGCCTGTGCTCCGCGCACGTGAAATCATCGCATGACCATGTGCTCGGCCTGGCGCCGGGCGCCATCACCGAACGGGCAGTGCGTGTGAGAACGACGGGCGGCGGCAAGGGAAACTGAACCCCCGTGCCGCCGCCCGTCAATTCATGCGTTACTTCTTTTTCGCGCCAGACTTCGCCGGAGCCTTCGCGGCCGGCTTAGAGGCGCCGCCGCTCGTGCCATTGACGAGTGCCTTGAAGTCCGCTCCGGGGCGGAACTTCGGAACCGAGGATGCGGCCACTTGAATCGGGTCGCCGGTCGCTGGGTTGCGAGCCGTGCGGGCCGGCCGTTCGCTCTTCTCGAAGACCCCGAAGCCAGTGATGGCGACCTTGTCGCCACTAGCCACCGCCGACTGGATCGTCTCGAGAACGGCGTTGAGCGCCTCGGTTGCCGACTTCTTGTCCCCCAGCCGGCCCGAGATCGCGTCGATCAGATCACGCTTGTTCATATTCTCTCCTGCGTTCCCCCAGGGAGGCCGCCCCCGGCGCCACGCCTAGGTCTCGACCCCTTACCTGCCCGAAATTAGGTGATCGGGCTTCGCTACACAATAACCCTTGCACAAAATAGCCGCCGTGTCGGCCCAGTTCAGAGGGCTTAGCGTCAGAAAAATCGAACATATAGGGCAAAACCGCCCAGCAGGGCGGCACGGCCGGCGATTCCTACGGGTTCCATGGGCTGACGTCTACCCCGATGGCGCCGGGCCATGCGCCCGCCAGCCGCCCAACCAGGGGCACGCCCGTGATCCCACTGGACTCTTACGCCTCCCTGGTTTCAGAGGTACTCTCGAGTGCCGTTGTGGCGACCGCATGTTGCCTGCGAACCCGAATGCCCTACAGACTGCCATCAAGGCGCCTCGTTCCGTGGCGATGGCGCGGGCGGCCCGGAGTCATTCCGGGGCGGGGTGGCCACCCACCCGAAGCCGTTTCCGGGCTAAAGGGCCATTGACCCGCTCTATCCGTGTCTGGAGGGCCAGCGACCGCCAGGGTTACCGTGGCAGAAGGGCCATTGACCCGGCACTTATCAGGGCTAGATGGCCAGCGCCCCGGATTCGCCCTCTCGCGGGGCATGGCTATGGCGCCAGCGACCCGCATGGCACGCTGGCGGCCTCATGGTGACGGCCGGGCCGCGATGCGGGGGCCGGCCGCTGGCGTAGAGGGTGACCTCGTTGGGGGCCCGCCGGGGCGGCAGGACCCGGCCGGCTAGGCGGTGGCGGGGAGCCAGGCAGGACGGGTGGCCTCGAAGGCGGAGATGGCATCTTCGTGGCGCAGCGTCAGGCCAATGTCGTCCAGGCCCTCCATCAGGCGCCAGCGGGTGTAGTTGTCGATCTCGAAGGGGGCGACGAGGCCGCCGTGGGTACCGCTGTCCACCCGGATCTCCCGGGCGGTGAGGTCCACGGTGATCTCCGGGGCCGGGTCCTCCTCAGCCGCCTCCTGGAGCACCAGGACCGACTTCTCGTGCAGGACCACTGGCAGCAGCCCTGCCTTGGTGGCGTTGTTGCGGAAGATGTCCCCGAACCGGGGGGCGATCACCGCCTTGAACCCGTAGTCCATGAGCGCCCAGACGGCGTGCTCACGCGATGATCCGGTGGCGAAGTCCAGGCCCGCGACCAGGATCGTCGCCCCGTCGTAGCGCGGCTGGTTGAGGACAAAGGACGGTTCTTCGCGCCAGGCCGCGAACAGGCCGTCCCCGAACCCATCGCGGCTGACCCGCTTGAGGTAGGAGGCCGGGATGATCTGGTCAGTGTCCACGTTGGTGCGGCGCAGCGGCACCGCGCGGCCCGTGTGCGTCGTGAATGGTTGCATGGGAGGCTCCCTTACAGGTCGGCCGGGGCGGCCAGCCGGCCGGTGACGGCGGTGGCGGCGGCAACGGCCGGCGATACCAGGTGGGTGCGGCCGCCCTTGCCCTGGCGGCCCTCGAAATTGCGGTTGGACGTGGACGCGCTGCGCTCGCCGGGGGCCAGCTTGTCGGGGTTCATGGCCAGGCACATCGAGCAGCCGGCCGACCGCCACTCGGCGCCCGCCGTGGTGAACACCTCGTGCAGGCCCTCTTCCTCGGCGAGCCGGCGGACCTCCATCGAGCCGGGCACGACCAGCATCCGGACGCCGTCGGCGACCTGCCGGCCGCGCAGCACCTCGGCGGCGGCCCGCAGGTCCGAGAGCCGCCCGTTGGTGCACGAGCCGACGAACACGGTGTCCACCTTGACGTCCCGCAGCGGGGTTCCCGCGGCCAGGCCCATGTAGGCCAGCGCGTGCTCGGCGGCCAGCGCCGCGTCCGCGTCGGCGATCGCGGCGGGGTCGGGCACCGCGGCCGACAGCGGCAGCGCCTGGCCGGGGTTCGTCCCCCACGTCACGTAGGGCGCCAGCGCGGCGGCGTCGACGGTGACCTCCGCGTCGAAGACGGCGTCCTCGTCGGAGGCCAGCGTCCTCCAGTACGCGACCGCCGCGTCCCACTCGGCCCCGGACGGGGCGTGCGGGCGGCCCTTGAGGTATTCGAAGGTCACCTCGTCGGGGGCGATCAGGCCGGCCCGCGCGCCGAACTCGATCGACATGTTGCAGACCGTGAGGCGTCCTTCCATGGACAGCGCCCGGATCGCCGCGCCGCGGTACTCGACGATGAAGCCCTGGCCGCCGCCGGTGCCGACCTGGGCGATGATGGCCAGGATCAGGTCCTTGGCGGACACGCCCTCGGGCAGCGCCCCGTCCACGGTGATCGCCATGGTCTTGGGCTTGACCGACGGCAGCGTCTGGGTCGCCAGGACGTGCTCCACCTCGGAGGTTCCGATGCCGAAGGCCAGGGCGCCCATCGCCCCGTGCGTCGAGGTGTGCGAGTCGCCGCAGACGATCGTCAGCCCTGGCTGGGTCAGGCCCATCTGCGGGCCGATCACGTGGACGATGCCCTGCCCGGCGTCCCCCATCGGGTACAGCCGGATGTCGAACTCCTCGGCGTTCTTGCGAAGCGCCTGCACCTGCGTCCGGGAGACGGGGTCGGTGACCGGGGAGCCGGGGCCGATCAGCGGGACGCCCGGCCCGGTGATCCCGGTCGTCGGGACGTTGTGATCCTCGGTGGCGATCGTCAGGTCCGGCCGCCGGACCTTCCGCCCGGCGGCGCGGAGCCCGTCAAACGCCTGCGGGCTCGTGACCTCGTGCACAAGGTGCAGGTCGATATAGAGCAGGTCAGGCTCGCCATCGGCGCTGCGCACCACGTGGGAGGCCCAGATTTTCTCCGCGAGCGTGCGAGGCCCGCTGCTCTCTGCTGGCCCGTTCATCTGGTCCATCTCCTTTGATTGCCGGTCCTGCCGGTCATCAGCGTATATCTAACTTGCATCTCAAATTTTGAGACGGCAGTATCAGTACATGAACAACTCTAGCGGAGTCGGCGTGCTGGACAAAGCCGTGAGCGTACTCGCCGCCACCGAGAGCGGCCCGGCCACGCTCGCCCAGCTCGTGCAGGCTACGGGACTGGCCAGGCCCACTACCCACCGTATCGCCGTCGCGCTGGAGCACCACGGACTGCTCGCCAGGGACGTACAGGGCCGGTTCATCCTCGGCCCGCGGATCGCCGAGCTGGCCTCAGCCGCCGGGGAGGACCGCATGCTGGCCGTCGCCCAGCCGGTGCTGGCTCACCTGCGCGACGTGACCGGGGAGAGCGCGCAGCTGTACCGGCGGCAGTCCGACGTCCGGGTCTGCGTGGCGGCCGCCGAGCGGGCCAGCGGGCTGCGCGACACGGTGCCGGTGGGCGCGGCGCTGCCGATGACGGCCGGGTCCGCCGCCCAGATCCTGCTCGCCTGGGAGGACGCGGAGCGGATGCACCGTGGCCTGCGCGGCGCCCGGTTCACCGCCGCCACGCTGGCCACGGTGCGACGGCGGGGCTGGTCAGCCAGCGCCGCTGAGCGGGAGGCCGGCGTCGCCTCGGTCTCCGCCCCAGTGCGCGGCCCCGGCGGGCGGGTGCTCGCCGCCATCTCGGTCTCGGGGCCCATCGAGCGGCTCGGCCGCTCGCCCGGCCGGCTGCACGCCGCCGCGGTGGTCGCCGCCGGGGAGAAGATCAGCGACCTGCTGCGGGCGGACAACCGTGCCTTATCATCGGCGCCGTGGGAAATGGGTTAGCCTTTTTTGTCGCGGGAAACTAGTTAGCTATTTCAAGGACCCAGGGCCTACCGCTGCGCCGCTGACGCGGCTTAGTGTCGGGTTAACGGCCCTGCTTTGCCCCGCTGGGGATGCCTCGCAGCCCTAGGGGAACCCGGATGGGCCCGCAAGGAAGCAGAGAAGGTGCCCTGCGATGAGAAGGTCGCGCCCATGAAGGCAGCCGTCGTCAAGGAGAGCGCGCCCGGCGAACGGCGCGTCGCCCTCGTGCCCGAGGCCATCCCGAAGTTGCGGGATGCCGGGCTAGAGGTGCTGGTGGAGACCGGGGCGGGAGATGGTGCGTGGTTTCCCGCCAGCGCTTACGCCGACGCCGGCGCCACCATCGTCAGCCAGGATGAGCTGTACGCCGACGCCGACGTGATCTTGACGGTCACCCGGCCCGACGCCGCGCAGCTAGCGCGGCTGCGCGCCGGGCAGGCGGTCATCGGCATGCTCGCCCCGCTGATCGACCCGGGCCTGGCTCGCGAGCTGGCCAGCCGCGGGGTTACCGCGATCAGCCTCGACGGGCTGCCGCGTACGCTGTCGCGCGCCCAGGGGATGGACGCGCTGAC
The DNA here is from genome assembly GCA_025934375.1 of Streptosporangiaceae bacterium. GTDB lineage: Bacteria > Actinomycetota > Actinomycetes > Streptosporangiales > Streptosporangiaceae > Trebonia. The sequence continues at coordinate 85,041 of JAICYD010000002.1, read as the reverse complement.
CTCTCAGGCCAACGTGGCCGGGTACAAGGCCGCGCTGGTGGCCGCCGAGGCCTACGGCCGGTTCTTCCCGCTGCTGATCACGGCGGCGGGCACCGCCCGCCCGGCCAAGCTGCTGGTGCTCGGCACGGGCGTCGCGGGCCTGCAGGCCATCGGCACCGCCAGGCGCCTGGGCGCCCAGGTCAGCGGGTATGACGTGCGGCCAGCCAGCAAGGGGGAGGTCGAGTCGCTCGGCGCGGCCTTCCTGGAGCTGACGTCGGTCGCCAACGCGGCCGGCGAGGGCGGCTACGCCCGCGAGCTCACGGCCGAGGAGCGGGACGCGCAGCAGGCTGAGCTGGCCGGGCACATCGCCCGGCACGACGTGGTGATCACCACCGCGCAGGTCCCCGGGCGCAAGCCGCCGCTACTGGTCACCGACGACGCGGTCAAGCAGATGGCGGCCGGGTCGGTCATCGTGGACATGGGCGCCAGCGCCCTGGGCGGCAACGTCGCCGGGTCCAGGCCCGGCGAGACCGTGGTCACCGGGCACGGCGTGACGATCATCGGGGCGCAGAACCTGCCGTCGACGGTCCCGACCGCTGCCTCGAACGCCTACTCGCGCAACATCTCCGCGCTGCTCTTGCACCTGACCAAGGACGGCGCCCTCGCCATCGACACCGGCGATGAGATCCAAGCTGGCGTCGTGATCACCCGCGACGGCGAGGTCGTCAACCCGGCCGTCGCGAAGCTGCTCGACCAATAGGAGACGCCATGTCAACCGCCCTGGTCACTGACCTGACCATCTTCGTGCTGGCGCTCCTGGTCGGCATCGAGGTCATCGGCAAGGTGCCCGCCACCTTGCACACGCCGCTGATGTCGGCCGCTAACTCGATCCACGGGATCGTGCTGGCCGGCGCGCTGCTCATCGGGATCACCGCGCACAACGTCGTGGGCTACGTGCTGGCCTTCGTCGCCGCGTTCTTCGCCGCCGCCAACGTCGTCGGCGGGTACATGGTGACGGGCCGGATGCTGAAGATGTTCCGCCGCAAGGCCGTGCCGCCGCCGGCCGGCGCGGCGAGCGCCAATGGCCAGGGCGGGCCGGTGCCAGCGCGGCGCGAGGGCGGCGCGGCGTCATGAACAGCTTCACGACGAACATCCAGCTCGTCTACATCGCGGCCGCCGCCTGCTTCGTCCTCGGCCTGCACCTGATGAACTCCCCGGCGACCGCCCGCCGCGGCAACCAGGTGTCCACCGCCGGCATGGTCATCGCCGTGGTGGCAACGCTCGTGCTGCTGATCCACGAGGGGACCGTCACCGGGGTCGGCTGGACCGTCCTCATCGTGGGCGCGCTGCTCGGCTCGGTGGCCGGGCTGTACTCGGCGCAGCGGGTCCAGATGACGGCCATGCCGCAGCTGGTCTCGATGTTCAACGCGGTCGGGGGCGGCGCGGCGGCCCTGGTGGCCATCTACGGGTACATCGAGGACGAGTCCGCGCCCGGCGGCGTGCTCGGCACCACGACGGTCTTCACCGCGCTGGACGTGATCATCGGCTCGGTGACGTTCACCGGCTCCCTGATCGCGGCGGGCAAGCTCCAGGGGGTGATAACCGGTCAGCCGGTGATCTTCAGGGGCGCGCGGGCACTCAACGTCGCGCTCGCGGTGATCATCGCGGGGACGACGGCGTTCCTGTTCACCACCGCCAGCCTGCCCGCCCTGCTCATCTTGATCCTGGCCTCGCTGGCCTTCGGGGTCTTGATGGTGCTGCCGATCGGCGGCGCGGACATGCCCGTTGTCATCTCCTTGCTGAACGCGTTCACCGGCACCGCGGTCGCGATGGCCGGGTTCGTCATCACGAACTGGGCGCTGATCGTCGCCGGCGCCCTGGTCGGCGCGTCCGGTGGGATCCTCACGAAGCTGATGGCCGATGCGATGAACCGGTCCCTGACCAACATCATCATCGGGGGGTTCGGCACCGGGGACAGCGCCCTGCCGGTGGCCGCGGTCGGCGACGCGCAGATCCGGTCGATCGCCGCCGACGACGCCGCGATCCAGATGGCGTACGCGTCGAAGGTGATCATCGTCCCCGGTTACGGGCTAGCGGCGGCGCAGGCGCAGCACGGCGTGGCGGAGCTGGCGCAGGTGCTGGAAAGCCGCGGGATCGAGGTCAGCTACGCGATCCACCCGGTCGCCGGGCGCATGCCGGGCCACATGAACGTGCTGCTGGCCGAGGCGAACGTGCCCTACCCGCTGCTGAAGGAGATGGAGGAGATCAACCCGGAGTTCGCCCGCGCCGACGTTGCGCTGGTCATTGGCGCGAACGACGTGACGAACCCGGCCGCCCGCCGGGCGGGCAGCGCGATTTCCGGCATGCCGATCCTGGACGTCGACCAGGCGAAGTCGATCATCGTCGTGAAGCGCTCGATGGCCTCCGGCTACGCCGGCATCGACAACGAGCTGTACGCGAACCCCAAGACCAGCATGTACTTCGCCGACGCCAAGAAGGCCATGGCCGAGCTCACCGCGGCGGTGAAGACCCTGGTCGGGTAGCCCGGCGCCGGCTAGCTGCCGGGGCGGCTAGAGGCCCGACACCTGGACGTTCGCGGGATGCTCGACGGTGAAGCGGTGCTTGATGACCGCCGACTTGCCGCCGTCTAGCGTGAGCTCCCAGGTGATCTCGCCGAGGTCGTCGATGCCGGCCGGGGTGGGGCTGGCCTCGCGGGAGCGGACCTTGATGTCGCCATCGCGCGAGAGCGGGATGTGGTCGTGCACGCTGACCTTGGCCTTCCCGTCGCGGTGGTTGTCCACGGTGATCTCGTAGGCGATGTCGACGGTCCGCGTCCCGCCGACCAGCGCCTTGCTCGTGGAGCGGCGGCGCAGCTTGCGCTCCACCCGGATCTGGTCATCCACGCCGAGCTGGACCTCGAACTCCTCCCCCGCCGCGACGGTCTCCAGGGCGGTGGTCCCGACGAATTCGCTCCCGTGGAAGACCCGCGCGGATCCGGGCAGCAGGAGCAGCGAGCCGTTGGTCACCGTGGCGCGCAGGTATGCCTCGGCCGCGAGCACCGGCACCGTCAGGTAGTCCAGGACCGCGTCGGCCTCGAAGGTGGCGATCGTCGTCTTGTGCGGGTCGCCGTCGGCGGGCACCTCGACCGGCCGGGCCACCGTGTAGGTGAGCCCGGCGCCCGCCTCGCCGCCCTGGCTCACCTCGGCGGTCAGGTCCTGCGGGGGCGCGCCGAACCCCGCCATCGAGGCGGCGGCGGGGACCGGAGGGATCTCTCCCCCGACGAGCGTCGTTTCCGCGGGGCTTTCCGCCATCGCCCGGGCGCGCATGCCCGGCGCGGCGGGCGCGCGGTACGGCTGCGGCGGCGGCAGCGGACGGCCGATGTACCAGGGGCGAAGCTCGGGCAGCCCTTGGTGTGCCCCCTGCCGCGCCGTGGACAGCGCCAGCAGGGTCTGCGGCCAGTCCTCGCCCGTGTGCTGCGTGACCTCGGCGAGGTAGGACACGGTCAGCCGCTCCCCGTGCAGCGCCAGGTCGTACAGCGGCTTCCAGGACGCGCCGGACACGTGGTAGGACAACTCGACCGCGGCGCCGACCGCCGCCCCCGACTCGACCACCGCCGACACCTGGGAGTATTCCACCGAACGAGTCCGGGGCCTTTGGGCATTCGCCAGCCTTTGCTCGGCGGCGTCAAGCTCTCGGCGGGTGGTCCGCAGCCGCGCGGCGATCTCCCGGCGGCGGGCCAAGGTGCCCTCGGTCCCCTCCGTCAGGTGCCCGGCCATGCGGGCCAGCTCCGCGTAGTCGGCGCGGCCCGCCCCGACCGCGCGCGCGAGCGAGGCGGCCGCCGCCTCCGACAAGTGGCTGAGGAAGCCCAGTCCGGCCTCCTGCGCCGCGTCCTCATCCTCCAGCTCCTTGACCGCGTCCCGCAGTCGCTCCAGGTCGGCTCGCAGCCGCGTGGTGTCCTCGCGTATCGGGTCGGTCCGGAACCGGCGGTTCACCTCGACCTCAAGCAGCGCCACCCCCGCCCCGCGCACCGCGACCCGGACCGAGGACTGGTCCGCGCTGGCCGGCAGCGCTCCTATCTCGACGCGCCCGAGGCCCGCGGGCACGTCCACCTTCCCGGCGCGCGTCACCCGCGCGCCGTCCCGGAAGACAGTCACTCCAACGATGGGCGCGTCCAGCCCGCCGGCTGGGATGTTGCCCGCTTCGGTTTCCTGTGCCATCCGTGACGCCTCTCGCCGTTGAGCCCGCCTATCCTCACCTAAACGTCTACCACCATCGGGACGTTGACGGTCCTGGCCGGCGAAGACCGGGGCTGGCGCGATGTGGGAGAGTCGGGCTATGGCATTCGAATGGAGCAAGCAAGTCGAGCGGCGGCTGGCCGGCGATGAGATCGCCTGGCTCACCACCGTCACCCCCGACGGGAAGCCCGCCCCGCGGCCGGTCTGGTTCATCCGAGACGGCGAGTCGATAGTGATCTACAGCATGAACGGCGCCGCCCGGCTGCGCTACATCGACCGCAACCCGCAGGTGACGGTCCATTTCGACAGCGGTCAGGGGGGTGGCGACATCCTCGTGATCTCCGGGCGGGCCGAGCGAGTGGCGGACGCCCCGCGACCGTCGCGGTTCCCCGGGTTCCTGGACAAGTACGGGCCCGCCATCGCGCGGATGAACCAGACCCCGCAGTGGTATGACGACAACTACGGCGTCGCGCTGCGCGTCACCCCCGAGCGTTCGTGGGGATTCGAGTAGCCCGCCGCCGTCTTCGCGTAGTGCCGGGCGCGCCGGTTCCCGCTCTGACCGGCGCGCCCGGCTGACCCAGCGTCGCATCCCTCGCCACCAGCGCATACGCACATGTGAAATGTCCGGACAAGCTCGGACACCGCGAAAGCCGGCCCGCTTAGTGCCCGGGCTCAGTGCTCTCAGGGCGGCCGCCGAGGCCGGAGACCGCGATGGCGGCGGCCCGCCCGCCCGCGTCCATCGCGGCGAGCAGCGATTGCCGGACCTGGCCGTCAGGGGCCACCGGCTGGCCCGGCCCCCCTTCCCCGCTCAGCCACGTGGCGAGGAAGCCGGCGCAAAACGCGTCGCCCGCGCCGGTCGTGTCGCGCACGGCCGCCGGGTGGGCGGGGAACCGCCGTGCGCCAGTGCCCGCGGTCGTGAGCAGGGCTCCGTCCGCGCCGAGCTTGATGACCACCGCGTCGTAGTGCCGGGCGAGGAAGGCCGCGGCCGTTTCCTCCCCGGGGACCTCGGCGGCGCTGGCCAGCACGGTGGCCTCGTCGCGGTTGGCGAAGCAGGCCGCGGCCCCGTCCGTCCACTGGAGGAACTCCCCCGGCGCCAGGTCGGCCAGGAACGCCGCCGACGCCGGGTCCACGGTGAACGGGATGCCTCGCGACCGGGCCCGCGCGATCAGGCCGAGCGCGACCTCGCGGGGGCCGGGCTCGAAGAGGGTGTAGCCGGTCAGGTGCAGCAGCGCCATGTCGTCCAGCAGCGCGGCGGGCGCGTCGGAGGCGGCCAGCCGCAGGTTGGCGCCGCGGTCGGTCAGGAAGGTGCGCTCGCCGTCGGCCCCGACGAGCACGACAATCGACCCGGTGGGCACGGCCTCGTCGGCGGCCAGGTGCGCCCGCACCCCGAACCGGGCCAGCTCCGCCCGGTGGAACTCAACGTCGCCAGCGCCCGCGCGCCCGGCGAAGGTCACCTCGGCGCCCATCCAGCCGAGCCACGCCGCCTGGTTGGCGGCCGACCCGCCGGGGCGCGAGCGGATCGCCGCCGGGTTATCCTCGCCCGCCGAGATCGGCCCAGGCGCCTGGACCAGGATGTCGTTGATCACGTCCCCCACAACCAAGACACCCGCCACCATTTCCCCCCTCCTCCCAAATCCGGCCAACCGGAACTGCGCGTATTAGGCGGGGTGGAGCGCGGCCCAGGCGGTGGCGATCTGGCCGGCGAGGGCGATGTTGCCGCGGGCCACGTCGAGGTTGACCGTCACGCTCGCCCCGCCGGTGGCGCGCTGGATGTAGTCGAGCAGGAACGGCGTCACCGCCTTGCCGCGGATCCCGGCTGCCTCCGCGGCCGCGAGGGCCTGCGCGAGCACTCGGTCGTGCAGGTCCGGGTCAAGCTGCTTGTCCGGCGGCAGCGGGTTGCCGACGAGCAGCGCCGACGTCTCGCCGATGGCGTCGCGCGCCGCCATCACCTCGGCGATCTCCTGCGCCGAGTCCATCCGCCAGTCCAGGTCCTGCCCGGAGTCCGTGAGGTAAAAGCCGGGGAACCGGCTCGTCCGGTAGCCGACGACGGCCACGCCCAGCGTCTCCAGGCGCTCCAGGGTCGCCGGGATGTCCAGGATCGACTTCACGCCGGCCGACACGATGGTGATCGGGATCCGCGCGAGCACCGTGAGGTCGGCCGACTCATCGAAGGAGCCGGCGAAGTCCCGGTGCACGCCGCCAAGCCCGCCGGTGGCGAACACGCGGATTCCCGCCCGCGACGCGAGCACCGAGGTCGCGGCGACCGTGGTCCCGCCGGTCCGCTTGCCGGCCATCGCCATGCCCAGGTCGCGGCTGCTGACCTTGACCACGGACTCGTCGAGCGCGATCCGCTCCATGTCGGCGGCCGTGAGCCCCACCTTGGGCACACCGTCGATCAAGGCGATGGTCGCCGCGGTCACGCCGGTCTCGTTGAGCTGAGTCTCAAAGGCGATCGCGGCGGTGAGGTTGCCGGGGCGGGGCAGCCCGTGCGAGATGATCGTCGATTCCAGCGCGACAACGGGACGGCCGACGTCGAGGGCGGCGCGGACCGCCGGGGCCAGCTCAGGTACCGCGCGCCCGGTACCCTCGCGCGGGGGCCCGGGGGTGTCCCCCGGGAGGCGGAGCGACCGGGCGCGCTTCTGGGGGTACGCGGGGTCGCTCCCCCGGGAGACGGCTGACATGTCTTGAGCGTACTGTTGGCGCTGGCACGGGCAGGCGTATGGTGCGGGGATAACACGTTCTGTCGATCCAAGCGGAGGCGCGCCCGTGTCCGAGCAGACTAAGTTCATCCTCGATGAGTCCCAGATTCCCAGTGCCTGGTACAACATCATTCCCGACCTGCCGGCGCCGCCGCCCCCGCCGCTGCACCCGGGCACCGGCCAGCCGGTCGGGCCTGATGACCTCGCGCCGCTGTTCCCGATGGAGCTGATCCGCCAGGAGGTCACGGGCGACCGCTACGTCGACGTGCCGGGCGAGGTCATCGACGTGTACCGGCTGTGGCGGCCAACGCCGCTGTTTCGCGCCCGGCGGCTGGAGAGGCTGCTCAACACCCCGGCGCGGATCTACTACAAGTACGAGGGCGTCTCCCCGGCCGGCTCCCACAAGCCCAACACCGCCGTCCCGCAGGCCTACTACAACTCGATCGAGGGCACCAAGCGGCTCACCACAGAGACCGGGGCTGGCCAGTGGGGCAGCTCACTGGCGTTCGCGACCGCCCAGTACGGCCTGGACTGCGAGATCTGGATGGTGCGCGCGTCGTATGACCAGAAGCCGCACCGCCGCACGCTCATGCAGACCTGGGGCGCGACCGTGCACCCGAGCCCGTCGCGGGCGACGAACGCGGGCCTGGCGGTCCTCGCCGATTCCCCGGACTCACCCGGGAGCCTGGGCATCGCGATCAGCGAGGCGGTCGAGGCGGCGGGCGGCAGCGCGCAGACCCGCTACGCGCTCGGCAGCGTGCTGAACCACGTGCTGCTGCACCAGACGGTCATCGGCCAGGAAGCGCTCAAGCAGTTCGAGCTGGCGGGGGAGGATGGCGGGCCGGACCTCATCGTCGGCTGCACCGGCGGCGGGTCGAACTTCGCCGGGCTGTTCTTCCCGTTCTTGCAGGAGAAGATGGCGGGCCGGATGAACCCGGTGATCCGCGCCGTCGAGCCGTCCGCGTGCCCGTCGTTCACCCGTGGCATCTACGCCTACGACTTCGGCGACACCGCCGGGTTGACGCCGTTGCTGAAGATGCACACCCTCGGGCACGGGTTCATCCCCGACCCGGTGCACGCGGGCGGGCTGCGCTACCACGGGATGTCGCCGCTGCTGTCGCACATGTACGACCTCGGGCTGTTCGAGGCGGTCGCCAAGCCGCAGCGGGAGTGCTTCGCCGCCGCGATCACCTTCGCCCGCGCGGAGGGCATCTTGCCGGCGCCGGAGCCGTCGCACGCCGTCGCGGCGGTCGTCGAGGAGGCCAAGCGGTGCGCAGTCTCCGGGGAGCCGAAGGTGATCTTGACTGCGTTGTGCGGGCACGGGCACTTCGACATGGTCGCCTATGAGCGGTACCTGTCTGGCGAGATGATCGACTACGACCTGCCGCAAGACCGCATCGAAGCCGCCCTTAACAGCCTGCCGGAGGTTCCGAAAGGCTAGGAGTGGTGTTCATCCCCCAGGAAGAAGAGCCTCGCGGCGGCGGGCGACGGCGTTGGCCAGGGTCTCCAGGGTGGCCTCGGTCATGGTGATGTCCATGCACGCGTCGGTGACGGACTGGCCGTAGGTCAGCGTCTCCGGGGCGCCCGGCTCCTGCCGGCCGGCCACCAGGAAGCTCTCCAGCATCACGCCCATCACGCCGTGCTCGCCCGCCTCGACCTGGGCCGCCAGGGACCGGGCGACGGCGGGCTGGCGGGCGTAGTCCTTGCCGCTGTTGCCGTGGCTGGCGTCGACCATCACGCGGCGTGGCAGGCCAACGGCGGCGGCCAGGTCCAGCGCCTTGGCCACGTGCGAGGCGGAGTAGTTGGGCCCGCTGCGGCCGCCGCGCAAGATCACGTGCGTGTCGCTGTTGCCCTCCGTGGTCACGACGGCGGCGGCGCCTTGCGGGGTGACGCCGAAGAACGTGTGCGACGCCGCCGATGCCCGGCACGCGTCGACGGCCACCTGTACGTCGCCGTCGGTGCCGTTCTTGAACCCGACTGGCATGGACAAGCCGGAGGCGAGCTGGCGGTGCACCTGGCTCTCGGTGGTCCGCGCGCCGATGGCCCCCCAGGTCACGGTGTCGGCGATGTACTGCGGGGTGATCGGGTCCAGCCACTCGCAGCCCACCGGCATCCCCAGCGCCAAGATGTCGAGCAGCAGGCGGCGGGCGGTGCGCAGCCCCCGGTGCACGTCGAAGCTGTCGTCCATGCCGGGGTCGTTGATCAGGCCCTTCCACCCGGTGACGGTGCGCGGCTTCTCGAAGTAGACCCGCATGACGATGAGCAGGTCACCCGCGTACCGGTCGCGGAGCCCGACGAGCCGGCGGGCGTAGTCAAGGGCGGCCTTAGGGTCATGCACCGAGCAGGGGCCGGTGATGACGAGAATCCGGTCGTCACTGCCGTCAAGCACGGCCCTGACTTCGGCGCGGGTTTTCTCAACCAGCGCGGACTCCGCATCGCCAAGAGGCAGCTCGTGTAGCAGCGCCGCAGGCGACAGCAGTGGCTCGTAGCCGGTTATCCGGGTGTCTACGACGCGTGGCATCGGGTTTCTCCTCCCGGGCGTGCCGCGCGCCCCGGGCGATCTCGGGAGCCAGCTACGCCCTAGTTCTCGGCGGGGCGGCGATGGCCCCGCACTCGGCTGGCTCCAGGTGGTCGGTAAGCGCACGCGACTACGCCCGGCTCCACCCAGAGCCCGCGTAAAGCGCCAATACCACCGTGACACGAGAAGTAATATACACGCGCATCGGCGATCGCGATCCACCAGCAGGCCAACGTGGCGTGGCGAGCCCGTAGGGCATGCGTGTCTTTCCACGTCACGACGATCGCGTTTCGGCGATGATCGGCGGGTGGAGCCCCTGAACCTCGCCGATGCCTTCGTAACTTTCTTCGCGGTGCTCGGCCCGCAGAAGGTGCTGCTGTCGGTCGCGCAGATGGCGCGGACCCGGGACCTGCGGGCCATGCGCCAGGTCCAGGCGTACGCGGCGCTCGTGGCGGCCTGCGTCGGGGTGACATGCGCGCTGGCCGCGCCGTGGATCGCGTCCTTCTTCCACATCACCACGGCGTCGGTGGCGCTGGCGTCGGGGGTCGTGTTCTTCGTGTACGCGATCGGGATGGTCTTCGGCGTCCACTTCGGCGAGGAGGCCGCCGAGGAGGAAGGCACGGCGGACGCGCGTCACCCGGTCATCAGCGGGTTCCGCGAACTGCTGCTGCCGTTCATCGTCAGCCCGCTTGGGGTGGCGGCGGCGCTGGAGGCGTCGCTGACCGTGAACAACTGGAGCGCGCGGATCAACGTGGCGGGCGCGTACCTGGCGGTCGTCGCGATCAACTTGGTCGCCGCCTTGATATTCGGGCCGCTGATCCGGCGCGCCCACCCCACGTCCCTGGAGGTGCTGTCGCGCCTGCTGGGCATCCTGCTCACGGCGGTCGGCGTGGACCTGTTCCTGCAGGGCCTGTCCGTCCTCGGCGTTCACCTGGGCGCTGGCCACTAAGGCGATGGCCGCTAGCGGCGATCGCCATGAGAAAAGCCCGCCCCTGGGGGCGGGCTTGGTGCGACCGTGGTAGCCCCGACCGGATTCGAACCGGCGTTACCGCCTTGAGAGGGCGACGTCCTAGGCCACTAGACGACGGGGCCGAGCTGTCCAGGCCGACCAGGCAAACCGAATAAAACGGCAACCACGCGGTCTGGGATTTCGCCTGGGACTCGTTCGTTCCCGGCGAGCTACACCATACCGTCTCCCGGCGGCAAGGGCCAACTCGTCCCCGGAAACCGGGGTGATGCGGGAGTTACCCCGGAAGGGGGAGATCAGGCGGCGGGCTCGGCGGCGAGGTGGACGGCGGCGGCTACGAGGTCGCCGTTCCCGGTGGCGGTGGAGCCGTCGGGGAGGACGGTGGTGTCCTCGAGGCCCACGCGCACGGCGAAGCCCTGGCCGAGGGCCCAGCGGATCACGTCCCAGGTTGCCAGGTCGTACCCGTGGTGGACCTGGGGCGCGGTGATCCCGGCGGCCAGCACGGCCGCCGACGCGGCGGCAGCCTCGGCGACGGCCTCGGCGGGCACCCGCGAGGTGGGCTCGAACAGCACCTGGAACGCGCGGGCGGCCAGCGTGGACCGGGCGAGCAGGCCGGCGTCGGCCTCGGTCCACACCCCGGCCTCGACCGCGATGCCGAGGCTCAGCAGCAGTTCAGCCAGGGCGTCGATGCCGGGCTCGTTGACGTTGACCGACGCGAAGTCGGGCTGGTCGGCGCCCGTCCAGCCGGCCACGAGAGCCAGCCGCAGGCCAGGGTCACCGGAAACCGCCCAGATACCCGTCGTCACGCCCACGGGCAGGCCGGTCGCGGCGCGGACGGCGGCCACGGCAGGCAGCACGAGCGACGGGGCGAGGCTCTGGGATCCGTCGGACGCGCGGGGGTGGACGTGGATCGCCCGCGCCCCGGCGCGGGCGGCGGCGAGGGCCTCGGTGGCGAGCTCGGCGGGCGTGATCGGGACCGCCGGATGCTCGGCAGGGCTGGTCCCGCCGTTGAGGCACGCCTTCACGAACGGCACAGCACCCAAAGAGAACGCCACAGGAAGCTGATTACCCCAGTTTTCGCGAGGTGAAGCCGCCCGGGCGATCTCCCCCGGATCTCGCGACGGCAGCGACAGCGCGACGACAAGACGCCGACGGGGGCTGGCCCTGGGGGGTCGGGGGCTGGTTTGTGCCCCCAGGGAAATAGCGAAGCGGCCCTTGTCCCAATGGGGACAAGGGCCGCCTAGAGCACCACTCGCTGGGGTCAAGTCGTTTAGGTTGAACCCGACCCTAGCCCGTTACGTTCGGTCAAAACTAGGTAACACAGGGCCATAACCCCGGGCCGTTCGGCATCGCATGATGCTGAGCGGCTCTTGTTGTCTCGGCCTGCCCTCGTGGTGGGCCGGGGCAACTCCCCCTCGTCGGCGTCATGCGGCTGTCGTCGTCATACCTATATATAGGTGTGGCCAGCCGCTCGCTTCGAGGAGGCGATCCGGTATGCCGGAACCAACCAAAGGCAGTGACGTCCAGCGCACTATCGCGGTGCGGGTGTCACCGGCCGAACACGCGCAGCTCGTCATGGTGGCGCAGATCGACGGCATCACGCTCGTTGAACTTTATGACCACGGCTCTGGCCAAGTGCGTGGCCGAACGGCGGGCGGCGCCCGACTTCCAGGCAAAGGCCCAAGTCGCACTGACAGAAGCCGAACGGCAGATGGCACAGACCCGCGCCATGCTCCTCGGCGCTGTAGCTGTAGAGGACAACGGTGCTCCGGCCGCAGGTCGAGGCAGACGCAAGGACGAGACTTCCGACTAAAAGGGAGAGACTCAACTCGATGAGAGCTGGAAGGCGGCAAATCCGCCTTCCAGCTCCCCACATAGGCGGGCTGCAGTACAGGCCCTTGAGACCACCGGCCTCGGCGGTCTGCGGTCGCAAAACACGGACGCCAGCGTGTCGCGCTGCCAACATCAGTTCGTCACAAGCCCGACTGGTATGTTGCCTAACGACCGGCTGGTTAGGGCGACTACTGCCTGCTCGCCTCCTGACGGGACAACCGCATACGGAATCGCCTAATCCTCAATCCCAGCCTAAAGGCAATCCCACCTCCATAGGCCATATATTGACCGACATGCCTAATTTGTATATGCATATTTGAGGTTTGGGTATGGTGCTCAGGCTTCGCAAAACAGAAAGGTTTGCCTGCCGTGACTGCAACCATCCTAGAGAGTTCAGCTCTTTCTGAGCTTAACAACAAACCGTTCATCGACCAGGAGCTCTGGGACCGTCTTGCCAATCGGATCTCCAAGGGCGAGGACATTGGAATCCTGCTAGCACAGCGCATTCTCAATGAAGCCCTTGGGTTTCTTCGACTTTGCGCTCTCGAACCCGATCGCCACTACTCGCCGTCGCCACTCGTGGATATAGGGTGGCATGAGTTCATCCTTTATACTCATGAATATGCGGAGTTCTGCGAAAAGCTCGCTGGCAGATTCATCCATCACGCGCCAAACGATGAAAGGACATCGTACAGCAGCACCATTAGAACCGTTTCAGCCATGAAGGCCCGCGGTATTGCGGTTGATGAAATGCTGTGGGTCGATGAAGCCGATTGCGCAGGGACATCGTGTACCCATGGAGACTGCACGAGCGGGGGGCCTCCCAAGTGAAGCCCGATAGTCCTACGTGACCGAACAGTCAGTGCACACCCGCTCGACCCGCTTCTCTGGAGTGGCGTCGGGCGGGTTCTAATTTGGCCGTCGGGATACGGCTTGGCGGCCCAGAGTTGGAAGTCGTATTTAGCTTACAGCGGCCCGCCTATTGGCGCTTGGGTACATCCGTTCCAGCATCTATATTTTTAAAGAGTGTTAGGCGTGGAACTCGGTACAAAACTACCCCCTTCGAAGTAGTTACACTGAGTTCCGACCATTCTTGGTCCACTGTTCGAACCTCGTCGAACCAAGGCTCTTCTTCGGGAGCTAGCATGGCGCTCATCGTGTAATCTCTTTCCTCTTGAAATAGTTGTCGACTAGTTAGATGGAGATTTGCCTGCCCTATACCTATCGAGTGCCAAATGTAGGGCCTGAGAGAAAGCAGCCCCGAGAGGAACGTCGTAAGTTTCATTGAATACATTCGTGGCCAGGCTATCCACGCAAAGGAAGCCGATAATTTCTCGCGCCTGCTGCTGCCCTTGAGGGACAAGCAGGCGGGATCGCCCTATGGGCCAGACAATCGTCGAGCGATAGTCAAATTTCTCTGATCGAATTACATCTTCATCCCAGTGTGAATTTTGATACCCTTTCTTCAGTTGAGCAGGCAGATCATTGCAAAAGAAAAATAGCGCATCCTCCACGAAGATATTCTTAAAATCTGTATTATTTCCAATGCGATCTCGCACAATACGCGCCTTCTCCATCTCCTCGCTATTTCGACATAGTGTTACAACCTGAATATCACGTCTATCCTGGCCTGAGCTAGACCCGGCAGTTTCGGAGGATATTATCTTGACGGATACTCGGCACGGATTGTCGACAATTAGCGTGAATGCCTCTGCCAAGAAGCCGAGGGACTCTCTGAGACGTAGGAGAAATGATGACTCTGATCCATCTCCCTCGATTAGGTTCCAGGAGCCATCCCCTAGACAACTGAACGCCTTACGAACGGGTATCATTGCAACAGCGTAGCGAGATTCATGCCGATACCTCGCTTCCTGACGAAGTAGTAGGGCGAGCAGCACGGTGGTCAAGATACACACGTAAACCGCGAGTATCGTAGCGGGGATGTTAGCTTTCCCCGTCCAGACAAACGCTGCTATGGTACCTGCTGGCGTAAGGATTGTTATCAACACTGCGACATTGGATAGGAAGACCCAGGACCGGGAGCCTGACCCGGCGCTGAAGATCGCGGGCAACCCCACACGTCCCTCCATGCCAACATGCTGTATGCGATTCGCTGTGAGGCTAGTCATTTGCCAGACTGAAGTCAACTACCAGGTGCTTCCAATCAAGACGTGGCGGCTGAAACGGCAGCGTCCGGTGATCCTGGCTTGTGTGCAGGAAGAAATCGGAGTGACACGAGTAGATTATTTCCAACACCCGGGATACTAACCTTACTAGCCTCCCGCGCCAATCCGGTCCCATTGCCCAATCCTCGCCTCAACCTGCTCAACCGTGCGGGCAACGAGCAACTCGGGGCCGTTGGTCTGCTAGGCCTGCGAACCGGAGATCGTGCCGGGTAAACGTCCAGTTCGGCCAGTCGGCCTGAGCGTCGCGGATGGCAACTTGGTCAGTCAGCTTGTTGAGAAGGTGACCGAGTTCGCTCGAAGTGGCGGCCTCAGAGCCAGCCACCTGACCCTGCCAATACTCCCAAGGTGGAACCTCAGGGTTAGCAGAGATGGCGACGTCGGGATTGTCAGCGAGGAACTGCTGTTTACGGACGACCTGGTCGACGTACCCGTCCAGGTCCATACGCGCGGCGCGATGTGGGGCAGGGGCGCTCATGAGCCAACCTCGGCCCAGACGACTTTGCCGCGCACGGTGGGCACGGCATACCAACTCCAATGGGCGCTCAAGGTGTCAACGATGAAGAGACCCCGGCCGTTTATGGCATGCAGCGCTGGTGGCCCAGCAGTCGGAGCGGGCGGCGGGGTGGGGTCGGCATTCCAGACTTCATTGAGGACGGCCACGCGGTCGCTCGACAAGCGCCAGCAGATCGACGTGTTGAGGAGGCGCTTGGACGTCGTGGTGAGGGCATTGGTCATGCGTTCCGCCACCAGCAGTTCGGTCACGTCACCCAGTTCGCCAATCCCACTCGCGGACCAAGGCTCGTGTATGCGAGCGGACGCACGGAACCGCGGACGGAGCTGCTCACGGTCGAGGCTCGGCTCGCCTTCGACGAAACGGCCTCAGACGGCCCAGACGACGGAGAAGATGAGGGTGTATCCACCAACCGCGCGCGAAGCTTGAGCGGCCTGCTGGCGGGCGCTGACGCCCTCCCACGGCCGCGCATCGAGAGGCTCCACGGCCCACTGCCCCTAGAACGCCAGAACCCTGCCTCACTCGTGAGGCAGGGTTCTGGCGTGCTGCTTTTGGCTGGGGTACCAGGACTCGAACCTAGACTAACAGGGCCAGAACCTGTCGGGCTGCCAATTACCCCATACCCCAAGGGCTAGCAGTCGCGGCTTTATCGGCCGCGCTCACGCAGTCTACCGGACGCGGAACCGTGCAGCCAACGCAAACTCGCTAGCCGGTAACCCCGCCTTACTCGGGCTCGGCGACCAGGTGGTCCGGTTCGAACTCGACCAGCCGGGGCGGCTCGAGGAGGGAGGAGACCACGGTGGACCCGCGGCCCTCGCGGCTGAAGACCGCCCGCAGGTCGCGCTTGACCACGGCCTCGGCATGGCTGAGCTCATCCAGCAGGGTGGCGTGGGCGACCGCGGTCGCCACCGCACCGCTCCCATTGGCGCTGATCACGTCGGTGGCCAGCGCGGAGTCCACGGCGACGACGGCATCGCCGGCGGCGGTGACCGGGCCGAGCGGGCTGTGCTTCCACTTCTTGTGCAGTTCGGGGACGGCCGTTAGCAGCATCTTGGTGTAGTCGTGCTGCGGGTTGCCGAAGACCTTCGGCGTCGCGCCCATCTCCACGATCGCGCCGTGCCGGAGGATGATCGTCCGGTCGCTGACGTAGTTGCCCAGCGACAGGTCGTGGGTGACGAACAAGAT
The DNA here is from genome assembly GCA_025934375.1 of Streptosporangiaceae bacterium. GTDB lineage: Bacteria > Actinomycetota > Actinomycetes > Streptosporangiales > Streptosporangiaceae > Trebonia. The sequence continues at coordinate 68,928 of JAICYD010000002.1, read as the reverse complement.
CGCCAGGCCCTGCCGCTTGAGCTTGACGAGCAGGTTGAGGATGTCGACCCGGGTGGAGGCGTCGAGCATGCTGATGATCTCGTCGGCCACCAGGAACTTGACGTCGAGCAGCAGGGCGCGGGCGATGAGCAGCCGCTGCTGCTGGCCGCCGGACAGCTGGTGCGGGTACTTGCCGAGCACGTCAGCGGGGTTGAGCGCCACGGCGTCGAGCACGCCCTCCAGCTTGGCGTCCCATTCGGCGGCGGACATCCTCGGGAAGTAGGTGCCCCGGACCAGCTCAAAGACCCGATCGGCCTGGTAGATCGGGTTATAGGAACTGAACGGGTCCTGGAAGACGCCCTGTACGTACTGGTAGTAGGCGCGTTGCGGGTGCTTGGCGATGTCCTTGCCGTCGAGGGTGACGGAGCCGCTCGTCGGCTGGACCAGGCGCAGGATGATCTTGCCGAGCGTGGACTTGCCGCTGCCGCTCTCCCCGATCAGCGTGATGACCTCGCCCTGGGGAATGTCGAAGCTGACCTTGCGCAGGGCCGCCGTCAGGCCGCCGCCCCGGCTGGTGGACCGGAACAGCTTGGAGACCTGGTCGATCTTCAGGGTGCTCACTCGCCTGTGCCCTCCGTGCTAGCGCCGTCGGCGATGGCGCCGGCTGGCACCGTGACCCGGGTACCGCCGCCATGCTCCTGGCTGACCTTCCAGCAGGCCACCTGGTGCCCGGGCCGGATCTCCGCGAAGGGAGGCGTCTCGGTGCACTTGTCGAACGCGAACGGGCAGCGTTCCCGGAAGCGGCACCCCGATGGCGGGTTGACCAGTGACGGCGGCCGGCCGGGGATGCCGGTCAGCGTGGTGTCCTCATGCCGCACGCCGACCTCGGGCAGCGAGGCGATCAGGGCCTGGGTGTAGGGGTGCAGCGGCGCCTCGGTGATCGCGGCGGTGCTGGCCTTCTCCGCCAGCCGGCCCGCGTACATGATCGTGATGCTGTCGGCGATCTGCGCCAGGATCGACAGGTCGTGGGTGATGGCGATCGCGGACTTGATGTAACCGCGGTCGCGGAACTCGATCAGCATCTCCCCCACGGCCCGCTGGGTGGAGACATCCAGGGCCGAGGTGACCTCGTCGGCGATCAGCAGGGAGGGGTTGAGCAGCGAGGACATGATGATCGTGACCCGCTGTCGCATGCCGCCGGACAGCTCGAAGGCGTACCGGCGCAGGATCTCATCCTTCAGGCCGATGAGCTCCAGCCGGCGCAGCAGCTCGGAGAGGACCTCATCGCGGTCCTTGATGCCGTGGGACCTGAGCAAGTCGGTGATGATCTTGCCGATCCGCCGGGTCGGCGGCAGTGCGCTCATCGCGTACTGCGGGACCAGCGACACCTCGGTCATCCGCAGCTTGCGCATCGCGTCGTTGTCCGCGAGCGGCAGTTCCTTGCCGTCCAGCAGCGCCTTGCCGCCGGCCAGCTTCATGCGCGGGTCCATGTAGATCAGCGCGTTGCCGATCGTGGACTTGCCGCTGCCGGATTCGCCCGCCAGGCCCATGATCTCGCCGTCGGCGAGGCGGAAGCTCACGTTGTCGACGGCCGTGATGTCACCGCGGCGGCTGCGGTAGGCCACCGAGAGGTTTTCCACGGTGAGGCTCATGATTCCCTCAGCTTCGGGTTGAAGACCTCGTCGAGGCCGACGTTCGCGACCAGCAGCGACGCGACCATGGCGGTCAGCACCAGGCCGGGCGGGAAGAACCACCACCACTCTTTGAAGAAGAGCGCGCTATTGAGGTTCGCGTTCTGCATCATCCCGCCCAGCGAGACCACGCCGCTGGGCCCGAGCCCGAGGAAGTCATAGCTCGCGGCCAGCAGCATCGAGCTGCCGAACAGCAAGATGACCACCAGGAAGAGATACGAGGCCATGTTGGGCGCGATATCCCGGATGACGATCGAGGTCGGCCGCTTGCCGGACAGCTTGGCGAGGTCGACGAACTCGCGCGAGCGCAGCGAGAACGTCTGCGCGCGGACCGCCCGGGCTACCCACGGCCAGGTGGTCAGCCCGATGAAGACGCCCTCGAACAGCACGCTGCGGGTGTTCAGGTAGGCGCCGACCACGACGAGCAGCACCAGGGAGGGGATCATCACGATGACGTTGGTCAGCAGCTGCAGGATCTCGTCGAGGATGCCGCCGCGCCAGCCCGCGATGAACCCGAGCACCATGCCGACGACGGCGGCGGACACCGCCCCGAGCGCGCCGACCAGGTAGCTCTCCCGCAGTCCGTTGACGAGCTGGGCGAACACGTCGTGGCCCTGGAAGTCGGTGCCGAGCCAGTTGCCGCCCGAGGGGCCGGCGTTCAGCTTGAAGTAATCGCTGGTGTTGTGCGGTGAGATCATCGGCCCGACGATCGCCAGGATGACGAGCAGGAGCTCCAGCCCGAGGCCGAAGACCAGCTTCTTGTTCCGCAGCCCGTAGTAGAAGAAGTCGTTGCGCCGGGGCCGCGGCGTCGCGACGGGCGTAGCCGGCGCGCCGGGGATGGGGGCGCCCGGCTCTTGGAGGGTGTCAGCAAGACTCACGCCGGCGCTCCCTGCATGCTCAGGCGGGTCCTCGGATCGATGCTGATGAAGACCAGGTCGATGATGAAGTTCGCGATGAGGACGCCGATGATGATGAAGATGAAGATGCCCTGCAACAGGAAGTAGTCCTTGTTCCCGATGGCCGTGTAGAGCAGCTTGCCGAGACCCGGGTACTGGAACGCGATCTCGGTGACGATGTTGCCGCCGACGACCACGCCGAGCTGCAGCGCCAGGCCGGACAGCTGGGGCAGCGATGCGTTGCGGTAAGCGTAGCGGCGGATCACCCGCTCGCGGGCACCCAGCGCCCGCAGGTACCGCGAGCTGTCGTTCTCCAGCTCGTAGATCACCAGGTTGCGCATGCCGATCGCCCAGCCGCCGAGGCTGACCAGGAAGACCGTGAGGAACGGCAGGAACCAGTGGGTGAGCAGGGACCCGATGAACGTCCAGGACCAGGTCGGCAGCAGCGAGTTGGAATAGCCGCCGGATAGCGGGAACACGTGCCACACGACCGCGAGCAGGTACGGGATGATCAGCGCGAGCCACGGGTAGGGCATCGCCTGGAAGACGTAACCGAGCGGGAGCACCGAGTTGTCGAGTCCCTTGCGCCGGGCGGCGGCGGCGCCCAGCCGGTTGCCGAGAATGTAGGACAACACGATGGCCGGGATCAGCAGCGCGAGGGTGTACGGCAGCGCCTGCCCGACGAGCGTGGTCACCCGGGCGGGGAAGTTGCCGATGCTCACGCCCATGTTCCAGGTCAGGATGCTCTGCCAGTAGTGCATGTACTGGTCCCAGGCCGACCCGTTGGTGCCGAATGCCTCTGACATCGTCTTGTACAGCGCGTCGTACCCGGCCGGCTGCAGGGAGAACTGGGACAAGTAGGCCTGCACCGGGTCACCGGGGATCAGGCGCGGGATGCCCCAGTCAACGGTCACTCCGATGACGAACGCGATCAGGTAGGTGATCAGCTTCCTGCTCAGGAAACGACGCACGCGGTGCTCCAGGGGGTCGGCGTATAACTCCGTCCGGGCGGCTGGCCTCCCGCCGGGAAGGGGTTCCGGCGGGAGGCCAGCGCGCTGACAGGTCGTGCTAGCTGGTTATGCGAGAGCGGGGGTAGCGCCGGCCCGGGGCAGGCCCCGGGCCGAAGCGCCCCCGTGTCAGCTGGCCTTGGGGGCCGGCGACAGGTTGGCCAGCGCGTAGATGCTGGTCAGCGCACCGATGTAACCGCGCCACAGGGACGGGATGGCATCGTTGGCGGTACCGCTGGACGGGTAGTTGGTCCAGTGCTGGGTGCTGCCCTGGAACCAGGCCGCGTTGTACCAGACCGGGATCATCGGCAGCTGCTGGAGGAAGTCCTTCTCCAGCTGGCCGTACGTGGCCTTCAGGGACGCGGTGTCACTGGTCGGGGTGGCCCCGGCCCTCTGCACCAGGGCCCAGTCAGCCGGGGAGTTGGTGCGCTCCCAGTTCAGCTGAGCGGTCTGCTGCGACTGGATCGGCAGGTTGTAGACCCGCTGGAAGTAGGTCCACGGCGTGCTGTCGAGGTTCGCGTTGTTGTCGATCGCCATGTCGTAGTTACCCGTGGTCAGGTTGGTGGTCCGTTGCGGGTACTCCGGGGTGACCGTCTGGACGTTGATGCCAACGGCCTTCAGGTCCTGGGCGAGGGTGTTGATGGCGGCCATCCAGTCGGTCCAGCCGTTCGGCACCTGCAGGGTGATCTGCTGGCCCTTGTAGCCCGACTGGGCCAGGAACGACTTGGCCTTGGCCGGGTCGTACTTGAACCCGTACTGGCTAACCACGCCCTGGTCGATGTACTTCGACAGGTTGGGCAGCAGGCCCGTGGGGTTGGCCGCCTGGACCAGGCCGCCGTACACGTTGTTGACGATGTGCTGCGGGTCGATGGCGTAGGCCATGGCCTTACGGAAGTTGACGTTGTTGAACGGGGCCTTGGTGTTGTTGAACTCCAGCCACGCGGTGTTGGCCGGCATCATGTACGGCGCGTTCGGGTAGTAGGTCTTGAAGCCGTACCCGCCGATGCCGTTGATGAGCTGGTTGATGTTCGGCAGGAAGTTGTTGCTCCAGTCGACCTGGCCCGAGGTGAGGGCGCCGAGCTCGACGTTGTTAGAGCCGTTGACCACGTCGACCAGGTACTTGAACTTGAAGTTCAGGCCCATGGCGCTGCTGCCCCACCAGTCCGGCTTGACCTGGTACGCGGTCTCAGTCGCGTTGTAGGTCAGCAGGGTCATCGGACCGGTGCCGACGGGCTTGGTGTCGGCAAAGGTGGCGATCTGGGTGGCCGGCACCTTGGAGAACTCGGCCTGGGAGACGACCGGCGCCTTCCACAGGTAAGAGTCCCACGCGGCGTAGTTCGGCGTGCTCTTGAACGTCACCGTCACGGTGTTTCCGCTGGCAGCGGCCTGAGCCCCCGCGGCGTTGGAGTTGTACGGGTTGGCGGCGTTGGTCGAGGCCGAGTTGATGGACCACGCGACGTCAGCGCCAGTGAGCGGCTGGCCGTTACTCCACTTGACGTTATCGCGGACCTTGATCGTGTAGACCTTGTTGGCCGCGTCCCACGTGCCGCTTTCCGCCAGCCAGGGCTTGAGGTCGCCCTTGGACGGGTCGTACAGGAACAGCGGCTCGTAGATCAGGCCCTGGGCGCCCGTCGTGTAGTTGCCCAGGTTGTAGGGGTTCCACGTGGACGGCGCGCCGTACAGCGTGCCGCTGGTGTACAGCGTCTCGTTCCGCGGGAACGAGGTGATCGCGCCGCCGGCCGGGGCCGACGATGCGCCGGTGGCCGCGGGACTGCTGCCGCCGCTGCTCGAAGTTCCCGAGCTGCTGCAGGCGGCGGCCGTGGCCAGCGTCAGCAGGCCGGCGGCCGTCATGGCCGCGAGCTTGGCGGGCCGCCATCGGCCCGTCATCTTACGTGTAGGCACCTGCTCCTCCTCCTCCAATGCACAAGTCCTCTGGTAACCCTTCGCTCTGGCGCCCCGGTAGGGGCGAAAGTCCGATGCGGACGAGGCGGACGGTCCGTCCGCCCGCACGGCCACCACAGCTCGGGATGTTTGTTCAGGGCCCGGCGTCGCCGCGGTCAGTTGCCCGGCCGCCTCGTCGTCACCGTTGAACAGGTGGGCTATACCGGTTAAGTGTTAACCGGTTTAGGCGGCGAAGTAAAGACCAAGCTACGTATCTCTCGCGTCGCGATCAGGTCTCAAGCTAATTAACGACCCGCCCGATGCCCGCCTCCGAGGTCGGCGCGAGTCCACGCTAGCCGACTAAACGGGCAGCTCAGGACATATGTAACGCGGAAACCTGGCGGAGCAGCGGGCCGGGCACGTCATCGCTGGGCGCCGGTCCCGTGCTGTCGCGGGCCAGCAGCCGCGGCGTGGCTTCTTTAACGTGAGCTGGGTGGTGCCCGTCGACCACCTCGCGCAGCATCCGCGCGGCCCCGGAACCGATCTCGGCGATGTCGCGCCGCAGCGCGGTCAGCGCCGGGTGGGTAATCTCACACAAAACGGAGTCGTCCCACGAGACGATCGACAGGCCCGCCGGGACGCGGATCCCCATCCGCTGCGCGGCGCTCAGCCCGGCCACCGCCATGACGTCGTTGTCGTAGACGATCGCGGTCGGCGGCTGGGGGCCGCTGAGCAGTTCCCTGGTCGCCTCCGCGCCCGGCCCGGCGTTGTAGTCGGCCTCGACCAGCACGGGCGCCAGCCCGGCCTCGGTGGCTATCTCGGCGAACGCCTGCGCGCGCAACGTGGTGTGCCAGTAGTGGGGGACGCCGCCGACGCGCGCGATGCGCCGGTGGCCGAGCCCGGCCAGGTGGCCGATGATCGACTCCACGACCTCCCGCTCGTCCTGCCAGACAGCGGGCAGCGACCCCGACCCCAGCGGTGACCCGATGACCACCGCGGGCATCCGCAACTGCTCAAGTACGCCGATCCGCTGGTCATCGCGCTGCAAGTCGACCAGGAACACGCCGTCGACCCGGCGCTGCGCCCACCATTGCCGGTAGAGCGCGATCTCATCGGCGGAGTCCTCGGCGGTGCTGAACTGCAGCGTCACGTGGTGCTGGGTCAGGTCGGCCTGGATACCGGACAGCAGCTGCATGAAGAACGGCTCGATGCCAATCGTGCGAGCCGGGCGGTCGATGATCAGGCCGAACGTCCCCACACGGCCCGCCGTCAGCGCCTTCGCGGCGCGGTTGGGCTGGAAGCCGACCTCCTCCGCGATCGCGAGGATGCGCTCGCGGGTGGCGGCGGAGACTCCGGGCTGCCCGTTGAGGGCGAAGGACACCGCTGCCTTCGTCACCCCGGCGCGCGCGGCGATATCGGCTATGGTCGGGCGTTTCATCAAGTTCCCTTCACGCCAGGTGCGACTGGCCGCCCTGGCGGCTACCGCACAAGGATAGATCCCGGCAGGCGTCCGGGATATGTGCCGGACCCCTCAACCGTATCCCGTTGACACTTAACCGGTATAGTGCTTCGATCTGGAGATATGCGAAGGAGCACCGCAAGGGTCACGGTCGACGGAAGCCCAGCTGAGTGGCTGGGCGCGAACTTCTGGTCACGCAGCGGAGGCCCGCTCATGTGGCGAAGCTACGAGTCGTCGATCATTGACGAAGAGCTCCAGACCCTGGCCGACCACGGCCTGACGATGACCCGGTCATTCTTCTACTGGCCCGACTTCATGCCCGCGCCGGACCGGATCGACGAAGCCATGACCGCCCGCTTCGCCGACTTCCTGGACCGCCACCAGGCCCACGGCCTGACGACCATCCCCACCTTCATCGTCGGCCACATGTCCGGCGAGAACTGGGATCCGGCCTGGCGAGCGGGCCGCGACCTGTACAGCGACGTCTACATGGTCGGCCGCCAGGCCTGGTTCGCCGCCGAGATGACGCGCCGCTTCACCCGCCACCCCGCCGTCGCGGGCTGGCTCGTCTCCAACGAGATGCCGCTGTACGGCGGGGCGACCACCGACCACCACACGGTCGAGGCGTGGGCCCGGCTCATCAGGGACGCGGTCCGCGCGGCAGGCGGCCACCAGCCGTTCTCCCTCGGCGACGGCGCCTGGGGCATCGAGGTGCGCGGCCACGACAACGGGTTCCGGCTCACCGACATCGCCCCGCTCGTTGACTTCCTCGGCCCGCACGTCTACCCGGTCGGCGACGACCCGGTCCGGCAGAAGTACGCCGCCGCGCTCGACTGCGAGCTCGCCGGCACGTTCGGCAAGCCGGTCATCATGGAGGAGTTCGGGGTCAGCTCGGACTTCGCGAGCGAGGACAACGCCGCCCGCTATTACCGCCACGTCCTGTGGAACACCCTGCTGGCGGGGGCGACGGGCTGGATCGGCTGGAACAACACCGACTTCGCGCTCACCGCCCAAGACCCCTACCGGCACCACTCGTTCGAGCTGAACTTCGGCCTGACCGACGCGACCGGACGGCCGAAGAAGACCCTCGCGGAGATGCGCGCCTTCCGGCAGGCGCTGGACGCCATCGGCTTCGCGGGCCTGCGGCGGGAAGACACCGACACCGCCATCATCGTGTCCTCCTACCTGGACACCCAGTACCCGTTCTCCTCGCCGGACTCCCACCAGGCGGTCGCCCGGTCCCTCACCCAGGGCTACATCTCGGCCCGGCTGGCCGACCTCGCGCCGGCGCTGACCCGCGAGACCGTGCACCCCATCGCGCACCCCAGGGAGGATTCCCCCGCTCCGGCCCCCCGCGGCGGAATCGATCCCACCGCGCGGCTCTACCTCGCCCCGTCGGTCAAGCAGATCCTGGCCACCACCGCAGATGCCATCGAGGACCTCGCGCGAGCGGGCGCGACGGTCTACGCTTCCTACTCCCCCGGTGAGGTGGACTGGCACCGGGGACCGTCCTACGGGCGGATGAACAGCCTGTTCGGGGTGACGCACCAGCTCGACGTGGGCATGAACGACGTTATCGACGACGTTCTCGTGGAGCTCACCTTCTCCAGGGACTTCGGCGGGCTGACCAGCGGGGCGACACTGCGGTGGCGCGCCGCCGGGAGCGCGCACAGCCGGGCCTACCTGCCCGTCATCGCGGACGGGGCCGAGGTCATCGCGACCGACAGTCACGGCAGGCCCGCCCTCCTGCGGCGCCCGCTGGAGGCGGGCGCCATCATCTTGTGCACGTACCCCCTGGAGCACATGGCGGCCCGCACCCCCCGGGTCAACCCGGACGCGACCGTCACCTTGTACAGCGCGCTCGCCGCGCACGCCGGGGTAAGGCGCCTGCTGTCGGTCGACGATCCCCGGGTGGCCTGCGACACCCTGGTCCGCGACGACGGGGCGCGGTTCGCCGTCCTCGCCAGTCACGCCGCCGAGGCGCTAGACGTCAAACCGGTACTCGCGGACGGCCTCACGCTCGCTACGCTCGACGGTGAGGATGTGAGTGGTGCAGTCACCCTCGGCCCGTTCGGTGTACGAGTTTTGAGGTTGTGAAGACATGCCCTGGTATGACCTCCCCCTGGAGCAGCTGCGCCAGTACCGGACGTCCACCGCCGAGCCCGCCGGGCTGGACCAGTGGTGGGCGGATCGCATCGCCGCGGCGAGAGCCCTGGCCCGGCCGCCGCAGACCGTCAAGCACGAGCCGGACGTCTACTCGCCGGTCGAGGTGTTCGACGCCGAGTTCTCCGGCGCCGGCGGCGACCGGATCAAGGCGTGGTACCTGCGGCCGCAGGCGGCCGCGCCCGGCACGCCGACGATCGTCAAGTTCATCGGCTACGGCGGCGGGCGCGGCATCCCGGCCGAGCACGTCCTGCTGCCCGCGCTTGGATACGCGCTGTTCGTCATGGACAGTCGCGGGCAGGGGGGTCGATGGTCTTCCGGCGCCACCGGGGATGGCGCCGGGGGGCCAGAGAACTCGCTGGTCATGACGCGCGGGATCGCCAGCCCGGACACGTACTACTACACGCGGATGTTCACCGACGCGGCGCTGGCGGTAGACGCCGCGCTGGCGCTGTCCGGCGCGGAGAAGGTCGCCGTGAGCGGCCAGAGCCAGGGCGGCGCGCTCGCGCTGGCCACGGCGGCCCTGCGCGCGGACGCGGTGTCGCTGTGCCATGCCGACGTCCCGTTCCTGTGCGACATCCAGCGGGCGATCACGCTGGCCCCGCACGCGCCGTACACCGAGGTACCGGAGTTCCTGGACCGGAACGTCGGCCTCATCGACGCGGCCCTGGAGACGCTGAAGTACGTTGACTGCGCCCTGCTCGCGCGGCGGATCACCGCGCCGGCACTGGTCAGCGTGTCGCTCATGGACGACATCTGCCCGCCGTCGACGGTCTTCGCCGCCTTCAACGAGATCCCCGGCGCGGCGAAGGACATCACGGTCTACCCCTACAGCGGGCACGACGTGCCGCCGGTCAACGAGGAGCGCAAGCTCCGCCACCTGCGGGAGTACCTGCCCGTCTAATCCCGGACGACTACGCGGTTGGTTAGGGTGCCGATCGTCTCGATGGTGACCGACACCTCGTCCCCGTCGGCTAGCGGCCCGACCCCCTCCGGGGTCCCGGTGAGCAGCACGTCGCCGGGCAGCAAGGTCATCACCGCGCTGATGTAGGCGACCAGCGACGGCACGTCCCACAGCAGCTCGCGCGTGGTCGCGTGCTGCTTGACGTCGCCGTTTACCGTGGTGGTGAGGCCCAGGTCGGACGGGTCCGTTCCGGTCTCCATCCACGGGCCGAGCGGGCAGAACGTGTCGAAGCCCTTCCCTCGGGTCCACTGGTCGTCGCGGAACTGCAGGTCGCGCGCTGTCACGTCGTTCGCGCAGGTGTAGCCGAAGATCACGTCCTCGGCCCGCTCCTTGGGGACGTCACGGCAGAGCCGGCCGATGACGACGGCGAGCTCGCCCTCGTACTCGACCCGCTCGGTGAGCTTGACCGGGTAGGAGATCCGGTCCCCGGGCCCGGTGACCGCCGTGGACGGCTTCAGGAACATCGTGGGCTCGGCCGGCTGCTCGACGCCCATTTCCCGGGTGTGCGCGGCGTAGTTCTTGCCGACGGCCACCACCTTGCTCGGCAGCACCGGAGCGAGCAGCCGCACCTCGGCGAGCGGGTACCGCTCGCCGGTGAACCGCACGTCGCCCGGGTCCACGCCGAACGGGTGACCGTACAACTCCGCGACCGTTAGCGCGGACTCTCCCTCAATCACGCCGTAGGCGACTCCGGCCCCCTTGGCGAATCTCGCGATACGCACGCCACTCCTCAGTCAGCTCCCGGCCCCACGCGTCCCGCTTTACCCTACCGAGGCGAGCGCGCCCCGTGTTCTCAGCAAACAGTGACACTGGGAAAAGTGACACCGGTGAATGGGCACCGGTAACTGCCGGTACCCCTCCACCTCAGCGGCCGGCCGTACCGCGGCGTCATCCGGGTTCGCGCCGAACTCCCGCTTGGCACGGCGCTGGCGCAGCAGGTCCCAGCACTGATCGAGCGCCTCTTCAGCGGAACGCAGCCGCTCGTGCTCCTGATCGGAGTTGAGCGTCCCCGCGGCGAGCTGGGCGCGCAGTTCGTGCTCGGTCTCGATCAGCCCGCTGATCCGGGCCAGGATCTCCTTGTCGTTCATGGCCCTACCGTATGACGACGAGCGAGTACCGCAAACCCGGCCCCGTTCATATCCCCAACGGAACCGGGGCTCTCCGGTCGCTGGCACCCGTGCTCCGGCAGGTCAGGCTGCGGGCTCGCGGCCGGAGCGGATCAGGCCGTAGGTGACGGCCTCCTCCAGGGCGTGCCAGGACGCGGAGATGACGTTCTCGTCAACGCCTACGGTGGACCAGGACTCGCCGGAGCCGTCCGAGGACTCGATGAGCACGCGGGTGATCGCGCCGGTGCCGTGCGAGCCTTCCAGGATGCGGACCTTGAAGTCGGTCAGCTCCAGGCTGGCCAGCTCCGGGAAGGTCTGCTCAAGCGCGGACCGCAGCGCCCTGTCCAGCGCGTTGACTGGCCCGTTGCCCTCGCCGACGGCGACGACCCGCTCTCCCTTGGCGACCAGCCGGACGGTGGCCTCGCTGGTCACCGCGCCCTGGGTGGGCTGCTCGACGATGACCCGCCAGGACTCGACGGTGAAGTGCCGCTTGCGCTCGCCGGCGATCTCGTCGCGCAGCAGCAGCTCGAACGAGGCGTCGGCCGCCTCGAAGGAGTACCCGCGGGCCTCCAGGTCCTTGACCCGGTCGGTGACCCGGCCGATGACGGCCTTGCCCTCGTCGCCGGACAGCTCGTAGCCCAGCTGGCGGCCCTTGAGCTCCACCGACGCGCGGCCCGCCATCTCGGAGACGAGCATCCGCATGTCGTTGCCGACCTGGACAGGGTCGATGTGCTGGTACAGCATGGGGTCCACCCGCACGGCCGAGGCGTGCAGCCCGGCCTTGTGCGCGAAGGCGCTCAGGCCGACGTACGGCTGGTGGGTGTCCGGCGTGATGTTGGTCACCTCGCTGATCGCGTGCGCGATCCGGGTCATCTCCCGGATGCCGTCCCCGTCCAGGACGACGTGGCCCTTCTTGAGCTGCAGGCCGGCCACGACGGAGAACAGGTTGGCGTTCCCCGACCGTTCGCCGTACCCGTTCGCGGTGCCCTGCACGTGAGTGGCGCCCGCCTCCACGGCGACAAGGGTGTTGGCGACGGCGCAGGCGGTGTCGTCGTGGCAGTGGATGCCGACGCGGGCGCCGGTGGCCTCGATGACGGCGCGGACCGCGTCGCCCAGTTCGGTGGGCATCATGCCGCCGTTGGTGTCGCACAGCGCGATGACGTCGGCGCCCGCCTCGGCCGCGGTCCGCACGCACTCCAGCGCGTAGGCCGGGTTGGCCCGGTACCCGTCGAAGAAGTGCTCGGCGTCCAGGAAGACCCGCTGCCCCTCGGCGCGAAGGTAGGCGACGGTGTCGCGGATCATGGCGAGGTTCTCGGCCAGCGTGGTCCGCAGCGCGAGCTCGACGTGCCGGTCGTGGCTCTTGGCGACGAGCGTGACAACCGGCGCCCTGGAGTCGCGCAGCGCGGCGACCTGGGGGTCATCGGCGGCGCGGACGCCCGCCTTGCGGGTGGAGCCGAACGCGGCCAGCGTCGCGTGCGTCAGGTTCAGCTCGCTGGCGGCGCGGCGGAAGAACTCGGTGTCCTTGGGGACCGCGCCCGGCCAGCCACCTTCGATGAAGCCGACGCCCAGGTCATCGAGGTGCCGCGCGATCACCAGCTTGTCGGCCACCGTGAGGTTCAGGCCCTCTTGCTGAGCGCCGTCACGCAAGGTCGTGTCGTAGACGTGGAACTCATCGTTGCGCATCTGTCCGCTGTCCGTTCGCTTGTTGGTTCGTGGGCCGCCGCGCGCAGCACAGGCGCTTCTAAAAACAGAAAGACCCCCCGTGACACGGGAGGTCTGCGCGTCGGCTCCGGGCCAGCAACCCTCGCTGCCAGCCGCGCTCGGGGGCTTATCCCCTGAGTGCCGACGCGCCGCCGATAATAATCAGGCCGGACGCCACGAAGTCATCTTGCCATACGGAAGTGACTAGTCGCCAGCCGGAGCGCCAACCCGGGCCGGCTGGGTCGCGCTGACCCATTGGCGGACAACGCCGTCCCGAGGCGATGGCGCGAGCGACCCGGAGCCGTCCTGTGGCGAGGCGCGAGTGACCCGGAGTCGTTCCGTGGCGATGGCGCGAGTGACCCGGAGTCGTCCTGTGGCGATGGCGCGAGTGACCCGGAGTCGTTCCGTGGCTGGAGGGCCACTCACCCGGAATCGTTTCCGGGCTGGAGGGCCATCGGCCCGGTCTATCCGGGTCGGAAGGGCATGTGACCGCCAGGAACCCCGTGGCGGAAGGGCCATCGCCCCGGCACTTACCGGGGCTAGATGGCCAGCGCCCCGGACTCGCCCCCTCCCGGCGAGCCGGATTCCGCGGACGGAGGCTGCACAGGCTTGGGGGTCAAAGGGGGGCGGGAGCCCTCCTGGGTGGCAGAGCCTGGGGCGATTGGCGGGTATCCCCCAAGACGATCAAGCGACTTTATGGATCCAGCCGAAGGGGTCGGGCTTGTGGCCGTACTGGATGCCGATGAGCTCCTCGCGCAGCCGCATGGTGACCGGGCCGGGATCGCCGGTGCCGATGGTCCAGCCGCCCGAGGGCCCGTCGACCGAGCCGATCGGGGTGATGACGGCGGCGGTGCCGCAGGCGAAGGTCTCGGTGATCTCACCAGAGGCGCAGCCGTCGCGCCATTCGGAGACGGAGATGCGACCCTCGGCCGCCGGGATGCCGAGGGCCGGCGCGGCCTTCAGCAGCGAGTCGCGGGTGATGCCAGGCAACAGGGATCCGGTGAGCGCGGGCGTCACGATCCGCGCGGACGATCCCGACCCGTAGACGAAGTAGATGTTCATGCCGCCCATCTCCTCGATCCACTGGTGCTCGGCCGCGTCCAGCCAGACGACCTGGTCGCAGCCCTTCTCGACGGCTTGCCGCTGGGCCACGAACGCGGCCGCGTAGTTGCCGCCGCACTTGACCGCACCGGTGCCGCCGGGGGCGGCCCGCGTGTAGTCCTCCGACAGCCAGACGCGGACCGACTTGGAGGCGCCGAAGTAGGCGGCGGCCGGCGAGGCGATCACGCACAGCAGGTACGACGACGACGGGGCGTTGACGCCGAGCCCGCGCTGGGTCGCGATGATGAAGGGCCGCAGGTACAAGCTCTTGCCCTCACCGGTGGGGATCCAGTCGCGGTCGTGACTGACCAGCAGTTCCAGGGCGTGGACGAACGCCGCCTCGGGCAGTTCTGGCATCGCCATCCGGCGCGCGCTGGAGTTGAACCGGGCCGCGTTGGCCTGCGGGCGGAACATCACGACCGACCCGCTGCCTTGCTTGTAGGCCTTGAGGCCCTCGAAGAACTCCTGCGCGTAGTGGAAGACCGCGGTGGCCGGGTCGAGCGTGAACGGGCCGTAGGGCTCCAGCTTCCCGTCATGCCAGCCGCGCTCGGTGTCCCAGCGCAGCGTGATCATGTGATCGGTGAACACCTGGCCGAAGCCCGGCGCCTGGAGGATTCGCTCGCGCTCGGCGTCGGGGACCCGTGCGGCGGATGGGTGGATCTCGAAGTCAATCTCGGTGCTGGCGGTCATCACGATCGCTTCCTTCCTGGCGGAGCCGCGGGTATTTGGACGTCTAAGGATTTATCTAGCCTGGTCGGCCCGGATGGGGCGGCGCGCCTCGGTAAGCGCCCGCCCGTCATCCAGGACTCGTCATCCAGATACTCGCTTGGCGATGTTTTCGCCTATCTCCACGGTAGACCTCGCCGCCGGCTCTCCCTGGCGCTCTACCAGGTCATCGGCGACTGCCTGCTCGACCCGCGCGGCCGCGCTGGTGAACCCGAGATGCGATAGCAGCAGGGCCGCGGACAAGATCGCGGCGGTCGGGTCGGCCTTGGACTGGCCCGCGATGTCGGGCGCTGACCCGTGCACGGGCTCGAACATCGACGGCGCGGTGCGCTCGGGGTTGATGTTTCCGCTGGCGGCCAGGCCGATGCCCCCGGCGATCGCCGCCCCCAGGTCGGTCAGGATGTCGCCGAACAGGTTGTCCGTCACGATGACGTCGAACCGCTGCGGCTGGGTCACGAAGAACATCGATGCCGCGTCCACGTGCTGGTATTCGACCGCGACCTCGGGGAACTCCTTGGCCAGCGCGTCAACGGCGCGTTGCCACAGGTCTCCCGCGAAGGTGAGCACGTTGGTCTTGTGGACGAGGGTGAGCTTCTTGCGCGGCCGGGCCATGGCGGCCGCGAACGCGTACCGCGCCACCCGCTCCACGCCGTACGCCGTGTTCAGGCTCTCCTGGGTCGCGATCTCATGCGGCGTTCCCTTGCGCATCACGCCGCCGGCCCCGTTGTAGAGTCCCTCGGTCCCCTCGCGGACGACCACCATGTCGATGGTCTCCGGCTGCCCGGCCGTCAGCGGCGAGGCCACGCCGGGCAAGAGCCGTACCGGCCGCAGGTTCACGTAGTGGTCGAGCTCGAACCGCAGCCGCAGCAACAGGCCGCGCTCGAGCACCCCGCTGGGCACGGACGGGTCGCCGATCGCGCCGAGCAAGATCGCGTCGTGCCGGCGGATCTCCTCAAGCGCCGCGTCCGGCAGCGTCTCGCCGGTGCGGTGGTAGCGCCGGGCACCCAGGTCGTAGTCGGTCGTATCGAAGGTGACCTCGGGCGTCGCCGCACGGAGCACCTTCAGCGCCTCGGCCGTAACCTCGGGGCCGATGCCATCGCCGCCGATAACGGCGAGCGTGATCGATGAAGACATGCCAGAAACCTTACTGGTGACGCCGGGGGGCGTCCCCTCCGTTGTCTCGCCGGTCCAGCGCGAACTGGAGGGCGGACTTGAGCTCGTGGGCCGGAGCGTTCAGGGGGGCGGCCGAGGTGACCGGGGCCGGGCGAGCCGGGGCGTCTGATTCAGGCGCCCCGCTCCCGTCCCAGGGGTACATGCTGTACACGAGGGTCACTCCTGCGGCGACAGCCAGCTCATCAGCGGGCGGAGCTTCGCGCCGACCTGCTCGATCTGCTCCGCCTGCTCGGCCTCGCGGCGCTTGAGGAAGGTGGGCTTGCCGCCGTCAAACTCCTCGACCAGCTCGCGGGTGAAGGTGCCGTCCTGGATCTCGCCGAGGATCTTGCGCATCTCCTGGCGGGTGGACTCGTTGATCAGCCGCGGGCCGCGGGTGTAGCCGCCGAACTCCGCGGTGTCCGACACTGACCAGTACATCTTGGAGATGCCGCCCTCGTACATGAGGTCCACGATCAGCTTCATCTCGTGCAGGCACTCGAAGTAGGCGGCCTCCGGCTGGTAGCCGGCCTCGACGAGGGTGGCGAACCCGGCCTTGATCAGCTCAGAGACGCCACCGCAGAGCACGACCTGCTCGCCGAACAGGTCAGTCTCGGTCTCCTCGGTGAAGGTGGTCTTGAGCACCCCGGCCCGGGTGGCGCCGATGCCGGCCGCATAGGACAGCGCCAGCTGCAGCGCGTTGCCGGACGCGTCCTGCTCGACGGCCACCAGCGCCGGGACGCCCCGGCCCTCGTTGAACTGGCGGCGGACCAGGTGACCGGGCCCCTTGGGAGCGACCATGGCGACGTCGACGTTGGCGGGCGGCTTGATCAGGCCGTAGCGGATGTTCAGGCCGTGCGCGAAGAACAGCGCGTCGCCCTCGACGAGCGATGGCGCGATCGCCTCGGCGTAGACCTGCCGCTGCAGGTGGTCGGGGATGAGGACCATCGTGAGGTCGGCTTCCTCGCAGGCCTCGACCGGGGTGAGGACGCGCAGGCCGTCGTTCCCGGCCTTCTCCCGGCTCTTGGAGTCGGCCGGCAGGCCAACCCGGACGTCAACGCCGGAGTCTCGCAGCGACAGCGCGTGAGCGTGACCCTGGCTGCCGTACCCGAGCACCGCCACGTGCCGGCGCTGGATGAGGGAGAGGTCGGCGCTGTCGTCGTAGAAGATCTCTGCCACTGGAATGGTCTCTTTCCTGGGTTGTGTGTTTAGTCAGGGCGGGTCAGGCCGGGCCAGGCCTATCCTTAACGACCCCGTGCTGGGCGTTAGGCGGAACGCTCAAGCGGGCGGAGGGTCCGGTCGGTGATGGACCGGCCGCCGCGGCCGACCGCGATCGTGCCGGACTTGACCAGCTCCTTGATCCCGAACGGCTCGAGCACCCGCACCAGCGCGTCTAGCTTGTCATGGCTGCCGGTCGCCTCGACGGTGACGGCGTCCAGGGCCACGTCGACCACGCGGGCGCGGAACAGCTCCACCGTCTCCAGTACCTTGCCGCGGCTGTCGGAGTCGGCGCGGACCTTGACGAGGATCAGCTCGCGCTGGACGGCCTGCGACGACTCCAGCTCGACGATCTTGAGGACGTTGATCAGCTTGTTGAGCTGCTTGGTGACCTGCTCGAGCGGGTGCTCCTCGCAGTTCACCACTATCGTCATCCGGGAGATCTCCTCATGCTCGGTCGGCCCGACCGCGAGGGAGTCTATGTTGAAGCCCCGGCGGGCGAACAGCCCGGCGATCCGGACGAGGACACCCGGCTTGTTCTCCACCAGCACGGAGAGGGTGTGCATGGTCACAGCTGCGCACTCCCCGCATCGCTGCGGGACGCATGAGGCGTGATGCGTTCCCTCGTCGCTCCTCGTTCCTCGTCGCTCCTCAGTCCGCGCACCACGGCGTCCCGGCGCTGGCTCATTCCATGCTCCCATCCCAGTCGGGCGCCAGGTCGCGCGCCACCTTGATGTCGTCGTTGCTGGTGCCGGCCGCCACCATCGGCCACACCATGGCGTCGGCGTGCACGATGAAGTCGATCACCACGGGCTGGTCGTTGATGGCCATGGCCTGCTCGATGATGTCGTCGACATCGTCCTTGGCCTCACAGCGCAGCCCGATGCAGCCGTAGGCCTCGGCGAGCTTCACGAAGTCGGGGATCCGGGTCCCGGCGACCTCGGCCTTCTTGTCGCCCAGGTTGGTGTTGGAGTAGCGCTTGTCGTAGAAGAGCGTCTGCCACTGGCGGACCATGCCGAGGTTGCCGTTGTTGATGATCGCGACCTTGACCGGGATGCTCTCGATCGCGCAGGTGGCCAGTTCCTGGTTGGTCATCTGGAAGCAGCCGTCGCCGTCGATCGCCCACACCTGGACCTCGGGCAGCGCGACCTTGGCGCCCATCGCCGCGGGGACCGAGTACCCCATGGTGCCCGCGCCGCCGGAGTTGAGCCAGGTCTTGGGGTTCTCATAGCCGATGAACTGCGCCGCCCACATCTGGTGCTGGCCAACGCCGGCCACGTAGACCCCGTCCGGGCCGACGAGCTTGCCGATCCGCTCGATCACGTACTGCGGGGACAGGCTGCCGTCCTCCGGCTCGTCATAGCCCAGCGGGTACTTCTGGCGCCACGCGTTCAGCTGCACCCACCAGTCCGCGTGCTCGCCGACGCTCCCGCGCGCGTGCTCGGCCTGGATGGCGGCGATCAGCTCGGCGATGACCTCCTTGCAGTCACCGACGATCGGCACGTCCGCGCGCCGGTTCTTGGAGATCTCGGCGGGGTCGATGTCGGCGTGCACGATCCGCGCCTCGGGCGCGAACGAGTCCAGCTTCCCGGTCACGCGGTCATCGAAGCGCGCGCCCAGCGCGACGAGCAGGTCGGCCTTCTGCAGCGCGCCGACCGCCGCGACGGCCCCGTGCATGCCGGGCATGCCCAGGTGCTGAGGATGACTGTCGGGGAAGGCACCGCGCGCCATCAGCGTGGTGACCACGGGGGCGCCGGTGAGCTCGGCGAGCTGCCGCAGTTCCGCCGAGGCGTCGGCCTTGATGACGCCGCCGCCGACGTACAGGACTGGCCTCCTCGCCTCGGTGATCATCCGCGCGGCCTCCCGGACCTGCCGGGAGTGCGGCCTGGTCACCGGGTGATAGCCGGGCAGCTCGAACGGGATCGGCCAGGTGAACTCGGTCATGGCCTGCAGCGCGTCCTTCGCGATGTCGACGAGCACCGGCCCCGGCCGGCCCGTGGACGCCAGGTGGAAGGCCTCGCCAATGGTGCGGGCGATGTCCTCCGGCTTGGTGACGAGGAAGTTGTGCTTGGTGACCGGCAGCGTGATCCCGGATATGTCCGCCTCCTGGAACCCGTCCGTGCCGATCAGGCTCGAGGGCACCTGGCCGGTGATCGCCACCACGGGGACGCTGTCCATGTACGCGTCGGCCAGTGGGGTGACCAGGTTGGTGGCGCCGGGGCCGCTCGTCGCCATGCAGACGCCAACCCGCCCGGTCGCCTGGGCGTACCCGGTCGCCGCGTGCCCGGCTCCCTGCTCGTGGCGGACCAGGATGTGCCTGATCACCTCGGAGTCATAGAGCGGGTCGTACGCCGGAAGGACGGCCCCGCCGGGAATGCCGAAGACTACCTCCACCCCGACCTTCTCAAGCGCGAGGACGAGCGCCTGGGCGCCGGTCACCTTCGCCTTGGCCTTCTTGTCCTGCTTGTCGGGGGCGGCCGCGGCGGGGACGGGCGCGGCGGCGGGCGACGGCGCGGCCGGCTGGTCGCGGTGCGCCGCCCGGGCCGCGATGTCTAGCGGCGAGGGGGCATGAGGGGATTGGGCTTGCCCAGGGGCAGCGTGCGCCTTTGGGTGGGCGGGGCTCGTCTGCTCGGTCATCGGGTGGCATCCTTGTCACTGACGTGCGCGGTCTTCGGCCATTAAAAAACCCCCCGTGCCAGGTGGCATCCGAGGGGCGCGCGCAGAAGCTGGACTGGTCAGCTCGCTGCGCGCCAGCCAAGTACGATAATGATGTTCCGCTTCACGGGTACTACCCTTCCCTACGAAGGGTCCCCGCGTCAAATTTTTGGGACCGTTGTCTCGCATAATGAGACGAGAATGTCCAGGCGGCGAGTAACCGCCTACGGGGTGACCCGGAAAGCTGACTGCCCCGGTTTCCGCGAGGCGGAACGATCCGTATCCCCAGGAAATAACGCCGCGCCCGCCTTTGAGACGTGAGGGCGGGTGGCGGGGCCGGACGGAGCGCCGAGGGGGTCGCCGCCGGCGGCGTGGAGCAGCTCCTCGACGTCGGGGGCGGCCATCGGCCGGGCCAGGAGAAAGCCCTGCCCGTAAGCGCAGCCCATGTCGGTCAGCTCGGCGAGCTGGCGCGGGTGCTCGATTCCCTCGGCGACCACTTGGATGCCGAGATCGTGACCGACGGTGGTGATGGTGCGGGTGAGCAGGGTCAGCGTCGGGTCGTTGCCCAGGCCAGCGACGAATGACGGGTCGATCTTGATGACATCGACCGGCAGCTCGCGCAGGTAGGCAAGCGAGGCGTAACTGGTCCCGAAGTCATCGATGGCCAGCCGGACGCCGATCTCCCGCAGTTCCGCCAGCCGGGTGGTCACCTGCCCGGCGCCTTCCATCAAGACCCGCTCGTCGACCTCGACGGCGAGCGCCGATGGCGGCAGCCCGCTGTCGTCGAGCGCCGCGGCAAGCTCGGCGGGGAACCTCGGCGCGGTCAGCTGGCGCAGCGAGACGTTCACCGCGATGCTGACGTCCAGGCCAGATGCCCGCCACTGCGCTCCCTGCTCGCACGCTTCCCGGAGCACCCACTTGCCGAGCGGCCCGCTCAGCCCGCTGTCTTCGGCGACGGCGAGGAACTCGCGCGGCGTGACCTCCTCGTCGCCGCGCCGCCAGCGCACGAGCGCCTCGGCGGCGACCATCCGCGAGGTGGCCAGGTCGACGACCGGCTGGTACAGCAGCGTGAGCTCGCTCCTGTCGATCGCCCGCTTCAGGTCGCTGGCCAGCTCTACCCGGCGGGCGACGGCGGCGTGCATGTGCTCGGCGTACACCTCGACCCGGCCCCGGCCGCCGTCCTTGGCCTGGGACATGGCGACGTCGGCGTTACGCAGCAGTAGGTCGGTCTCCTCGCCGGGGCCGGCCACCACCACGCCGACGCTGGCGGTCAGCGCGACCTCCCGCTCGGCGACCTTGAACGGCGCCCCCGCGATGGCCGCGGCGAGCCGCTCGGCCAGCTCGGCGACCTCGTGCTCGCCCGCCGCGTTCTCGACGAGCACCGCGAACTCATCGCCGCCCCAGCGGGCCACCGTGTCCCGCGTGGGTACCAGGCCGCGCAGCCGCCGGGCGGCCTGGGCGAGCACCAGGTCGCCGGCGCCGTGCCCGACGGAGTCGTTGATCCCAGTGAAGCCGTCCAGGTCCAGGAAGATGACCCCGGTCCGGGTGGCGCCGGCCCCCTCGGACGCGTGCGCCGCGTCACCGAGCGCGGCGCGGGCCCGGTCCTCGAAGTAGGCCCGGTTGGGCAGTCCGGTCAGTCCGTCGTGGAAGGTCAGGTGGGCCACTTGCTGGCGCAGCGCTACCTCGTCGCTGATATCCCGCGCGGCCACCAGCATCCGCAGCTGCTCGCCGGGCACCCCGTAGGGCAGCACCGCGCACTCGACGTGCCGCCAGGTCCCGTCAATGGCCCGGACCCGGCAGTAGAAGCGGCCGGTGGAAGTGTCCCCTTCCGCGGCCGGCGCGCCCCCGGCCGATGCCAGCGCGGTCATCGGCGCGGTCAGGCGCGTCGTGTCGCCGGCCGCGCTCGCGCCCGGCGCTGGGTCGGCGGCGGCCAGGACCGGGTGACCGTCGTCAGGCAGCGCGAGCGCCTGGCGGGTGACGGTCTGCGCCACCGGGAGATCCTCGGGGTGAATGAACTCCGCTAGGCGCCTGCCAGTCAGCTCCTCGGGCGCGTAGCTGAGGCCGGCCTTGCGGGAGGCCGTCGCGTCGTCGCCCTTGGCGGGGCTGGCGTCCCGGCCTGAGCTGGCGTACGTGATGGTCCCGTCGAGGTCGCAGATCATCACCATGTCACTGGTGCGCGCGGCCAGGTCACGCAGGGACGCGCCGGAGTGCCGCCACATCCGGACGGCCACGCCGTTCTCCCTGACCAGCATCAATACCCGCACGGTGACCACCAGCACGGCCGCGCCGCCCGCGATGACCAGCGCCAACCCGGATGCGGGGGCGCTGGCCAGCCCGTTGATGACCACGACGAAGGCCGCGATGCCGGTGGCGATGGCGGCGATGATGGTGGCGGCGCCAGCGGTCGGCGCGGGGACGGGCATGTCCGCGGAAACCGGACGGCCGCCGCCCGCCCGATCCAGGACGGCCCCGTCACGCAACGCGGGAGGCAGCATCCGGGCCGCGAGCGTCTTCACCCAGGGGGCGCTGCCGAGCAAGATCGCGGCGGCGATCATCGTGAGCTGCTCCAGGACGCCCTCGTGCCCGCCGGATATCCGCGCGCCGACGCCAAGGGAGTCCGCGCCGGTGGCCGCGAGCAGCGACAGGTAGGGCAGGAGGGTTCGCCGCCAGGCGACGGTGAGCACTGGCAGCAAGGCGCCGAGAACGGCCAGGTCGGCCAGCGGGTGCAGCAGGTCGAGCAGGAACGCGCCGGGTCGCTCCCCGGAGGAGTGGAATTCCGCGCCGAACGCCACCACCCACCCGATGACCAGCAGCGAGACGGCGGTGACGTATCCGTCGGCGAGGCCGGGGAGCACTGATCCGGATAGCACCGGGCTTCGCTGCCCGGAACCGGAGGCCTCGCCCTCGGCGGACCGCGGCCGCGGCGATGCCAGGACCATGATGCCGACCGCGGTCGCACCCAGCGCGAGCAGCGGCGCCACGTCGGCCAGGGACAGCGGCGCGCCCGAGGACCCCAGCGAGCCGGCCAGGGCCAGTTCCATGCTGAGCCCGACGCCCCAGAACAAGGCGGCTCCCGCCAGCCACCGGTATCCCCTGGCCACGGCGGCGTCGTGCCGTCCAGCCCCCACCCACAGCGCGACGGCCGCCCCGGCCGCGGCAAGGGTAGCGAGGATGGCGAGGACGGTCACTGTCGATCCCCCGCGAGGTTCAGGTGCAACCAGGGCTCCTTCCGAGGCTGCCGGATGGCTCGCGCCCTGTCCGGGCAAGGTCATGGCGACCAGGGTTCCCAGCCTCGGCGGTGTGTCTGGCTATCTGGTCCTGCCGCTCACTCTACGTACCCGAGATCACGCTTCGGTTGAGGAAGGGCGTCCCCTGGGAGACAAGTAAGGGCATCCGCGCGCCGACGGGAGCGGCTTTGTCGCGCTCAGTCGCCTCTCATCTTATTAACGCCTAGTACGTGCCCGTTATTACGTTTCTGAGCGGTTGTCCGGCCAGGCATGCGGCGGCCTGGTCACGTGCCAGTTCGGCCGCCCGGCGCAAGGATACCGGGGTGGACGCGCCGGTGTGCGGCGTGATGAACACGCCGGGGCTGGTCCACAGCGGGTGGTCCGGTGGCAGCGGCTCCGGATCGGTTACGTCCAGTGCCGCCCGTAGCCGGCCGCGCTTGAGCTCGCTGATCAGCGCCGGGGTGTCGACAACGGTGCCACGGGCCGCGTTGACCAGCAGCGAGCCGTCCTTCATCCGGGCCAGGAAGGCGGCGTCGATCATCCCCGACGTCTGCGGGGTGAACGGGACCAGCACCACCACCACGTCCGCCGACGGGAGCAGTCCAGGCAGGTCGGCCAGGCCGAAGACCCCCTCGCCCGGGCGGGGGCGCCGGGCCACCCGGGTCACCGAGACCTCGAACCCGGCTAGCCGCCGCTCGACCGCCGCCCCGATGGACCCGTAGCCGACGATCAGCACGTTCTTCTCCGCCAGCTCAGCGGTGTTCTGGTAGCTCCACCGGCCGGCGGCCTGCTCGCGAGCGAAGTGCGGGAACTCGCGCTGCGCGCCGATCATCGCCCCGACGACCCACTCGGCAGTGGCCGCGTCGTGCGCCCCGCGCGCGTTGCACAGCACCGCGCCGCTGGGTACGTGCGGCCGCAGCCGGTCCACCCCGGCGGTTAGCGCCTGGACCACCCGCAGCCGCGGCATCAGCGCCATCACCTGCGCGGCGGCAGCGGAGCCGAAGAACGGCGGGACGTAGAACTCGACCTCGGCCGCGCTCTCGGGCACGACCCACTGGCCCGGGCCACCCAGGCCGGAGGCCGTATCGACGATCTCTACCCGAGTGCCGGGCAGCCCTGTCATCACCGCGGCAACCCAGTCCGCCGGTACCCAGATCAGCACACCCACAACAGTAGCGATGAGAACGCTCCTCTAAACTCCATGAAGCCGGGTTTCCAACGGGCGCGGGGCCGTCCCCGTGGTCGCGACGGCATGCGGCTGGGCGTGGCTTGGTCGTGGCCGCGCGGGAAGTACGGAGAGACGAATTGCGCAAGGTTCTGATCGCCAACCGTGGTGAGATCGCGATCCGGGTGGCGCGCGCCTGCCGGGACGCCGGGCTGGGCAGCGTCGCCATCTACGCGGACCAGGACATGGACGCCTTGCACGTCAAGGCGGCCGACGAGGCGTACGCGCTGGACGGCACGACGCCGGCCCAGACGTACCTCGACATCGCGAAGATCCTCGGCGTGGCGGCCACGGCTGGCGCGGACGCCGTCCACCCCGGCTACGGCTTCCTGGCCGAGAACGCGTCGTTCGCGCAGGCGGTGATCGACGCCGGGCTGACCTGGATCGGCCCGCCCCCGTCGGCCATCGACGCGCTCGGCGACAAGGTCAAGGCCCGGGACATCGCCAAGCGGGTCGGCGCGCCGCTCGCGCCGGGGACCGACGGGCCGGTCTCCAGCGCCGAGGAGATCAGGGACTTCGCCCGCGAGCACGGCCTTCCGGTCGCGATCAAGGCGGCCTTCGGCGGCGGCGGGCGCGGCCTCAAGGTCGCCAGGACCCTCGATGAGATCGAGGAGCAGTTCGAGTCCGCGGTCCGCGAGGCGACCGCGGCGTTCGGCAACGGCGAGTGCTTCGCCGAGCGGTACCTGGACCGTCCCCGGCACGTGGAGACGCAGTGCCTGGCCGACGCGCACGGCAACGTGGTGGTGATTTCCACGCGGGACTGCTCACTGCAGCGCAGGCACCAGAAGCTGGTCGAGGAGGCCCCGGCCCCGTTCCTGACCGACGCGCAGGTAAAGCAGCTCTACGACGCCTCCAAGTCCATCCTGCGCGAGGCTGGCTATGTCGGCGCGGGCACCTGCGAGTTCCTGGTCGCCGCGGACGGCGCCATCAGCTTCCTGGAGGTGAACACCCGGCTGCAGGTCGAGCACCCGGTCAGCGAGGAGGTCAGCGGCATCGACCTGGTGCGGGAGATGTTCCGCGTCGCCGACGGCGAGCAGCTCGGCTATGACGACCCCCCGCTGCGCGGTCACTCGATCGAGTTCCGCATCAACGCCGAGGACCCGGCGCGCAACTTCCTGCCCGCTCCCGGCACCATCACCGAGTGGAGCCCGCCGTCGGGGCCTGGCGTCCGGCTGGATGCCGGCTACGCCGCCGGGGCGACCGTGCCGCAGTCGTTCGACTCGCTCATCGGCAAGCTGATCGTCACCGGGGCGGACCGCGAGCAGGCGCTGCAGCGATCCCGCCGGGCGCTGGCTGAGTTCACCGTCGGCGGGATGCCCACCGTCCTTCCGTTCCATCGCGCGGTGGTGAGTGACCCGGCGTTCGCGGGGGAACCGTTCACCGTGTTCACCCGCTGGATCGAGACCGAATTCACCGCCGAGCTCGAGCCGCAGGACGCCGCGGTCATCGAGGCCGCCGCGGAGCGGAGCCGGCTTACCGTCGAAGTCGGCGGCAAGCGCCTGGAGGTCACGCTGCCCGCGGCCCTCGCGCTGGCCGCCCCCGCCGGGGGGGCGCCGGGCGCGCCGGCCGGGGGCCTCCCGAGCCCGCGCAGGTCGCGCGCTGGCGGTGCTGGCAAGGCAGGCGGTGCTGGCAAGGCAGGCGGTGCTGGCAAGGCAGGCGGGACGGGCGGGGCTGGCCAGCGAGGCGGTGACTCGCTCGTCACGCCCATGCAGGGGACGATCGTGAAGATCGTCGCTGCTGAGGGCCAGCCGGTCGGCGCCGATGACACGGTGGTGGTGCTGGAGGCGATGAAGATGGAACAGCCGCTCAAGGCGCACAAGGCGGGCACGGTCACCGGCCTGGCGGTTGAGGTTGGCCAGACGGTCACCGCCGGCACCGAGATCTGCGAGATCAAGGATTAGATCGTGTCCCGGCTACCTGGTGATCCTTCGGCCCTCAGGTGGGTGCTGTTCACGATCGGGTTCCGGCTGCCGCCGGAGAACCGCGAGTGGGTGCGGCACGAGCTGACCGACTACGGCTGGCGGGGCCGGACGGTCCGGCGGCTGCTGGTCGTCATGATCCCGGTCTGCGCGGGGCTTTTCTTCCTGCCGGGCCCGCTGTGGCTGCGGATCGCGGTGCCCGCCTTCGCGATGATCGCCAGCGTCGGCACGATCGCGATGAGCGCCGACGACGTGCGGGCCGCCCGGCTCAAGCAGCACGACCTGGAAGTCCCCGACGACCCCGACCTTGGCCGCCCCACCCACTGACCCGCGCCGCCCGAGCGGGGGGGTTACATGATGGCGTCGGTGCCGAACTCCATGACCAGGCGGGCGGCCTCGGTGATGCTGCCGGACAGGGACGGGTAAACCGAGAAGGTGTGCGCGATCTGGTCGACGCTCAGGTTCCGCTCGATCGCGATCGAGATCGGCAAGATGAGCTCGCTCGCGCGCGGGGCCACGATCACGCCCCCGAGCACCAGGCCGGTGCCGGGGCGGGCGAAGACCTTGACGAACCCATCCCGGAACCCGGCCATCTTGGCCCGCGGGTTGGTCGCCAGCGGCTGCTTGATCACCCGCGCGGCAACCTCGCCGCGGTCCACCGCCGCCTGCGAGACGCCGACCGAGGCGATCTCCGGGTCGGTGAAGATCGTGGACGCGACGTGGCTGAGCCGGATCGGCTGGACCGCCTCGCCGAGCGCGTGCCACATGGCGATCCGGCCCTGCATCGCCGCCACGGACGCGAGCAGCAGCACGCCGGTGCAGTCCCCGGCGGCGTAAACGCCCGGCGCGGACGTGCGGGAGACCCGGTCCACCTCGACGAAGCCGCGAGAGTCGATGCCGACCCCGGCCTTCTCCAGCCCGATCCCGCTGGTGCTGGGCACCATGCCGACGGTCAGCAGGCAGTGCGAGCCGCCGATCACGCGCCCGTCGGCCAGCGTCACCGCCACGCTGTCGCCCCTGCGGTGGACGGCCTCGGCGCGGGACTTGCTCAGCACCTTCATGCCGCGCCGCCGGAAGACGTCCTCGATGACGATGGCGGCGTCCTTGTCCTCGTGCGGAAGGACGCGCTCGCGGGAGGAGACGAGGGTGACGTTGGTGCCGAGCGCCTGGTAGGCCCCCGCGAACTCGGCGCCGGTCACCCCCGAGCCGACCACGATCAGGTCCTCGGGCAGCTCGGGCAGGTCGTAGATCTGCCGCCAGGTGAGGATCCGGTCGCCGTCGGGCACCGCGTCGGGCAGGATGCGCGGGGTGGCGCCAGTGGTGACGAGCACGATGTCCGCGCGGACCTCGGCGACCTCCCCGGCCTGGCCGTCGACGATGATCGTGTGCGGGTCGGTCAGGCGGCCGCAGCCCCGGATGATCCGGACTCCCTCGGCCGCCACATGCTCGGCGATGTCGTTGGACTGGGCCGCCGCGAGGGCCTTGATGCGGGCGTTGAGCGCGGGGGCGTCGACGCTGAGGCTCGGGTTCTTCCCGTCTTCCAGCTGCAGGCCGAGGGCCGCCGAGCGGCCCAGCGAGGTCATGGTCACCGAAGACTCGATCAGCGTCTTGGACGGCACGCAGTCAGTCAGGACGCAGGCGCCGCCGAGCCCGTCGGCGTCAACGACGGTTACGTCCGCCCCGAGCTGGGCGGCGACAAGAGCGGCCTCGTAGCCGCCTGGCCCCCCGCCAAGTATCGCGATCCGAGGACGTGGCAAAGTCACGTTTACTTAGTATCCCGCATCAAGAACCCCCGCTGGTACATCGCCCGCCGCGAAGACGCCGTACGCTTAGTCCCCGTGGCACTATACGCCGCCTACGGCAGCAACATGGATCCGGCGCAGATGCTCGCCCGCTGCCCGCACTCCCCGCAACGGGGCACGGGGTGGCTGGAGGGCTGGCGCCTGACTTTCGGTGGTGAGGACATCGGCTGGGATGGAGCCCTCACCACGGTTGCCGAGGACCCCGCCCAGCGTGTCTTTGTCGTGCTCTACGACGTCCCAGAGGTCGACGAGAAGGAACTCGACACGTGGGACGGGGTGACCCTCGGCTACTACCGCAAACTCAAGGTCCGGGTCCAGAGCCTGGATGGCGACGTGCTGGCCTGGCTTTACGTGCTGGATGCGTATGAGGGCGGGCTACCGTCGGCCCGGCACATCAGCATCCTGGTGGACTCGGCGATCAAGGCCGGCGCGCCTGACGACTACATCCAGTGGCTGCGGGCGCGCCCGTCGAACCCGCCGGCCACGCCTTCAGGCTCGCAGCCCGTCATCCCCGATGTCCCCGATGAGCCGCCGGCCCTGTTAGGGCACCGCGCGGTCGGCGGCATCCGGGCCGGGCCAGCGGGCCGCGCGCATGTCGACCCGGACGGGGATGTCGGCCGAGCGCAACGGCGTCCCCTCCGCCCGGTAGTGCTTCAGCGCCGCGAGGTCATGGCCGGGCGCCGGCGTGCCGTCGGCGTGAATGACGCGCCACCAGGCGACGCCTCCGCCGTAGGTGGCGAGCACCCGCCCGACCTGCCGGGGACCGCCGGAGGCGAGGTACTCGGCGATGTCGCCGTAGGACATGACGCGCCCGGGCGGGATCGCCTCCACGACCTGCAGCACCTGATCGACGTAGTCGTCCACGACCCTGGCGTTCCGGGGACCGCCGTCTCGCTCAGTCATCCGGGATCCAGGCCGGGTAGCTCACGGGTGCCTGGGGCTGGTCTTCCGGCCAGGAAGCGGGTGGCGGCGGCGGGTAGCGGGCCGGCGGGTCAGGGTAGTGCGAGGGCGGCGGCCGCGGAGGGTCAGGGTAGTGCGAGGGCGGCGGCTGCGGCGGGTAGCCGGGCGCTGGCGGGTATCGCGACGGATATCCCTGTCCCTGGTATCCGGGGTATCCGGCCTCGCCGTACGGCTGACCTGGATAGCCGGCCTGGGCGTAGGGGTCAGCGCGGCCAGGAGCGGTCGGCTCGTATCCAGGGGACCCGTAGGCGGCGGCCCACGGGACCGGGCCGGGCGGGCTGGGCATCCGGCGCCGCCTCAGGGCCGCCAGCCGGATGGCGCCGCCGATCGCGGAGGCCAGCGCGACCAGTCCGAGCAGCGCGAACACGATGACCTGGCCGCTGCCGCGCGGCTTGACCGGTGCCGCGGGAACCGCGTTACGGCCGCCGAACGTCCCCGACGCGCTCACCGGCGAGCGGCCGGGCCGCTGCGCGGCAAGCGACCCGGCCGCCTGCAGCGCCTTCGCCGCGTCCACCGTCCCGAACCCGGTCTGGGCGTCGTAGCCGATCTGCGATCCGTGCCGCGCGGTGCTGGTGAGTGCCTTGTCGACCAGCGCCGGGGTCAGCCCCGGGTAGCGGGACTTGATCAAGGCGGCCACTCCGGCGACCAGCGCGCAGGCCGGGCTGGTCCCGCTGACCAGCCAGTACCCGCCATCTCGGCCCTGCGCGGGCACGTTCACGCCGGGCGCGGCGACCTGGACGGACAGGTTGTCGCTGGAGAACTTGGCGACCGCGCCCGTCTCATTGACCGCGCCGACGCTGAGCACGCCCGGGTACTCGGCCGGGAAGGACACGGGCGCGAAGCGGCCGGCGTTCTGGGCGTCGTTTTGCCCGGAGTTGCCGGAGGAGGCCACCAGCACGACCCCGTGCTGCTCCGCGAACTGCAGCGCGGCCCGGACGGCGCTACTGGGCGCCGAGTAGCCGATCGACATGCTGATCACCTTGGCGCCCGCCCGCGTCGCGTCGGTGATCCCCTTGGCCAGCGACCGCTGGATCGCCGCCTCGGGCTCGGAGTCGTACTTGTTGTAGCCGGGGTCTCCCTTGTCCGGGATGACCCGTATGGACATCAGCTTCGCCTTCGGCGCGACGCCGATGATGCCGCTGCCTCCGTCATGCCCGTGGCCGGCGATGATCGACGCCATCCAGGTTCCGTGCACGCCCCACTTGGGGTCGCCCGGCCCGGTGCCGAGGTCGGTCTCGTTCTTGCCCTTCGCGGTCAGCACCGATCCGGCCAGGTCGCTGACGCCGGAGACTACGCCGCTGTCAATCACGGCGACCGTCACGCCCGTGCCCTGGCTAGCGTTCCAGGCCATCGGCACGTCGAGCATGTCCAGGACCCACTGCTGGCTTCCCCTGATCTGGTCGGCGGGCGCGGCCGCGGACGGCGGGGCCTCGGCGACGACGGCCAGGCCCGCCAGCATCGCGGCGAGCGCGACGGCGAGCGCGCGGCGCGGGGCCGTCGCTGGGGACAGGGCTAGCATCCTGGCGTTCCCGGGCACCGTGGGAGCGGCGGTGGCGTGGTGAGCGTGCTGGCGATCGCGCGCGCCAGGCCCTGGCCCATGCTGGTCATCTCGGCGTAGGTGTAGCCGTCCACGTCGACGGGGACCCTCGGACGGCCGTCGGCATAGCCGATCGAGTACAAGAGGATGTAAGGCCCGTCGCTAATGCTGCCCGCGACCTGTCGCTTGGCGTCAGTGAAGGCCGCAGCCGGGGTACCCGAGAATTTCGCCGCGCGGACGCCAGGCGCCAGCGCGCCCGCATGCCCGGCGTGCGTCAGCCGGGGATCGGTCAGCGCCCGGCTCGCCTGGGCGGCCTGGCCCGCGCCCGGGAACGCGGCGACGCCCACGGTCACCAGGTACGTGCCCGTCTCGTCCACGTAGGTGGAGCGCAGCAGCCCCTGGCAGCGGCTGGCGTCCAGGATGCGAGCGACAACGGGATCGGCCGCCAGCGTGCAGGGCACTCCGCGCGCGATGCCGAGCCTTCGCGCCTCCAGGGTCAGCGCGCCGCCGTCTTGCAGCGCACTGGGCGGCAGGTACGTTGCCGTTGCGGAGAAGATGACCCCGGCCGGCAGTTCCCGCCAGCGAGCGGCGACCTCCCAGGCCATGATCTGCTGCTGCTGGGCGGGCGTGAACTTCCGCGGCATCAGCCCGGAGTAGACCAGCCCGCCGGCCAGGATCATCCCTGCGGCGCCGACGATCAGCGCGATCAGCGCTATCGCCTTGTCCCGGCCGCCATGGCGGCCGGCTGCCCGGCGATGACCCCCGCCCGGCGTGACCGGGCCGCCAGGACTGAAGCCCGCGGGGTGGTCGAGGCCAGCGGGGTTGAAGCCAGCGGGCGCGGGGGCAGTGCGCGCGGGGGCAGTGCGCGCGAAACGATCCTGCCCAGGATCGCCGACCACGGCCTCCGGCTCAATCGCCACACGCAAATGTTAGGGGGTGCGCCGGACCAGCGCTGGCCGACAGGTGGCTTTGGCTCATTAACGCCGGCTAACGGGGCAGGCGGTCGGCTTGCCAGCACCACGATCGCAGTGGCATCTCGATCATTCGCCCGTCAGCGGAGCGCGCGGTCAGCGCGGCACGGGACCTGGCCCGCCCGGCCTCGCGATCAGCCTGCCCGGCCGTGATGACCCCGCTGGAGGTGGCGAGCCAGTCGAGGGTGTCCTCGATTGTCAGCGTGCGGGTGAAGCCGAACGACGCCGTCCGCGCCGGGCCGAACGCGGCGTCCCCGGGCAGCGCGACACTATGGTGGCGGTCGAGTTTCGCGCGCACCTGCGCCACCGTCGCCGGCTCCCCGGCCGCGCGCAGCACGTCGAGCTCGGCGACCCAGTCCGCCTCGCGATCCCGGCTGGTCCACACGATGCCCAGGCGGCCGCCGTCCTTCAGCACGCGGGCGATCTCCCGGGCGGCCAGGCCGGGGTCAAACCAGTGCCACGCGGTCGAGACGAACACCGCGTCAGCGTAAGCATCCGGCAGCGGTATCGCCTCGGCCTGGCCGGCGAGGAGCGTTGTCCCCGTCGACCGGGCCGCGAGCACGTCCCGCATCCGCGCGTCCGGCTCCACCGCCACCACCTGGGGCACGCGGCCCTCGAGGGCACGGCTAAACAGCCCGGTCCCGGCCGCGAGGTCCACCGCGATCGAGCACTCCGGCGGCAGCAGCCAGTCCACGGCGGCCGGAGCGGGCCCGGGCCGCACCTTGTCATAACTGTCGGCGACGCTTCCGAAAGACGTCGCCCTTTGCTCCCCAGCAGACACGATCCACCATTATGCCCGACGAATGGCCGGTCCGCGCTAGCTGTCCCCGCTCTCGCGCGTCGCGATAGCGCCGGGCGCGCGGGTGGGAGGCCGGGCATGCGCCCCGGCCTTGCTAGGGCTGGCCGACGGTGGCGATGAAGGCTTTGGCGGGGCCGGCGGCGGTGACCGTGGCGTCGGTGGCGGACAAGAACGCCGACTCGCCCTGACCGAGCTTGAGGGACTTGCCGGCTGCGTCGGTGAGGGTGAGCGTGCCGTCCACGGACAGCACCAGGCGCGGCCCGTCGCCGGGCAGGGTGACGGGGCTGGCGTCCAGTGCCGCCCGGTAGAGGCGAAACTCCGGGGCGGGAGTGTCGTAGGTGGCGACGCCGTTGCCCAGGTCCCGGGGCGCGATGAGCGGGACTTCGACGGCTGGGTCAGTGAGCTTGAGTAGCTCGGGGATGTCGATGTGCTTGCCGGTCAGCCCGGCACGCACCACGTTGTCGGAGTTGGCCAGCAGTTCGATGCCGGTCCCGTGCAGGTAGGCGTGCAGGCCGCCAGCCGGGAGGAACACCGCCTGTCCGGGCTGGAGGACCGCGTGGCGCATCAGCAGCGACGCAACGATGCCCATGTCCCCTGGGTGATCGCTGGCTACCTGGATGATGGCGGCGCACTCGAGGTGATAGGGGCCGTAGTCATCGACCTCCTGGTGGCAGGCCTCCACCACGTCGCGGATGAGCGCGTCGCGCTGCCCGGCGGGCCAGCTGAGGATGCGGGCGATGACGGTGGCCCGCACGTCCCCCTGGGCATCCGCGCGATCCCCGGCCTGCAGCGCGGCGGCCAGCGGTTCCAGCTCGGGGACGGCCAGTTCGCGGATGAATCGCGCCGCCTGCGCCGGGTCGCGCAGGCCGGCCAGCACCTCGAACGGGGTGAGCGCGCACAAGATCTCGGGCTTGGGCCAGTCATCGACGTAGTTGCGGTCCCTGTCGCCGGGCGCGAGGCCCCGCTCGTTGTCTTGCCGGTATCCGGCCTGTGCCTGCGCGCGGGACGGGTGCACCTGGATCGACAGCGCCTTGCCGGCGGCGAGCACCTTGAGCAGGAACGGGAGCCGCCCGCCGAAGCGCGCGGCGACCTGGGCGCCCAGTTCGCCGGGGGCGTCGGCCGCGATGACGGCGTCCAGGGTGGCCGGCCGGCCGTCGCGCTCAAGGCCCGATGGCGCGGACGGGTGCGCGCCCATCCACAGCTCGGCCTCGGGGCCGGGCGACGGGACTGGCCTGCCCTGGAGCCGCGCGATCGCCTCTCGCGATCCCCACGCGTAGGGCTGCACAACTGGTCGGAGATGATCCACTAGCGCATGGTATTGCAGGTCAGCCCGCTTCGCTGGTGTCCGCCGGGTGCTCGACGAGCGCCACGACACGGCTGGCCATGAAGCGCGCGGTGCGCACGGCGGTGCCGGTCCGGGTGACCTCGCTGACCTCGACGATGCCCCGGCCGGTGACCACTTCCACCCGCCGCCCGGCCCGTGACGCGGCGACCTCGTAGGTCCGGGTCGTCCCGTCGCCGGAGTCGATGACGATCTCCACCCGATCGCCCTTCATGGCGGCCTCCCTAAAGTACGATAGGGCGCCATCGGTATCCGAGAGCGCCCTATCGCATAGTGATAATTAGTAGGTCGGGAGGCTTGGGTCAATCTGGCTGACCCAGGCCAGGACGCCGCCGCCGACGTGCACGGCGTCCTTGAAGCCGGCGTCCTTGAGCACCGCCAGCACCTCGGCGCTGCGGGCGCCGCTCTTGCAGTGCAGCACGATCTGCTTGTCTTGCGGGAGGTCTGACAGCGCCGCCCCGGACAGGAACTCGCCCTTAGGGATCAGCGTCGCCCCGGGGATCGAGACGATCTCGTACTCGTTCGGCTCGCGGACGTCGATCAGGTAGATGTTGTCGTCCCGGTCCTGCATGGCCTTGAGGTCCCTGGCGGTGATCGTCGAGCCGATCACCGCCTCGGCGGCCTCCTCGGAGACCGCGCCGCAGAACGCGTCGTAGTCGATGAGCTCGGTCACCGTGGGGTTCTTGCCGCAGACCGCGCACTCGGGGTCCTTCTTGACCTTGACGCTGCGGTAGGTCATCTCGAGCGCGTCGTAGATCATCAGGCGTCCGGCCAGTGGCTCGCCGATCCCGGTGATCAGCTTGATCGCCTCGTTGACCTGGATGGAGCCGATCGAGGCGCACAGCACGCCCAGGACCCCGCCCTCGGCGCAGGACGGCACCATGCCAGGCGGCGGGGGCTCGGGGTACAGGCAGCGATAGCAGGGGCCGTAATCCGCCCAGAACACGCTCGCCTGCCCGTCAAACCGGTAGATCGAGCCCCAGACGTACGGCTTGTGCAAGAGGACGGCCGCGTCGTTGACCAGGTACCGCGTCGCGAAGTTGTCGGTGCCGTCGACGATCAGGTCATACGGGGCGAAGATCTCCATCACGTTGGAGGAGTCCAGCCGGTCGGTGTGCAAGATAACGTTCACGTAGGGGTTGACCTGGGCGATCGAGTAACGCGCGGACTCCGCCTTGGACTTGCCCACGTCAGCCACGCCGTGGATGATCTGCCGCTGCAAGTTGGACTCATCGACCGTGTCGAAGTCCACGATGCCGAGCGTCCCGACGCCCGCCGCGGCTAGGTACAGCAGCGCCGGGGAGCCGAGGCCGCCCGCGCCGACTACCAGCACCTTGGCGTTCTTCAGGCGCTTTTGCCCGGTCATCCCCACGTCGGGGATGATCAGGTGGCGCGAGTAGCGCTTGACCTCGTCGACCGACAGCTCGGCGGCTGGCTCGACTAGCGGTGGCAGCGACACTGTGCAGCTCCAGTTACCTCGCGGATTTCCGTCAACGGGTCAAACTCGCCCGGCGCCGCCGGCATTCCCTACCGCGGGCCGCTGTCCGCGGCGCCCGCCCGGGCGGCCCCGGCGAGCTCGGTGAACTCCGCGGCGACCCGCGCCGGGTGCTCCATCTGCGCGACGTGGCCGGTGTACGGCAAGACGATAACCCGGCAGTCGGCGAACGCGCGGGCCGCCCGGCCGGCCATCCGGGGGTTGACCAGACGGTCGTGGCTGCCGTAGATGGCCAGCACCGGGCAGCGAACCAGCTGGGCGAGCCGCCAGGCGTTGCCGTGCGCACGGGCCGGGCGCAGGTACTCGGCAGTGATCGCCCGCGCCGCGCCCACCAGCGATTCACGCCGGTGCGCGAGCCCGTCGCGGCGCCGCATCTCCTCCACGGCCTGGCGGACTCGTTCGGGGTGGACCGTGCCCGGGTCGTAGAAGATCATGCCCATCACGCCCCAGACCCGGTTCTCCGCCGGGAACGCGTCGCCCTTGCGCAGTAGCCAGTCCCCGACGCGCGGCATCGCCAGGATGGGGAACTGCGCGTGGGACGGGTGGATCAGCCGGTCCGGCATGGCCGGGGAGATCAGCGTCAGCGTCCGCACCAGGTCCGGTCGGGTGGCGGCGACGCTGACCGAGACCAGTCCGCCCATGGAGTTGCCCATCAGGTGGACCGGGCCGGTCCCCCGCTGCTCGATGACCTTGATCACCGTCTCCGTCAGCGCCGCGATCGAGTAGCCCGCCATCCTTGCCGGCGGGGGCGACCAGCCGGAGCCGGGGAGGTCGACGGCGTCGCACGCGAACCGCGGCGCCAGGAGGCTCATCAGCTCCGTCCAGTTGGTCGCCGACCCGGCCATGCCGTGCACGCACAGGACGTTTTCCCGCGGGCCGGGCTGGCCGCAGGCCGGAGCGGGCGAGATCGCGGGCGGCTCGGTCGACACGACGTAGACCCGCTCACCACCGCTGAGCTCGACCAGCCCCCCTGGGTAGTGCGGAACCAAAGTCGGCTGGTCGGCCGGTGCCGTCCGCATGCTTCCCGTCGCCTGGCTCACTGGCAACACCAGCCCCTTCACGTCTGTAGTACTGCCCCCCCGTTTCCTCTGGCGTAATAGGCCCGGAACGGGCGCCGTTCGTCAGGCAGATGCCTTGCGACGGGATCCGGCCTTCGGCTCGGCGGACTTGCGCGCGGCGGGCTTCCTGGTGCCGGCTGGCTTGGCCGCGGCCTTGCCCGGGTCCGGCTTGCCGGCGTCCGATCGGGTGCCGTCCTTGGCCCGGCTGGCCTTGGCCGCCTCGACACTGGCGCGCAGCGTCTCGGCGAGGTCGAGGGGACCGGTCCCCTTGTCCGCCTCGCCGGACGGCCCGGACGGGCGGACGACGTCGTTCCCCTCGATCTTGGCCTGGACGAGCGCTTCGAGCGCCTCGCGGTAGGCATCCCGGTACAACGACGGGTCGAAGTCCTCCGTCATCGTGTCGATCAGCGACGCCGCCATCTTCAGCTCTTGCGACCGGACGTCCACGTTCTCGTCGAGGAACGCGAAGTCCGGGGTGCGGACCTCATCCGGCCACAGCAACGTCTCCAGCGTGAGCACGCCCTCACGCACCCGCAGCCCCGCGAGCGCCTCCCGCTGCCGGATGGCGACCTTCGCGATCGCGACCCGCCCGGAGCGCTCGAGCGCGTCGCGGAAGAGCACGTAGGCCCGCACGCCGGCCGGCGCGGGCTCCAGGTAGTAGCTCTTGCTCGTGAGGATCGGATCCAGTTGCCCGGCGGGCGCGAAGTGGAGCACGTCGATCCGGTGCGCGGTGGCCAGCGGCAGGTCGGCGAGATCCTCGTCGGTGAGCACCACCACGTCCCCGGTTGGCAGCTCATAGCCCTTGGCCACATCGGAGTAGGCCACCTCCGAGCCGTCCACCGAGCAGAAGCGGCGGAACTGGACCCGCCCGCCGTCGCTGCGGTGTACCTGCCGGAACGACACGTCGCGCTGCTCGGTGGCGGCGTAGAGCTTGACCGGGATCACGACCATGCCGAAGGAGATCGCCCCGGCCCAGATGCTGCGCATGACCTACCCCTACCCACCTTTACCCACGTTGCCACGGCGCTGATAGTTCCAATGTCATCCGAATTTTCCCTTTCGGCAGTACGTTCGAGCATGATCTTTTCAGTTTGCGGGCGTACCGTGGTCATGGGCTAGGGACTGGCGCGGCTGGCTTAGCCGGGCCTAACCGGGTAGACACACGCTGGGGCTGGCCCCCTGACAGGCTGGCCCTGCTACCGGTACTGGCACTGCTACCCATACTGGCACGGCGACAAATACTGGCCCCTGTGACAGATACTGACCCTGCGACAGATACTGACCCTGCGACAGATAAGCGGGATTGCCCGCGCGCGATGCGTGGCGATACTCGGGAGGTCGATCGTGAGCGAGATGGACATCGAGGTACCCAGGGAGGACGCCGCCGAGCAGGCACGCGAACTGGCCGAAGAGCCAGACGACGAGCCGCGTGAGCTCCCCCTGGACGTAGACGAGGCCGACGCGGCGGAGCAGACCCGCGACATCGGCTTCGACGACGACGATTACCGGTAGGCGCCCCCGGCTGCTCATGGGCGGGTACCGGGCCGGGGGGGCGGAACCCCCCAGATCAGGGCTAGGGTTGAGTGTGCCGCCCGGGAAACGTGACTACCTCGGGTTTCGCGAGGCGAAGTGAGCGTCAGCGTAGCCGCAGGGTGGGTGCCCGCGGGTTGATGTGCACCCCCAGGAGGCAGGGCCCTGGCCTACCATGAGTCGAATGCGGCGGAATCCTCCGCCGGACGTGCAATCCGGAAACCAGACCGGAAACGAGACCCGGAGATCAAGTTGACCGCGACATCAGCCGCCCGGCCACGGGGGACGCGGCTGCCACGGCAAGCGCGCCGCCGTCAGTTGCTCCAAGCCGCCCTGGAGGTGTTCGTCGCCCGCGGGTACCACGCGGCGGCGATGGACGAGATCGCAGAGCGCGCGGGCGTCAGCAAGCCGGTCCTGTACCAGCACTTCCCCGGTAAGCAGGAGCTGTACCTGGCGTTGCTTGACGAGAGCGTGGAAGAGCTCATCGACACCGTCCGGGCCGCGCTACGCTCCACCGACGACAACCGGCAGCGGGTGTTCGCCACGATCCGGGCCTACTTCGAGTTCGTCGCGGCGCAAAGCGGCACGTTCCGGCTGGTGTTTGAATCCGACTTCGCCAACGAGCCCGCCGTCCGCGAGCGGATCGAGCGGGCCGACCGCAAGTGCGCCGAGATGGTCAGCGAGGTGATCAAGACCGACGCCGGGCTTGGCGATGACGAGGCGCACCTGCTGAGCATCGGCCTCGTCGGCATGGCGCAGGTCAGCGCCCGGTACTGGCTCGGTACGGTAGGCACCATCCCGCGAGAGGCCGCCGAGCAACTCGTCGCGCGGCTGTCGTGGCGGGGCATCAGCGGATGGCCGCGCACGAGTGACATGCCACCCAGCGATACACCTGAGCAGTCAGCGTAGTGGTGAGGAGTCGCGTGGAAGTTAAGATCGGAATTCAGTCCATTCCCCGGGAACTGGTAGTGGAGACCGACACCCCGGTGGAGGAGATCGAGCGCGCCCTCGCCGAGGCATTGCACTCGGCGGACGGCCAGGGACTGTTCGCGATCGACACGGCGAAGGGCGGGCGGCTGCTCGTCCCGGCGGACAAGATCGCATTCGTCGAATTCAGCGCCGATCAGGCTCGCCGGGTCGGCTTCGGGAACATCGTCTGATCCTCCTGGTACGGTAGGTAACGGCTGGGCGGGCGTCACGGAATGCCGCCATCTCAGTTCGCGTTGATAATGACGCTGCAGTCTGCGCGCTGACTTGCGCCGGAAACAGGCGCGAGCGGCGGGCTAGCAGTGCACGGAGGAACCCCTGACAGCGCAACCAAGTACTGAGCAACCAAGTACTGAGCAATCAGCGACAGAGCAACCGGCACCTGAGCAAGGTGACGTGCCCGGCGACGACCTAAGGCACCCGCAGGCGGTGCCATTCCGGGACTTTGGTGTAGCTGAGGTCATCTGCGCGTCCCTTGAGGCCGCGGGTATCGTCACCACCTTCCCGATTCAAGCGCTGACGCTTCCGCTGGCGCTCGGCGGCAGCGACATCATCGGCCAGGCGCGCACCGGTACCGGCAAGACGCTTGCCTTCGGCGTACCGTTGCTGCAGATGCTGGCGGCGGCGCGCGCGGAGGGCGCAGGGGGCGACGCGCCGGCCAGGAAGCTGCCATCGGCCCTGGTCGTCGTGCCCACCCGGGAACTGGCGATCCAGGTTGCCGCGGACATCAACAAGGCCGGCAAGGGCCTGGGCGCCCGGGTGCTCACCGTCTACGGCGGTCGTGCCTACGAGCCGCAGATCGACGCGCTGAAGGCCGGCACGGACATCGTGGTCGGCACGCCCGGGCGGCTGCTCGACCTCGCCAACCGCAAGAACCTTGACCTTAGCCAGGTCCACGCCCTCGTCCTCGACGAGGCCGACAAGATGCTGGACCTCGGCTTCCTGCCAGACGTTGAGCGCATCCTGCGGCTGACCCCGACGGACCGGCAGACGATGCTCTTCTCGGCCACCATGCCGGGGGAGGTCGTGACGCTGGCGCGCCGGCACATGCGCCGGGCCACCAACATCCGCGCCGAGCAGCCCGATGAGGGCGCGCCTCCGCCGCTGACGGCCCAGCACGTGTTCCGCACCCACCAGATGGACAAGATCGAGGTCCTAGCCCGCCTGCTGCAGGCCAAGGATCGCGGGCTGGCCATGGTGTTCTGCCATACCAAGCGGGGCGCGGACCAGGTGGCGAGCGCGCTGAGCGACCGCGGGTTCGCTCCCGCCGCCGTGCACGGAGACCTGGGCCAGTCCCAGCGGGAACGAGCGCTGCGCGCCTTCCGCTCCGGAAAGGTCGACGTGCTGGTCGCCACCGAGGTCGCCGCCCGTGGCATCGACGTCGACGGCGTCACCCACGTGATCAACTACGAGTGCCCCGACGATGAGAAGACCTACCTGCACCGGATCGGCCGGACTGGCCGGGCGGGGCGCGCGGGCGTCGCGGTCACGTTCGTGGACTGGGCCGACATGCAGCGCTGGAAGCTCATCAACGACACGCTGGACCTGGGCATCGGTGAGCCGGCCGAGACTTACTCCACCTCGGAGCACCTGTTCAGCGAACTGTCGATCCCGCCGGACGCGACGGGCAGGCTGCCGGTCGCGCTGCGCGCCCGGGCCGGGCTGTCCGCCGAGGTGGAAGAGGATCTCGGCGAGACGGGCCGTACCCGGTCAGGCCGGGACCGCGACCGCTTCGATGACCGCGGCAACCGGACGCGGACCCGGAGCAGGCGCGGCGAGGACCCTCCAGCCAGCGCGCCAGCGGCCGGTGAAGCGGTCGCCGCGGTCGCCGCTGACGGCCCCGACGCGGGTGAAGCGGGTGAGGGTGACGGCGCTCCGGCTCGATCCCGGCGCCGGCGCCGGCTGCGCAATGGCCAGGAGCTAGACGCGGTACCGGCCACGGTAGGCGGGCCAGCCAACGCAAGCGAGCTAGCCAGCGTCGGCGAGCCGGCCAAGGCAAGAGGGCGAGGCAAGGTAAGGGAGCAGCGCGCTGAGCCTGAGCCCGAGCCGGCCGTCCGGCCGCTGATCGCGGCGCCGGCGGTGTCCATGCCAGCCGCGCCGGGAGTTCCGGCGGCGATTTTCCAGGCGCCCGCGTAACCGTGTCCACTCCGACCTCCCTCGACCTGGCGGCCGGGGTCCGGCGTACCGCCGTGCGCTGCGGGCGCGGCACGTTCGCCGCTCTGGAGGCTTACCCGCAGGCGGGCGCCTGCGAACTGGGCACGGCGCTGCTCGTCCCGGGCTATACCGGCAGCAAGGAAGACTTCCTGTCGGTGCTGGCGGCGCTCGCTGACGGCGACCGCCGGGTCATCGCGGTCGACCTGCGGGGCCAGTACCAGACCCCCGGCCCCGACGACCCGGCCGCCTACGACCTGGCGGAGCTGGGCGCCGACGTCGCCGCGCTGGCGGACGCCACGGGGGCATCCCACCTGCTGGGGCATTCCTTCGGCGGGCTGGTGGCGCGCGCGGCCGTCCTGGCTGACGAGGGCGCCCTGGCCGCCACGGGGCAGCTGGCCTCGATCACCTTGATGAGCTCCGGCCCCGGCACGCTGACCGGCGCGCGGGCCAGGGAGCTTGCCTCCTTCCTCGACGCGATCGGTGGCATCAGCGATCCGGGCCAGTTGCGCGCCAAGGTCAGCGAGATCTGGCACGGATCGCTTAAGCCTCAGGCCATCGCCAGCGGGGTCACCGCGCCCATCATCGAGTTCCTGCAGGACCGGATGCTGGCCAGCAACCCGACCGGCCTGGTGACGATGGCTCGGCAACTGCTGGCCGCCGACGATCGCACCGCCGGCCTGGCCGCGCGCGGCGTCCCTGTCTTCGTACTGTACGGCGAGGACGACAACGCCTGGGCGACCGGCGTCCAGGAGGACATGGCCCTGCGCCTGGGGGCGCGCCGGGCCTGCATCCCCGGCGCCGCCCAGTCGCCCGCCGTCGAGGCTCCCGCCACCACCGTGCATGCCCTCACTGACTTCTGGGACGCCACCGAGGGAATCACCGCCACGGTGGTCACCGCCACGAGCGGAGAAGGCGGGCGGAGCCCTGGGCCGCGGCCTACGGGCGGGGGGCGGTCCACTGCACGAGCAAGAGCGTAGCGTCATCCCGTAGCCCGCTGCCGTGGTAGGCGAGCAGCTCGTGCACGAGCCGCCGCAGCAGTTCGTCCGGCGGCTGCTCGCTGGCCGCTTCCCGCTCAACGAGGTCAGTCAGCCGCTCGACCCCGAACAGGTCGCCATCGGCCCGGGCCTCAGTCACCCCGTCGGTGTAGAGCAAGACCATGTCGTCTGGCTCGAGGTTATGGTGACTGACCACGGGCGTGCCCGTTCCGAGGCCGAATGGCAGCGTGGCCTCGCACTGCAGTTCCGCCACCACCCTCCGGCCGCGCAAGAGCAAGGGCCGCGGGTGCCCGGCGCACGTCCAGTCCAGCCGGCCCGTGCTCGTGGAAAGCGCGCCGAGGATGCCAGTGGCGAACGAAAGGTCGTCGAAGCCGCTGGCCAGCGCTTCGTCGGTGGCGACGTGGATGCCCGGGAGGGGGACGCCATCGCGTCGCGCGTGCCGGTAGGCGCCCACCACCAGGCCGGTCAGCATCGTGGAGTTGATGCCGTGGCCCATGCCGTCGAAGATCGCGAAGTTCACGGTGTGGTTGTCCACCGCGAAATCGAACGCGTCCCCGGCGATGTCATAGGCCGGCTCCAGCATCCCGGCGATCAGCGCGCCGGGTACCCGGGTGCTCCACGGGGGCAGCAGGTCCCACTGCATGGACGCCGGCAGCGACATGCTCCTTCCCCGTCGCTGTACGAGCGGGAGGTCGCTGACTAGCGACATCCCGGTGACGATGAGGCCCGCGAACGCCCCGAGCAGTTCCGCCTGCGCGACAGTACCCGGATCCGCGTCCTCGAAGGACACCGCCAGTACGCCGATGCGGGCAGTCTGCTCGACCACCGGCGCCCAGACGCGCACGCGCCCGTCCCGCTCGCTGGTCACCACCTTTCCGGTGGTATAGGCCCGGCCTGCCAGCGTCCCGGACACCGGTTCCTCGGGCACGGCGGCGTCTAGCGGGAACAGCGTCTGGCGGGAGAAGTCGGCCAGGTAGACCACCGGGTCGAAGGCCGGCCCG
This sequence comes from Streptosporangiaceae bacterium, assembly GCA_025934375.1. Taxonomy (GTDB): domain Bacteria; phylum Actinomycetota; class Actinomycetes; order Streptosporangiales; family Streptosporangiaceae; genus Trebonia. Next base: position 26,230 of record JAICYD010000002.1, on the reverse strand, counting down.
CACGTCAAGTCGAGGAGCTGGTCAAGGTGTACGGACGCGCTCTCCGTTATGCCCCGCAGTGCCTCGTTGTAGGTGAATTCGCTGATGATGGTCCCCTCCCGCAGGCATCCAGCCAGCGTACTCCCGTGTTCCGGCCCGGGAGGAGATCACGAAGGGAGCCGGGAGGGCCTCAGCGGGATTCGAGGTCTGTCAGCCCGTCCCACGGCCGGTGCTGCGTGGCGGCCGCGCGGCCTTGCTCGCAGTGGCGCAGGAAGTCGCACCAGCCGCACATCGCGGACGGGCGCGGCGGGAAGACGGCATCCCAGCTGTCCGGCGTGAGACCCGCGCGCATCTTCTCGTCAGCGTCGGCGCACTCGGCGGCTATGTCCTCAGCCCGGCGCAGATGCCTGGTCAGCGAGTCAGCGGTGTGCTCCCAGGCGATCACCGCGCCGGTGGGCAGGTGGTGCAGCTCGACGCGGGTGCAATCGCGGCGCAGCGACCGCGCCGCGGCCATGGCGTACAGCGCCAGCGCCAGCGAGCCGCGCGCGTCGTCCACGGTGAGCACGTGCCTGCCGGTCTTGTAGTCGACCACGACAAGCTCGGCGCCGCCGCTGGCCGATGGACGCGAGTCCAGCCGGTCGATGCGCCCCGACACCGCGATCAGGTCGGTGCGGGTGGCGACGGTCCGTTCCACGCCAATCGGCTCATCCGCCGGGTCGAGCGTGGCGGCGTACCCTTCCACCATCTGGCGCGCCCATTGGCGGTAGCGGCCGGACTGCTCGTCATCGGCGAAGCCCTCGTTGATCCAGCCGCGGGCGAGCAGGCCGCCCGCGGCGTCCGGGGTACGCCGGGCCAGCGGCAACCGCCACCATCCGGCCAGGGCGTTATGCACGCTCGCGCCCAGGCTGTTGTGCGCCCACGGCGCTCCCTTGGGCGGCACCGGGCGGTCCAGGTAGCTCATCCGGTAGCGACGCGGGCAATCCAGCCAGGTAGCCAGCCGCGTGGGCGTGCATGAGTACAGCCGACGTGGCATCCCCTCGAACCCGAGCTGCTCCACTTCGCCCGCTTCTCCTCGGAAATTAGCCACAGTGCCCTAGATACCGGCGCCCTAGATACCGGCCTGGCAAAGGGGCGGCTTGCTCAGGCGGACTCGCCAGGCCCGGCCGTCACCCAGCTGTCGAAGCGCTTGCTGGCGGCGGCGATCGTGATTTCCTCGCCGTGGCCGGGCAGCACCCGGGTCTCGCCCGGCAGGTCGAGGAGGAACTCGCCGATCGAGTTGAGCTGCTTGGGGAAGTCCGGGTACTCGTGGTCGTGCGGGGCGGGGCCGCTGGCCAGCAGCGCGTCGCCGGTGAAAACGGCGTCCAGCTCCGAGCAGTACAAGCTGACCGACCCGGGTGAGTGCCCCGGGGTGTGCATGACCTCGAGGGCGACGTCCGCGACCTCGAACGCGCCGCCATGCGCCATCTCGATCTCGGGGTCATCGCCATCGATGGCGGACCGCCAGCTGAGCTTGTCCGCCGGGTGCAGCGCCACCGGCGCCTCGTCGCGCTCGGCGACCTCCAGCGCGGCCGCGACGTGGGCCGCATGCCCGTGCGTGCAGATGACCGCGATAACCTCCCGGTCGCCCACCGCGTCGAGCACTGCCGCCGCGTCCTCCCCCGGGTCAATCACGATGACTTCCTCGTCGTCACCGACGATCCAGGAGTTGGCCTCCACGGTGACCGCGGATTCATCGTCTTCCGCGACCCCTGGCGTCCATACCCGTTCAATCCGCGCGTCCATGCGCGCAAGCGTAGTGGGTCTGCGCTCTCCTGGGGGACACAAACCAGTCCCCACCCCCGGAGGCCACCCGGTCGGCTTAGCGCTGCGGGGGAATGACGTCTGGAGGGAGGTCCTCGGGGCCGGGCACCTGGGTCGGGATCGCTTCAGGGGGAACGGCGGGCACGGGGGTGTCACCGTGGGCGAGGCTCAGCAGGCGCTCGTAGGACTCCGGCGGGGTGGTCTCCCGGCCGAGGCCGGAATTGTTGAAGCTGCCATGGTCATCGCTCCCCCCGGTGACCATCAGGCCCAGGCTGGCACACAAGGCAGTCAGCAGGTCTCGTTGGGCGCTGTCATGGTCTGGGTGGTTGACCTCGAGCCCGGTCAGCCCGGCGGCCGCCAGCCGGGCGATGACCTCGTCCGGGACCTCATAGCCGGGCGAGCGGGGGTGCGCCAGGACGGGTACCCCGCCGGCCGCGCGGATCAGGGCCACGGCCCGGTCCACCGGGATCGCGTAGCGGTCGACGAAGGCCCGGCCCCCGTCGGCGATCCACTCGCCGGTGAAGGCATCGGCTGGCGTGGCCACTACGCGGGCCTCGGCCATGGCCCGGGCGATGTGCGGACGGCCGACCACGGCGTCGCCCGCGATGCGGGTGACCTGCTCCCAGGTGACGGGCGCGCCAAGCTCGTTGAGCCTGGCCACCATGCCCTGCGCCCGGTAGAGGCGGTCATCGCGGATGCGCGTGGTCTCGGTGGCCAGCGCCGGGTCGTCCGGGGCGAACAGGTAAGCGAGCAGGTGCACGCTGCGCTGGCTCCCGTCCGGCACGTCGAGCGTGCACGAGAGCTCCATGCCGGGAACGAGCGTGAGGCCGGGCGGGAGGGCGTCGCGCGCCCGCGCGATCCCAGCCTGCGTGTCGTGATCGGTCAGCGCGAGGATGTCCAGGGCCGCCGCGCTCGCCCGGCGGATCACCTCAGCGGGAGCGTCGGTGCCGTCGGAGGCGTTGCTGTGAACGTGCAGGTCAATGCGCACCGGGTTATGGTAGCGGTGCCGGCGGGCCGCTGCGTGCCGCTTTGCCCCTGCTCAGGCGGCCGGCAGCCTGGTTGTCTGGGCGCCGAACGGCAGGCCCAGCGGCCCGGCGGTATCGCGCAGGTCAAGCAGCGCCAGCGATTCCACCAGCATCAGGCCGGCGCTATCGGGCCACAGCACCAGCCACACCCATCCGCCGGCGACCTCCCCCGCGAACACGGCGCAGCTATCGGCCGGAACGCCGGGGTCCTCGACCAGCCACAATGGCGCGTCGTGACCGCTCGCCCGGACGCTGGCGTGTGAGGGGCCGCTGGCGAACTCCGCGCCCGGATCCGGGCCGCTGAGCCCGGCCAGCCCCGCGCCCAGGCCCACGCCGGGCTCCTCGGCGATGACGATGAGGTCGGCGGGGCCGCCGATCGGGTTTGGCCCGGACAAGGCGACGGCGGTGCCGCGCACGCCGGTCCGTTCGTCTCCGGCTCCGGCGAAGCCGGTGACCAGCCAGCCGTACGGCAGCGGCCACGGCACCCAGACGGGGACCCTGGCGCTCTTGACGAGGCCGGCCAGCGCCTCCGGCGAGGGCCGGCGTGCGGGGCGGAGCGGGTCGATGTCGCCGTGCAGCCCACACCGCCAGGCGCTCGACCACACTGTCGGAGCGCGCGCCTGATCGCCGCAACGCGGGCACACCGCTCTCATCACCACGTCAGTGCCGTTAGTACCCCCTTCCGAGTCCGCTTACCCGCCAGCCGCGGCCCGGTCGAAACGGGTTGCGGCGCGCGGCGGCGGCGCGAATGCTTGGGGTTCGTGAGTACTCGGGTGATCCCATGCGTTGGCGCGATCATCAAGGACCACGCCGGGCGGCTACTGCTCATCAAGCGCGGGCACGATCCGGGCAAAGGGCTGTGGTCGATACCGGGCGGCCGGATCGAGGACGGCGAGAGCGACGCCGACGCGCTGGTCCGGGAGGTCCGCGAGGAGACCGGGCTGATCGTGACGGCCGGCCCGCTCATCGGCGCGGTGCGGCGCCCTGGCCAGGGCGGCCCGGACGGGGCCGGGATCACGACCGAGTTGCTCATCCGTGACTACGCGGCCACCGTGACCGGCGGGGACCTGCGAGCCGGGGATGACGCCGACGACGCGGCGTGGGCGGGGCCTGACGAGCTGGCCGCGCTCCCGCTGGCCGAGGGCTTGCTGGAGGCGCTGCGCGAATGGGGAGTCGCTTGACGCACCCGATCGGGGCAGGGACACGGCAAAGTCCTGAATTGAGGGCGGGCCCTGGTAACAAGGCCATCGCCACGGTCGCGTTAGCCATATCACCCCGCGTGCCGGGGGCAGGGGCAATTCGCCCCTGCCCCCGGCACGTAGCATTACAAGCATGAACGCCCCGCTCCCCACCGCTGAGCAGGTGACTGTCGCGCTCGGCGGCGTCAAGGACCCAGAGATCGGCCGCCCGATAACCGAGCTCGGCATGGTGAAATCCGTCTCGGTCGCCGCCGACGGCGCCGTGGATGTCGGCGTCTTCTTGACCGTCGCCGGATGCCCGATGCGCGAGACCATCACCTCCCGGGTCACCGAGGCGGTCGCCGCGCTGCCCGGCGTGACCGGCGTCCGGGTCGAACTCGACGTGATGAGCGACGCGCAGCGCGCCGAACTGCAGACCAGCCTGCGCGGCGGCAAGGCGGAGCCGGTGATCCCCTTCGCCCAGCCGTCATCCCTCACCAGGGTGTACGCCGTGGCCAGCGGCAAGGGCGGGGTCGGCAAGTCCTCCGTCACCGTCAACCTGGCAGCCGCCATGGCGGCCGCGGGCCTGAAGGTCGGCGTCATCGACGCGGACATCTACGGGCACTCCATCCCGCGCATGCTGGGCGTCTCCGGCCGCCACCAGAAGGTGGCCGACATGATCATGCCGCTGGCCGGTCACGGCGTGAAGGTGGCCTCGATCGGCAGCATCAAGCCCGATGGCAACCCGCCGGTCGTCTGGCGCGGGCCGATGCTGCACCGCGCGCTGCAGCAGTTCCTCGCCGACTTCTACTGGGGCGACCTGGACTACCTGCTGCTGGACCTCCCGCCGGGCACCGGGGACATGGCCATCTCGGTGGCGCAGCTCCTGCCGGGCGCGGAGATCCTCGTGGTGACCACGCCGCAGCTGGCCGCGGCCGAGGTAGCCGAGCGGGCCGGGTCGATGTCCCAGCAGACCCGTCAGCGCGTCGCAGGCGTAATCGAGAACATGTCCTACCTGGTGTGCCCGCACTGCGGGGAGCAGATGGACATCTTCGGCTCCGGCGGCGGCGAGGCGGTCGCCGAGCAGCTCACCCGGATTTCCGGTGCGAAGGTCCCGCTCCTCGGCCAGGTGCCGCTGGACACCAAGCTGCGCGAAGGCGGCGACGACGGCATGCCGCTCGTGCTCGGCGACCCGTCCTGCCCGGCCGCCCTGGAGCTGAAGAAGGTCGCCGAGAGCCTGTCCGCTCGCGGTCGCGGCCTAGCAGGCCGCATGCTCAACCTGACCCCCCGCTGACCTGGCGAGCCGCATTCTACGAACGGCGGCGGCACCAGTTAGGGGGATGGGCGCGTATCCCCCAGGACGATAGGCGTCAGGTGGCTTCCAGGTCGAAGGGGGGGCGGTCGTCTACCGCTTCCGCGGGGGCCTGGGCGTCGCTGAGCGAGGCCTTGCCGTTGGGGACCGTCGTGACTGATGCCGAGGTGGCGTCGTCCGATGTGGCGCCGGTCACGGCGGCCATCGCGCCGACGGCCGGGTCCCCGGCGCCTTCCATCGCGGCGGTGTCATCGAACAGGTGCTTTTGCACGAAGCGGCGCGGGTTCAAGTCCTCGAAGTCGAAGTCCTGGAACTCAGGCCCGAGGCCCTCCCGGAGGTCAGCCTTGGCCCCCTCGGCTATCTGCCGCAGGTCGCGCAGGGCGCGCCCGGCCTGGCGGGCGATCCGCGGTAGCTCGTTCGGCCCGAAGATCACGAGCGCGATCACGGCGAGGAACAGCAGCTTGGTGATAGACAGGTCAAACACGCTAGCTCTCCGTCTGCAATCGATCGCGCATGGAAAACGACCAGGCGGTCACATCCACTCTATTCGCCTGGGGGGCACACACCAAGTCCCCTGGGGGGCACAAACCAGCCCCCAGACCCCCGCGCTCACGGGGTGCCGTCCGCACTCCAGGACAATCACTTTCGACTTCCCGGGGCATTCGACGCGGGGAGGCGGGCGGATTGGTGGAGCTGCCTGCCGCTACGGGAGGGGGAGCATCCTCGCGTTCTTGGGCTGGAACGGCGAGGGGTCGCGCGGGCCTGGCGATGGGTCGAACAGGGGAACATCGCCGTTGAAGATGGCGTGCTCGACGCTGAACAGCTCCATTTGCGGGGTGAAGCGGCCGCCTGAGGAGTCGCCCAGGCTGAACGCGGCCGCGCCGAGGCCCACGGTTACCACGAAGGACAGCGCGCCCCAGGCCAGGGTACGGCCCCGTCGGCGACGTGCCCACATGTCCCCGGGAGAGCGGGGAACGGGGCGGGAACCCACCGGACGTTTCGCTGAAGGCGGCTGGTAGTGGCCTGGGCGGTCCGGAGCGGCCCGCAGGGCGCTGCGCGGCGAGGGGACGGCCGACGCTGCCCGCCGAGGCGGTGCCGCGTCATCAGGGGTGGCCATCGCCAGCAGTCGCCGGGACAGATCCTCGCTTGGCTGCTCCGCCGCCAGGTTCCGCAGCTCGCGTTTGAGGTCACGCAGCGCGGTCGCGTCAGCCCGGCACTGCGCGCACGCCGCGAGATGGGCGTGCGCGCGGTCAAGCTCGCTACCGGACAGCTCACCGTCAATGAGGGCGGAGAGCTGGTCTTTCAGATGGCTCACGGGTTAGCCGCCCGCCTTCCCAGGTCCAGTCTTGCCCGGATTTGGTACACCCCGCGACGGCGGCGCAGGGGGCCGCTGGCGGTGCGCGAGGTCGGCCCGCAGCTGGGCACGACCACGGTGGATCCGGCTGCGCACGGTCCCGAGCTTCACGCCGAGCGTGGCCGCGATCTCTTCGTATGAGAAGCCCTCGATATCGCACAGCACGACCGCCGCCCGGTAATCCGGCGGCAGCGACCTGAGCGCGGCCTGGACGTCGCCGTCGAAGTGCCGCTCATCGAAGACTTGCGCCGGGGAGGGCTGCGAGCCGGGTATCCGCTGCGCTACCTCATCGCCCAGCCCCTCGAACCGGATGCGCTGCCTGCGCCGCGCGCCATCGAGGAAGAGGTTCGTCGTGATCCGGTGCAGCCAGCCCTCGAACGTCCCGGGGGTGTAGCTGGACAGGGACCGGAAGACCCGGACGAAGACTTCCTGGGTCAGGTCCTCGGCGTCGTGCTGATTTCCGGTCAGCCGGAAGGCCAGCCGGTACACCCGCCCCGAGTGCGCCCGCACGATGTCCTCCCAGCTGGGAAGTTCCCACTGGGCGGTGTCTGCGGGGTACATGTCGGACGGGCATAGGCCCCGCTCGCCGGCCGGGCCCGGCGCGGGGAGCGTTGGCAGCGTCCCGGGTATGGTCGGCTCTAGCAGTGCCGGGTCAGGCAGCGCCGGTGATGGCACCGCCCGTTCGGGGACTGCTCTTTGCGGGACTGACGGCTCGGGTTCCAATGCCCCCTCCACCGGTTTACCCACCGCGTCAGGAATCGCGGCGATCAGGACCATGGTGCATCGATTTCTTCCGTTGTGCCAACTTGAAAACCGTCGTGCAGGTCGCTGGCGGTGATCCCCCACCGTGGGCATGCGGCACCAGACTCGCTCACAGGTTGACTAACGGACGAGGTCGCCCCAGGGTTCCATCTGGGCGAGGAAGAGCGCCGCCGTGCGGCGGGCGGGGGCCGGCGCGGCACGTGGGACGCGCCGACTCCGGGAACATCACGAGTGATATTGCTAGGCTCACCGGTAGGACCTCACGGTGAGGGGATGGCCATCAATCCTGATGAGGCGGAGTTCGCGGTCGAGGACGAGCCGCTCCTGACCGCGCGCGCGAACGCGGAAGACCTTGGCGGAACGGACCCGGTCGCCCCGGCGACCGGCGCGGTGCTGCGCTTCTTCGCCGCCGCGATCGCCGCCCGCTCCGTGGTCGAGATCGGCACCGGCTGCGGCAGTTCCGGGATCTGGCTGCTACGCGGCATGCGGCCCGGCGGCGTCCTCACCAGCGTGGACACCGAGCCGGAGTATCACCGGGTGGCCCGCAAGGCGTTCGCGCAGGCGGGGTTCGCGGCGAACCAGGCCAGGCTGATCATAGGGAGCGCCCTGGACGTGCTGCCGCGGCTGTCTGACGGCGCGTATGACATGGTTTTCTGCGACGCGGACCGGGGATCGTACCCGGAGTACCTAACGGCGGGCCTGCGACTGCTGCGCGCGGGCGGGGCTATCGTCTTCGATGACGCGTGGCCCGGGGACGACGGCGACTACCTGGGCGACCCCTACCGCGAGACCGGGGGTCCGGCCGGGGTGCGGGAACTGGCCGAGATGGTCAGGATCGACGAGCGACTGGTCCCGCTGCGGCTAGCGGTGGCGGGCGGGCTGATCGCCGCTATCAAGCGCTAAAACGGGCGCGCGGCCGCCGCGGCGGCGGCCGCCGGCTCCAGATGCCGGGTGGCCTTAGCCAACCCCGACAGCCAACTTCAGCGCCTCGCTAAGCTTCGCGGCCTCATCCGCGGACAATTCCACCACAAGCCTTCCGCCGCCCTCGAGTGGGACGCGCATTACGATGCCACGACCCTCTTTGGTCACCTCGAGCGGGCCGTCGCCCGTTCGCGGCTTCATCGCCGCCATCCTGCATCCCCTTCCTCGCGCGCCTGCGCGGCTCCCTGGGGGAACCCGCCTGCCTGGTTCCGGTGCTTGCGGCGGAACCGGTCAGCCACAACCGTGTCGATCCGTCGCCCTATTATCCCGTGTTCGGACGCAGAATGGTAATGATCGGCTACGCGCGCCGCCCGATACCTGGCGTCTTTCGAGCCGGTACGGCGACCAGCCGGGCGCCTGCCGGACCCTCACGGGTGGCATGACTCCGTACCATCCCCTGTGGTCCCACGAACCACAAGTTTACCGGCAAAGCACGACATGGGCGGACTTGCAGGCCACCAACCTGCTGGGACTGCCAGAGCAGGTCAGAAGCCGGGGAATCCAACAGCAACTGGAAGGGCGGACGGGCCTGGCATAAGCACGGCTATGTAATGATCTGGGCATCGGATCATCCGCGCGCGGTTGGCAGCGGAGGAAGGTACGTCTTCGAGCACATCATCGTGATGGAAAAGATGCTGGGACGGTCTCTGCGGCCCGAGGAGACCGTGCATCATCTCAACGGGATCCGGCACGATAACCGGCCCGCGAACCTCGAGCTATGGACAAAGCCGCAGCCTAGCGGGATTCGGGCAGGCGACGCACTCGCCTGGGCGCGCGAGGTCATTGCCCTGTACGAGGAACCGTCCTCCCGCCTACCGGAAGGACGACTCGCCTGGGCATGCGAGGCCGTTGCTCGCATTGAGGACGACGGCAGCATCTCCAACATCACTCAGGATTTCGAAAATACTAAGTGATCTTGGAGATGCCGGGACTCGAACCCGGGTCCTCCAGCACATCTCTAGGTCTTCTCCGAGCGCAGCCTGCTGTGCTTTTCTCGGCCCTGGCGATCACGCAGGCAAGTTGCCAACGGGCTCAGTCACTGTTAAGTGTCCCAGCTAGTCCCGTGACCGGGCTGGCTGGTGGATCCCCCTAGCTGATGCCAGGCACCGGGCCGGAGGAGCTCCCGGGCTGACAGCCTCTAAACTCGCTTAGGCAGCGAGAGCGAGGCGCGCTTGATTAGTGTTAGCGCTTATTTTTTACGGTCGCGTTATTTACGAGGTCCACGTCCGTCACCCTCGGCTCGCTTCTCCTAGATCAACTACCGAAGTCGAAACCGTTCATCCCCTCTTGAGTTGTCGACGGCCGCGCAGCGCGTGCCCGCCATCTCTGAAGATACCCGCTAGAACGCCGTCCAGCCAACTGGGATTCCCGCGCGGCGCGCGGGACGCGCGGGGTCGGGGATGCTGAGGCTCGCCTAGGGGCGACTCGCGGGGGTGCGGAGGGGCTGGGGGGCGGGCGAGCGGCACGCACACGGAGCCGGGGAGCCGGAGCGGGAGGCCGCGTGGCTGCCGGCTCGCTGAGCCAGCGACGTTCGCCATGGAGGGCCGGGCCGCCCGGCGGGGCACCCGATAAGGGGCGCGGACGCCGAATGACCCCCGCGGGCGCTGGCGGTGGCCGAGACGCGCCCACGGGGGTCGACCGGCAGGGTCGGAGCCGGTCCGGACGTCCGGGTCTCCCCCGAGATGAGACCCGGCCCTCACGACGACTGGGCCGCAACCCCCCAAGCGAGCCTCAGTCAACCGTTAAGACGCCGGAGCGTAGTTGGATGGTTGCTCAGAGCGACTTTATTTTCATAACGAAACGGTAACGAGGTCGGCATGTCGGCGTAATGCCTGGTAGCAGCCCTGCTAGCCGACCGCGGACAGGAACGCGGCTCCTAGCGAGGCCGCCGCCTGGGCTCGCGTGTGGCCGGTTTGCAGGATCGCGAAGGCCATGCCCCCGCGGTATCCGACGAACCAGCTCAGCCAGGCATTCGGGCCGGTCGGCACGATCCCGGCTTGCCCGTGAACCGCGGTGCCGGAAAGGTTCGCCGCGTGCGCGGGGCCGGACTGCACGGCCTTGTGCATGAGGTCGCGCAGCGCGTTGAGCTGATCACCCGATAGCGGCGCGTCCCAGGTGGCCGGCGGGTCGCTGGCCAGCAAGGCCGGGGTGTGCCCGACTCCGGAGTCGACCTCGGCGGCGATCATGGCCATGGCGAGCGGGCTCACCGTCACGCCGCTGGCGCCAATGGCCTGGGCGGCTAGCCCGGCCTCCCCGGTCGCGGTTGCCGCCTGCCCGGAGAACGCCTGGACCTGCAGGTTCCAGGGCGTCCCGAGGCCAAACGCCTTCTCGGCGGCGGCCAGGCTAGCCGGCGTCAGCCGCAGTGACGCGGTCGCGAACGCGGTCCCGCAGCCGGCGGCGAAATCCGAGGCGAAGGTCGCCGAGGTCGACTGGCCCGGTGGGTAGGTGAACGTCTGGCCGCCGACGTTCGCTACACCCTGGCAGGGCAGCGCCGAGTCCACCGGGAGGCCGTCGCGCAGGAGCGCGGCCGCCGACACGATGGTGAACGCAATGCCGGGCCGGACCTGCGAGTTGAGCAGGCCACCGGGCGGTAGCGGCAGCTTGGCGTCGTTGTGGCTGGCCAGCGCGAGGATGTGGCCGGTCGCGGAGTCGACCGCGACGATCTCACCCGAGGAAGGGATCGCGGCGAGCGCGGCGCTGGCCGCCGCCTGCACCGAGTCCTTGATCGTCGTGCGCAGCGACGTCCCGGTCTCGAAGGGGAACGTCTGCAGGGTCGCTACCTTGGCACCGACGGCGTTCACGATGATGACGGAGGTCTGCGGCGTACCGGCGAGCCTGTCCTGGAAGGCCGCCTCGAGGCCGCTCTTCCCGATCGTCATGCCCGGCTGGTAGGCCGCGCCGACGTCGCGCAGCACCGAAGAGTCCTCGGTGTCCACTGAGCCGACCGCCTCGTCGATGCTGGAGCCGGACAGCCGCGCGTCCCCGCGGTGCTCGATGACCCCGCGGACGTGGGACAGGCTCGGCCACAGCCGGGCGAAAGACTCGGGGTCCAGGGTCAGCAGCGACAGGAAGTCGTGTGGAGGGGCGGAGCTGATGTAGCCGAGGACCTGCTGTTGGTTCAGGCCGGTGACCGCGGCGAACCCGGTCGCGGTCTGGCGCACGCTAGAGAGCTTGCCGGGGTAGACGCCCACGTGGTAGACGGTCGACAAGGGCAGGAGGGGGACGTTGGCGACGTCGGTGACCTGCGCGCGGGGCGGGAACCTGGTCGTCACCGCGAGCCGGTCACCTGGCTGCATGTGAGGCTCGATCACGCTGGGCGCCCAGTTGATCAGCCAGTGCCCGTTGGCGGAGACCAGCCCGAAGTGCCCCTGGTACTTCCACTGGTGGCTACCGCCGGCCAGGTCCACCACGGCGGTGAACGTCGCCACGGCCGTGTTTTTGTGGCGCTTGACCGAGTCCATGGAGATGAACATCGCGGTGGCGTTGAGGTTGCGGTAAGCCGCGGTCAGCTGGGTGCTGACGTCCGCCGGGTCCCCGTTGGTCAGCCCGGCCGCGGCGGTGTAGTGGCCCTGCTGCCAGTCAATGAGGAACTGCTGTACCACGGGCTCAGCGGAGGTCTCGGTCTCGAAGTCGGTGGTCAGCCCGATCCCGGCCAGCCCGCCGAGCACGACCAGCGCTACCGCCAAGCGCACCAGCCGCCGGCTCCCGGAGCGCCCCGGGCGTCCGGGGCGGCCGCCCCGTCCGGCTGATGACCGCCCACGCCGCGGGCCAGTACGCGAGGGCCCGGCTGGCGCGGACACAGGCCGAGCCGACCCAGGCTGAGCGGACACGGCAGGATCTGGCACGGAAAGACCCGTGCTTGCCAAGTCTGTGCCGGCAGAGTCGGTGGCGAGCGGCTCGGCGGTGGCCGGCGTCACCGTCACGTCTGGCGAGCCGAACGATGACAGCATGTCCTCACCCGCGAGCGGGCCAGTGTGGCCGCCCCAGTCATCGGAGCGCGCTGTCACCGCCGGCCTCCCCGTCACCGTCGACGCCGCAGGGCACGGTCCATCTCCCTGGCCGCATCCCGCTTTGCCAGGTCATGCCTCTTATCGTATGTCCGCTTACCACGGGCAAGGGCCAGCTCCACCTTAACTTTGCCGTCTTTGAAGTAGAGCGACAGCGGAACCAGGCTGAGGCCCTGCTCCGAGACCTTCCGGTCCAGGCGGTCGATCTCGCCCCGGTGCAGCAGCAGCTTCCTGGTCCTCCTGGGCAGGTGGTTGGTCCACGTGCCCATGGTGTACTCCGGGATATGAACGTTATGCAGCCAGACTTCCCCGTCAGAGACCAGCGCGAACCCCTCCGCGAGTGAAGCCCGGCCGGCGCGCAGTGACTTGACCTCGGTGCCCGTCAAGGCGATACCCGCCTCATAGGTGTCTTCCACGGCGTAATCGTGCAGAGCGCGCCGGTTCCGGGCGATGATCTTGTTTCCCTGCTCGCGTGCCACGTCTCTCCGCCTCAATCAACCCTCGGCTACCTTGCCCAGGTGCCGCCGGTCAAACGCGCAGGTAACGGCGAAGCGTCACGAAGGACGTCACGCCGCACAGCAGCACGCCAACGCACATGGCCAGCACGATGACCTGGACGAGGTCCCCGGTGGACAGGCCTACGTTGTAGCTGAAGTACTGCTGAAGGTTGTTCAGCAGGAGAGACTTCACGCCGATGAGCAGCCCGGTGGCGAGCACCCAGCCGAGCAGGCCGGCGATGACGCCCTCAAGCAGGAACGGCATCTGGATATACAGGTTGGACGCGCCAACCAGCCGCATGATTCCCGTTTCCCGCCGCCGGTTGAACGCCGACAGCCGGATCGTGTTCGACACCAGCAAGACGGCCGCGACGACCAGGATCAGCGCCACGATCACGACTGCGTTCCGCAGGCCGTCGAGCAGCTTGTAGAACTTGTCGAGGATCGTCATCTCGTTGACGACGAGGTCCACGCCGGCCGCGCCGTTCACCGCGCTGTAGACGATGTTGTAGTCGCGCTGGGGGTTGACCAGCTTCACCTCGAACGAGGCGGGAATGTCGTTCGCCTTGACGGTGGACACGTACGCCTGGTCGTTGGCGAAGAACTGCTTGAACTGGGCGTAGGCCTGGTCGTGGTTCTGGAAGAAGACGTCCTGGACCTGCCGGCCCTTCATGGAGGTCAGCGTCTGGTTGATCTGGTCGTACTGCGCCTGCGTGTACTCGCCGTGGCAGTTCGGGTTCGCGCTGTCGGCGGTGCACAGGTAGATCGAGATCTCGACCTTGCTCTGCCAGTAGGTTCGGGTGCTACTGACCTGCTTGATGAACAGCAGCCCGGTGCCGAGCAGGGACAAGCTGATCGCCACGACTACGATGAGCGCGACCGTCATGGTGAGGTTGCGGCGCAGCCCGATCCAGATCTCCTGGAATACGAAGTTTGAACGCATACTGAGCCTTTATCTCATCCCTTGGTAGTCCTGTGCGGTCCCGCTCAACCGCTGTAAGCAGCCGGTAAGCCGGTAAGTAGCCCGGCAGTGCTTTTCAGTACGGCGCCTTTCAGTACGCCTGACCGTACACGCCGCGAACCTGGTCGCGGACGATCTTGCCGTACTCCAGCTCGATGACCCGCTTGCGCATGGAGTCCACGATCGCGGCGTCGTGCGTCGCCATGACGACGGTCGTGCCGGTCCGGTTGATGCGGTCAAGCACCTTCATGATGCCGATCGAAGTCGCCGGGTCGATGTTCCCGGTGGGCTCGTCGGCGAGCAGGATCTGCGGCCGGTTGACGAACGCCCGGGCCATCGCGACCCGCTGCTGCTCGCCGCCCGACAGCTCGGTGGGCATCCGGTCGTGCTTACCCTCCAGGCCGACGAGGTCAATGACCTCGGGGACGACCCGCTTGATGAACCGGCGCGGCTTGCCGATGACCTCAAGGGCGAACGCCACGTTCTGGTAGACGCTCTTGTTCGGCAGGAGCCGGAAGTCCTGGAACACGCAGCCGATGCGGCGGCGCAGGTGCGGCACCTTGTAGTTGGGCAGCCGGGCGAGGTCCTTGCCCGCCACGAGGATGCGGCCGTTGCTCGGCTTCTCCTCTCGCAGGGCCAGCCGCAGGAACGACGACTTCCCTGACCCAGACGGGCCGACGAGGAACACGAACTCGCCCTTTTCGATCGTCAGGTCGACGTTCTCCAGGGCGGCCCGATTCTGGTTCGGGTAGATCTTGGTGACGTTCTGGAACTCGATCACGGGACCATCACACGATCTCTCGATGAGGGACTGGTAGCCCGGCCAGAGCGCACAGCAGCTCGCAGCAATGCGCTAGACGACCGCGACGCGGATATATCCGGACCAGCCGGGTAACTTGTGGGTAACCTGGTCTGGCCAGGGAACAGTCTAGGGGGAAACTGGCTGCTAGGCTTCCAGATCACGGCAAGTGCGCCCGCGACACCGCCAGCGGCACTGTCACCGGAAGGGGCATCAGATGAGCTGTGAGCACCTGATCTGCGCACACTGCGGGGGCCCCGTGATCGAGGCGCACTGCGCGTCGTGCCGGGCGTCCAAGGCACACGTGCACCACCACAACCAGTTCAACCTCAGCCCCCAGCTGCTCATCGCGGCGGCGCTGATCCTGCTGCTCGGCCTGCTGATCGCCACCCACGTAGCGGGGTAGGCGCGCTAGACCTCTTCCTTCTCCTGACGGCGCATCCAGCGGATCTCGGCGTCGATGAACTCGTCGATCTCACCGTCGAGCACGGATTCCGCCTGTGAGGTCTCATGGCCCGTCCGCTGGTCCTTCACCATCTGGTAGGGGTACAGGACGTAGTTGCGGATCTGCGACCCCCAGGCGCGCCTGCCATCGCCCTTCAGCGAGGCGAGCTGCTCGGCCTCTTCCTCGCGGCGCCGCTCCAGCAGCTTGGCCGCCAGGACCGCCATCGCGGAGGCCTTGTTCTGGATCTGGCTGCGCTCGTTCTGGCAGGAGACCACGATGCCGGTCGGCAGGTGGGTGATCCGCACGGCGGAGTCTGTCGTGTTGACGCCCTGGCCACCGGGGCCGGATGAGCGGAACACATCCACTCGGATCTCGTCTTCGTTGATCTCCACGTGGTCGGTCTGCTCGACCACGGGCACCACGTCCACGCCCGCGAATGAGGTCTGGCGGCGGCCCTGGTTGTCGTACTTGGAGATGCGAACCATCCGGTGCGTGCCCTGCTCGCCGCGCAGCGTGCCGTAGGCGTAGGGGGCCTTCACCGCGAACGTGGTCGACTTGACGCCCGCCTCGCCGTAGGAGACGTCGTAGACCTCGGTCGAGTACTTGTGCCGCTCCGCCCAGCGCAGGTACATGCGCTGCAGGTTCCCCGCGAAGTCCTCCGCGTCCGCCCCGCCCGCCTGGGAGTTGATCGTGATCAGCGCGTCGCGCGCGTCGTACTCGCCGCTCAGCAGGGTGCGGATCTCGAGTCCCTCGATCTCCTTGCGGAGCGTGGCGACATCGTCAGCCGCCTCCTGACGGGTGGCCTCGCGGACGGTCAGGTCCGTCTCCTCGTCGGCCAGCTCGAACAGCACTCGCGTGTCATCCAGGCGCTGGCGCATGCTCTCTAGCCGTGTCAGCTCGCCTTCCAGGTAGGCCAGACGGCGAGTGACCGCCTGCGCCCGGTCCTGCTGCTCCCACAGTGTCGGGTCGGCGGCCTGCTCGCGCAGGTCGGCCACCTCGGTTCGCATCGCCTCCGGGTCGACCACGGCCTCGATGCTGTCGAGCTTTGACGACAGTTCCGATATCTCATCGGTGGGATCGGTAGCTGCCATGCGGAAAGCCTACTCCGTGCGCACGCTACCTCCGGTCTCACGATGGGCCGCCGCTGGCATTGACATGAGCCGCCGCAGACACCGGGCAGCACTGGTGCCGGTATCCTCCAGCACTGTGACCATCGCACACGGACGGCGGGGGGCGACGGCCCGCTGGCGGCTGGCGTCCGGGCTGGCGGTCATGGCGACCACGGCGCTGGCCATCGTGGGCTGCACCTCCGGCGCGTCGAGCACCATCTCGAGCACGGGCCAGGCGAGCTCCGGGGACTCCCCCGCCCCCGCGCTGACCATGACCGGAGCGCAGGCGGCGTACAGCGCGTACCTCACCGCCAGCGACCGCGCGTCCATCACCGGGAACCGTTCGCTGGCCATGTCGGTCGTCGACGACGTGCAGGCAGCCCTGGTGGACACCCAGTTCAACGTCGCCCGGGCGACGGGCGCCAAGCCGCCTTTCGCGCGCTATTCCTACGGCACCCCGACGATCATCTTGCCCGAGGCGGCCCCGGCCGGCGACCCGCAGTACTTCGTGGTCAGCGTGGAGCGTACGCCCGTCACGGCGACCGGCGCCCCCGCCACGAGCGCCCCCGCGAACCCGGCCGCGAGCGCGACTACCGCACCCGGCGGCGTCCCCAGCCCCGACCTGGCGGCCGGGGTGACGCTGCCCGCCCAGGGCCATGTCCTGATGGTGTTCCAGCGGTCGGCCACGAGCGCCACCTGGCGGCTGGCCAGCACCTCCCAGCTGGCACCGGGCCAGTCTGTGCCGAAGCTGGCCACCGATAGCCGCGGCTACGTCCCCACCCAGTCGATGTCGGCGCCCAATGCCGGCCAGCTCGTCCGCCCCGCCCTGGCGGGACCGCTGCAGGCCGCCGTGGTCGATGACGGCCCGGCCAGCGAGGCGTCCAGGGTCGTGGCGAGCGGCCCGCTCACCACTGGCCTGTACGACATCGCGCGGACCAGCGCCCGCGGCATCTCGGCCCCCTCCGGGGATGCCTACCAGTGGGTGCTGGAAGGGTCGAATTACGCGCGCCTGGCGCTGCGGACGGCCGACGGCGGCGCGCTGGTGCTCTACGCGATGTACCTGAACACCATCGTGCAGACGCCCTCCGTGCTCGCCCAGGCCAGTCCCCGGGTCCCCGGGCCACCGATCACCATCCCGGGCTACCTCAAGTCGCTCATGCCGAGCGCTCAGCGGACGGCCCGTAACCGGCTCCAGGCGGAGGACGTGCTGTCCTTCGCCGCCATCGACCCGCCCGCGCCCCCGCAGAGCGGCTCAACCACGGCGAAGATCCAGGTCATCGCGATCGGCGGCGGCGTCCGCACCGCTACCGCGTACTTATCTAGCTGGTCGGCGCGGTGGTCGTCGTGACCAGGGTGCGGACTACGCGGGAGGCGACTGACATCGTGGTGAAGGTGAAGCGCTCGCTTTGCCAGATCTCGCCGAGAGTCGCCGCCGCGCGGCCGATTGCCGCCTCGTTGCGCTCCTCCCAGGCGGCCAGCCGGTCGGCCGCGCTGCCGGCACCGCCGACCGCCAGGACGTCCTGGGTGAGCGCGGCGTGCGCGCCGTACAGGTCATCGCGCAGCGCCGAGCGGGCCATGGAGGCCCAGCGGTCGTCGCGGGGCAGCGCGGTGACGAGGTCGCGCAGCCGGCCCAGCTGCAGCCGGTCAGCGAGGGCGAAGTACACCGCGGCGGTCTCCTCGACCCCGTAACCGGCCATCGCCGCGCTTTGCACGATGTCACAGGCGGAGTAGGACGCGACCATCGCGGCCACCTCATCGGCCAGCCCGGCGGGCACGCCCAGCCCCACGAAGGAGGCGCGGCGCTCCTCGAAGCCGGCCAGGTCGCGGCCCGCCAGCAGCTTGGGAATGGCCGAGCGTACCGTGGCCACCCCTTCGTGCAGCGACCCGACGGCGGCGGCGATGTCAAATGGCGGCCGCCGGTTCATGACCAGCCAGCGGGTGGCCCGCTCGACCAGCTTGCGGACCTCCAGCACGATCAGGATCCGGGCCTGCACGTCGATGGAGTCAGCCAGCTTATCCAGGCGACGCCAGAAGGCGGGCATGTCGAACACGTCGCGGGTGACCAGCCAGGCGCTGGTCAGCTCGGGCACCGACGCGCCGGTCTCCTCCGCCAGCCGGAACAGGAACGTGCTGCCGCCGGTGTCCACCATCTGGTTCACCAGGGACGTCGTGATGATCTCGCGGCGCAGCCGGTGGCCCTCCATCGCCGCGGCGAACCGCTCTCGTAGCGGGGCCGGGAAGTAGCGCCCGAGCTCGGCCCGCAGGTACGGGTCGTCAGGCAGGCTGGAGCCGAGCACGCCGGCGGTCGCGGCGATCTTCGTGTGCGCCAGCAGCACCGCCAGTTCCGGCGCGGTGAGGCCGCCGCTGGCCGACCGCCGCTCGGCGATCTCCTTCTCCCCGGGCAGCCCGTCTTGCGCGAGGTTCACGCGGCCGTCTCGCACGAGCTGGCGGATGTAGCGCGCGTGGACGTGCAGCAGCCGCGGCGCCTGGTACCGGGCGACGGCGAGCGACATGTTCTGCGCGTCGTTGTGGGCCAGCACGTGCGCGGCGACCTCCTCGGTCATCTCGTGCAGCAGGCGGCCCCGCTCGTCGGCCGGCAGCCCCGCGCCGGAGGCCCCGGCCGAGCCCGACAGCAAGATCTTGATGTTCACCTCGTGGTCGGAGGTGTCCACGCCGGCCGAGTTGTCGATGAAGTCGGTGTTCACCAGGCCGCCGTTCAGGGCGTACTCGATCCGGGCGGCCTGGGTGAGGCCGAGGTTGCCGCCCTCGCCGATCACCTTGCACCGCAGCCGGGTCGCGTCGACGCGCACCGCGTCGTTGGACCGGTCACCCGCGTCCGCGTGCGTCTCCCGGCTGGCCTTGACGTACGTGCCGATGCCGCCGTTCCACAGCAGGTCGACGGGGGCGGCCAGGATCGCCGAGATCAGCTCATCCGGGGACAGGGCGAGGACTCCCTCGTCCAGGCCCAGCACCGCCCGGGCGGGCGCCGACAGCGGAATCGACTTCGCCGACCGCGGCCAGATGCCGCCGCCGGCCGAGATCAGCGAGGTGTCGTAGTCCGCCCAAGACGACCGGGGCAGGTCGAACAGCCGCCGTCGCTCGGCGAAGCTCGCCTCGGGCGCGGGCGACGGGTCGAGGAACACGTGCCGGTGGTCGAAGGCCGCCACGAGCTTGATGTGGCGGGAGAGCAGCATCCCGTTCCCGAACACGTCGCCGGACATGTCCCCGATGCCGGCGACGGTGAAGTCATCGACGTCGGGGTTGCAGCGCAGGCCCGCCAGGTGCCAGCGGACCGACTCCCAGGCGCCCCGGGCCGTTATGCCCATCTTCTTGTGGTCATAGCCCTGGGAGCCGCCGGAGGCGAACGCGTCGCCGAGCCAGAACCCGTAGCCCGCGGCGATCTCGTTGGCGACGTCGGAAAACGACGCGGTGCCCTTGTCCGCGGCGACCACCAGGTACGGGTCGTCGTCGTCGCGGCGGATCACCCGCGGCGGCGGCATCACGGCGTCGCCGACGATGTTGTCGGTGACGTCGAGCAGCCCCGCGATGAACGCGCGATAGCACCCGAGCACCTCGGCCGCGAACGCCTCGCGATCGCTGGCGTCGGGCAGCCGCTTGCAGACGAAGCCGCCCTTCGCGCCGGAGGGCACGATGACGGCGTTCTTGACCTCCTGCGCCTTGACCAGCCCGAGCACCTCGGTGCGGAAGTCTTCTGGCCGCTCGGACCAGCGCAGGCCGCCGCGGGCGACCCGGCCGAAGCGCAGGTGGACCCCCTCCAGCCGGGGCGAGTACACGAAGATCTCGAACTTCGGCCGCGGCGCCGGCACGACGTTCACCGATTCCGGCGCGAGCTTGATGACCAGGTACGGCGCCGGATCACCGGTGCTGGTGACCTGGTAGTAGCTGGTCCGCAGGGTCGCCTCGACCAGCGCCAGGTAGGCGCGCAGGATGCGGTCGTGGTCGAGGCTGGTGACCTCGTCCAGCAGGCCGCGCAGTTCCTCAGCCAGGCCCAGGCAGCGCTCGTCGGCGCCGCCCTGCCTGTCGGGGTCGAAGCGGGACTCGAACAGGCGGACCAGGAGCCGGGTGATCCGCGGGTTGGCGCGCAGCACTCGCTGCAGGTAGTCCTGGCTGAATCGCAGGCCCGCCTGGCGCAGGTAGCGGGCGTACGCGCGCAGCAGCACGACCTGCCGCCAGGTGAGCCCGGCGTCCAGGACGAGGGCGTTGAAGCCGTCGTCTTCCGCCTGCCCGTTCCACAGGGCGGTCAGCGCCTCCTCGAACTCGCCGCAAGCCGCCGCGACCTCCACGGCGAGCGGGCGGTCGCTGACGCGCCGCAGCCCGAAGTCGTAGATCCAGAACGCCCCGCCGAACTCGTACGGGTGCTCGTCCACCACTTCCAGGCCCATGTGCTGCAGTTGCGGCAAGACCCGCGACAGCGTGATCGACGAGGCCGACCGGTAGACCCGCAGCCGCCATTCCCGGCCGCCGCCGATTGTCAGGTGCAGGGCGAACGGCTCGTCCTCGGTCCGGAGCTGGCATACCCGGGACAGGTCGGTGACCGCAGCGCCGGCTCGCACGTCCGCCTTGTAGGTCTCCGGGATCCCGGCGCTGACCAGTTCGGCCAGCTGCGCGGCGCGCGCGGGGCCAAGGCGGCGCTCCGCCTCCTCGAGGACGTCCTCGTCCCACGAGCGGACCGCCGCGGCGACGCGCGCCTGGAGCTCGGCGGCGGTGGCCGCGTCGACCGGGGGCATCGGCTTGACTACCTGGCCATCCGCGCTCAGCTGGCCATACACGACCACGTGCAGCCGGGCCAGCGCCGAGTTGCCGACCATGGCGCTGTAGTCGACCGAGGCCCCCTCCAGCGCCGCGCGCAAGACTTCCTGGACCCGCAGCCGCACCGCAGTGGTGTAGCGGTCACGCGGCAGGTACGTCAGGCAGGACATGTAGCGGCCGTAGGCGTCCGGCCGCAGGAACAGCCGGACCTGCTTGCGTTCGCCGAGCCGCAGCACGCCCAGTGCGATCGGGGTGAGCTGCTCGGCGGAGATCTCGAACAGCTCCTCGCGCGGGTAGCCCTCCAGGATCTCGATGAGCTCCTTGCCGTCGTGGCTGTCGTCGAGCAGGCCGGCCGCCTCCAGCACCCGGCTGAGCGTTTGCCGGAGCACCGGGATGCGGGTGATCGACTCGGTGTAGGCGGCCTGGGTGTACAGGCCGAGGAACCGGTACTCCCCCGATACGACGCCATCCTCGTCGAACTTCCGCACCGCGACGTAATCCAGGTAACTGGGCCGGTAGACGGTCGAGCGCAGCGACGACTTGGCCAGCACCAGCCGCCGGGGCGCGGGCTCGGTGGCCAGGCCGCGCCGCGGGGTCGCCGCGGCGGGGTCGGGCACGTCATGCCGCAGCAGCCCGAGGCCAGTACCGGGGACGGGCTTCAGCTCTCCCGCGGCTTCGGATCCGCGGCCGACGAGGTCGTACTCGCGGTAGCCGAGGAAGATGAAGTGACCCGCCGACAGCCAGGCCAGCAACTCGCCCGCCTCGGCTTCCTCCGGTCCCCAGGTGGCCGTCAGCGCGGCGTCGGCCAAGGTGGCGACCAGTTCGCGGGCGGCGCCGCGCATCCGCCGCTGGTCCTCCATGGCGACGCGCAGGTCATCGAGCACGCGGCGCAGGTCGGCCGCGAGCGCGTTGGCGTCGGCGACGTTGCTGGCCTCGACGTGCATCCACGACTCGGGCTGTGCTCCTTCGACCGCCGCGCGGCGCGGCTCATCCCCGCAGATGTCGTGCGCGGTACCGGCCACGTCCCGGCGGACGATCAGCACCGGGTGCACGATCAAGGTGATGTCCGCCGCGTGCCGGTTGAGCTCCATGGTCACCGAGTCGACCAGGTAGGGCATGTCATCGGTGACGACGTCGACGACAGTGGCGGCGTCGGTGACGGTGACGGCCTCGGTAGCGGCGGCGGCCTCGGTGACGGCGGTGGCCTCGGTGACGGCGGTGGCCTCGGTGACGGCGGTGGCCTCGCGGGAGGCGCCGGAGCCGTTCGGGCTAACGGCGGGGCTGACGGTGACCAGGGCACGGCCCTGCGGGCGGACCGCGCCGAGCGCCACGTGCCGGGCGGCGACGGCGGCGACCCGGTCGGGCCCGGCGGGCACGAGGTCCTCGGGCGCGACCAGCCGGTAGTACTCCCGCAGGAAGGCCGGCCCGTCGACGACGCCGTCGCCGGGGGGCGCCTGCTCGCCGGGCAGTGCCTTCGCAATCCCCGGGGCCATCTGCGCCCACGAGCGCGCCGCCCGGTCGAGGAGCGCCTCCCGCGCCACCTCGTCGGCCGCCCCTTCGGGTAGTGTCTTGGCCAGCACTGCCTGGTCCGACACCGACTTGTCCGACCCTGCCGACATCGTCGATCCACTCCTTCTTACGGGCCCGTGCGCGCCTTTGAGCACAGGCATGCGGCAGCCGCCACCGTGCGAGACGGTGGCTGGCTGCTAAGTGTGGGCTACTGATCAACTGCGAGTACGGGTGCGACCTTTTCACCGCTCTGCTCGCCAGCGAGCGGGCGCACCCGGCTTCCCCCTCCGACATGAGCTGGGGCGGGACCCCTCAGAAAGACTAGCCCGATTGCGCACGTGCGGCGAAATAACCAAGGACTTCCGGGTTCGCCAGCGCGCTGGGATCGGCGGCCTGCTCGACTGGCGTGCCGAGCAGGATCTTGCGGACCGGGATTTCGAGTTTCTTGCCGGACAAGGTCCGTGGTATCCCCGGCACGACGATGATCTCGTCCGGCACGTGCCGCGGCGACAACTGGGCGCGCAACGCGCCCTTAACTCGCCTCACAAGATCGTCATCCAGGGTTACCCCCGGAGCCAGCGTCACGTACAGCACCAGCCGTCCCTCGGCTCCCAGTCGCCCGGTGTCGACCACGAGGCTGTCGGCCACCTCGGCGAACGCCTCGACCACCCGGTAGAACTCACTGGTCCCCATCCGCACCCCGCCCCGGTTCAGCGTCGCGTCCGACCGGCCGTAGATAACGCACCCGCCGTCGGGCAGGATCTCGATCCAGTCGCCGTGCCGCCACACGCCAGGGAAGTCGGCGTAGTAGCTATCCCGGTACCGCGAGCCGTCCGGGTCGTTCCAGAACCCGACCGGCATCGACGGGAGCGGCACCGTGACCACCAGCTCGCCGACCTGGCCGATGACCGGACGCCCGTCGGGATCGAACGCCTGTACCTTCGCGCCCAGGCACGGTCCGGCGATCACCCCCGACCGCACCGGCAGCAGCGGCGACGCCCCGACGAAGCCGGTGCACATGTCGGTCCCGCCCGACATCGACCCCAGGATCAGGTTCGCCTTGACCGCGTCGTAGGCCCAGGTGAAGCCCTCCGGTGGCAGCGGCGATCCGGTCGACCCGATCCCGCGCAGCCCGGTGAGGTCATGCTCGGCGCCCGGCCGCAGCCCGGCCTTGTGGCACGCCATCAGGTAGGGCGCGCCGACCCCCAGGTAGGACAGTTTCGCGTCGGCGGCCAGCGACCACAGCCGTCCGGTCTGCGGGTAGGTCGCGGCCCCGTCGTACAGCACGGTCGTGACGCCCGCGAGCAGCCCGCCGACCAGGAAGTTCCACATCATCCAGCCGGTGGTGGTGTACCACGAGAACCGGTCACCCGGCCCGAGGTCGAGGTGGAACGTCAGCGCCTTGAGGTGCTCAAGGACGATCCCGCCGTGCCCGTGCACGATCGGCTTGGGCAGCCCGGTCGTCCCCGAGGAGTACAGCACCCACAGCGGGTGCTCGAACGGCACCTCCTCGAACGGCATCTCCGCAAACCGTGGCTCCTGGGGGCCACGGGCAAGGCCGAGGCTTTCCCACGCAACGCTTCCCGGGCCCTCGCTGGATTCCCCCGCGCCGGCGGCGGTTCCCCCGGGAGGCGATAGCAGGCTGATCGCGACGATCGCCTTCAGCGTGGGCAGCGCGGCCGCGATCTCGGCGACCACGGCGCCGCGCGGGTAGTCCTTGCCGTTGTAGGCGTAGCCGTCCACGGCGATGAGCACGGCCGGCTCGATCTGCGCGAACCGGTCCACCACCGATCGCGTCCCAAAGTCCGGTGAGCACGACGACCAGATCGCCCCGATGCTCGCGGTGGCCAGCAAGGCGATGGCCGCCTCGGGGACGTTTGGCACCAGCCCCACGACGCGGTCCCCGCGCCGGACCCCGAGGTCGCGCAGCCCCGCCGCCACGCGGGCCACCTCCGCCGCGAGCTGGGCATAGGTGTAGCGGGAACCACTGCCTCGTTCGGAGTAAGAAATGATGGCAAGGCGGTCGGGGTCAGTGTGCGCGGTGCGCAGCATGTTGCGGGCGTAGTTGAGCGTGGCCCCCGGGAACCAGTGGACGTCAGGCATGATGCCGGCCTCAAGGGCGGGCCCGCTGCCCCGCTCGCCGAGGACGCCGAAGTAGTCCCACAGGGAATCCCAGAAGGGCCCGGGGTTGTCCGTCGACCACCGCCACAGCTCGTCGTAGCTGCCGGTGCGAATGCCGCGCTCGGCCAGCCATTCCTGGTAGCGGGCCGTCTGCGTGGCCTTGATCGTCTCGGCGGTCGGCGTCCAGAGCGTCTCCCCGTACCCCGGCCCGTGCGCGCCCTGAGCCGACGTGGCCTCGTCACCAGTCATGCTTCCCAGGATCTGACGGTTGACCAGCCCGCGCAACGTGACCCCGGCCGCAGCCCGCCCGGTGACCTCGCGCATCCCCCGCGCAGCGCGGAAGATAGTGCCATGGAAGCGAACAGGCCCGGGTGAGTTGGTGCGCGTCGTCGTTGTCTGCGACACCCATGGGCCGCGGCGCTGGAAGTGCCCGCCGCTCGTGGCGGCGCACCTGCAGGAGCTGAACCCCGGACCTCCAGCCAGGCGGCCGCAGGCCGCGAGTGCACGCTTACCTCAGGTCGCCGTTGGTCATGCCGGCGGGGGCGTCGGGGTAGGTGATCAGGCCCAGCTCGGCGCGGCCGGCCAGCAGCGGGTGCTTGGGGACCAGGCGGACGGTGTAGCCGAACGGGCCCGGGCGGCCCAGCTCGACCGACCCCGTGAAGTGGGCCGCGCCGCCGAAGTCGCCTTCGTCGGGAGTCAGCGTCACGTAGCCGGGGTCGATGATCTCATCGTCGTCGGCGGCCCGGCCGTAGACGACCTCCGCGCAGACGTCGTCGGTCGACAAGCCGCCGAGCGCGGCGACGACCCGGACGTTCAGCCGCGACCCGAGGGACAGCTCCGCGCCCTCGGTTTCCACGTGCTCGACGTGCACCGACGGCCACGCCTCGCGGACGCGGCGCTTCCAGTCGGCCAGGTCCCTGGCGGCGCTGCGCGACCCGGCGGCCAGGGCACGGGACGCCTGCGCCGCGGGGGCGTACAGGTTGCGGACGTAGTCGCCGACCATCCGGTCGGCTTGCACCAGCGGGCCGAGGGTGCGGAGGTTGTGCCGCACCATCTCGATCCAGCCCGCGGGGACGCCGTCGGCGCCGCGGTCGTAGAACAGCGGCGCGACCGACTTGGCGATCAGCTCATACAAGGCGGACGCCTCGAGCTCGTCGCGGCGCGAGGGGTCGGCCACGCCGTCGGCGGTCGGGATCTCCCAGCCGTTGCCGCCGTCGTACCACTCGTCCCACCAGCCATCGCGGACGGAGACATTGAGCCCGCCGTTGAGCGACACCTTCATGCCGGAGGTGCCGCAGGCCTCCAGCGGCCGCAGCGGGTTGTTCAGCCAGACGTCGGCCCCCGCGACCAGGAAGTGCGCCAGGGCCATGTCGTAGTCGGGCAGGAACACGATGCGGCTGCGGACCAGCTCGCTGTCGCGCAGCATCAGCGTCAAGCGCTTGTACGACGGGACGCGCCGGGCGAAACCGATCGTCAGGACGTCAGGGTCGAAGACTTCCTCGATCCAGCCCAGCCCGGCGTCTGACACGCCGCGCTGCAGCCACGACTCGCGCAGCCGACGGCGCACCTCCTCGACGAGCCGCTGGCGCAGGACCCTGCGCGTGGCCCAGATCGACTCGTC
>JAICYD010000117.1 GCA_025934375.1 Streptosporangiaceae bacterium | reverse complement strand
CGGACGCGAACCCCGCAAGCAGCTCGTTGCGCTGGTCCCAGCTCAGCGGCTGGCGCTCGCGGTTGCCGCGCTGCAGGAAGCGCTCGACCCGGCTGGTGACCGCGGTGCCCGCCGTGCCGGGCAGCAGTTGCCCGACGGCGTGACTCGCTCGTATGCCGAGCGCGGCGCACCGGTGCGCGAGGGTGTGCTCTGGGTGGGCGGTCACGTTCTCGCGCGGGATCTCGGTGAGCAGGCCGGCCTGCACGCCGAGGAACTCGCAGATCAGGTCCAGCGTGGCGGCGGGCTCGTCGACCAGGCGCCGGTACCGCAGGACGAGCACCCGCTCCCGGGGGAACAGCGTGAACGCGTGGCTGAGCTGCTCGCCGTACTTGCCGAGCCCCGTGTAATGCCAGAATGAGGCCCAGCCGGCCTGGACGCGTTTTCCTTCCTCGGCGCACGCCTGCACGAAGTCGCCTATGGGCTCCAGGCCCGCCGACCACAGGTGCGCCCAGTTGGAGTGAGCGCGCTCGACTGGGTCCCGCAGGACGACGATGAGCCTGGCATCCGGGATGAGGTCGCGGATCCGTCGCATGGCCTGCTGATCATGCAGGTACAGCGGGGTCGCCTCGCCCTTGGGCGCGCCGGGGGGCGCGGCCGCGAACAGGGCCTGGTACTTGTCGCGCTGCCAGACGTGCTCGCGGTAGGTCAGCGCGTCGCCCGGGCCGCCGCCCTTGGCCGGCGGCGGCTCGTCGCCGGTGAGGAAGTACTTCGGCTCCTTGACCGGTGACAAGTACAGGCCGGGATGCCGGGACAGCGCCGCGTGCAGC
This sequence comes from Streptosporangiaceae bacterium, assembly GCA_025934375.1. GTDB lineage: Bacteria > Actinomycetota > Actinomycetes > Streptosporangiales > Streptosporangiaceae > Trebonia. The sequence goes on along the minus strand of JAICYD010000117.1, from coordinate 21,946 downwards.
GCGGTCGTCCCTGCCTTGGGGACCCCGGCTATGAGGAAGTCGGGCAATGCCATCGCGCTCCCCTACCCTCACCTTGCCGGCTATGCCTATGTCGATACTCCTGATTAGTTTAATAGGAATTACGCCGGACGGCGGGTCCGCGCTCCGAGATCCGTGGCGGGAGGGCCAGCGGCCCGGAATCATTCCGGGCCGGCATTGCCACCGGCCTGCTCTTACCGGGGCAGGAGGGCAGGTGACCGCTAAACGTACCGGGCCGGGAGGGCCAGCGACCCGGCACTTACCAGGGCGGGAGGGCCACCGCGCCCCTGCGCCTGGACCGGGCCTGTCCCGCTCGAATGTCAGCGCCTGTCGATATATCAATGTCATGACCACTTTCAGCGTCAGGCCCGACGCGCCATTCTCCCTTTCGGCCGCGGCGGGCTTCGGCTTCGGCCCGCGAACCGGGCGGCCAAAGCCAGCCGCGAGCCAGATGCGGCTGGCGTTCGTCACCGATGACATGGCGCATCACGCCGCCGTGTACCTCACCCAAGGCAGCGACGGCACCGTGGCCGGCGAGGTCGAGACCGACGGGGACGCCCAGGCCGCGTGGCGGCAGGTGCTGCGCATCCTGTCGCTCGACCACTCCGGCGCCCCGTGGGCGCGGGTAGGGGCGCGGGACCCGGTGATCGGGCGGCTGCAGGGGCAGTACCCGGGGCTGCGCCCGGTCTTGTTCCACTCGCCGTATGAGGCCGCCGCGTGGGCGATCATCAGTGCCCGGCGGTACCGGAGCACGGCCGCCGTCATCCGGGACCAGATCTGCGACGAGATCGGCCAGGTGCCCACCATCGCGGGCGAGCAGGCCCGCGCGTTCCCCCTCCCGGAGCGGCTGCTGGCGGCGCAAGCGCTGCCCCACCTGGCGCCCCCGAAGGTCGCCCGACTGCATGCCGTGGCCCGCGCCGCCCTCGACGGCTCGCTGGACGCGGCGCGGCTGGCGGCCCTGGACCCGGACGAGGCACTGTCAGCGCTGCAGGAGCTGCCCGGCATCGGCCCGGCGTACGCGACGCTGATCTTGCTGCGCTCGACCGGCGTCACCAACGTGCTGACGTTCACCGAGCCGCGCCTGCCGGAGTACGTCGCCCACTTCTACGGGACCGGGCCGCTGCCCGCCTCCCGCGAGCAGCTGGCCAGTGTCTGCGCGGCGTGGGATCCGTTCCGTACCTGGTCTGCGGTGCTCTTGCGGGTGGCCGGGGACCGTCAGGGGCTGCCGGCGGCAGCCTAGCGGGGACGGAGCAGGCCGTGGGTGAACCCCGCCGCCACGGCGGCGGCGCGGTCGTTGACGCCCAGCTTGGCGTAGATGTGCAGCAGGTGCGTCTTGACCGTGGCCTCGCTGATGAACAGCCGGGCGGCCGCCTCCCTGTTGGTCGTCCCCGCGGCCACCAGTTCCAGGATCTCCAGCTCCCGCTGGCTCAGCGGCTCGGCCAGCGCAGCGCGGGGACCCACGCCGGCCGCGAAGCGACCGCCGGGACCAGGGCCACCACCAGGACCAGGGCCCGCGCCCGCGCCGTGGTCGTCTCTAGCGCCGGCGTCACCGGAGCCGGCGGCCGGTTCCCTGATGCGGCTCATGAGGCGAGCCGCCACTGACGGGGCGAGGACCGCGTCCCCCCGCGCCGCGGCCCGTACCGCGCGCAGCAGGTCGTCGCGGGGCGCGTCCTTCAGCAGGTACCCGGTCGCGCCCGCCTCGATCGCCGACAGCACGTAGCTGTCGGTGTCATAGGTGGTCAGCACGAGCACGCGGGCGGCGGACCCCTGACGCCCCAGCTCGGTGATCGCGGTCACACCGTCCATGCCGGGCATCCGCAGGTCCATCAAGATCACGTCGGGGCCGAGGATGGCGGCGAGCCGCACCGCCTCGGCGCCGTCACCCGCCTGGCCGACCACCTCGAACTCCGGGGCGGTCTCGAACATGCCCGACAGGCCATCGCGGACCACGGGGTGGTCATCGACGATGAGCAGCCGGATCGCCGAAGAGGTCACGCGACCCGCCGACCCGCCGTGGGGACGGCCGCATCGCCGGGCGCCGGGACGCACACGGAGATCACCGTGCCCGCGCCAGGGTCGGATTCCACCTGGAGCGTCCCGGACAGGCCCTCGACTCGCTGCCGCATGGCCAGCAGGCCGAAGCCGCCGTCACTCACCGAGCCCGGCGCCGCCCCTGAGTATGCCGCCGCCGGCTCGAAGCCCCGCCCGTCGTCGCGGACGTCGAGGGCGACCTCGCTGTCCATGTAGGACAGCGTTAGCCACACCCGGGTCGCCGCCGCGTGCTTGGCCACGTTGGCCAGCGCCTCCTGCGCCGCCCGCAGCAGCACGACCTCGGTCTGCGGCGGCAGCGGCCGGACGGTTCCGGTCGCCGAGTTCACCACCGGCACGCCGTGCATCGCCGACCATTTCTCGGCGACGCTGGTCAGCGCGTCGGCGAACCGGGGCGCGCGCTCCAGCGGCTCGGGCCGCAGCTCGTCCACCGAGCGCCGGGCCTCCGTCAGGCTGTCCCGGGCCAGCCGGACGGCGGCATCGAAGTGCCGCCGCCGGGCCGACGGATCATGCGATGACTGCTCGGCCGCCTGCAGCTGGGTGATGATCCCGGTCAGGCCCTGCGCGAGCGTGTCGTGGATCTCCCGCGCCATCCGCTGCCGCTCGTCCAGGATGCCGGCCTCCCGCGCTTGGGCAAGGAGCTGGTTGTGCAGCCCGACGTTCTCGGCCAGCGTCGCCTCTAGCCGTTGGTTCGCCTCGCTCAGCTCCTCCACGAGCTTGGCCCGCCGCTCGCCCTGCAGGTGGCCGATCCAGGCGAACCACATGAACGCGCCGGAGATGACCAGGTTCACCAGCACGCAGCCGCTGAAGACCACCGCGCCGGTGGTGCCGCTCGCCGCCACCGCGAAGCCGCCCGCCTGCGAGCTGCCCGTCAGGGCGGCGACGGCCATGACCCCCGCGACCCGCCATCTCGGGGACGACAGCCGCCAGGCGAAGAAGTACCCGGTGAAGGTGAAGAACCCGGACCACGGGTCGCGCAGCACCAGGACCGTCATGAGCGCGATCAGGCCGGCGAAGAACACCGTCGTGACCCTCGGGCGCGACTGCCAGCGCTTGGTAAGCACCGTCCCCGCGATCAGCCAGGCGAGCGCCGCCCCGAAGAGCGCCAGGTCCACCTGCCACGCTTCCCCGTCCGAGCGCCGGATCAGCACGGTGATCAAGGCGGTGAAGCCGAGCATGGCGAACGGGATCAAGGCGAACGCCGGCATCTCCCGCCGCTCCCACTTATCCAGCCAGTGGTGTGGCATCGAATCGCTCATGCACGCCTCCGCGTTGTGCGCATACTCCGCATGTCCGCCCTGCACCGAATCTACTCCCAGCGGAAGAACCGGCCCGCGATCACTGCGAACGCCACCGCCCATGCCGCCATTGTGCCCAGTGCCAGCGCGGGCGGCCACGAACCGAGGGCGGCCTGCTGGAACGACTCCCACGCGGCTCCCAGGGGGAAGGCGTGCGCGACGTGCTGCAAGGTCTCCGGCATCGCCGGGATCGGCAGCCACAGGCCCGAGAAGAACATCATCGGGTAGAACAACACGTTGCCGATCGCGGCCGCCGCCCGCGCGGTCGACCCGATGGACGCCACGAACAGCCCCATCGCCAGCACTACCGCCGAGGCGAACAGCGCCGTGATGACCCACGCGCCGAACTGCCCCGGGAACGGGACGTCGTACGCGAGCCGGGCCACGATCAGCAGCACCGCGAGCGTGACGACGGCCATGCCGAAGTTGACGATGAGCTGCGCGCCAAGGACCCGGACCCGCCCGGCCGGGGTGGTTTCCAGGCGCCGCAGGATGCCCCGCTCCCGGTAGTTGACCAGCGTCAGCGGCAGCGAGACGAACCCGAGCAGCGCGAGCGACATCACGACCAGGACCGGAATGTAGCTGTCGAGGACCGTGAGGCCGCCGGAGCCGTCGAGCACCTTCTTGAATGAGGGGATCGAGCCGAAGACCACCAGCAGCAAGATGGGGAACCCGACTCCCCAGACTGGCCCGACCCGCTCCCGCAGGAACAGCCGGAACTCAACGCGGGTGAGCTGGGCCAGCGCAGAGCGCCGGGCGCCAGGGCCAGCCGTCGCGGCCGGGTGCGCTTGCGTGGATACCGTCATCGAAGCTCATCCTTCCCTTGCCCGTCGCCATGGGCACTCCCGTTGCGGGCACCACGCCCGGTCAGTTCCAGGAACGCGTCCTCCAGGCTGCCCTGGTCGACTCGGAGCTGCCGGGCCACGATCTGGTTGCGGGCCAGCACCGAGATCACTGCGTTCAGCGCGTCGGCGTTGCCGGTGACCACGACGACATCGCCCCGGTGGATGACGCTCGTGACCTCCGGCAAGCTGGCGAGCAGCGCGTCGTCGAACGAGGCCGTCGGGCGGAACTGGATCCGCTGCTCGCTCACCGCCCGCTCGGCCAGCGCCGCCGGGGAGTCGATCACCGCGACCCGCCCGGAGTCGATCAGCGCGACCCGGTCACACAACCGCTCAGCCTCCTCCATGAAATGGCTGACCAGCACGATCGTCACCCCACGGTCACGGACGCCCTCGATCAGCTCCCAGGTGTCGCGCCTGGCCTGCGGGTCCAGCCCGGTGGTGAGCTCGTCGAGCACCGCCACCCGCGGGTTCCCGACCAGCGCCAGCGCGATCGACAGCCGTTGCTTTTGCCCGCCCGACAGCTTCTTGAACGGGGTCGTGGCCTTGTCGGCCAGCCCGAGCTGCTCCATCAGCGCCCGCCAGTCCGCGGGCGAGCGGTAGAAGGAGCTGTACAGGTCGAGTGCCTCGGCGACCTTGAGCCGCTCGGGCATCTGGCTGTCTTGCAGCTGGACGCCGAGCACCTGCGTCAGCTCGGCCCGGTCGCGCCGCGGGTCGAGCCCGAGCACGCTCACCGATCCCCGGTCGGGCACCCGCAGCCCTTCGACGCACTCGACCGTCGTGGTCTTGCCCGCGCCGTTTGGTCCGAGGATCCCGAATATCTCGCCTTCTTGCACGCTGAACGACACGTCGTCGACCGCGACCGTCGTCCCGTATTCCTTGTGCAGTCCCTGCACGTCGATTACCACCGTCATGACCCCAGCATCGCCGCGCGGCACGGCCCGGCGCATCGGCCAGGCGGCTACACCTGCGGCGGGCGCGGCTGATCCGCGAGATCAACCGATCGGATGGCGCGCGTGCGATCGGGCGCTACTCGGGGATGTAATGGGCCAGGTTGAGCAGGTGGAGCAGCGCGTCGCACCAGCGGTCGGCCGGCGGGCGGGGATCGAACTGGCCCAGGCACTCGTTGGCGGCGTCGAGCACGGCGGTGAAGATCGCGTCATCCATGGCGAACTGGGCCGCCTCGGGGCTGCCGGAATCCGGTACCGCGCGATTGTGCATGTCCCGGTGCCGGACGAGGATGTCGGCCGCACGGCGGGCCATCGCCAGTCCTAGCGTCTGCGCCATCATGGGCTGGCCGTCGGAACTGCCCTCAAAGCCACCGCTCATGTCTTGCATGCCGCACCCTTTCGCGTCGCGGGTCTCGGAGGAAACCGCTCACCACTATGATGCGGAGGGGTACTGACATTCTCACGGATAGTAACGGCCCCTCGCAAGGCCGCGAATCGGACAGAAAATCGTTGTACAGGCGGGGCCACGACGCCGACCATGAACGGGTGACCCTCGACCCGGCGCGGCTGTTGCCCTGCGTAATGCGCTCACCGACGGCGATACCCCGTTGGACCTCATCGACGCCTTCGCGCTCGCTCCTGCCGTTACGAGGCCGGGCCTGACTCCTGATCACGCTCGTCGCGCGGGAGCGCGTTGCGGAGCGCGTCAAGGCTTGGCAGCTTGACGCGGTCGCCGCGGCCCAGGGACCTGGCCAGCTCCCCCTCGGCCTCCTCGATGCGCAGCCAGTCGGCGTAGGACACCGGGCGCACCCCGCGCGCGGCCAGCACCTCGGGCAAGGGCGAGACGTCCGGGGCGTCATTGGGCCCGGCTGCCTCATCGCCGGGCATGCGGAGCAGGCCGGGACGGGGCAGCGCCTCGGCGCCGACGTCCGGGCCGCCCGCGAGGTCGGCCAGCAGCGCCTGCACGGTCTGGGCGGCGTCGGCCTTGTTCGTGCCGATGACGCCGGTCGGGCCGCGCTTGAGCCAGCCGGCCACGTACTCGCCGGGCAATGCCTTGCCGTCGGCGTCCAGGACGCGGCCGTTGCTGCTGGGCACCGTGTGGGTCCGGTCATCGAACGGCACGCCGTCCAGCGGGACACTCCGGTACCCGACCGACCGCAAGACCATCTGCGCCTCGATCGTCTCCAGCTGCCCGGTTCCCTCCACGGCGCCATCGCTGGTCATGCGGGTGCGCTCCACGGTCAGCGCCTGGGCGCGTTCGGTTCCCGTGATCTCGACGGGCCTCAGCCAGAAGCGGAGCCGCAGGTGGCGGACGGTACCCGGCGCGGTGCCGACGGCCCAGCCGCGCATGGCGACCAGGTTGCCGCGGACGCGGCGGTCGGAGGCGGCGAGGGCGGCGGAGGCGCCCGAGGGGTCGGCGATGTCGAGGTCCAGCTCACCGGGGGCCACCGAGACCGACACGCCGGGCAGGTCGCCGAGCTCGCGCAGCTCCTTGGTGGTGAACTTGGCCTGGGCCGGGCCACGCCGGCCGATGACGTTGACCTCGCGCACGCTCGAGGAGCGCAGCGCGGCCATGACTGGCTCGGGGATATCGGTCTCGTGCAGCTCGGCCGGGTCGCGCACCAGGATCCGGGCGACGTCCACGGCGACGTTCCCGACGCCGATGACGGCCACGGACTCAGCGTCCAGGGTGAACGCGTCCGCGGCGATGTCCGGGTGACCGCAGTACCAGTTGACGAAGTCGGTGGCCGCGTAGCTGCCCGGCAGGCCCTCGCCGGGAATGCCGAGCCGCGCGTCGCGCATGGCGCCGGTGGCGTACACGACAGCGTCGTAGGCCCCCAGCAGGTCCTCACGGGTGACGTCCCGGCCCAGGTGGACCCCGCCGTGGAACTCCACGTCCGGGTGCTCGAGGACCCGGCGCAGGTAGGTGGCGACCGACTTGATCGACTTGTGGTCCGGAGCCACCCCGTAGCGGACCAGGCCATACGGGGTTGGCAGCCGGTCCAGCACGTCGACCCGCAAGCGGACCGGGACGGGCAGGGTGGCAGCCTGCTTGACCAGGGCCTCAGCAGTGTACAGTCCAGCCGGACCCGAGCCGATCACGGCCACACGCAGCATCGTTTACCTCACGCATCCAGGGCCGCGACTATCGCGCCCCTGACATGAAACGCTACTCCGAGGCACTGCCTTCCGGGGAGGACTCAGCCTTCCGGGGAAACTCAGCCTTCCGGGGCATTCTCAGCGTGGGTGTCGCGCACCGCCCCGGACGCCGCGTCGGCGGCGGGCTCGGGTGTGCGGCGGGCGACCGCCTCGGTGATCTGCCGGGCCAGGTGCTGCGGGGTCAGGCCCGCGGCGGCCAGGATGTCGAGCCGGTTCCCGTGGTCCAGGAACTCCTGCGGCAAGCCGAAGGTCTTGACCGGCACGTCGACGTCGTGGTCGCGCAGCAGCCGGCAGACGGCGTCGCCGAAGCCGCCGGCCCGCCCGTTGTCCTCCACCACCGCGATGAGCCGGTGCTCGCGAGCCGCGCCGATGACCGCCTCATCCACCGGCTTGGTCCACCGGGGGTCGACGACGGTCACGCCGATGCCCTGGCCTGCCATCCGCTGGGCCGCCTCCATGCACGTCACGGCCATCGGGCCGGCCCCGATCAGCAGGACGTCGCGGCCCAGCCCGCTGGCCGGCTCGGCGAGGATGTCCATGGTGCCCAGCTTGCCGATCGCCTCGGCCTCGGGCCCGACGTCGCCCTTGGGCCAGCGCACCACGGTCGGTCCGTCGCTGACGCTGACCGCCTCGTTGAGCAGCTCCGCGATCCGGCTCCCGTCGCGCGGCGCGGCGACCCGCAAGCCGGGAATGACCTGCAAGATCGAGCCGTCCCACATGCCGTTGTGGCTGGCGCCGTCCGGGCCGGTGACGCCGGAGCGGTCCAGGGTCACGGTCACCGGCAGCTTGTGCAGCGCCACGTCCATCAGCAGCTGGTCGAAGGCCCGGTTCAAGAACGTCGAGTACAGCGCGACAACCGGGTGCAGCCCGGCCAGGGCCAGGCCCGCGGCGCTGGTGATCGCGTGCTGCTCGGCGATGCCGACGTCGTAGACGCGGTCCGGGAACGCGGCGGCGAACTCCCCCAGGCCAACCGGGTGCAGCATGGCGGCGGTGATCCCCACCACGTCCGGGCGGCGGGTGCCGATCGCGACCATCTCAGCGGCGAACACGTCACTCCAGGCACGCTTGGCCGGCTTGGGGGCGCCCGCCGGCCCGCTGCCCGTGGGCGGCGCCGCCGGGACCTGGTGCATCTGGTCCTGCTCGTTCTGCTCGGCCGGCAGGTACCCGAAGCCCTTCTTGGTGATCGCGTGCACGATCACCGGGCCGCCGTACTCGGCGGCCTTGCGCAGCGCGTGCTCCAGCATCTGCTCGTCGTGCCCGTCGATCGGGCCGATGTACTTGATCCCCAGGTCCTCGAACATCACCTGCGGCTGCAGGAAGTCCTTCAGGCCCTTCTTGGCGCCGTGCAGCGCGCCGTACAGCGGGTAGCCGACGATCGGGGTACGCGTGACGGTCGTCTTGATGTAGTCCAGCACGTGCTCGTAGCGCTGGCTGACCCGCACGTTGGCCAGGTGGCTGGCCAGGCCGCCGATCGTCGGCTGGTAGGAGCGGCCGTTGTCGTTGACCACGACGACGAGGCGGGAGTCCTTGGCCACCGCGATGTTGTTCAGCGCCTCCCAGGCCATTCCGCCGGTCAGCGCGCCGTCGCCGATGACCGCGACGACCGTGCGGTCGGTCTCGCCGCGCAGCCGGTATGCCTTGGCCATGCCGTCGGCCCACGACAAGCTGGTGGACGCGTGAGAGTTCTCCACCAGGTCATGCTCGGATTCGGCCTGGCTCGGGTAGCCCGACAGGCCGCCCGGCTGGCGCAGCGTGCCGAAGCTGGCGTGCCGGCCGGTGAGCAGCTTGTGCACGTAGGACTGGTGGCCGGTGTCGAAGATGATCCGGTCCCTGGGCGAGTCGAAGACGCGGTGCAGCGCGATGGTGAGCTCGACGACGCCGAGGTTCGGCCCTAGGTGGCCGCTGGTCCTGGTCACCGTTTCCACGAGGACGTCACGGATCTCGCTAGCCAGCCTGGACAGCTGGTCCTGGGACAGGTGCTTCAGGTCTTCCGGGCCGGTAATGCGCTCCAGCAACGTCACGTCGGCTGCTCCCTCGTGTGTATCACGAACCCGTGTGCTTCGCGGGCCAGCGGGTCCTCATGCGGGCCAGCTGATGAATTACCCGATAGTAAGGCCCGGCACCCCAGCTGGTCGCGGCACCAACGCCAGTTAACCGACCCGCGTGTCAGGGTTCACCGTGTTGCCCGGGGGGCCGAGCCCCCTCTCGACCCCCGGCAAAGGGGTAACGGGCGCCCTTATCACTGCGGCCCGCGCGGGTCCCCTTAGAGTGAGGGCATGCGCGCGATCGTGATCGACAAGCATGGCGGGCCAGAGGTGCTGAGCCTGGCGGAGCGGCCGGATCCGGAGGCCGCGCCCGGGCAGGTCATCGTGAAGGTGGCGGCCGCCGGGGTCAACTTCATCGACATCTACCAGCGCACGGGCGTGTACCCGGTCCCGGTGCCGTTCGTCCCCGGCGGGGAGGGCGCGGGCACGGTCGTCGCCGTGGGGTCCGGGGTGAGCGGACTGTCGGCGGGCGACGTGGTGGCATGGGCCGGCGCGGGCGGCACCTACGCCGAGCTGGCCGCGGTCCCGGCCAGTGTCGCGCTGCGGGTGCCTGACGGCATCGACGCGAAGGCCGCCGCCGCCGCGACCTTGCAAGGGCTGACCGCGCACTACCTGTGCCGCAGCACGTTCAGCGTTTCCGAGGGCACCGTGGCGGTGGTGCACGCCGCCGCGGGCGGGGTCGGGCTGCTGCTGACGCAGATGATCAAGCGGCTGGGCGGCACCGTGGTCGCCACGACCTCCGGCGGGCCGGACGGGCAGAAGGCGGCGCTGGCCCGGGGGGCGGGCGCCGACCACGTGGTCGGCTACGACGAGTTCGCCGCGACGGCGCGCGAGGTCACCGGAGGGCGCGGCGTGGACGTCGTCTACGACGGGGTGGGCGCGGCGACCTTCGATGACAGCCTGAAGGCGCTGCGGCCGCGCGGGATGATGGTGCTGTTCGGCGCGTCCAGCGGGCCGGTCCCCCCGGTCGACCCGCAGCGGCTGAACTCCGGCGGCTCGCTGTTCCTGACCCGCCCCACCCTCGGCAACTACATGGCCGACGCGGACGAGCTGGCGTGGCGGGCCGGCGAGCTATTCGGGTGGATCGCCAAGGGCGAGCTCGACGTCCGCATCGGCGGTGAGTACCCGCTGGCGGACGCCGCCCGAGCGCAGGAGGACCTCGCCGGCCGCCGGACGACCGGCAAGCTCATCCTGGTTCCCTAGGGCTCTCGTCGGGGTCTTGGACGACGCGGCCGGCGCGGGCGGCGGCGACGCTCCCGGAGACCAGCTCCTGGCGGATCGCCTCCAGGTGGGAAACCTGCCCGGCCGACGGTCCGGCGCTGCCGGAGACCGGGACCGTGACGCCGGCCAGTACGTCGTCGGTTCGCGCGTCCGTCAAGGTGAGCACGTCCCCGAAGCCGGGCGCGGCGGCGTCCCGCGCGGTCAGCGACGGCAGCGACCAGCGCTGCTGGATCGTCTTGAGGATCGCGGTGTGATCCAGCGGCACCGAGCCCGCGGGGACGCGGTAGACGGTGCCGGGCGCGATGAGCGGCGAGATGAGCACCGCCGGCACGCGGGCGCCGAACCGGTCGAACGCGAACCCGAACTCGCCCGCCGTGTTATCCGGCGGGGTCGCGCCCCACGGCGGGGACACGTGGTCGTAGCAGCCGCCGTGCTCGTCGTAGGTGAGCACGAGCAGCGTCTGGTTCCACCCGGGCCCACCCCGCAGTGCCTCGTACACATCGTGGATGAGCTGCTCGCCGAGCGCGACGTCGTAGTTCGGGTGCTGGCTGTTGCCGGTGGATGCCCAGCTTGGCTCCAGGAACGTGAACGCCGGCAGCGTCCCCGCCGCGGCGGCCGCCCGGAAGTCCTTGAACAGCCCGAAGTGGCTGGCGGCGGCGTTCACGGTGTCAGGGAAGTTGTGCTTGGTCAGCGGCTCGGCGTCGTAGCCGTAGATCGACCAGCCGATCCCGTGCGACTCCAGCAGCCCGAAGACGGACGGCGAGGTGAACGTCTTCGTCTTGTCGTCCATGTGGCCCTGGCTGGTGCCTGCGCAGGCAAACGCGCGGTTGGGCATCGTCTCGGTCGGCGCGGAGGCGAACCAGGCGTCGCACACGGCGTACCCGCGGGCAAGGGCGGACATCACCGGCAGCGCCTGGGGGGTGAAGCAGCCCATGATGTCGCCGGCGGTGGTGCCAGGCAAGATCGACCAGCCGGATTTCGCTTCCCAGCCGAGCGTGTACGCGTAGTCCTTGACGAACCCCTGGCAGCCGGCCACCTGGCCCGGCGCCGTTGGCCCCGCGGTGCTGCCGTAGAACTGGTCGTTGGTGGCCGCGAAGCCCTCGCCAGGATCCGCGCCGGGCATGAAGTACGCGTTCGGCGTGGCCGGCGTGACCGCGAAGACCGGGACCGGCGTGCCGCCGGCCCCCGGGTTGGACTCCGCGCCGGTCAGCCCGTCGTAGGGGTGCCCGGCGGGCGACACGTTCCCGGCGCTGGCGTACAGGTAGCCGAGCATGTGGTCGAACGAGCGGTTCTCCAGCATCAAGACGACGATGTGCTCAACGGCTGGCAGCCCGCTCATCAGCGCTTGTCCCCCAGCCCGCGCGCCCGCTGGCGGGCGGCCTCGCGCATGCTGGCCTTGTAGGCGACCTTGCGCGCCTCCTTGGCGATCGCCTTGTCCGGATGGTACTCGCCGATGTGCTCCAGCACGATGTACGCGTCCGGGTGCGGGCCCCGGGAGATCAGGTCGAGGAAGGCCGCCGGGTCGCCGTCGGGCGGCAGCGCCTCGGCGAAGGCCTCGCTGATCTCGTCGGCGTCGGTGTCCTCGTCATCGCAGACGATGGCCAGCAGGTCCGTGGCCATCCAGGCCAGGTCGTCGGGATCGGGCTCTAGTTCCGGCGGGAGCGGGTCCCCCTCGGCCAGCCCGCTGATCTGGACCAGCGCCACCTTGGCGTACGGGCGCAGCTCCAGCATGCCCAGGTGCTCACGCCAGGCGGTCTCGGCGGCGGCGCCGAGGTCGGTCGTGACCGCCACCGCGAGCAGCCGGCTGGCCGGATCGGCCGACGCCGCCAGCGCGAGCAGCTCCGTCGCCGCTTCCCCGGGGGCGCGCGCGGCGAGCCAGGCGGCGCTCTCGGCCTCGAATTCGTCGTCACTGACCCCGTCGGCCAGCGCCACCAGCTGCGCGGCGGACATCTCACCGGGCGCGTCCGGCAGCAGCGGGACCTCCACCCCGGCGTCGGTGAACTGCAGTCGCAGCTCGCGCAGCGCCAGCGGGGTAAGCCGGATGGTGCCATCCTCGGCCGACGTGGCGGTTATCGCGCCGATCTCGGTGAGCTGGTCAAGCAGCACCGCCGCAGGGTCCCCGTGCGCCCGCCGCCAGGTGGCCCAGGCCTTCTGCGCACGGGCGGGCAGCTCCGTCGTCAGGCCCTCCTCGACGATCTCGCTGACCTCCTCGGCCGTCAGCCCCTCCCGCCGGGCAAGGAAGAGCATCAGCGCCAGGCCCGCGCCGGGCACGTGGAAGTCGACGTCCGCCGGACGCGAGGCATCTCCCGCGGCCGCCGCGCACATGGCCTCGGTCAAGACGGCCGCGAACGTGGCGGCCCACGCGCTGATCGCGCCCTCGTCGTCACCGCCGCGCCACAGCTCGGCGGTTTCGCCGCTGATCACCTGGTCGTCGTCGGTCTCCTCGATCCAGTCGACCCCGCCGGCGTACTTCCACAGGAACGTGAACCGCTCGGGGGTCACGTTCAGGGCGCTCACCGCGCCGGCCCGCTCCGCCGCGGACAGCTCGGCGTCAGCGTCGATCGCGCGGCCGTCGCCGACCCAGCCGGCCAGCGCCGCCAGCTCGGCGAGCATCGGGACGGCCCGGGCGGTGTCCGCCAGCTCGGCGTCCGGCGGCAGCCGCAGTGGCGGCAGCTCATCCGGCAGGCCGAATGCCTCCTTGAGGCCAACCTCATCCTCGGCCTCGTAGCCCTCGTCGTCGTGGTCCTCATGGCCAGCGTGGTCAGCGTGGTCATGGGAGTGATGGTCGCCAGAGCGGCCGTGGTCGTGAGCCATGACCGGAGCCTACTAGCGACTGGACTGCCGTGAGGCTCGGTGCCCGGCCGCGCGGTGCGCTGACGCCGCGTGCGCGGCCCGGCGGGCCTCCCGGGCGACCCGCTTGTCGGGGTGATGCTTGCCGAGGACCGTCAGGACCCGGACCACGTCCGGGTGCGACCCCATCGACATCACCTTGAGGATCCACTCCTCGTCCCCGGCTGGGACGGCCTCGCGGAACTGCGCCGCGATCAGGTCCGGGTCCGGGTCGTCCTCGCCGCAGGCCAGGGCCAGCAGGTCCGTCGCCAGCCACGTGAGGTCGTCGGGATCGGGCTCCAAGACCATCGGCATGGTGTTGTCGGCCAGCTCGGTCGCCAGCCGCGCGAGCTCGATCCGCGCGTAGGGCCGGATCTCCGGCCGCCGCAGGCTTTCCCGCCACGCCATGGCCGCGGCCTCGCCCAGGGCGCGCACCACGCCCACCGCGACCAGCCGGCCGACGGCATCGGCGTCGGCCGCGAAGCCGAGCAGGGCGATCGCCGCCCGCTGGCCGCCATGCACGGCGATCCAGTGGCCGCTGATGGCCTCGAACTCGGCGGGCAGCACCCCCCCGTGCAGGGCCACCAGGTCGGCGGCGCTCATCGCGGCGGGGTCGGGGGGCACCACCGGAACCTCGACGCCCGCGGCGGCCAGCTCCGCGGCCAGGGCGTACAGCGCCAGCGGGGTAAGCCGGACACTCCCCTCCCCAGCCGGGGAGGACTCCACCGCCCGCAGGGCAGCCAGCTGATCCAGCAGGACCCGCACCGGGTCGGCCGGGGACTGCGCACGGGCATCGAGCTGACGGCGTACCCGGGTCCACGCCAGGTCGCCGATGGCCCCGTTCATGATCAGGTCGCGAACGCGGGCGGCGCGCAGTCCACCCTCGCCCCTGGCCAGGAAGAGCTTCAGCGCGGCGAGCGATCCCAGGCCCTGGACGTTGAGGGTGCCCAGGCCGGACGGGTCAAGCGTCACGGCGATGTCCATGGTTCCCGCCAGCACGGCGGCCAGCGTCGCCGACCACGAGCGGAGCGTCGCCGCGCCCGCTTCGGCAGCGCCGAACGGGCCGGCGCCGAACGGGCCGGCACTGATTGGGCCAGCACCGCGCGGCTCGCCGCTTTCCCACTCCGCCGCCGATTCGCCGGGCATCGCGACCGCCTGGCCCCCGGCGCCGTCGGTGATCTCGGCCCAGTACCCGCCGAGCGCGTACTCCCACAGGTACCGCAGCTGGCTGGCGGTGACGCCAAGCCACTGCGCCGCCTGGGCCGCGTCGGCCGGGAGAAGCTCACCGTCCTTGGTGACGGGATGCCCGGCGTCCAGCCAGGCGGCCAGCGCCGCCAGCTGGGCAGTCAGCGGCGCGGAGCGCGCCCAGGCGGCGAGGTCGCCCAGCGACGGCAGCTGGACCCCGGGGAGGCGGTCCGGCAGCGCGAGCGCCCGCTTGACCGCGCCCTCGGGGTCGTCGACATGGGCGCCCGCCGGCACCCGGCCATAGTCACCCGCGGCCATCAGCGCGTTGTACCCGATGAGCCAGCGCTCGACGTCTTCTTGGTCACTCGCGCTGACGGCATCGCTGAGGATCACGATTGCCGCATCAGCGATCCTGATGACCGATTCTCCCGCCACGTCGCGATAGCCTAGTGGGCTGCGCGCGCGCCCACCTAGGCGAATCGCTAAGTGCTAACTAACGATTTACGCGTGGGCGAGAAGCGACCTCAGCACGTACTGCATGATCCCGCCGTGGCGGTAGTACTCCGCCTCGCCGGGGGTGTCGATGCGGACGATCGCCGTGAACGTCTTGTCGTCGGCGGTGACCGTGACCTCGCGCGGCGCGGCGCCCGCGTTCAGCTCCTCGATTCCGGTGACCGAGAAGGTCTCGGTGCCGGTCAGCCCGAGTGCCTGCGCCGACTCGCCCGGCTTGAACTGCAGGGGCAGCACGCCCATGCCGATCAGGTTGGAGCGGTGGATGCGCTCGAAGGACTCGACGAGGACCGCGCGGACCCCGAGCAGAGCCGTGCCCTTCGCCGCCCAGTCGCGCGATGAGCCCGAGCCGTATTCCTTGCCGGCCAAGATGATCAGCGGCGTGCCCTGCTCGATGTACTCGCGGGACGCGTCGTAGATCGACTGCTCCTGGCCGTCCTTGACGGTGACGCCGCCCTCGGTGCCGGGGGCGAGCTGGTTGCGCAGCCGGATGTTGGCGAACGTGCCGCGGATCATGACCTCGTGGTTCCCGCGCCGGGACCCGTAGGAGTTGAAGTCAGGCCGCTCGATGCCGTGCTCGGTCAGGTACAGCCCGGCGGGGGCGGTCGCCTTGATCGCGCCGGCCGGCGAGATGTGGTCGGTGGTGACCGAGTCGCCGAGCTTCGCCAGGACCTTCGCGCCGTGGATGTCGGCGACCGGCGCCGGGCGCGCGGGCATGCCGTCGAAGTACGGCGGGCGGCGCACGTACGTGGAGGCCGCGTCCCAGGTGAACGTGTCGCCCTCGGGGACCGACAGGCCGCGCCAGTTGTCGTCGCCGGCGAACACGTCAGCGTAGTCGCGGGTGAACATGTCGGCGGCGACGGCGCTGGCCACCACGTCGGCGACCTCATCCGGCGAGGGCCAGATGTCGGCCAGCGTCACCGGCTTGCCCTCGGCGTCGGTGCCGAGCGGCTCGGTGTCCAGGTCGATGTCCATCGTGCCGGCCAGCGCGTAGGCGACGACCAGCGGCGGGGACGCGAGGTAGTTCATCTTCACGTCCGGGTTGATCCGGCCCTCGAAGTTGCGGTTGCCGGACAGCACCGACACGACGGCCAGGTCGTTGTCGTTGACCGCGGCGCTGATCTCGGCCGGCAGCGGGCCGGAATTGCCGATGCAGGTCGTGCAGCCGTACCCGACCAGGTTGAAGCCGAGCTTGTCCAGGTAGGGCAGCAGGCCCGCCCGCTCGTAGTAGTCCATGACGACCTTCGAGCCGGGCGCGAGGGTCGTCTTCACCCACGGCTTGCGGGACAGGCCGCGCTCGACGGCCTTCTTCGCCAGCAGCGCCGCGCCGATCATCACGAACGGGTTGGAGGTGTTGGTGCAGGAGGTGATGGCGGCGATCACCACGTGCCCGTGATCGACCGTCGTCTGCGCGCCGTCCTCCATCGTGACCGCCACCGGGTGGGTCGCGCGGGTGTCATCGTGGGTCTGCGGGTCCGATGCCGGGAACGAGCCATTGTCGTAGCTGGCACTGGCCGAGCCGACGTACGCCGGGAGCGCGTCCCGGAACGCCGTCTTGGCGTGGGTCAGCTCGATGCGGTCCTGCGGGCGCTTCGGCCCAGCGATCGACGGGACAACCGTGGACAGGTCGAGGGTGATCTCCTCGGAGAAGCGAAGCTCGCGGGCCGGGTCATGCCACAGGCCCTGTTCCTTGGCGTACTTCTCGACCAGGTCGACCTGCTCCGCCGGACGGCCAGTCAGCCGCAGGTACTCAAGGGTCAGCTCGTCGAGCGGGAAGATGGCGCACGTGGAGCCGAACTCCGGCGACATGTTCCCGATGGTCGCCCGGTTGGCGACCGGCACCGCGCTGACGCCTTCGCCCTGGAACTCCACGAACTTGCCGACGACGCCGTGCTTGCGCAGCATCTCGGTGATGGTGAGGACCAGGTCGGTAGCCGTCGTCGCCTTCGGCAGGGAGCCGGCCAGCTTGAAGCCGACGACCTTCGGGATGAGCATCGAGATCGGCTGGCCGAGCATGGCGGCCTCGGCCTCGATGCCGCCGACGCCCCAGCCGAGGACGCCCAGGCCGTTTTGCATGGTGGTGTGCGAGTCGGTGCCCACGCAGGTGTCCGGGTAGGCCTTGCCGTCGCTGGCCATCACCACGCGCGCCAGGTGTTCGATGTTCACCTGGTGCACGATGCCGGTGCCGGGCGGGACGACCCGGAGGCCACTGAACGCCTGCTGGCCCCAGCGCAGGAACTGGAACCGCTCGGAGTTGCGCTGGAACTCAAGCTCCACGTTGCGGGTGAACGCGTCGGGCCGGCCGAAGACGTCGGCGACGACGGAGTGGTCGATGACGAGCTCAGCGGGAATGAGCGGGTTGATCTTCTTGGGGTCGCCGCCGAGGGCCTGCATGGCCTCGCGCATCGCGGCGAGGTCGACGACGGCGGGCACGCCGGTGAGGTCCTGCAGGATCACCCGGGCCGGGGTGAACTGGATCTCGGTGTCCGGCTCGGCCTTCGGGTCCCAGCCGCCAAGGGCGTTGATGTGCTCGGTGGTGACGTTCGCGCCGTCTTCGTTGCGCAGCAGGTTCTCCAGCAAGACCTTGAGGCTGTAGGGCAGGCTCGCCGATCCGGCGACCGCGTCCAGCCGGTAGATCTCATACTCCTGGCCGCCGGCCGCGAGCGTCGCGCGGCTTCCGAAGCTGTTAGCTGTCATCGTTGGTGAGCCTCCTCGCCCGTCATGCGCCTGCTCCCCCCGTCAAGCCCTGTGCGTCAAGCACTGTTTTGTCAAGCACTGCGTGTCGTCCGATCCCCATCCACAACCTACAGTATCTCGATATCAAGGTACTCGGTTATCCGGGGGTGCGGGTGCCGACCCCGGGAGTTGCCGGCCTGCCGGGCCCCGACCGCCGCGACGGCCTTGCGCGAGCGAAACATTCATATATGATCCCGCCATGGACGCGCTCGAGAACCTGGTCGCGCAGCAGGAGATCCGTGATCTCAGCGCCAGGTACGCGATGTTCCTCGACGATCACGACTGGGACGCGCTCGCGCGGTTGTGGACCGAGGATGCCGTCTGGTCTGTCGGGGACATCATCTTCGACGGCCGCCCGGCGGTCATGGGCTTCCTCAGGGGCTGCCTCATCGAGGATTACTTCGCCAAGCACATCAACGGGCAGTCGCTGATCGAGGTGAACGAGGACGGGATCACCGCTACCGGGAAGACCGACGTGCTGTGGCTCGCGCAGAACTTCGAGACCCAGGTGATGGCCCGCTACGTCGACAGTTATGTCAAGGTCGACGGGCGCTGGCTGTTCAAGCACCGCGAGGAGGTCGCCGTCGCCTATCGCCCCGGGCCGGTTTCAAGCGGCCCGATGGCGATCGGCGGCCCGACGATGCGCTAGGGCCGGCTTCGGCGCGGCAAGGCTGGTCCTTACTGCCCGGAAGACAAGTGCGCGTAGACGATGATGTTGTCGCGGTACTCGCCGGTCGCGGTGTTGAACGGGCCGCCGCAGGTGATCAGCCGCAGGGCCGGGTAGCCCGGGTTCCCGTAGACCGCCGCGGTCGGGAAGGCGACCTTCGCCGCCTTTTGCAGGCCGTCAACGGTGAACACGGCGGTGCTCCCGTCCGCCCGGACCACGTCGATCCGGGCGCCAGGGCGCAGGTTCTTGATCGTGTAGAACACCGAGCCCCCGGACCAGGAGTCCACGTGCCCGAGGATCACCGACGCCCCGGTGACCCCCGGGGTGACGCTGCCGGTGAACCAGCCGGCCAGGTTGTGGTCATCCAGGGGCGGCACCGCGACGCTGCCGTCGGGGTTGAGGCCCAGCCGGGTGACCGGCGCGTTGATCTTCAGGGCGGGGATCTCGATCCGTAGCGGGGGCGATGCCGCCAGCGGCGCCGCCGTCGCCTGGCCGTGGACCGGCGGCACCGTCGTCCCCACGGTGCGCGGGATCTGCTGGGCCTCCGCCGGGGGCGCGCCGGACCCCCCGGCTAGCGCCCACACGGCGACGAAGCCGCCGAGGGCCAGCAGCAGCACGCCGACGAAGGTCGCCAGGACTGAGCCTCCGCCCCAACGGGACCGTGCCGCCTGCGGCTCGCCGCTGTCCCCGCCGGGATGGGAGCCGACGGGTGGCTCGTCTGCCTCGCTCAGGCGGCCGGCCCTCCTGGTGAGTCGCCCGACGGGCCGGCGGGCGGGCGGGCGGCGCCGCTGGCGTGGCCGAGTGAGCGCCGTCGGCGGGCGGCCGAGGCCGCACCGGTCCGCCACCGGGACAGGATGAGGCCGCCGCCCACCAAGGCCATGGCGATCCCGCCGAAGGCGAGCGGCATGGGGCTGCCGGGCGCGGGTCCTCCGCCGGTCGCCGCGCCCCCGACGGGGGTGCCAGTGGCGTCAGTGGCGGCCCCCGTGTCCTCGGTGCCCGCGCCGCTGGTGCTGGTGTCCGTCGCGGTCGGGGTCGGCGTCGAGGCCGGTCCCTGGGTGACGGTCAGCGTCAGCGCGATCGGGACGGGCTTGGTGACCAGCGTGCACGCGAGGTCGAGGGCTACGGTGCCGCTGGCGGACACGCTGACGCCGAACTTCGAGGGGATGCCAACCTTGACGGTCCCCGCCTTGGTCAGCGCGAGCTGGGCCGAGGCACTGAACGTGGTGGCGGTCAGGTCGGTGATCGTCTTGGTGATGTGGACCGTCCCGCTCTGCGCGCCGGTCACCGGCAGGTCAGCGGAGAAGGTGGCGTTGTCGAGGGTTACCCCGGTGATCTCGCTGGCGACCGTGGAGACCAGTTGTGCTACGTGCGCGGACGTGAGGCTGACCGTCAGCGAGTCACCGGTCTTCTTCGACCCGGTCTCCGTGATCGACAGCGGGGCGGGGCCCGCGTCCTGGACGGGGCTTTCGTTGGTGACGGTGGTGGTGCAGTGGTAAAACGGGCCGGACACCGCGCCGACGGTGATCATGACGTCCTGCGCCGCCACCGACGTCGTGCAGGTGATGACCGGCTTGATGGTGGCGCCCGCCCTCGGCGTGAAGGTGATCGACTGCGCGGGCAGCGCCACCGAGCCGGCGCTTCCCTTGGCGGCGAAGGTCACCTGGCCCAAGGTGGTGGCGGCGGGTATCTCGGTGGGGGCGTGGGCGGTGTCGACGGGAATCAGCCCCGTCAGCGTGATCTTCGCCTTCGTCGCGTTCTTGGCGGGGATCTGCGAAGCCACCACGATGCTGTCCACGCCGCCCAGGTGGCTAGTCACCGCGGCTGGCAAGGTGATCGCGTCGTTGTCCAGCGTGATGTCGTCCGGCTGGTTCACCGGCCACGAGGTCGCGGTCGTGGCCGTGACCGACATTGCCGCCGCCCCCACGCTCGGGCCGTAGCCCGTCAGGTCGCACGTGTAGTCGGTCTTAATCGTCTTCACGGTCGCCGCGGCCAGCAGCGGCTGGGTGAGCTGCGGGCTGGTGAGCTGCGCGGACGCGGCCGGGGGCAGCGTCGCGGCCATCGCCGCACCGGGGAGCGCCAGCCATGCGGCGGCCAGGCTGGCCAAGGCGGCGGCGAGTACCGCGCCCAGCCTCGTGATGCGGTGCCTGGTAGTGCGGTGCCTGGTAGTGCGGTGCCTCGTAGTGCGGTGTGCGATCCGCGATCGGGACAAGGCCGGCCTCTTTCCCCGTTCATTCTGGCGACGGATAGCTGATGAATAGCAGATTAGCCGCATTACGGAAAGAATTGCACGGGCATGCGCAGATGACGCGCCTATGAACATCGTGCCACGCTCCCAAACGCCCGGGTTCGCCGGCTTGTGGCGCGCCCCATGCCGGGGAACCAGCGCCTTCGCGGCCCTGCCGCTGGCCGTAGGCTACGTAGTGACCTGCGCTAACAAAGTCCCTACGAATGAAGGCAAGGCAGCCATGCGTTTCGCGCTCAAGACTCGGCCCGAGCACCAGACCTGGGAGGAGCTCCTCGCCCTGTGGGTCGCCGCGGATGAATACCCGCTGTTCGAGTCGATCTGGAACTGGGACCACTTCTACCCGCTGACCGGCGACCTGACCGGGCCGAACTTCGAGGGCTGGACGATGCTCGCCGCCATGGCGCAGGCCACCCGCCAGATCCGGATCGGCTGCCAGGTCACCGGTATGCCGTACCGGCATCCGGCGGTCCTGGCGAACATGGCCGCGACCGTGGACATCATCTCCGGTGGCCGGCTGGAGCTCGGCCTGGGAGCGGCCTGGAACCAGATGGAGTGCGAGGCCTACGGCATCCCGCTGCCGCCGCTGAAGGAACGGTTCGACCGGTTCGACGAGGGCATCGAGGCGATCATCGCGCTGCTGTCGCAGACCGTCTCCACCTATGACGGCACGTACGTTCAGCTGACCAACGCCCGCTGCGAGCCCAAGCCGGTCCAGCGCCCGCATCCGCCGATCACCATCGGCGGCAACGGCCGCAAGCGCACCCTGCGCACCGCCGCCCGCTACGCGTCGGAATGGAACGGGACCACGCAGGACCCTGCCGAGTACGCCGAGCTCAAGGAAGTGCTGCGCGAGCACTGCGCCACGGTCGGCCGGGACTTCAGCGAGATCACCTGCTCGATCCTGGTTCGCGGGGCCGGCGAGGACCTGACACGGCTCCCCGAGGCCGTCGAGACCTGGCGCGCGGCCGGCGCCGACCTGATGGTGCTCGGCCTGCCTCTGCACGCCAAGCCGGAGTACATCGGCCAGCTAGCGGAAACCCTGGCGCCACTCTCCTAGTACTACAACGGTTGGCTGTTATCTGATCGGCGTGGCTGCGTGATCTGGGCCGTGTCGCGGGCCAGGGTTGGTGCATGCTTGCTGTCGTGGATGACGCGTGGACCGCTGCCGGGGACGGGCATGCCGCGTGGTCG
>JAICYD010000192.1 GCA_025934375.1 Streptosporangiaceae bacterium | reverse complement strand
GGGCAGACCCTCACCTACGCCGCCACCGGCCTGCCCACCGGCCTGTCGATCAGCTCCACCACCGGATTGATCTCCGGCACCCCGACAACCACCACGGGCAGCCCGTTCAGCGTCACCGTGACTGTCACCGACACCACGAACGCGAGAGGGACGGCCGCCTTCACCTGGACCATCAGCCCGCAAGGCGCCAACACCATCACAGTTACCAACCCGGGCAACCAGACCGGCACCGTCGGCACCGCCGCCAGCCTGCAGATCCAGGCAACGGACTCCGCCGCCGGGCAGACCCTCACCTACAGCGCCACCTTGCCCGCGGGCCTGTCGATCAACTCCGCGACGGGGCTGATCTCCGGCACCCCGACCACGGCGGGAACCTCCAGCGTCACCGTGACCGTCACCGACACCACCTCGGCCAGAGGGACGGCCACCTTCACCTGGACCATCAACCCCGTTAGCACCGGCGGCGCGTGCCATGTCACCTACACCCTGAACAGTGCGTGGATGTCGTCGCCGAACGGCTTCGTATCCCAGGTGACCATCCAGAACACCGGAACGACCACGATCAACTCGTGGTCGCTGACCTTCACCTGGCCCGGCGATGAGGTGATCACCTCGAACTTCAACGGTGGCTTCTCCCAGACCGGGGCGAACGCGACCCTCACCAACGCCAGCTACAACGGCACCCTCGCGCCGAACGCCAGCACCAGCGTTGGATTCCAGGGCACGTGGACTAGCAACCACGCCAACCCGACGTCATTCAAGGTCAACGGCGCGACCTGCACCTGACCGGAGAACCTGACCCCCGGGCCACCCGCTGGCCCGGGGAGCAGGGCCGGTTAACCGTCCGCCGGGGTCATCATGACCCCGGCGGACTCGCGTGTGCGCGTAAGGGTTAAGGACATGCCTTGTCGAAGGCGGCACCGTCGTTTTGCACCGTGCTCACACTCGGGAGCGGCACCGCTCCGCTTTGCGACTCGACCAGGGCGGTGTAGTCGTCGGCCAGGGCGGTCATCACCTTGGCCACGGCCGGGTGCGTCTCTTGCCGCGCGGCGGCGTTGAGCGCGCTGGCGAAGTCCGTGAAGTCCTTGACGAGGGCGGACTGGCTGCTTTGGTCCTTGCCCTGCCGCACCTGCATGACCTGCGCGGCCTTCCGCGCGGCGACGCAGGCCGGGTCGGGAGCGGGCGGCCCGTTGAAGGGCGCGCTCGTCTGGGCAGCGGCGGACGCGGCGGCCGACGACGCGGGGCGAGCGGACGCGGCTCCGCTGGTCGCGGTAGCGGCACCGCAGCCGCCCACGGCGAGGCCAACCGCCAGCACTGAGGCGAGGGCGGGAATGGCGCGGACCCTGCGGTGCATCATGGCCCATGACGCTACGCCGGACGCGACAGCCTGCCCAGCGAGGCGCGACCCGGCCACGGTCCAGCAGCGCGTTCCATGAACGCGCGGATGAAAGTTACGCAGTACGGTATGAGAACGTCGCCGGTTAAGGGGAGTCCGCCATGCGCCGACTGATCTTGCAGACGGTCCGCACGCAGACGGTAGCCACGCTGGTCACCGGCTGGCTGGCCGGCGCGCTCGGGCTCGGGCTGGCAACCAGCGCGGGCGCGGTGCCGACGGCGGCACTGATGGCGCTGGGCCCCCTGCTGGGCGCCATGCTGCTGCTGATCAGGCACAATCTCGACCTGGCGAGCCGGATCGGCAACCTGGCCGCGGAAAGCAAGCGCACGCTCGATACCGTGCGGCGACTCGAAGCCGACAGCGGCAAGCAGGTCAAGCAGGCCTTCCGCCAGCTGGAAGCGCTGCAGAACCTCAGCGCCATGCTGCCCGCCGACCGCCTGCTGCCCCCCACCCGGGGCTGGGCAGCGTCGCCGGACCTGCTCGCGGTGCTGGTCGACGTGGTTATCACCGAACGGCCCGCGCTCATCGTGGAATGCGGCAGCGGCGCGTCCACGCTGTGGCTCGCGCTCGCGATGCGGCGGTTCAAGATCGACGGCCGGGTCATCGCGCTCGAGCACGACCCCGGCTTCGGCGACAGCACCCGCGGCTTCCTGGCCAGGCATGGCGTCGGGGAGCTGGCCGAGGTGCGCGACGCCCCGCTGGAGAGCTTCAGCCTCGGCGGCGAGACCTACTCCTGGTACGCGAGACGGGCCTGGGAGGACCTGTCGGGGGTCGACCTCCTCTTCGTTGACGGGCCGCCCGCGGCCACCGCTCCCCTTGCCCGCTATCCGGCGCTGCCGTTGCTGAGCGGGTCGCTGAGCCCGGTGGCCACGATCGTCCTCGACGACCTCGTAGTGCCGGACATGGAGGCGGTGCTGCGCCTCTGGCTGGACGGGTACCCGGAATTCGGCGCGGAGATCCTCCCGCTGGAGAAACAGGCCGCAGTCTTGCGCAGGCGCCGCTCCCCGTTAGGGCCGAAGTTCCAGGACGATGTTGACCGGGGTCTGGGTGACCTGCCGGAACTGGCTGAAGCCAGCGTCTCCGGCCAGCTGCCGGACCGCCGCCGGGCCCGCCTGGGCGCCGAGCGCGACCCCGCCGGGCTGGGCAAGGGCGGCCGGCGTGCACTGGAACGTGGACGCCGTGTAGCTGAGCGCGGCCATCGGGCTGGCCAGGTTCGCGGCGTAGTCGTCGGCGGCGGCCGGCTCCACGACCAGGACGGCACCGTCGGGGGCGAGGGCCTTGCGGGCGTGGGCCAGCGCGGCAGCCGGGTCGCCGAGGTCGTGGAGCACATCCAGCAGGCAGATCAGGTCGAAGCCGTCGGCCGGGTAGCTGGTCGCGTCGAGCGTCTCGAACTGGATGCGGCCCCCGAGGCCGACCTGGCTGGCCTGCTGCCGGGCGACCTGGATGGAGCGGTCGTGGAAGTCGTAGCCGTGGACGCTCGCCTGCGGGTAGGCGCGGGCCAGCAAGATGGCGGCCACGCCGTGCCCGCAGCCCACGTCGGCGACCCGGCCGCCGTCGGCGAGCCGGCCGGCCACGCCGGGCAGGGCCGGGATCCACTCGGTAGTGAGGCTGGCGGTGTAGCCAGGGCGGAAGAACCGCTCGGTGCCCTCGAAGACCGCGGGGTCCTGCTCATGCCAGGGGATGCCGGCGCCGGTCCGGAAGGCCTCGGCGAGGCGGTCGATGCCGGCGAACCAGCCGCGGGTGATGGTGGCGCCGCCGGCCAGGAAGGCCGGCGATGCCTCATGGGCGAGCACCGCGGCGGCCTCGGCCGGCAGCGTGTACCGCCCGTCGTCTTCCCGGTAGGTGAGGAATCCGGCGGCGACCTGCTGGGACAGCCACTCCCGCAGGTAGCGGGCCGCGGTGCCGGTGCGGTCGGCCAGTTCGCCGTCGGTAGCCGGACCGCCGTCGGCGAGTGCCCGGTACAGCCCGAGCTGGTCACCGACGGCCACCATGGCCGTGGTGGCCGCGCCGGTCATCGCGCCGAGCAGCCGGTGCGCGTTCTGCTCGATCAGTTCAGTGTTCAACGGAAACCCTCCATGTCGTGGATGGATCAGGGTCGTGGATGGATCAGGCCTGGCGCCGACGCTAGGCGGCGGCCGGCGGGCGCGAGTGAGCCGAACATGAGGCGAACCTGAGGCAGGCGCCTCAGGTTCGCCTCAGTCGGGACTCACCGGCGCCGCCCCCGCCATCCCTACGGTGTTCACGACACCAGTGACGGGAATCCGCAGCGGCCGTCACCACGTACTGAAGGGAGCACGACATGCACATACAGGTCATCACGTTCAAGCTGGATGGCATCGACGACGCGGCGTACCAGGCGCACGCCGAGCAGCACGCGCCCGCGTTCGCCGCGATGCCGGGCCTGCGCGCGAAGATCTGGCTAGCCAACCAGCAGGCCAACACCTACGGTGGTGTCTACGCGTGGGACGACATCGCCGCGATGAGGGCCTACCAGGACGGGAAGATGTTCCAGGGGCTGCAGGCGAACCCGCACATGGTAGAGGTGACCGTCAGGGACTTCTCGGTCCTGGCCGACCCCACGAAGGTGACCCGAGGCGGGTACTGACACATGACGCGAGCACGACCGGGCAGGCGATGAGCGGGACGCTGCGAACATTGCTGGGCGCCCGGGCGGCCGCCGTGGTCGGCCGGCAGGCGGAGCGCGCGGTGCTGCTCGGCCTCGCCGAGCATGACCGTCCGTTGGTCGTGGCCGTGCACGGCATCGCCGGGATCGGGAAATCCGCGCTGCTCGCCGCGTTCGCCGAGGACGCGCGAGGCCGCGGCGCCGTCGTCGTCAGCCTGGACTGCGGCGGCATCGAGCCGACCGAGCGCGGTTTCCTCGCCGCGCTCGACCGTGCGATCAGGACGTTGCGGGCTGAGCCGCCCGGCGGGGCTCCGGCGATGGCGACGGTCGCCGAGGCGGCCACCGCGCTCGGCGGCCTCGGCGACCGGGTGGTGCTGGTTCTCGATACCTACGAGCAGCTCCGGTTGCTGGATACCTGGCTGCGGCAGGAGCTCGTGCCGGGACTGCGCGACAACACCCGGCTGGCGCTGGCGGGCCGCGAGCCGCTCGTCGCCGCCTGGATCAGTGATTTCGGGGACCTGCTGGCCGTGGTCCCGCTAGCGAACCTGGCGGCCGCGGACGCCGACGCGCTGCTTCGCCGCGAGGGGCTCAGCGGCGCCGACGCCGCCCGGGTTACCCGCTTCACCCACGGGCACCCGCTGGCGCTGCGGCTGGCCGCCTCCGCGCGGGGTGCCCGCCCGGACCTCACGGTGCCCGACGCCGCGGTCGCCACCGTGGTCACCGAGCTCGCCCGCGTCTACCTTTCGGGCCTCGACCAGCCGACCCGGGCCGTGCTCGACGCCGCCTGCACGCTGCGCCGGCCGACCATGTCGCTCATGGGTGCCCTGCTGCCAGAGGTAGCCCCGAACGACGCCTACGACAGGCTGCGCCCGCTGCCGTTCGTCGAGTTCGGACCGGACGGCCTGGTCCTGCACGACACCGTGCGCGAAGTCGTCGCGGCGCTGTCGCGGGTCAATGACCCGCCGGCCTACCGCGCCCACAGGGTCGCGGCCTGGCGGCAACTGCGGCGTGAACTGCGCACCGCCCCGCCGGCGGACCTGTGGCGCTACACCGCCGACCTGCTCTACCTCATCGAGAACCCGGCCGTGCGGGAGGCGTTCTTCCCCACCACCAGCCACCGGTACGCGATCGAGCCAGCCCGGCCGGCCGATGAAGCCCAGATCACCGCGATCGCCCGCGGGCACCAGTGCGCCGAGGCAGTCGCCTTGACGCGGTCCTGGTGGGACGCGATGCCGTCCGCTTTCCGGGTCGCGCGCGACCCCGACGGGTCCCCCGCCGCGTTCCAGTGCCTGTGCGAGGCGACCTCGGTGCCGGCCTGGCTCCTGTCCGCGGACCCGGTGGCCGCCACCTGGCGCGAGCACCTGCGCGCCAACCCAGTGCCACGGGGCCAGCAGGTGCTCTTCCTGCGCCACATGCTGGCCGCCGATGGCGGCGAGGCCACGACGCCGGCCAACGCCGCCTTGATCCTCGACCTCAAGCGGCGCTACCTGGAAATGCGGCCCCGGCTCCGGCGCATCTACTCGCAGGCCACCGATCCCGCGGCGAGGCTGGCCCAGATCGCGCCGCTCGGATTCGCCCGCCTCCCGGACGGCGCCGCCGAGGTCGGGGAAACCACCTACCATGCCCTCTACAACGACTTCGGGCCGTCGTCCATCGACGGCTGGCTGACCGATCTCGCCGCGCGGGAAATGCTGATCGACAGCCACGCGCTGCTCGATCCCGAACGCCGTCAGCTCATCCTGGACGAGACCCGCGCCGACCTCACCAAGCTCGAATTCGACGTCCTGCAGTACCTGCACGAACGCGAGGGCCGGCTGGTGAGCCGGGCGACGCTGCTGCGCGACGTGTGGGGCTATGACTGGAGCGGCGGCAGCAACGTCGTCGAGGTCGTGATCAGCGCCCTGCGCCGCAAGCTCGGCGACCGGGCCGCAAGCCTGCAGACGGTGCGCGGCGCCGGCTACCGCTTCACCGCCCCGCGGTGACCCTGGCCAGGCCCGGTGACCAAGGGCTTTTGCGGCCGCCGGGCCTGGGGGGAACGGACCGCGCTAGCGCACGGAGACCGCAATCGTCACGGTGGTCTCGTCGAAGGCGTCGCTGCGAATGGTGATCCGCAGCTGCCACTGCCCGGTGATCGTCACGATGGCGGGGGCGCTGAGGTAGGTTCCGGGTCCTTGCGTGGTGAGCTTGACGGGCAGCGGTCCTAGGTTGCGCTGGGGCAGGGCGAGGACGGCGTCGACCTGTTGCGGGCGGTACGGCTGGCCCTCGCCATTCGTGACCGACACGCGGAACTGGTTCGGGCCCAGCCGATCGGGCGTCACCAGGACGCTGACCGTGCCGGTTCCCTGCGGGCCGCCGGTGTTGAACGCGGCGGACGCGGTCTCCGGCGGGCTGTAGGTCTCCCGGGCGGTCGGCGTGTTCACCAGCGCGGCGGTTACCGCGAGCACCGCTATCACTATCGCCACCTCGATGGAGACCGACCAGCGCAACCGCGTCAAGGTCACGGCGGCCTCATCCGCGCTCAGCTGCGCCCCCTCATCGGCATCGCCAGGGCCGTCGGGCACGTCGGCCCGCCGGGGGCGCGGGCCGTGACCGGCCCGGCCCCGCCCGCCCGCCTTGACCGTCGCCAGGCTCGCGGGAGCTGCTTCCCGGACCGGGCTGGCCTGGGCGGCGACGATCGCGGCAACCGGAGCGCGCAGCCGCTGGACCCGCCGGCGGGCGAGGTTCCCCAGGGCTACCAGCGTGCACACCGCCGCGATCTTCACCAGCAGCAGGCGCCCGTACGGGGTCTGGAACAGCGCGCCCCAGCTTCCGACGTTGCGCCACGCCTGATAGGTGCCGGTGGCGACGATGGCGGCCACGCAGCCGAGGGCGATCGGGGAGAACCGGGACACTGCCCGCGCCGCCTCGGCGGTGGCCCCCTGATAGCGCCGCCGCCCCGCCTTGCCGGCCTCCGCCGGGGAGCCGGGACGGCGCAGCACGACGGTCACCAGGGTCACCAGTCCGCCCATCCAGATGGCCATGGCGGTGAGGTGAATGATGTCGGACGGCACGGCCAGCGGCACCTGGATCCCGGTTCCGGCGTGATCGGCGATCGCCCACGTGCTGGCCAGCCCGATCGTCAACGCCGCCCAGGTCACCGCGGCCGCCGAACGTGCCCGCCGGCCCGCGGTCGGCAGCGAGCTGAGCATCACGGAAAAGGCGATCAGCGCCGCCACGACCAGCAGCAGCCGGATTCCCAGCGCGCGGCCATACCCGCTGTCCAAGGTGGCGTGGAGGACGTCGGGCCAGAACACGTGGCCAATGCCCTGGCCGGCGCCGTAGACGCCCTGCAGCAAGATCGCGGCCAGCGTGGCGGCGGCCAGCCCGCCCCAGGCGCCCATGGCCAGCCGCAGCACGCCGGGGCGGTTCGCGCCGGCTGGCCAGCAGCCGATCACGAACGCCACCGCCCCAATGAGCAGCGCGAAGGACAGGTAGCCCAGCCAGCGCACGGCGCCGAACCCGATGCCGACCAGCTTGCTGGCCGGCGGCCGGAGGCTGGCCGCAGTCACGACGGAACTGCTCGCGGCGCCGACCGAGAAGGTGAACGCTCCTTGCACCGGGTGCGAGTCGGCCGATATCACGTGCCAGCCGACCGTATAGGTGCCGCGCCCGAGGCCCGGCAGCAAGCCGACCGTTATCTGCTGGGACAGCTGGCCGTGGGTGGTGTCGCCGTTGTCGGCCCGCTGGCCGTTGGGCGCGTACACCCGCAGGCTGCCGGCGCTGACGCCGACCGATTCGTCGAATGTCGCGCTCACCGAGGCGGGTGCCTTAGCCACGATCGATCCGTCGGGCGGGCTGGTCGACACCAGCGTCGCGTGGGCCAAGGCGGCCGTTGAGGTGCCTAGCACGCCGATCGCCGCGAGGAACAGGGCGGCCAGCAGGTACGTTGCCCGGCGGATCACGTCGGCCCCCCGTCAGCGATGGGACGGGCCGCGGCGGCCGCTGGCGCCCTTGCGCCGGGGCGCTCCGAGCGCGGCGCCCGGGGGCCGGGGCTCGGGTCCCGGCCGGGCCGGCTTGGACTGGTCCGGTCCGTTGCCCTGCTGTTGACCGGAGTTGACGGCCGAGGTCATGGCGAACCCGTTGCCGTTGTGGGCCGGCGCCGAGAGCTCCCTGACGGCGGGGGCCTTGGCCCGCCGCCAGCATAGGCCGGCCAGCGCCAGCCCGAGAAGGCCGATCAGCACGCCGCCGGCCGCGAGCGCGCGAGCCGTGCCGTCTGAGCCGGAGGCTGTGCTCGCTGAGGCACTGCCGGCCGAGGCAGTGCTGGCCGTACCCCCAGTGCTGGCCGTACCCCCAGTGCTGGCAGTACCCCCGGTGCCGGCGGTCAGCGTCAGCAGCGGCGCCGGGTGATCCGGCTCGGGCTGGCCGGGCGCGGCTACGTCGATCCAGCGCACGACGTCCCCGTTGGAGTACGTCTGGATTGTCTTGAACGCCAGCTGGCTGGCTGCCTGGGGTAGCGGGTCAGCTGACAGGGAGAAGTCCTGGTACTGGCCCGGTGCGATCCGGCCGCCGGACCAGATGACCTCCGAGACGGCCTGCGTGAACTGCCCGTCGTCGGTGACCATTGGCTTGGCCAAGGTGATGGTCCGGACCGCGATCGTCCACCCCGCCACCGGCTTGACCAGCAGCTGGGCGATCGGGTGCCCGGTGGGTATCTGCACGTCCACCCGGGTCGTGTATGCGCTGGCCTCCTCGTTGGGGACGTGGAAGGTCAGCACCGCGGCCGACCCCGCCTGGGCGGAGCCGGGGGTGACGGTGATGTGAGCGAGCGCGGGGATCGCGGACGCCGCGATTCCCGCGGTGGTGGCGGCGAGGACGAGCGCGGCTCGGGACAGGACGCGCCGGTGCGACCGCGAACGACTGGGAGCAGGCAAGGTGATCCGTCCTCTCGGTGACGGGCTCGGGTTCAGGTCAGGGCAGCGCAGCCACGTCCAGCCAGGCTCATACCGGACGTGACCGACAGTTTTGGCCGGGCCGCCGCTGTCGCCAGCGGCTCGGGAATCAGGAGGCCGGGGGAATCATTCGATGGCGGGTAAGCATGGTCACGACATCGCCGCCACTTTGCGTCAGGGCGGTCATCGCTTCTAGCCGTTCGGCGTCCCGGCGAGTTCTGCTGGGGTAAAAGCCCAGTTCAGCGTCGTTCGCAACCCCAAAAAACGTCCGGAATGCCTGGCGGTAGGCTCGGTTGGGCCACGTGATGACTCCGCGCTCTAGCTTGGATACGTAGTTTCCGTCGATGGCCAGCTCCCGGCCGGTCTGCGCGGCGACCAGCCTGGCTATTTCCTCCGCGACCTGCCCTTCTGTGATGCCGGCGGCCAGACGCTTAGAGCGGAGTTTGTAGTTGCTCATGGGATGCTTGTCCAATTTTCTACCCTTCCATGGCGAATCGTCTGTCCCTAGGGGGACTTTGATCGATCATGTGGGAGGCAGTCAATACAGATCGGCAATCATCTCAGTAAACATCCCAGTCCCGGCCGAAACGAGGCATTGAGGAACCCGGCAAATCTTATTCAGTCACAGAATTTGAGTTCGATATTTACATATCGTGCTGCGATTTAATGCAATTATTTGTTTTTGGTTAAGATTACGATATGACGGAGGCCGCGATGCAATTGCATTTGCACCCATCGGCGTGCCCTTAACCACGAGTGACAACCGCAGACCATGGCCGACCTCAGTCGGGCAGCGCGGAAAGCGAAGACGGGGGCCGCGAGCGGCACGGCATCCGCAGTGGTGGCCCATCAGTGATGGGCCACCCGGGACAGAGCTTGCAGTTCCCCGGCCGCTGAAACTTACATGCGATCCAGTCGCGCCGCAGCGGACCTAGGCTCCAGCCGGCGCTGCCGCCCCGGGCGGTCCCGGGGCGGCAGCGCGCGGTTAACTACGGTGCGCGGTTAGCGGTTCAGCACCTTACAGCGGTTTCACCGCGGTGCTGGTTTGCGGGACCACCCGGAAGAGGCCCCAGTCGCCGGACTTGATGATCGGGTCACGACCGATGTTGTAGTCGTAGTCACCGGTCGCCCCGGTCGCGCCGCCAGCGCCGCCGACGAGGTACGCGTCGAACGTCTCGCCGGGCAGGACGGCCCTGGCCTCGATGACCTGACTGCCGGTCATGCCGTGGTCGAGCGGGAACGACGCACCGGAGATCTGGAACGCGACCTGGTTGTCGCCCACCGCGTCGGCGAACCGCCAGATCACCGGATCACCGGCCATGGCGGTGAAGGTCGGCGTGGACGGATCTTGCGGGGTGGTCGATCCGTTGCCCGCGCCGACCGCCGCGTCGCTCATGGCCTGCCAGAGGTTGATCGAGGTGAGGTCGCCTCCTTCCTCGTTGGTCATGGATTGCTGGTTGTAGTCGGTGTAGGAATGGTCGGAGTCGAGGTAGTAGTCCATGATGTCGTGGCCGAGCTTCGGTTCCCGGTCACCGAACAGCGTGGCGAACTCCCGGAAGGAGGTGCCGTTGGACCGGTGGATGTCGGCCGCGATCCCGGACTGGCCACTCAGCGTGGCCCCGGTCACCGGGTCGGTCCAGGTAGAACCGGCCGGCTCGGCGATGAGGGCACCGTACGCGCCGGCCCGCCAGGACGACTCGTTGCCCATGTTGAGGACCAGGTTGGTACCCAGCTCCTTGTCTACGTAGTAGGAGTAGAGGCGGGTGCTGCCCGGGGCCACGGTGGTATCGGGGTCATATCCGATAGCCGCTCCGTAGGACTGCAGCGGGTCGTAGATGACATTCCCGATGTTGAACCCGGCTCTGGTCGAGCCCGACCCCCATGTCCACGTGAAGTTGTCGACTGGCAGGTCGTTGTGCAGTGTCACCCGCAGGCAATCGCCAGCGTCCGCCCGGATCACGAGCGGGATAGCGGGCTTGGTGCCGGCCTTGATCGCGGCCTCGTCCCGGGTGAGCGCGTACATCATGGCCCAGGAGCCGCCGGCGTCCGCGTCACTCTCGCCCGGCATCCCCTGGTCGAAGGTGATGCCGTTGAAGATCGACACGTCGTAGCTGCGCACGGGCGCGTTGTTCGGGCAGGCTCCGGTGCCGGGCCC
The DNA here is from genome assembly GCA_025934375.1 of Streptosporangiaceae bacterium. Lineage (GTDB taxonomy): Bacteria > Actinomycetota > Actinomycetes > Streptosporangiales > Streptosporangiaceae > Trebonia. Next base: position 13 of record JAICYD010000192.1, on the reverse strand, counting down.
GTTGGGGGCGGCG
>JAICYD010000188.1 GCA_025934375.1 Streptosporangiaceae bacterium | reverse complement strand
GGGGGGGGCGGGGTGTTCGGGGGGGGGGCGGGCCCGCGGGCCCCCCCGCGTGGGGTGGCGGGGGGCGGGCCCGGTCTGCGCCCGGGGCCCGCGGGGCCCCCCGGCCGGGGGGGGCTCCCCGCCGGGCCGCATGGCCGCAAGACACGCCTTCGGCTGCCCCCGCGTCGGCGAGCAAGCAGCGATCGCGCGGCCGGCTTGAAAGACGGCAGCTCACCCGCCGCCCGCGGCCGCCGGCAAGCCCCATGCCTCCCGTCACCGCGATGGAGACGCCGCCGCCGGACGCGGGCAGGTGAGGGAAGGCAGAAAAGCTGCGCCGACTGGCCCGGGCAGACGCCACGCCCGCCAGTGCCGCGAGGCAACTGCGTCATTACCCGGCCACACAGTCGCTGACCGTGCAGTCCGGCGCGAACACGAACCGCCGTTCGGCATGCGCGGTAGCCGTCGGCGCTCATGTGCCGAAGCGGCGCAGAACTGGCCGGTCTGGGTGAATGCCTGCAGGGAGGGCTGCTTACGGTTTCGGGTAACGCGGGTCGTCGTGGCCCGCAGCCTGCGCGGCGGTGACGGCGGGCGCCAGCAGTGCCCGGATGGCGGGCACGAGGTAGCCGGCGAGCTCGTCCCGGTTGAGGTCTGCCAGGGTGCCGGTGCGGGCGACGTGGCGGGCGAACGTGACGCCGATGAACAGCGAGGTGAGCAGGCTGGCGTACACCTCGGTGCCCGGGCCGAGTACCTGGCGGAAGGCTGCGGTTACCTCGCGCTCGGCCGCCGCGTAGAGCGGCATCGCGGCATCCTCGCCTGAAGCTGCGCTGCGGATCAGGGCGACGATGAAAGGCGTCTGGCCGCCGCCCGCGGGCTCCGTCTCGGCCACGAACGCCGCCGCGATGCGCTCCGGGAGCGTTTCCAGGTCGCCGGGAGCCACTTCGGCGGCGGCGCGCGGCCCGGGCAGCGCCTGGACGAGCAGTTGCTCCTTGGTGCCGAAGTGGCGCATCACCAGGCCGTGCGTGACGCCGGCCCGCAGGGCGATCTCCCGGATGGTCGCGCGCGCGTAGCCGCGTTCGTTGAAGACCTCGCGCGCAGCCTGGAGGATCGCCGCACGCGACGCTTCCGGGTCGCGCCGGCGCTTGGCGGGCGGGCGACCTGGCTGTCTTCCCATGAGCTAAGTGTACAAGTGGTCATTAGCGCTCCGGCGTGATAGCGTTCTTAGTAACCGCTTGGTCATTAGCGGCCTGGCGGTGCGCGTCACCAGGAAGGACCCGGCCTCATGCCCGACACGTCCCAGCTGCGGCGCCAGCCGTCGCCCTTCCGCCTGTTCGCGATCGCCGCCGCGGCCGCCGCGGTCAGCTTGATCCTCACGCTCTCGTTCGGCTTCGCCGACCACGCCCCCGCGCCGCACGGCGTCCGGCTCGCCGTGGCAGCTCCGGCCGGCTTTACCCGGGAGCTGTCGGCCGGGCTCGCGCACGCGGCTCCGGGCGGCTTCACCGTCGTGGCCGAGCCGACGGCCCGGGCCGTGGCCGGCGCCGTCCGCTCGCAGGCGGCAGCCGGCGGCCTGGTGGCCGGCGTGGCCGGCCCCGTGACGATCGTGACGGCCGGCGCGGCGGGGCCGGCCCAGCAGCAGGCGATCACCGCGGCCCTCACGGCCGCGGCGACCGCGTTCCACCGTCAGACCCGGCGGCTTGACCTCGTGCCGCTGCCGGCCAGCGACCGGGCGGGCCTGTCAGCCTTCGTGTTCGAACTCGGCTTGCTTGTCCCGAGCGTAATCGGGGGGATCGGCCTGTTCCTGGCCGGGAGGCGCTTCCGGATCTGGTGGCGGATCGCCGCCGCGGCCCTGTTCGCCCTGCTGGCCGCCCTCGCCGCCGCGCTAGTGCTCAACGTGGCCTTCGGCGCCCTGGCCGGTGCGACCCTGCCGTTGACCGGCGTGGGGTTCTTGGGCGCGCTCGCGTTCGTGGCGTTCATCGCCGCCTGCCAGGCGGTCGTCGGACTGCCGGGTACCGGCCTGGCCGCGCTTGCCCTCGTCTTCATCGGGAACGCCGTGTCCGGCGGGACGCTCGCCTTCGCGTTCCTGCCCGACGGGTTCCGCCAGGTGGCGCCGTGGCTGCCGAACGGCGCCGTCGTGTCCGCCGCCCGCGACGCGGCGTACCTCCCGGACGCCAGCCTGCAGCACCCGCTGCTCGTCCTCGGCATCTGGCTCACCGGGTCCCTGGCCGTGCTGGCTGGCATGGACCTGCTCCACCTGGCCGAACGCCGCCGCGCACCGGAACGCCAAGCCGAGATCTACGCGACGCCGGGCACTAGCCACGTCCGGCAGCGGCGCGCCCGCCGCCGGGCAGCAGCCGCCGGGCTGCCTTCACCTGCCAGCGCCTCGCCTGCAAGAACACGCTAGGCCGGCAGCGCGCTGTGACTGACCGACATCACCGGGCACCCGGCCTACGAGGGCAAGCCGTACGGCGCCCCGGTCATGGCCGCCTTCTCCCGCCGCATGACCGGCTGGTCGATCGCCCCGCCCTGACGGTGACCGGGTAATTAATTCCACTTCCACGCTCCTTAGCCACCCGCACTGCTCCAGCCTCCGGCACGACACGGCTGCGCACGGAACCGCCGAGTTGATTGCGGTGGTGCTGAACGGTGCCTTCACTGTTCCCGGCAAAGCCTGGTCAGTAGGCCGAACGCGCTCTCGAACAGTTCCGGCGTGACGTGCCCGGGGGTTTGCCGCGAACCGGGTTGCTGCCCCTTTTCACGGCACGTCGAAAAGCGCGGGCTCGGCCTCCTGCGTGAAGTGACGGGGCTCCCACTGGGTCGCGACGCCTGCCCGCCAGTCGTAGGTGAGCCAGCGCCCGTGGTGGCCAGGCACAATTGAGTTCGACCGTGGAGGCCCGTACTGTCCATAGTCGACGGTCGCGGGCCAGCGCAGGGACCGGGTGCTCAGGACCAGGTGGAGCTCGGTCTCGTCCTTGTCGTAGGCGGCGGTGAAGACGCCGACGAGCAAGTGGCCGTCGTCAAGGTAAGCGCCGGCGCCGTCATTAGGGCGGTAGCCTGACGGCCCCAGCCAGCTTGCGAGGCCGTTTGCGTCACAGGCGCCCTCGTCGGGGGCCGGACGTCAACGCCGGATTCACCAACGTTCCCACGCTCGTTGGCTGAGACGACCTGGCGGCGCCTCGGCCGGTGGAAGGCCGGGGCACCTCAGTGGTCCTGGAAGACGGCCTGGATACGGTCGAGGTCCCAGCCTCCGGCGGCGCCGGGTGGGGCGAGGAAGTAGTAGCGGCCGGTGTGTTGGGTCGGCGTGTACTGGAACACCAGCTGCCAGTTCTCGCGAAGGGCCCGGTCCTCTGCGTTCTGCTGGGCCTGCTCGTACTTTGCCTCGTACTCGTCGTCGTCCTCACCGTCATCGTCGCCGGGGTAGAGGTCCAGCGGATCCAGGCCTTGGTCCTGTGCCCATCCTTGCCAGTAGCCGGGGCCCTGGTACCAGTCGGCGCCGCCGCCGAGCTGATGGGGCGCCGGGTCGAACTGGCGGGCCCACGCGTCCAGCAGCGCGGTGTGCTGCGGACCGAGCGTGTCCCGTACCGCCCAGAAACGGCGGTAGTCGCGGGGCTGGTCGGGAAAACAGCCCTTGCTGACCGGGTCGAGGCGGTACTCGGCGTCGTGTCGTGGTCCGTCCGTGGCCGAGCGCAGGGCGGCCAGATCCCGGTGGATCAGCGTGCGGGCGGATGAACGGTCGTGGAAGAACTGGAGCAGGCCACCCCCGACGGGCCAGGGCAGCAGGTCCGGGAACCGCTCGGCGAGGACGGTGAAGTTGACCTGGAAGGTCAACGGCAACGGCGAGCCGTCGGCGTCGGCCGGCCACGCGGTGCCGGGTGGCAGATCGGGCGATCCGCCGAGCTTGGTGGCCAGCGGCGGCTGCGGTGCGGCGACGCGTACCGGGATCATCTCCAGGCTCGGTCGGATCATTGCGGTGAGTGTGCTCTCGTAGGCGGACAGCTCCGCGGGAAGATCCATGCACCGTACCGTAGACGGAAACGTCAAGGCGCCCCAAAAGCTCAACAGTTTGGCGGCCCGGCGCCGTCCCCGGGGACCGCGGCGATCGCGAGGACGGGCGGCTTGCGCCACAAGACCTGCGGAGCCGGGACCGACGCCAGGGCCATCGCCTCGACCTCGACGTCGATGCGCGCCTGATCGGCGTCGACCTTCAAACCCCTCGTTCCTCCTTTTGGAGGAGGCCTGGCTGCTGTTTCGTCCTTGTTCGTCCTTGCGGACGAGGCGACGTGGCGGGGGTGGCTCATAACGTCCAGTGCGGGCGGCGATGTGCCGCCGTCATACGGCGTTACAATGAGAAGAGAGCAGCCATGCAGCCTCCCGTACTGGCTCCCCCCCGCGTTGCGCTCGAAGCCACTGACCTGGTGAAAACGTACGGCTCTGGCGGCACCGCCGTCCGTGCTCTCGACGGCGTGACGGCGACCTTCACCTCCGGCGAGTTCACCGCGATCATGGGACCGTCCGGATCCGGCAAGTCCACGCTGATGCACTGCCTGGCCGGACTGGACACTCCGACCAGCGGGTCGGTGCGGATAGGGGGCACCGAGATCTCCGGCCTGGGTGACCGGGCGCTTACCCTGCTGCGACGGCGCCGGATCGGGTTCATTTTCCAGTCCTTCAATCTGCTGCCGACCCTGACCGCCGAGCAGAACATCCTGCTCCCCCTCGAACTGGCCGGGCGCAAACCGGATCCCGCGTGGTGGGATGCTGTCATCCGGTCGCTGGGGCTGGCGGACCGGCTGCATCACCGGCCGAGCGAGCTGTCCGGCGGTCAGCAGCAGCGGGTCGCCTGCGCCCGCGCGCTGATCACCAAGCCGGACGTGATGTTTGGGGATGAGCCGACGGGCAATCTCGACTCCAGGAGCGGAGCGGAAGTCCTCGGCTTCCTGAGCGCATCGGTCCGCGAATTCGGCCAGACGGTGGTCATGGTCACGCATGATCCGGTGGCGGCCAGCTACGCCGGCCGGGTGCTGTTCCTGGCGGACGGCCGGGTCCGCGGTGAGATGCGCGCCCCGACGCCGGAGTCCGTGCTTGACTACCTCAAGCAGACCGGGGAGTGACTGAGATGCTGCGTAAAACCCTGGCCGGCCTGCGGTACCGAAAGGCGCGACTCGCGCTGTCCTCAATCGCCATCGCGGCGGGCGTCGCGTTCGTGACGGGCACCCTGGTGATGGGCGCCTCAATTAACGCGGCTTTCCTCGGCAGCTTCGCCGCGGGTGCGAAGAACGTGGACGCCGCCGTGACCCCGCACGCATCCGGCGACAACGAGCTCGGCAGCGACACCGACCCCACGGTGCCGGCGTCCGTGCTGGGCCAGGTCAGCTCGGTACCTGGCGTCGCGTCCGCCGCCGGCCGGCTAGTCGGCCAGGCGCAGCTGCTCGACGACAGCGGAAAGGCCATCGACAACGCCGGGCTGCCCGGTTTCGGCATCAACCTCACGGCCGATCCCGCGCTGCGCGGCTTCACCGTCGCGTCCGGGCACGTTCCTGAGACGGCGAGCCAGGTTGCCGTTGACAAAACCACCGCTGCCAACGAGAACTTCCGGCTTGGCCAGATCGTGCGCGTTGTCGACCACGACGGCCGGGTGCGCGCGTTCCACCTCGTCGGCACGGTCGACCTGGGCGTGAACAACGGGTTCGCCAACTCCACGGTGACCGTTTTCGAGACCGCGACTGCGTTTAGCGTCACCAGCAGGCCCGGCTACGACCAGATCATCGCGCGGGCCGCGCCCGGCGCCTCGCAGGCCGCGCTGACCGACAGGATCGGCGCGCTGCCAGGGATGTCCGGCTACGTCGTGCAGACCGGCGCCCAGCTGGCCACCGCGGAGGCCAGTTCGGCTGGGGCCAATACCCAGCAGCTTCAGGAAGGCATCCTGGCCTTCGCGGTTATCGCGCTTGTCGTCGCCTGCATCGTCATCTACAACACGTTTACGATCCTCGTCACCCAGCGCGGCAGGGAACTGGCGCTGGAGCGGTGCGTGGGGGCGACGCGCCGCCAGGTCTTCGGCGCAATGCTGCTTGAATCCCTGATCGTAGGGCTGATTGCCTCGGTGACAGGCGTCGTCGCGGGTCTTGGCCTGGCCTGGGGCCTGGAGCGGCTGTTCGCCGGCTTCGGCGCGTCCATCCCGACCGGTCCGCTCGTGCTGGCCCCGATGACGGTGGCGATCGCCGTGATCACCGGGACCGCCGTCACCATCGCGGCGGCAGTGCTGCCAGCGCGGTCGGCCACCCGCGTCGCGCCCGTCGCGGCGCTCAGCAGCCAGCACGAGCAGCCAGACAGTGTGCGGACCGGCTGGCGGCGAGTGGCGGTCGCCGCGGTCTTCGGCGTGGCCGGCCTGGTTGTCTCCTTCGAGGGGGCGCGGAACGCCGGGCTCGTCGAGATCACGGCCGGCGGAGTGCTGTGCTTCGTGGCGGTACTCGCGCTCGGGCCGCTGATGGTCCCGCCAATGGTCGCGTTCTTCGGGTGGCTGCCAGGAAAGTTCGCAGGCCCCACGGTGCGGCTGGCCGCCGTCAACGCCCGGCGCAACCCGCAGCGGGTGGCGGCGACCACCGCCGCGCTGACCATCGGCCTCACGCTGATGACCGCCTTCACCACCGTGATCTCGTCGGCCCAAGCCACCAGCAACGAGCGGATCGCCGCCGAGTATCCGTTCGATTACCTGGTCCAGGCCGGGGCCATCACCAGCAGCAGCGGTCAGCTCGTACCGCAGCGGGTGGTCAGCGTGCTGACGGCCTCGCCTGCGCTCGGCCTCGTAGCGCCCGTCTACGGCCAGCAGGCCACGGTGAACGGGGCCGGAAATACTGGTGTCGGCGCGGTCAGCCAGAACGCGTTCGGGCTGACCGTCAAGCCGGCGATGGTCTCCGGGTCGATCACGGCCGTCGGCCCGGGCGTGGCCGCGATCGGTAAGGCCGAAGTCACTAAGCTGCACGTGGGCCAAGGCGGCACGATAGCCGTCAGCACACCTCACGGCGGCACCGAGAGGCTGCGGGTCGGGGCCGTCTACCAAGCGGACGGCGGGCTGCTGCCCCAGATCCTGCTGTCGGTGCCCGACTTCACCCGTGGTTTCCGGCCGCCCGGCGCGCAGCAGGTGCTGATCAACGGGGCTTCCGGCGTGAGCACCGCCACGTCACGGGCGGCCGTCAACACGGCGATCGCCAGCGATCCGCTGCTGACCATCAACACCTTGGCCGACTACCGGTCAGCGCTATCTAGCGCCGTCAACACACTCATCGCGTTGTTCGGCATCCTGCTGGGACTGGCGCTGCTGATCGCCCTGTTCGGCATCTCCAACACGCTCACCCTGTCCGTCATCGAACGGACCAGGGAGTCGGCGCTGCTGCGCGCGCTTGGCCTGACTCGCAGCCAGCTCCGTCAGATGCTGCTGACCGAAGCACTCTACATGGCCATGATCGCGGCGGCGCTCGGCGTCGGTCTCGGTACCGCGTTCGCCTGGACCCTGGTGAACTCGTTCCTCAAGTCGGCGGGCGGCGGCGTGATATCGATCCCGTTCGCCGAGATCACGGTGTTCGTCGTGGTCGGCGCCGCCGCCGCGCTGCTCGCCGCCGTGCTGCCGGCCCGGCGGGCAGCCCGGGTCTCCGCCGTCGCTGCCATGGCCGACGCCGGCTAACGGCCCGCGTTCGACACGACCGAAGGCACCCAACTGAACCTGGGAACCCGCAACGACCCGCAACGACGGATCGAACCAGCAGTGGAGCGTGCCGTAGCGGCCAGCGCAGCGCCGCCGCGTTTCCGGCGCAAACGCGGCGGCGCACGCGCCGGGCATGGCGTCGCCGTCCTGCTGAAGGTCTACGGCCGCGTGCGGTTGGCTGCCGGGGAGGAGAGCTGATGGCTGGGCTGGGGTCCTGGATCAGTCTCCCGCCATCCGCGATCGACCAACGCAACAGTGCCGGGGCCCTCCTCCTCAGGGAGGAAGGTTCAGCTGATTGCGCGATAGCTTTCCTCCTTGCGGCAGAGGCGAAGGCTAATGCCCGCTCATAGCGTCGATGCCATGAGCGCAACCAGAAGCGCACGATCGAGGCGCGGGGACTCACGAAGGTCTACGGCGAGACCACGGCCGTGGACGGAATCGAGTTCTAGGTGAAGCCGGATATGGCCACCGATTTCCTCGGCCCGAACCGCTTCTTCACCCTCACCCTGTGGTGCGTGATAAGCAGCCTGATCCTGGCCACCGCCGCGCTGCTCAGCGGCCTCCACTTCCGGGCCACTGCACTTCCGGGCCACTGCGCCACGGCCAGCAGTCTGCACGGCGAAGCGGCGCCCCCATCGGTACCCGGCGGGTGACCGCCCGACAAGTGGTTCGTGGCTCCGCCCGTCGCGGGCGAAAGCGTTGCGGCAAGCCGGCACATGGAGGACCGTCTTCCTTGCCGGCGGGACGGATCCGGTTAGCGCTCGCCGTCGTGCCGGGCTAGTCCCAATGCCGGGGAGTTAGGGCTTGACGGAAAATAACACGCTGGTTTGATCCTCATAGCGTGTAATGCCGACTATGGTCGCGTAGTTGTATAGGTCGTCGAGGTTTGCGAGGTGGTCCGGGGCGGGTTGTATTGCATGCCCGGCCTGGTCGAGGATCTGGCGGATGTCGCGGAGGCGCTTGTTGACGGTCTCGGGCCGGACGCGGAGCAGGGCGGCGATGGCGACCTGGGGCAGGCCAAGTCGGTAGTGGAGCACGGCGGCCAGGAGCCGGTCGGCCAGGGTGAGGACGGGGCGGCGGCCGGTTCCCTCGCCTGCCTTGATGCGGGGGCGGTGGCCGCGGCGCTTGTCCAGGGTGTCCTCGCGCTGCTGGTCGTGGAGCGTCATCAGCGTGGTGATCAGGGCGTCCCACTCTGCGGCGGTGAGGCCGGTCAGGGCGGGGTGGCAGAGCCAGGCCAGGTCGGGGCTGGGCTGGTCGAACGGGTCGGGGTCGCTGGCGGGCCGGTCGTACTCGCACGGGCGGAGGGTGTTGTTCCAGTCGCCGTGCCAGCCGTGGCGCTCCAGCGGCAGCGCCTTCATCTGCGCGTCGGTGACCTGGACGCCGGTCGGGTACTGGGTGATGTCGAGCTCGGCACGGACCTTCAGCCCGGTGCGGGTGGTGGTGGCCGCGATGGTGTTCACGACGACCTCGTGGCTGGCCAGGGGACGTCCGCGCCAGTTCATCGTGATGTGGGAGAACAGCCGGTGCTCGACCTTGTTCCACTTCGACGTGCCTGGCGGGAAGTGGCAGACGGTGACCTCCAGCCCGGTCTCCAGCGCCAGGGCGGCCAGCCCGGACTTCCAGGCCCGGGTGCGGTAGCCGTTGGAGCCGCCCGCGTCGGCCGTGACCAGCAGCCGCCTGGCCTGCGGGTACTCCGCCTGGCCGGCTGACTTCCACCAGCGGCGGACCGACTCCACCGCGAAGGCGGCGGTGTCGTGGTCGGTGCCGACGTTCACCCAGCCGGCGTTGGCGGTGATGTCGTAGATGCCGTAGGGCACGGCCTTGCCGACGGCGTCGTCGGGGAAGTCGTGGACCAGCGTGGCCGCGGGCTGGCCCTTGGGCCGCCACTGCCGCCCGGCGTTGCTGAACTCGCCGACGAGCTCCTTCTTCTTAGTGTCCACGCTGATCACCGGGTCCGCGGTGCCCTGGCAGGCCTTGACCTGCTCGTTTATGTAGCGGAACTGGGCGTCCCGGTCCGGGTGCCGCTTCCCCTCGACGGTCTTGGCGTTGCCCTGCAGGCTGAAGCCCTCGCCCCGCAGCAGGCTGCCCACAGTGTCGGCCGAGACCCGGTGGCCCTGGCGGGCCAGCTCGGCGGCCAGGGCGCGGGTCGACTTGGTGGTCCACCGCAGCGGCGACATCGGATCGCCCCGCTCGTCGGGCTCCACCAGGGCCAGCAGCGCCGGGAGCAGGCCCGGGTCCAGGTCAGCGGCCCGCTTACGGCCGCCACCGGGACGCCGGACCCTGCCCAGCGGCTCCACGCCGGAATCCAGCTCGTCAACGCCCAGCGAGACCGTGCCCTCCCGGACCCCGGCCGCCCGGGCCACCACCCGGATCCCGCCATGGCCCAGCGCCCGGGCCTCAGCCCCCATCAGCAGCCGCCGCTGCCGCTCATCCAGGTGCGGGAAGATCACGTCGAACTTCGCCGCCAGAACCTGGCCCGTCTCCTCCAAGCCGCCCATAGCACAGCAGCATGCCGGAAACACGGAAGCGACGGGTTATTTTCCGGCAAGCCCTTAAGGTCCGGCGGTCGTTGTCACGGATGCTGGCCGGCGTGTCGGGGGCTTGTAATGCGCCGGGTCGATGTGGCTGGTGATGCTGGTTATCTGCTTGCTGGTGCGGGGCTTGCCGGCGGGGTGCTTGTTCCAGCGGCTGAGCGGGGACTTGACCTTGCGGGCGCAGACGCGGGGCCGGCGGGGGCCGCTGAGCCGGGCGAGGACGGCGCGGCCGATGTCGCCTTGCAGGTCGGTGCCGGGATCGGTGATGTTCGCGGCGGTGACCACGAGGTCCTGGGCGGCCTCGACGGCGGCCTGCCAGCTGGCGCGGTCGGGGTCGGTGCCGGGCACGGACTGGACGGCGTCGGTGACGGCGGTGCGCAGTGCCTGGTAGACGGCCAGCAGCGCCCAGGCTTCCTGCTGGATCCCGGCCGGGTCGCCGGAGCGGAGCACGCGGCCGTTCAGGAGGGTGTGGCGCAGCGCGAGGTAGGCGACCTCATGCTCCCACCGCTCGTGGTACAGGGCCATCAGGGCCTGCGCGGAGTGCGCGCGGTAGTCCAGCAGGGTGGTGGCCAGCCGGTAGGTGCCGCCGTAGCTGGTGCCGTCGTGGCAGGTCACCGTTACGGCGGCGGTGATGATGCGGACCTTCACGCCGCCGATGACGGACGTGAACGACCCGTCGGGCAGGTGCCGCAGCACCGGAGGGCGGCGGTTCGCGTTCAGGCGCACCAGGAACTGCGCCCTGGCGGCGTGCACGGCGGCCAGGAAGTCCCCGCTGTCGAAGGCCCGGTCCATGAGCAGCAGCATCGTGGCGTCAAGCAGGTGCAGCAGCTGAAGGGCCTGGCCGGCCTCCCCGCCGGCGGCCGGGCCGAAGGCCGCCCCGAGCAGCGCCCGGGTACCGGTCTCGACCAGGGCCATCAGCGACAATGCCGGGTAGCCGGTCTCGCCGTTGGAGGCATCCTGCTTGCCCAGCCAGGCCCGGTTCGCGCCCGTGTCCGGGACCCGGACGGACTTGCAGCCGTCGAGCGACACCGTCCGGTAGCCGCCGAACATGATCCCGGGCGTGCGCGGCTGCCCCAGCGGCCCGGCCAGCACCTCGAACAGCCTCCTCACCGGCGCGATCCCGATCCGCCGGCGCAGGTCCCGCAGCGACCTTGCCCGACGGGGACGGCAGGCCGAGCGCGCGCAGCCCAGCCGTCATCTTGCCCCATACCCCCAGGTAGCCGGGCTGCGGGAACAGGCACATCGCCAGCAGGAAGTACAGCCCTGCCCGCGACGGCAGCAGCCGGACCCGCCGCTCCAGCCCGCCCTCCTCGGCCAGCACGGCATCGGCGAGCTCGAACGGCACGATCCGGGTCAGCTCGCCGAGGTGGCCGGGAGCGAACGCCCCCGCAGCGACGGCGATCACCGTCGTGACCGTCGTCATGGCAGAGCGCATGGCAGACTGAACGGGCAACGGAGGTCTCCGGTACACGGTGCGTTTTGGTCGACACCCGTCCTACCGGGGCCTCCGCTTTCCCCGGAGTTCAGGATTTCCGAGGGATTTCCGGGACGAACTGAAGGATGCTCAGGGTTCCTGGGCGGATCTGGTCCTTGGGTTCGCGGGGATCCCTGCTGGGCCTTCCTGCTCGGCTGCGGTCCGGAGAAGCTGGCG
>JAICYD010000083.1 GCA_025934375.1 Streptosporangiaceae bacterium | reverse complement strand
GCCTGCTACCGGGCCTCCTGGCAGCTACCCGGACCGGACTCACACCGGCAAGCGACGACGAGCTTACGAACACGAAGAACACCATGAACTACGTCACGGTGTCACCTCCCGTTCTGCTGGGCGCACGAAAGATCGAGGCTAGTATCTTGACTATCTCGATGGGCGAATCTGTCCCGGAGGAGTTCGGGGCGATGATGGCCGAGGAGGCGCGCTTCACGCAACGAGACTTCGAATGGAGTGCCAAGCCCTCTGCTGACAAGCTGACGGACTTCCGCGTTCTCATCATTGGCGCCGGAATATCGGGCATCCTCGCCGCGATTAAGCTACGCGACCTGCATATCCCACATGTTGTCCTGGAGAAGAACGCAGCCGTTGGGGAACCTGGCAGAAGTCCTACACCGCAAATGTCCTCATCAGTGCCGTCGGCCAGCTCAATCGCCCGAAGATTCCCGATATCCCGGGTCTCGGGAATTTCAGCGGGCCGATGTTTCACTCGGCTGTGCGGCAAAACGCCGGGAAGCCAGCTGAGCTGCTCGTCTTCCAGCGCAGCCCGCACACTGCCAGGCTCATTCTGCGGGACATCCTAGAGCGACCCCTGCAGCCTCAGGGCACCGGTCATTCTCGGATGCTGAGACACGTGCGTCACCCGCTGGCCCTGCGAGTCGTGGCCGGTTCGCGGGAGAATAACGCGCATGCCGACAGCCCTGAAGTCGATGATCGCCGGCCTTGTGTCCGGTATCGAGCCCGCGGATGACCTCGGACGGGAGCACAGCCGGAACGTGTTGTCGTGGCTGGCCAGGACCGATGACATCTTCCGGCGGGTGAAGCCGCTCACCCCGTCCCCGCATCTCGTGTCCTACTTCCTGCTCGTCGACCGGTCGGCTAGGAGCGTGCTGTTGTGCGACCACCGGCTGTCGGGCCTGTGGCTGCCGACCGGAGGGCACGTCGAGCCCGGCGAGCACCCGCTTGAAACCGTCCGGCGCGAGGCCGTCGAAGAACTCGGCGTTACCGCGCAGCTCGACCCGGCGTTCGGGGACAAGCCGTTCTTCCTCACGATGACCGAGACCGTGGGCCCGCCTGCGATGCGGCATGTGGACGTCAGCCTCTGGTTCGCCCTCGCCGGGCGCGTCGGGCAGCCCCTGCATCCGGACCAGCGCGAATTCGCCGGGGTCCGGTGGTGGACGGCCCGGGAACTGCGCCAGGCCGGCCTCGATGGGTTCGAACCCCGCATGCTGCGCGCTCTGGACGCGCTCGGGGTCGGCTGCTGATCGCCGGGAGGACCGTCGTGCTCATTCACCCGGGGCCTCGCGGCCCTCGCGGACCCAGTGCACGGCGGTTGCCGCGCGCAACCGCACCGGGCAAGATCTGGAACGGCTAGATGCCCAGGTAGAACTGCTTCGCGCGTCCCAGAACGTTCGCGGGCCGGAGTACGCCGCGCACAGCGGCCGGTTCCATCTGCTCATCGCCGAGGCAACCCACAACGACGTGCTAGCGACCATCGTCCCGGCGCTCCTTGACGACCTCGGCAACGTCAGCGACGGGGCGGGGGATGACGCCACGATCATGTCCTCCATGGCGTCGTGGGCGATCGCCGCGAAGTCCCTCGGCTCGACGCCTACTTCGCGCAGCGTGGTCGGCAGGTCAAGCGACGCGATAGCGGATACCTGGGACGTGCCTCTCCGGGCAGGTAAGGCCGCCTCAGCCTGAAGCGGGCGCTAACGTGAACGGCACCGGGTGACCACGGGCACCCTAGACGCCGTCGGCGACCGTGTACAGGCTGAGCTTAGGACCGGCGGCCAGGACCGAGCCGAGGGCCGACGCGCCCTCGGCGCTGGCCCGCCACGCGCGGTAGGCCCGGTCATGCTCGATCGACTCCCAGCTCTCGTAGACCACGACGTGAGCCGGGTCGTCGCTGTCGATCAAGACCGTGACACCCAGGCAACCGGGGAACGCGCGCGTATCGGTGAGCGTCGCGTGGAGTACCGCGGGCGCGGTTTCCAGCGATTCCGGCTTGAGCTGGAGATCGAGAATTGCGGTTATCGCCACGGGTGCTCCTCGCGCCACGGTGATCAGCTCCCACCACCCTCCCGCAGCGCCGCGTCGGCGATAATGTGCCAGGTCTCAGCAAATCGCCGCCTCGGTAGTCACCTGACGACAGGGCCTTCCCCACCGAAGGCTCGGCGCGGCGGAAACGCCCGTTAAGGGTGAGGCGCGCGTCCGGAAACCGCGGGAGGCTCTTGCATGACCCGCACCCGCACTCAGCTAGGAGAGCCCAATGACCACCAAGGCCGACTTTTCACCCGCCGAATGGGAGACGGTGCTCGAGGGGCCGCCGACCGCCGGCCTGATGGTCATCACAGCGTCGCGCGGTGGGACGTTCCGGGAGACGGTGGCGATGTCGAAGGCATACGCCGAGGCACGCGCCCAGCACGGTGACAGTGAGCTCCTCGATGAGATCGTCGCCGAGAAGCCCCGCATGGAGCACGGGAAGTTCCATTCTCCCGAGGAGCTCAGGGAGCTGAGCCTCGGCCATCTTCGAGAAGTGGCTATGCTGCTGGAGCACTCGGCTACCGCCGAAGAGCGCGAGGACTACCGGCGCTTCGTGCTCACTGTCGCCAGCAAGGTCGCCGAGGCCCACCGGGAGGGCGGGCAGGCCATAAGCCCGGCCGAGCAACAGGCGATCCAGGACATCACGACGGCGCTTGAGACAACCGCTTCCTGCTCCACCCTAAACGCCGATCTCGCTCAGCTGCGCCCGGACTCGCCGCGGTCTCAATCACGGGCGCGAATGACGCTAGCCGCTGCCGTCAGGTCGGCCGCCCCAGCCTGCCGCGGTACTTCAGCACCTGATCCGGCCACGTGCACGCCTGGGTGCAGGACTGGCCGAGCTGCAACCGCGGCGTGTTCCCGGCCGTCAACCATGACCGGTCACGCACGTGATGCCGGGCATCTGGACTGTGCTCATCCCGGTGACACCGTTCCCAGCCGCGATCCGTCCGGGTGAACTCCGGGCACCGGAGCGCACTGACCTCGTCACCGGGCGGGGAGACTGCTACGGCGAGCGCATCGTCTGTCATCTGCGGGGTCCTCTCCGCCGCTGCCGGCTGTGCGCCTGGCCTGGCGGCACGGGCGTCGTAGCGGCGGCACCGGCAGCGGGATGCAGTCGCGGGACCAGCCTATGCCCCGCGGGGCGCGCTACTTGCCCTGCCCGAAGGAGCATCCGCGCTCAGGCGGGCAACTCCTGCCGGGGAAAGGAAGCCACCGTGCGCCCGGGCCAGTCAGAGCCGGCCCGGGCGCGCGGTGGCGTTGCCCGGTGATCAGAGTCAGATCGCGCGGACGTGCTCGGCCTGCGGACCCTTCTGGCCCTGCGTGATGTCGAACTCGACCCGCTGGTTCTCTTCCAGGCTGCGGTAGCCGTTGGATTCGATCGCGGAGAAGTGGACGAAGACGTCCTTGCCGCCATCATCGACGCTGATGAACCCGAAACCCTTGTCCGCGTTGAACCACTTGACTGTTCCCTGCGCCACGCGCTTTTCTCCTTGCATACACAGAGCCCCGCACCGCGCGAAGCCCGGCAGTAACTCCGCGAGCGCGTAATGAAGCACGTACACAGAAGCTGCGTCTCGCAGCCTACCCGAATCTCGGGGAACGTGTCGGTAACCCCACACCTAAGATCTGGTTCGGGGACACATGCTAGCCTCGCGGCGCAGCCGGTATCAGAGTTTGCTCAGCTTGGCGCAGGGAGTCGCGATCCGCACCTGCTGCGTGCCGAAGTCGATGACCACGGCCGTGTCATCCTCGACCCTGACGACGCGGCCGAGTCCGTATGTGTCGTGAGTGACCTGGTCTTGCGGGGCGAACTGCTCGGCCGGCCGGGCGGGGGGCGGCGGCTTGAAGGGACTTGTGGGCAGGTGGCGCCGGGTCGCGGCGCGGGCAGGCTTCATCCTCTCCAGTATGCGCCGGCGACAGCCCGAGTGGCCCATCGCCCGCACAATTGTCAGCGCCGCTGGTCCAGTGCCTCCGTGTGCCAGCGGAAATACGAGGCGGGCTAGCTGGCCGGGTGCCCGTTCACGGTGAAGCTCCAGGACTGCGTCGGGCAGTAGGAGTTGGGCGACAGGACGGGGACGGTATACGGCATGGTGACCACGACGGTCCCCTTGAACGCGCTCCAGGTTCCGCCGGAGGTGCGGACCGGGGTGATATCGACGTTCACAGTGTCGTTGGTGGCGTCGAGGAAGGATCCGGAGGCGGCAGCGGAGCAGGCGAAGATCTCCGCGTGGGTCGTGCCGATGTAGTGGCCCCCGGACGGCTTCAGCGTCACGTTGAACGGCGTGTCGCGGGTAGCTGGCGGCTGAAAGCTCGCCTGGAGCCCCTCCTTGCAGGCTTTCCCGGCACACGACGGGTTGAAGGTCCAGTTGTCGGTCCATCTCGTCCCGGCCTTCATGGTCCCGCCCGGCGATGAGGCGTTGTAGTAGCTCGTCGAGTAGTCGCTGTTGAGCGGGGGCTGCAGCGTTACCGCTGGCACCGAGGGGGCGTTGTCTGACCGGTTGCCGGCCCAGGTCGCGGAGACCGTGTAGCTGCCCGGGTCACCGCCAACCGGCAGGCGGGTGATCGCGAACGTGGTGACGTTCCCGGTGACGCTGCCCACGCTGGTGCCAGCGCTGTCGCTGATCGTGTAGGTGTCCGGGGCCGGGGCCCCGGCCGGCGGGTCCCAGCGAAGCGTGACGGTGCTCCACCCCTTGCCCACCTGGCGCAGGTCTCGCACGGCGGGAGCCGCCGTGCGAGCGCTAGCCAGCGCCGACCCCGGCGACTGGGCCGTGCCGGAGGTCTCGTATACCCGGTAGGCGTAGGTGCCGCCGGGGGCGAGCGTGCTGTCGGCGAAGGTCAGCTGCGCACCTGGCACCACGGCGTGCCGCTCGCCGTTGCGCATCACGATCCATGAGTCCGCCTTGCGGCCTCCGGGAGCCTGGTGCCAGGAGAGCGCCGCCGCCGTGGTGGAAGTCACCGCCGCCTGGACGGCGACTGGCGCGAGCAGTGGCGGCGGTTCCCACGGCTGCGCGACGAGCAGCCCGATCGCCATTCCGACGACCGCGATGAGGGCGAGGGCGATGAGGCCCCGCCGCCGACGCCGGCCTGGATCGGGCGGGGGCGGAGGCGGGGTCCCGAACATGGCGGCCACGCTGGGCAGGTCAGGCACGCGTTGCGCCTCGGGCGAGGTGGGCCAGTAGAACCGGGGCGCGGAGACGGGCGCTCCGGGTACGCCAGGCATGGCGGGCACGTCAGCGGCCGGCGCCTCGAACTCAGGCACTTGCGCGCCGGGACCCGCTGCTGGTGGCGGAGGCACCAGGGCAGGGGGAGAGACGTGCGCGGGTGCGGACGGCGGCCCCGGCAGTGCCTCAGACGGCAGCGGCTCAGACGGCAGCGGCTCAGGTGGCGCGGGCGCCGGCTCGGGCGCCATCCCATCCGACATCAGGGTTCCGTCCCGTCCGGAGTCGGGCCTGCGGCTCTCGCCCAGTTAATGCTCACGGTAAAAGCAACATAAACCCCGCGAAAGCAACACGCGCACGGTCTGCCCGTTCAAGGGCCAGGCCTCCAGGTGGCACCGCGGGCATGAGCTCCGTCGGGGGCCAGGTGCTCACCCCCGACGGCCGCCTCATGGCGTCCTTCACCCAGGACGCCATGACCCGGGGCTTCGGCGATAGCGGCGCCCGGTCCGCGATCCCGGCCGAGGCACGCCTACTACCTCTTCCTGGGATAGGCAGCCGTATCGGCTAGCGCGGGATTCACAAGCCGGATTCGAGATTGACGACGCCGGAATGCCCATCCCCCGATTTCTGAATGATTGTGCGACAATCGGCTTCGTGCGATATCCCGTCAATGCCGGCGCCTGCACTGGATGAAATCCATGATCCCGGCCGCTCGCCTGCGGGGCTGGCTGGCGCCGCTGATCCTGGTCGTCGCGCGGGGACGGCGGCGTCCCGCCCGGTGGTTGCTGCCCGCGCTGGGTATCGCGCTGGCGGCGGCGTTCGCCGTCGGCGTGGCGGCCGAGTCCCAGATCGCGGGTGACCAGAGCGCCCGCTCGGTGCTCCACCAGGCATCGCCGCTTGACAGCGAGGTCCGCGTCACGTGGCAGGGTCCGGTCAGCCCCGGCGTTGCGAACCAGGCGCAGGCCCTGCTGCACGGGCTTGGCCTGGGGTCGCCGACCGAGGTGCTGCTATTGAACCAGGTGCGGCTCGACGGGCTCGTCGTGCGTACGGCCGGGATCGCCCAGTTGAGCCGGTGGCTCCCCGGCCCTTGGCCCGGCCGGCTGGGCCCCTGCCGCCCGCAACGCTGTCCGATGCTGCTCGTCGGCGGGGGCCCGCCCCCGAAGGTGCCTTCGACCCTGGCCGAGATCGGCGTCAATATCGTGGTCGTCGGCTCGTCGCCGCTCCGCTCGGCGGTTCCCCTGGGGTTCGCGCCGTCGAGCGCGGACGCCGGGCCAGTGCTCGTGACCTGGGACGTGGCCGGCCTGGACGCCTTGCCCGGGCTCAGCGGCCTGTACCGCACGCATAGCTGGCTGGCCCCGCTCACGATCACCGGGCTGCGATGGTGGCAGCTGGCCGGCGTCGAGGACCGGCTGGCCGGCTCGCAGGCCCGCCTGCTCGTGAGCGGGAGCCAGTTCAGCCTGAGCGCTCCTTTCACCACCTTGGACGAGGCACGCGCCCAGGCGAGCGTGGCACCGCAGCGCCTGCTGCTCGCGGGCGGGGGCGCGATCACCGCGCTGGCGATGTTCATCGTCTTGGCCGGCGGCGGCCTGCGTCGCGATCAACGGGCCGAGCTTGACCGGCTCCGCAACGCAGGTGCCCGCGCGCGCCACTGCGCGCTGTTCGTCGCGGCGGAATCCGGGTGGCTATGCGCCGCCGCGCTGAGCGCCGGCGCGGCCGTGGGGATCGGCGCCGCGGCGCTGCTGGCCAGTAGCGAAGGGGAGCCTGCGGGCGCGATCTTGACTCATAGCGTGATCACCTGGGCCGGGCTCATCACGCTGGGCACCGGATGGCTCGCCGCGACCGTGCTGCTCGGCTCCCTGGCGATGCTGCGCAGCGCCAGGGTGAGCGACCTGCTGGCCGTCGCGGCGGCCTCGGCCCTGGTTGCCGCGCTGGCCGCGGGTACCGGCAGTGATCAAGGGCTGGCGCTGCTGCTAGCGCCGCTGTGCTGCGCGGCCGCCGGGGTACTGACGTTCCGCCTGGCCGGTACAGCGCTGCGGGGGGCCGAGCGCGTGGCCCGGAGCGGCCCGGTGCTCCCGCGCCTGGCGCTGGTGGACCTCGCCCGCTCCCCCGCGGTGCCGGCGCTGGCCATCGCGTTCATCGCCGTCGCCACCGGCCTCGGCGGCTTCGCCCTCTCCTACCGGTCGACGCTAATCCGCAGCGCGGCTGATCAGGCGGCGGACCGCGTCCCGCTTGACGTGCTGGTCGCGCCGGGGCCGGATTTCCATACTCCGCTGGAGGTGGCTCCGCTCCAGCGGTGGCAGGCGCTCGCGTCGGGCGCCGTGCTGCCGGTCCGCCGGACAGACGCGAACTACACGCCCGGCGGGGCGACCGTTACCGTTCCCGCGCTTGGCATTCCCGCTGCCGGACTGGCCGGGATACACGGCTGGCGGGAAAGCGACGGCTCGGCCCCGCTGACCACGCTCGCACGGCGCCTGGAGCCGGCAGGCCCGGTCCGCACCGCTGGACCGACGCTTCCGGCCGCCGCACGGTGGCTTTCGCTGCACGCCACCTCCCGGGGCTTTCCCGTCGTGGTGACCGCCGACCTGCGCGATCCCCAGGGAACGATCCGGCAGGTCACGTTCGGAACGGCCGGCGCTGGCGGCGCGGTCCTGCGGGCCGCCGTTCCGCCCGGACGGTGGGAGCTCCAGGCGCTGGAGCTCGAAGAGCCCACCGGGCTCGCCATCACGAACGGCCATCAGAACAGCGAGAACCCGGCCGCCGCGACTCAGTCGTCCGCGCGCGTCGCACTCGGCCCGCTGGTCGTGCTGCCCGATCGCGGGCCATCGCTGCCCGTCTCGCTCGGCGCCTGGCGCGGCGTGGGAGCGGCGGCCTCAACGGGGCCGCCTGCCAGCGGCGCCGTCGCGATGGTCGGTTTCTCCGCCTCCGGAGCACCCGGCGTGGTCCGGCCCGCGCAGCCAACCGACACGGTCCCTGTCCCAGTGCTCACCGATCCGGCGACCGCCGCGTCAGCGGGGCCGGATGAGCGGATCGCCCTGACGGTGGACGGCCTCCCGGTGACCGCGCGCGTGGTCGGGGTCCTCAGCCGCTTCCCCACGCTTGACCCTGACTCGGCCGGCTTCGTCGTCGCCGACGAGCCGACGCTGGCGGCGGCTCTGGACGCGCGGATGCCCGGTCAAGGCCGGCCCGACGAGCTGTGGATCAGCACCGGGCACCTCAGCCGGGTGCGCGCCGCCCTCGGCGGCGGGACGCTGGCCCAGCTTGACTCCTCGTTCCGCGTCGACGTCGATCAGCAGTGGCTAGGCGCGCCGGTGGCGCGCGGGGTGCTCGGGGCGCTGTTCGCCGCCACGGCGCTGTCGTTGGTCCTGGCGGTGGTCGGGTTGCTGACGGCGCTGCTCGGGGGAGGCCGGGACGAGCGGGCCGAGTCGGACCTCACAGAGCAAGGCGTCGGCCCGCGCGGACTGCGGGCCGAGCTGCGAGTCCGGCTCGCGCTCGCGAGCGTGCTGGGGGTGATCGTCGGCCTGGGGATCGCCGTGCTGCTGACGCGGCTGGCGGTCGCCAGCGTCCGCGCCGCGGGGACCGTCGCCGATCCGCGCCCGCCGGTGGTGACCGTGGTGCCGTGGGCGGCGCTGGCCGCCTGGGGCGTCGGCGCGGTCGCGGTGCTCGCGCTCGTCGGCTGGCTGGCCACGCGGGCCCTGATCCGAAGCGGGCGAGCGGGCCGGATGTCGCGGGAGCCCGGCACGGAAAGCGGCGGAGTGCCCAGGGAAAGCGCTGCGCGATGAGCGAGATGATCGTCGAACTGCGTGATGTGTTCTGCGTTCACCGCACCAATGAGGGCGACGCGGCGGCGCTGGCGGGGATGAACCTCGCGCTCGGCCGGGGCGAGGTGCTGTCCGTGCTCGGTCCGAGCGGGGCCGGGAAGAGCACGATCCTGCGCGTGGTCGCCGGGCTGCAGCAGCCGTCGGCCGGGATCGTCCGCGTGCTGGGCCGCGACATCGGCCGGATGCCAGCGCGTACCCGGTCACGGCTCCGGCATGAGCTGATGGGCTTCCTCGGGCAGCATTCCGACGCCGCGCTGAGTCCCGATCTGCGCATGCGTGCCGCAGTGGCGCTGCCGCTACGACTGCGGGGAACGCCGAGGCGGGAGAGCCACAGGAGAGTCGCTGAACTGCTCGAGATCACGGCGCTGGCCGACCGGGCCGACGCGTTGCCGGCGGAGCTGTCCGGCGGCGAGCGCCAGCGGTTCGCGCTGTGCGCCGCCCTCGCCCACCGGCCGGCGCTGCTGCTCGCCGACGAGCCGACCGGCGAGCTCGACGACGCCAGTGCCGACGCCGTCCGCGCCCTGATCGTCGAGCTCGCCCGCGCCAGCGGCACCAGCGTCATCCTGGTCACCCACGATCTGGCGACCGCCGGGGTCGCCGACCGCACGCTGCGGATCCGAGATGGCCGGATCACCGGCGACCGGCTCGACGGGGAGGAGGCGGTCGTTATCGACGGCGGCTGGCTGCGGCTCCCCCCCGATCTGCTCGCCGCGGCGGGCATCGGGCGTCGCGCCCGCGTGCGGCCGACCGCGGATGGGGTAATCGTGACCCGGGCGGCCGGTGATCCCAGCCCCGCCCCGCCGGCCGCGCCCGAAGCCCAGCCGCGGCCGCCGGAAAGCTGGACCCCGGCCAAGGTCGAGCTCTGGGATGTCGCGCGATCCTTCGGACGCGGGCTAACCAGGCGCCATGTGCTCGGGCGGCTCACGCATGAGTTCGCGCCTGGCCGGATGACCGCTGTCACTGGTCGCTCAGGGGCGGGGAAGACGACGCTGCTGAAGCTCGTGGCCGGACTCGAGCGGGCAACCTCGGGCCAGGTCATGCTGGACGGGCACCGCCTCGGCGACCTCGACGCTGAGCAGCTCGCGAGCCTGCGCCGGCAGCGGATCGGGTACCTGTCGCAGGAGCCCGCGCCGATCGACTTCCTGAGCGCCGAAGAGAATACCGCGCTCATCTTGCGGATACGCGGATGGGACGCGGACACCGCCGCCGAGCGCGCCGCCACGGCGCTGACCCGGGCCGGGCTCGCCGATCGCGCCCGTCAGCGCGCCGGCCGGCTCTCGGCCGGGGAAGCGCAGCGGCTGGCGCTCGCCCGGGCGCTCGCCAGCGCGCGCGGGCTGCTGATCGTCGACGAGCCGACCTCCCGCCAGGATGAGGCTAATGCCCGCGCCGTCGCGGCCCTGCTGGCGGCCGCCGCTCACCAAGATGGCCAGACGGTGATCTGCTCCACGCACGACCCCGCGGTGATCGGCCAGGCCGACCACGTCGTCACCCTGGACGGGTAGGAGCGAGCAGCCGCATAGAGCTCTCAGCGCGCCGATTCGGCGGGGATCGCGGAATCGATGCTGAGAGTGGGGACGTCGACGCTGACCACCTGCGGGTATTTCAATCCCATGCCGGTGTTAAGCACGACAACGCTGTCGCCGCCCGCCAGCCACCCCGCTTCCCGCAGCTGGCGGGCGGCGGCGAGGCAGGCGGCGCCTTCCGGGCAGATGAAGGTTCCTTCGGCCACCGCCATGGTGCGCTGCTCGGCGAGCAGCTCCTCGTCGCTCACGGAGATCGCGGTGCCGTCGGTGGAGCGAACCGCGTCGAGCACCAGAAAGTCGCCGAGCGCCTTGGGTACGGTGATCCCGAACGCGACGGTGTGCGCGTCCGGGAACGGCTCGCTCTCGGTGGCGCCCGACTCGAAGGCGCGCACGATCGGCGCGCACCCGTCAGCCTGGACAGCGACAAGCCGCGGCAGGTCCGGTCCGATCCAGCCGAGTGCCTGCATCTCCACGATGGCCTTGTAGATGCCGATGAGCCCGACGCCACCCCCGGCCGGGTAGACGATGACGTCGGGCAGGCGCCAGCCGAGCTGCTCGGCGATCTCGTAGCCCATGGTCTTCTTGCCCTCAACGCGATAGGGCTCGCGCAGCGTGGAGACCTCCTGGTAATCGGAGCGGGAGCGGACCGCACCGCTCACCAGCCGCCCCGCGTCCCCGATCAGGCCGTCCACCAGGTACAGCTCCGCGCCCGCGACGACGCACTCGGCGCGGGTGATCGCGGGTGCGTCCACGGGCATCGCGATCAGGCTCTTCAGCCCGGCGCGGGCCGCGTACGCCGCCCACGCGGCCCCGGCGTTGCCGTTCGTGGGCATGGCCACGCCCTTGACGCCAAGCTCGGCGGCCCGGGAGACGCCAACCGCGGCGCCGCGTGCCTTGAACGTGCCCGTGGGCAGCAGCCCCTCGTCCTTCATCAGCAGCCCCGGCAGCCCGATCTTCCTGCCGTAGGACGGGATCGGGATGAGCGGGGTCATGCCCTCGCCAAGCGAGACGATGTTCGCCTCGTCGCGGACCGGCAGCACCTCGTGGTACCGCCACAGCGTCGGGGGCCGGGCGGCGATCTCCCGGGGGGTGACCGCCGTCGCGACCTGGTCTAGGTCATAGCGAGCGAGCAGCGGCTTGCCCTCGTCACTCACGCCCTGGACGGTGTCCGCGTCGTACCGCTTGCCCGTCGCGGAACAGGCGAGGTGGCTGAGGGCGGAGAAGGGCACGGCGGACTCCCGGGACTCACAGGCGCGGTCTTGAGTCCCTTAGGCTATGAGATCAGGCCGCGGTCCCGAGTCCGGTAGCTGGTGCCGTCAGCGCGATTGTGGTGACCGATCCGGCGGAGCTGCCCTTCAGCCACGATGACCAGGACTTCTGCCAGTAACCCCAGCCGTTGTCCCAGGCGAGCACGCGCGGCGAGCCGGTGATGGTCACCGGGTCGCCCCGGTAGGCGGTGTGCTGCCACCAGTCAGCGCCGGCGGCAGTCATCCGGACGCAGCCGTGACTGCAGTTCGTGTTGCCTAGGCACCACAAGCCGCCGGGGCTTTGGTGCAGGTATTCGCCGCTGTCGGAGATCTGCACGTCGTGGTACACGATCTCGTGGTAGTACCCGGCCTCCCCGGGCTTGATGTTCGGCGAGGTCATCACGACCGAGTCGAAGCTTCCCATGGTGAGGTGCACGCCGGTGGTGGTGTAGAAGTCGTTGCCGTGGGAGTCGTAGCCGCCCACTCCGCCGCTGACCGGGATCTTCTTGGCGAGCGACCCGTTGACGTAGAAGTAGCCCTGGTCGCTCTTCAGGTTGACCTTGACGATGTGCGAATCGCCGATGGTGAACGAGCGGGTGAGATCGCTGCTGCCCCACAGGCCCGGGCCGCCGGGGACGCCGGTCAGGTGCGCGGTGAGCTGCACGTGCTGGTGGGCTGACCAGTAGCCCTGCGTGCGGAAGATGACCTCGCTGTCGGAGGCCCAGAACCACGCGCCGGTGACCGGGACGTCGCTGGCGACCTCAAGGGCGCGCTCGACCGCGCCTCGGTCCGAGCTGGCCACGTCCTGGTTGAAGTCGACCATGATCGGCATGCCGATCCCGACGGTCTCATGGGAGTTGGGGGTGATGTCGGTGATCTTCAGCGTGCTGCCCGCGCTCTTGGTGGTGAAGTGCGTGACCTCGGTCGTCGCCGCGCCCTTGCTGTTCTTGGCGACGGCGGTGACGGTGTAGGAGGTGCCGGGCTTCAGCCCCCACCGCGTCGACCAGCTCGCGCTGCCCGGTCCGTATTGCCCGGTAACGGCGGAGCCGCCGGACGTCACCATGACCTGGGTAAGCCTGCCTCCGGAGGCCGTGATCCGCACGTGAGCGTCGGGAGCGACCTTCGCCGCGCCGTCGGATGGCGTCACGGCCAGGACGGCGGGCGGCACCGGCTTGCTGGCCGTCGGCTGCACGGCCGGCTGCGTCGCCGCCACCGGGCGCATCGCCGTCACTGGCTTCGCCGTGGCCGCGTACGCAATCCCGCTCACCATCACAAGTCCGGCAGCCACCGCGACCAGCAACCGTTCGTTCCGCACTGCGCGCCTCGCCATCAACGAAGGACGTGGATTTAGCGAAATATTACCGGTTCCAGCCGGATGCGTGGTTCGCCCGAGTAAGACCGGCGTCAGGCGTTACCCTAGCTGGCCGCGGCGGCGGGTCAGGCAGGCGGTCTCGGCGGTGTTGCCCGCCAGCTCAATGGCCTTGTCGTACGCCGCGCCCGACTTCCGGCGGCCCGACCCTATGCCCGCCGGTCAGCTCTCGGCGGGATCGCCTGGGCGGTCACGGGCTCCGCGCACCGTGAGGACCGCGATCCCGCAGGTGAACACCAGCCCGGCGCAGACCGCGCCGCCCAGGTCGTGGGATGGCCGGGCGGGCCACAGCCATGGAGTCGTCAGCGCGGGCGGGTGCCACTGCGTGTACAGCGCGTACACGGCCGCGACCAGGTACCCCGCCGGAGCGGCCCATGACAGGCCGCCGCCCGCGGCCGCGGCGCACAGCAGCCCCAGGCCGGTGATCCCCGCGACGTTGCGTAGCACCGCCAGCGTCCCGCCCGCCAGGTGCCCGCCGATGCCGGCGGCGGCCAGCAGGCCGACCGCCGCCGCGGTCAGGGCCACCGTGACGCCCAGCCGCAAGAGCGGCAGCCAGTGGCCGGCCACCCGCTCCGGCTCGCCGAACGGGCCGGGCACGGCGGCCACGACGCTCACCGCGGCGGCGGCCTCGAAGATCAGCGGCAACTGCAGCGCGCCATAGTCGTCCCAGTGCCGCAGCAGCGCGATCCGCAGCCCGATCGCGCAGGCCGCCATGGCCAGCACGGCGAACGGGACCCGGCGGCTCACGGCATACAGCCACACCCGGCGCGCGCCCGTCACGGGACCTGCTCCAGGGTAACCTGGCCCGCCCGCAGCGCGGCCAGGCGCCGCACCAGCCAGGCGCGCCGGGCCGCGGCGGGCAGCGCGGCGAAGCGCTCGGCCGCCGCGTACGCCGGGGTGCCGGGGGCCAGGACTGGTGACGATCCCGCGTCCCGGCTGGCCCGCTCGGGGGTGAGCGCGCCCTGGCCGACCGCGAGCATCAGCCCGGCGGCGACCGCGTTCCGCGCGTCCGACGCGGTGGCCGGGCTGCCGATGATCCACCGGATGATCCTCGGGCCGTTCGTCGCGACCAGCTGGCCGGCCAGCTGCGCCGTCGTCAGGGGCGGTCCCGGCAGCTGGCTGGGCAGCACGAAGTAGATCACCCGGGGCATGCGTTCGTCCCTTCGGCCGGCTGCCCGCAGGGTGATGCCGTTGCCGGATTCCTGATGGTAGGTAACGTCCACCTGGACGACCCGGGACGGCGCGCCCGGCAGGCCGGCGACCTGGCTGAGCAGCGGTCCCAGCGCGGTCTCGGTCGCGGGCAGGTAGCTGGCGTAGGCGGGGTTGAGGCAGACCGGAATCGCGGTGCCGCCGCACAGCGGGGTGAACGGGAGCGGCCGGTCGCTGGCGGCGTCATGCAGAGCCGGGATCTTGATCATGCCGTGCGCGTCCAGGGTGCCGGTCCCGGTCAGCCAGGCCGCCGTCCCGGCCGCGAGCACGCCCGCGCCCGTGATCGCGGCCGCCGCCTTGCGGGCCGCCCCGCTGCCCGCCCGGGCGGGCAGCGCCAGGACCCCGAGCAGCGCGACGGTGAGCCCGGCGAGAAACATCACTTGCGCGATCGACAGGTCCGGCAGGAATGGGTAGAAGGTCGCCACGCCCAGTTGCGGTCCCATGTCCCAGGGGCCGGCGACAAGGGGCGCGACCTGCCAGGGGGACTGGCTACCGGAGATCAGCTCGGTGCTGAGCGCGAGGATGAAAAACGCGATGATGCTCGCCAGCGGCGCGGTGAAACGGCTCGGCAGGAAGGTGCCCGCGATGAACCCGAAGGCCGCGAACGCGGGCAGGCTCGCGGCGGCCACCACGGCCGGCCACCACAGCGGCCCGCCCCAGCTCGCCTGCCGCGCCGTCGCCCCGTACAGCACGGCCACGCAGGCTAGGTAGGCCAGGCCCGCCCAGGTCGAGGTGGCGGCCCACGAGACGAGCAGCCGCGCCCACCGCGCCCGCGCGGTGATGGACACCTGGTCGGCAACGCGGCGCCGGGCCTCCCGCGACCCCATCCAGGCGGCGGCGGCCGTCACCGGGATCACGAAGTCGGGCACGGCGCCGCTCTGCAGCCCGGCCGCGCGCACGTTCCACAGCGGCGGCATGGCCATGACCTTGCGGTACGTGGTGAGCCAGAACAGCCCGATCGCGACCGGGGCCAGCCACGCCATCGCGTTATGGCGCAGTTCCAGCCGGAGCAGCCACCGCGTCCGCAGGCTCGCCCGGACGACGGCATGCTCGCCCGGCCCGGGCCGGGCCGATGCCAGCGCCGGCGCGCCCGCGGTCATGACCGCGCCTTCGCGAGGACGGCGCTGTACCCGCGCTCGATGGGCGTATCCCCGGCGTGCTGCCCGCCGCCAGACGCGGCGAGCCCGTCGGGCGTGCCGCGAAAGACAATCCTGCCCCGGTCCATCACCGCGACCTGGGCGCAGGCAGCCGTGACGTCCTCGACCAGGTGGGTGCTCACCACGACGGTGGCCCGCTGCCCCAGGTTCCGCAGCAGGGCGCGGAACGCCACCCGCTGCTGCGGGTCGAGGCCGGCGGTCGGCTCGTCGAGCAGCAGCAGTTCGGGCTCGTTGACGATCGCCTGCGCGATCCCGGCCCGGCGCAGCATGCCCCCGGACAGGGTGCGCAGCCTGGCCTTCTTCTGGTCACCAAGCTCGACCGCCTCGATCGCGGTCGTGACCGCGGCGCGGATCCGGCCCGGCGGAACCTCCTTCAGCAGCGCGAAGTACTCGACGTACTCCGCCACGGTGAATCCCGGGTAGTAGCCGGGGCTCTGCGGCAGGTAGCCGAGCCTGCGCCTGATCTCGCGGCGCGGGCCGTAACCGCCGGGATCACGGCCCAGTAGCCGCAGGCTGCCCGAGGACGGCCGCATCGCCGTCGCCATCATCCGCAGCAGCGAGGTCTTACCCGCGCCGTTCGGCCCGAGCAGGCCGAAGACCCCGGGCCCCGCTCGCAGGTCCACCCCGGCCACCGCCGCAACCGAGCCAAAGCGCCGGGTCAGGCCGGTGATCTCGACGTTCATCGCGCTCCTGCCTTCTAGGTTGGTGAGACCATCCAAGGCTGGCCCGCGGGCCGGATCCGGGTAATCACCCCACGGGGCGCGATCCCCGGTGCTACCGCCGGGGACGGCCCGTCCGTCAGGCAGGCGGCGTAGTACCTGGGTATGACCTTCCAGGCGGGATGACCCAGCGGCCCCGGCCCCCTACGCTGAGACCGTGAAACGGCCGCCGGGGATCGCGTCATCGGCCTGGCCTGCCCTTATCCAGGTGCTGGCGGGCCCCGATCCGGCCCCGGCGTGGCGCTGGCGCTCACGGCAAGAGCGCCGTTCGGCTTACGCCGCGCTGGCCGCGGTCTCGTTCGCGCTGTGCTACATCAGCGCGACCCACGTGCACCCGGTGGCCGTGGGTGACGCTGAGCCGCCGGCCAGCGCGGGGCAGGTGATGGTCGCCCTCGCCGTTGTCCTGCCGCTGCCGCTCGCGGCGAGGTACCCGATGCTGGCCTGGCGGACCGGGTGGCTCCTCCTGCTGCTGACGCCGCTCGTGTCCGCCGCCTGGTGGGGCGGCTGGCCGTGGGGGCCGGCGCAGGTGCTCGCGCTGCTCGGGGCCTTTTGCCTGGCGGCGGTCCGGCAGCGGCGGATGGCGCTGTGGTCGATGTGGGCGCTGACGCTCATCCCGTGGTGCGGCTGGCTGGTCAAGGACATCCCGGACCTGAACGGCCCCGCCAGCGCCACGATGGTGTTCGCCGCCGTGTCGATCGTGGCGGACAGCGTCGGCTCCCAGCTCCGCGCCCGGCGCGCACTCGCCGCGCAGACCGCGAACGCCGACGCCGAGCGGTCGCGGCGCGCGGCGCTCGAGGAGCGCGCGCGGATCGCCCGGGAGCTGCACGACGTGGTCGCCCATCACCTGTCGCTGATCGCCGTCAAGGCCGAGAGCGCGCCCTACCGGCTCGGCGGGCTGACCCAGCCGGCCTCCGCGGAGTTCGGCTCGCTGAGCGAGGTGGCCCGCGAGGCCCTGATGGAAATGCGGCGGCTGCTCGGCGTGCTCCGCGAGAACGAGCCGGCCAGTCTCGCGCCCCAGCCGCAACTGGGCGACCTGCCAGCGCTCGTGGACACCACCCGGCGGGCGGGGGTCGACATCGAGCTGTCGATGCCGGATGAGCTCGGCGCGGTCCCCCCGGGCATAGGGGTATGCGCGTACCGGATTGTCCAGGAGTCGCTGTCGAACGCCAGCCAGCACGCCCCCGGCGCTGCCGTCACGGTGTCGGTGGACCGCGGCGCCCGCGCCGTCCGGCTGCGAGTGGCTAACGGCCCCGGCGGTACCGCGATGCGGTCACAGCCCGCCCGCGACCGCCGCCCGGGTCACGGACTGACCGGGATGCGCGAGCGGGTCGAGCTGCTCGGCGGGTCGCTGTCGGCGGGGCCGACGCCGGCCGGCGGGTTCGCGGTATCGGCGGTGCTCCCGCTCGGCGAGACCGCATGAGCCCAGCCGGCACCGGTGACACGCGCTGCCTGATCGCCGATGATCAGGCGGTGGTGCGCGAGGGCCTCGCCGCGATACTCGCCGCCCAGCCGGGCCTTCAGGTCGTGGGCCTGGCCGCCGACGGTGCCGACGCGGTGGCCCAGGCGCGGCGCCTGTCGCCCGACATCGTCTTGATGGACGTGCGGATGCCGGTGATGGACGGGCTCCAGGCGACCCGCGAGATCATGCGCGGCACGGCTGGGCCGGAAGGGCCCCGGGTGCTGATGCTCACCACGTTCGACCTCGACGACTACGTGTACCAGGCGCTGCGGGCGGGGGCCAGCGGGTTCCTGCTCAAGGACGCCAACGCCGCCGAGCTAGTGCACGCGGTCCGGGTGGTGGCGAGGGGGGAGGCGCTGCTCGCCCCGTCGGTAACCCGGCGCCTGATCGCCGACTTCGCCCGGCTCCCCCGCCAGGACGCGCCGCCCGCACCCGAGCTTGGCGTGCTCACCAAGCGGGAAACCGAGGTGCTGCGACTAATCGCCCGCGGCCTGTCCAACGCCGAGATCAGCGACGCGCTCGTCATCGCCGACCAGACCACCAAGACTTACGTCGGCCGTATCCTGGCCAAGCTCGGCTTGCGCGACCGGGCCCAGGCGGTGGTGGCCGCCTACGAAAGTGGCCTCGTCACGCCAGGTTCCCGGTAGCCCGGTTCATCCGATGGGCTCAGCGCTGGCCGGCCGGGCCGGCAAACCGGGTTGCGGCCAGGCCATCCAGGCGGGTAAGAACGCCCGAATGCTACGCGGCGAGCCAGCTGACTGGCTTATTCGGCGTGGTGCACCTCGGCGCGCCTGAAGACCGGCGTCGGCATGCCCTCCATGCGCGCCTTGAGCTGCAAGGCCAGGTAAAGGGAGTAGTACCGCGAGAGGGCGAGGTTGCCGCCGTGGAACCACAGGCCCTCCTGGGCCGTCGGCTTCCACATGTTGCGCAGCTCGCCCTCCCACGGGCCCGGGTCCTTCGTCGTGCCCGAGCCAAGGCCCCAGACCTTCCCGACCTTGTCGGCCATGTCTTGGCCGATGATGCCGGCCGCCAGCTGATTCATGGAGCCGTAACCGGTCGCGTAGACGACGAGATCGGCCGGGAGCCGGGTCCCGTCACCGAGGACGACCTCATCCTCGGTCAGCTCGGCCACCTGCCCCTTGGCCAGCTTGACGGCGCCATTCGCGACAAGCTCGCAGGCGCCGACGTCGATGTAGTAGCCCGACCCGCGGCGCAGGTACTTCAGGAACAGGCCGGAGTCATCCTCGCCGAAGTCGAGGTCGAAGCCGGCCTGTTCCAGCCGGCGGTAGAACTCGGCGTCCCGCTCCCGAATGGCGTTATAGACCGGCGTCTGGAGCGTGTGCAGGATCCGGAATGGCAGGGAGGCGAAGATCGTGTCGGCCTTGAAGGTAGTCATGCCGGCGGCGAGGGCGCGCTCGGAGTACAGGTCGCTGAGGCCGAGGTCCATCAGCGAATCGGACCGGACGACGTGGGTCGAGCTGCGCTGGACCATGGTGA
Organism: Streptosporangiaceae bacterium; assembly: GCA_025934375.1. Taxonomy (GTDB): domain Bacteria; phylum Actinomycetota; class Actinomycetes; order Streptosporangiales; family Streptosporangiaceae; genus Trebonia. The sequence goes on along the minus strand of JAICYD010000083.1, from coordinate 11,991 downwards.
CGTCCGCGCCGGCCTCCCACAACGCTGCGCAGATGTCGTGCGCGGAGTTGTTCGACCCGACCACCACGGCCTTCTTGCCCTTGTACTGATCGGGACCGGGGTGAGCCGAGGAGTGGTGCTGGTCGCCGCGGAACTTCTCGCGGCCGGGGAAGTCGGGGACGACGGGCAGGCCGGACGCTCCCAGCGCCAGGACTAGCTGCCGGGGGCGCAGCGTCACCTCCTCGCCGTCGCGGTCGACCACGACGGCCCATCCGTCACCCTCCCGGACGGCCGACTTGCAGGTCGTCGAGCCCCAGTAGTTGAGCTCCATGACCTTCGCGTACATCTCGAGCCAGTCGCCGATCTTGTCCTTAGGCGAGAACACCGGCCAGCTGGCCGGGAACGGCAGGTAGGGCAGGTGGTCGTACCAGACCGGGTCGTGCAGCGCGAGGGACTTGTAGCGCTTGCGCCACGAGTCACCCGGCCGCTCGTTGCGCTCGACGATGATCGCCGGGACCCCGAGCTGGCGGAGCCGCGCGCCGAGCGCGATGCCGCCCTGGCCGCCGCCGATGATCAGCACCTCGGGCTGCACGGTGTAGCCGAGCTCGGTGGCCTCCCGGGCCCGGCTCTCGGCCCAGGTGACCCGGTCACGGAAGGCGCCGTGGCGCACGCCGTTGGGCCGCCGGTCGTTGACCGGCTCCTCATGGCCCTTGAGCTCGTCGAGCGTCGTGAGCAGCGTGAACGCCTTGCCACCGACGAGCCGCAGCAATCCGCTGCCCCGCCCGGCCTCCGTCTCGAAGGCGATCCAGGCGGTGATGACGCCGTCCGCCTCGGCCGGCTCCTCGGTGACCCGGAAGCCGGTGGGATCGACCTGGTCGAGCGTGGCCCGCAGGAGCTCCGCGACGCCCGCGCCCCCCTCGACCGTGGCGATGTTCCAGGTGAACGAGACGATATCGCGCCAGTAGCTCTCGTCGGCGAACAGCGCCGCCGCCGCGTCGGCGTCACGGACCGTGAGGGCCTGCTGGAACGCGGTAAGCCACTCATTGACGGCGGACGCGGCAGCGCTCGCCACCTGGTCAACGGACTGGGTCACTCGTGGCCTCCTTGCCATGAGACGACTGTCTTGCCAGCCTAGGTCCCCGGCCGCCGCCAATCCAGGATGGGTGACAGGACAAGCAGATGGCCCCGTCAGGCATGATGCCTGGTGAGCGGGGCCATCTGGTGCCGCACTCCGGCTCGCGGGCCAGAGCATGTCCCCCTAACGAAGCACGCGCGACTGCGCGTGGCGCCCTGGCACCGGCATCCGAGCCGTCGACCGGTCACCATGACCGGGCCACCAGGCACGGTGCCCGATCAGCGCCGTGAGGCTGGGCGCGAAGAACATCGCCATCACGAACGCGGCCAGCGCGATCCCGCAGGAGACCGCGAACCCGATCTGGGACAGGATCTCGTTGCCCGCCAGCGTCAGCGAGGCGAAGGTACCCGCCAGGATCAGCCCAGCCGCGCCGATCGCCGGGCCAGTGTGCCGCACCGCCATCGCGGCGGCCTGCCGGGCATCCCGGCCTTCACGCGCCTCCTCGCGCAGCCGCGCGATCATCAGGATGTTGTAGTCGGTGCCGAGCGCCACGACGAATAGGTACATGTAGACCGGCAGCAGGAACACCAGGCCCGCCTGGTCGCGCAGCACCTGGAACACCAGCACGCTCGCGCCCAGCGTCGCCCCGAAGCCGAGGCCCACCGAGGCCAGCAGGTACCACGGCGCGACCACGCTGCGCAGGAGCAGGATGAGGATCAGCAAGATGACCACCGCGGCGACCGGGAACACGGTCGCGTAGTCGTGGTTGATGGCGCGCTGGATGTCCGCGAACACGGCGGTCGTCCCGCCGACCAGCGCGTACGTGCCCGGCGGGGCCGCCGCGTGCGCCCCCGGCATGATCGTGTTCTTCATCCCGCTCACGGCCTGGGTGGACGCCGGGTCATGACTAAGGGTCAGCTGGTAATCCGCAGTCCTCCTATCCGCGCTGAGGGCAGGCGTCCCAACCGATCCGACGCCGGGCAGCCGCTTGAGCTGGCTGCCATAGCCGGAAAGCTCAGACACCGTCAGCGGACCCGAGTTGGAGTGCAAGAACACGTCGGTCGGGTCGGTCGCGCCGGGCGGGAGGCCCTTTTCCAGGGTGACCAGTGCCCGCTGCGATTCGGCGGTGGCCGGGATGCCGGCCGAGGACAGGTCGAACGTCGGCTTGAAGCCGAACGCGCCGATCGCCAGCGCGACCAGCACCAGCCCGGAGACGCCCGCGAACAGGGCCGGGCGGCGGCCGAGGGCGTTGCCGATCGCTGCGAACCGCGCCGTGCGCGGCTCCCGCTTCCAGGACCGGGACGGCCAGAACACCTTCGTGCCGAGCAGCGACACTATCGCGGGAACCAGCGTCAGGCCCGCGACCAGCGTGACGCCGACGGCGATGGCCAGGGCCGGCCCCATCGAGCGCAGCACGCTCACGGTGGACAGGACCAGTGCCAGGAAGGCGAAGATGACCACGCCCGCGGCTGAGGAGATCACCTCGCCGACCCGGGTGACCGCGCTGACCATGGCCTGCTTGCGGTCCTCGCCGCGGCGCAGCCGTTCCCGGTAGCGGAACATCAGGAACAAGATGTAGTCGGTCCCGATGCCGAACAGCACGACGATGAGGATCGTGGAGATGGAGCTGTCCGTGTGGAGGTTCAGCGCCTTGCTCACGTCAGCGATCAGGCCGGTCGCGACCTGCGAGACGACGGCGATGACGACCAGCGGCAACAAGGCGATGATCGGGCTTCGGAAGATGATCAGCAGCAGGATCAAGATCAAGGCGAGCGTCGCGAGGAGCACGATCTGATCGGCCTTGTTAGAAGATTGCGAGCTGTCCAGGGACTGTGCCGCCTGCCCGGTCACCCCCTCATCCAGGTGCGTCCCCGCCATCAGGGGCTTGATGTCGGCCCGCAGCGCCTTGACCGCGTCGTCGGAGGCGCTGCCCGACCCGTTGACCACGGAGTTGGGCATGGCCACCATCGCGCTTTGCACGAGGCGGTTCGGCGAGGCTGGCCCGGCGGTGACGCTGACGATGCCATGGATGTGCCGGGCGTTCAGCACCTTGGTGATCTCGGTGACCTTCGCGGAGTCAGCGGCGGTGAGCTTCCCGCCATCCGCGCGCGAGAACACGATGATGGCGGCGGCGCCGGTGACGCTCCCGCTCTGCGGGAACGCCTTGTCCTGGAGGTCCATCGCCCTGATGGACTCGTAGTTCTTCGGCAGGAAGCTGCTCTCGTTCGAGGTTGTCGGCAGCCCGGGCGATGTCATGATCACCGCCACCGCCGCTATCACCCAGAGGGCGATCACCTTCCATGGGTGACGCACAACCGCTCGTCCCAGCCAGGCGAATAGCCCGCGTTCGCTTGGGTGGCCTTTCCCCTCGTTCACCGTGTCCCCTTGGGTTTCTCGTCACGGGCCGCGCCGGATATCCGGTCATCACGCGGCAGACGAGTCCACGCTATGAAGCAGCCGACGCCGCAGCCATGAGGGCAATCCCCGGAAAGTCCCTGATGTGCGCCCCCAGGCTGATGGTGGGGTTATCCCTGCCCCGCCCCCGGCCACCACGCGCGGCCAGCAGCCGGCGGGGCTGCCGACGGCGCGTTTCAGCAGCGTTCCAGCCGCGCGACAGCCCCGGTGCCTAGCGTCGCAAGCGCCCGGCTGCCGCGGACATGCCGGTGGCGGGCCGGGCTTAAGCCGGGGCGACGGCCACCGGGCCAGCGTGCAGCCCGATCCGGCGGCTACGCGGGCGGGCGCCCGGAAAGGTAGTCCTGTTCGCGGCGCGCGGCGCGCGGCGGTGGCGATCGCATCGTCAACGGTGGCGATCGCGGGGTCGGCCCGGTCGGTGTGGGACTGGGTGGTGTAGAAGCGGACCTCATGGCCGTCCGGGTCATGGGCGCCGGGCAGGATCCACCCGATCGTGGCGAAGTGCACCCCGGCATGGGCCTCACCCAGTGCCGTGAGCCGCTCCGCGAGCGCCTCCAGGGCCGCCTTGGTCGGCACGCCGATGGAGAAGTAGTCGAAGCCCGCCGCGCGGGCCGCTCGCTCAGGGTCCAGCCGCAGGCCGAGGTCTGGCCCGCCGTTGGGGTGCACCATGACCACGCCCGCCAGTGCGCCGTTCTCGACGAACTCCGTGCCCGCCTGGTAACCCAGGCGACTCTCATACCAGGCGCGCGAGTCGTCCAGGTTCCGCACGGGAAGCTTGACGTGATGGATGCCGTCGAGCTCGGGCGCGTTACCGCTCTTCATGGCGGGCCTCATCTCGATTAATGCAGTAACACTGCAATATTGCAGCTATACTGCATCCTATGATGAGCGATGTCAAGGGCCTGCGGGCGGCCCGGATCGCGGAGACCGAGGAGCGGATCCTCGCCGCCGCCCATGACTTGTTCGTCCGCGACGGATACGCGGCCACCACCCTCACCGCGGTGGCCGACGCCGCCCGCGTCGCGCACCGCACGGTTTACGTGCGATTCGGAACCAAGGCCGAGCTCCTCAAGCGCGTTATCGACGTGGCCATCGTGGGCGACACCCAGGACATCGACGCGCCAAGCCGCGACTGGTTCCAGGCCGCGCTCACCGCGCCCACCATCGAGGAGCGGATCGGGCTTTTCGCCGACGGCAGCGCCGCGCTCATGGCCCGCGCCGGGGACGTGTTCGCCGTCGGGCGGCAGGCCGAGCCGGTCGAGCAGGTAATCGCCGACGCGGCCCGCGCCGGACGCGCGGCGACCCGCGACTCACTGCGCCGGTTCTTCACCCAGATGCGGGATGACGCCCTCCTCCCGGCGGGAGCCGACCTCGACTGGCTGTGCGACACCGCCGGCGTCCTCGCGCACGCCGACACCTACCTGCTCATCCGGGAAACCCTCGGCTGGACCACCGCGCAGTACCGAACGTGGCTGGGCACCACGTGGCTGCGGCTCGTTACCGTTGATTCCGCGGGCGGCTAACATACTGGCCGCGCGGAGGGCAGCGCCTGTTCCACGCGGCGTCCGGGGCCTCGGCCACAACGCCCACGTCGAGAACCCGGAGCCGTCGATCGCCCTGCTCAATCGCCAGCGGCGTTGAACAGGTGCTGACCGACCGCTCCGGGCAGCCACTCCAGCGTCTTCTCGAAGTGAACGGTGGTGCCATGGCCCTGGTCGCTACTTAGCCGCAGGTTGTCGACCACCGCGTCGATGATCTTCAGGCCACGGCCATGCTCAGCGGCCGCGGGGACAGGCTCATCGGTGAGGGCGAACCCATCCGGCCGTCCCTCGCCGTTCCTGATATCCAGGGTCCCGGAATTGACGACCTCGATGACGCACCGGCGATTCCTGGTGGTCACCTGCACCTCGTATTCCTCACCGGGTCCGGCGTGCTGAATGACGTTGGCACAGGCCTCGCTGAGCGCCAGGGCGATGTCAGCGCGCGTATCCGGCGCGACTCCCAGGGTCGCCAGGCACCGGTCAAGAACCTGGCGGCATAGCGGCACGCTGACGACATCGCGGGGCAGGTCAAGAACCATATTTATTTCCATTTAATGACCGCCAGAATCGAGTTAATTGCCGCCAGGATCTAGCCACTATCGGCGAAGTGCCAAGATGATAAGCACGATGACCACGATGAGAACGACCGTTCCGATGCCGATGTACATGGGTATCCTCCTTCGATCGAGCGACTGCGGTCTTCAGGTGCTCTTTTGCTACCCCCACACAGCGATACAAACGTTCTCCATCTCGATTCCACCGCGATGGGATCCGTACTCCACGCCCTCGGTGCTGACTGGTCGCATCCGACGACGGAGGAGGAGCATGTCAGACCAGGAGCCGGGAACCGATAGTCGTGACCTGCCGGAAGCCAGCAGTGCCCCGGAAGCCAGCGGCGGCTACTTCGCTCCGCTTGAGTGGACCAAGTGCATGCTGCTCACCACGTTCGATCGCGATGGCACCGCCGTATCCGCCGCAGTGCACGGGGTGGTCGACGGTGACCGGGCCTACATCTGGGCCTGGAGCCAGTCGGGCTGCGGGCGGCGGCTGCAGCGGGCCCGCGCGGTGCAAGTAGCGCCGTGTAGCCTGCGGGGCTTTTTCACCCACGGGCCGGCGCTGGCGGCGACCGTGCGCCAGCTGGCTGGCGAGGAGGCCAGCCAGGCCGCCAGCAGACTGGCGCGCAAGCACCCGCTTCAGCACCGCCTCCTGATCCCCTTGCTTCACCGGGCACGGCGCCAGCAGATGGCGCACTACGAGCTTTTGGCTGACGACGACGCCGGCGTCCAGTCAGGGGGGCCCGCGGAGCACGCGAGTCCGGAATTGGCGCGCGTGCACTGGACCCGGACCGATGTCACCGACTATGGCGTCGCCGCCATCGCCTGTATCTGGCCGACCTCAGCGCACGCGCGGCGATCGGGGGAAACTCGGGTCATCCCGGCCGGGAAGGACTAGTGTCCGGTGCTGTGATCCCGGCACCAGACATTCCTGGGCATACGGTTATCGACGTCCTCGGCTCGGGTGGGTTCGCCACCGTGTACCGGACGTGGCAGACGGCGGTTGGCCGTGAGACGGCGGTCAAGGTGGACAGCCGGGCGCTGCATTCTGAACGGGATCAGCGGCGGTTCTTCCGCGAGGTGACCGCGGCGGGGCGGTTGTCCGGGCATCCGCACGTCATCGACGTGTACGACGCGGGGACGCTGCGCGACGGGCGACCGTACATGGTGATGGAGCTGTGCCCGGGCGGGTCACTCAACGATGAGCTGCGGCGAAACGGGCCGTTGCCTCCCACCTCGGCCTGCCAGATCGGGGTCAACCTGGCCGACGCGCTCGCCGCCGCGCACGCCCTGGGCATCTTGCACCGCGACCTCAAGCCGGCCAACATCCTCATCAACCGCTACGGTGTCGTCGGCATCGCTGACTTCGGGCTGGCGTCGATCATCGCGGCCAGCGGCGAGCAGTCGGCGTCACGGGACGCGCTCACCCCGGCCTACGCGCCGCCGGAGAGCTTCCGGGCCGACGAGCCTTCCGCGGCCGGCGACGTCTACTCGATGGCCGCCACGCTTTACGCGCTGATGGCCGGGCGCCCGCCGCGCTTCCCGGCGAGCGGCAAGTCACCGGGGATGGCGACGATCCTGGCGCTGCATGGCCAGCAGGTCGCCGACATACCCGCAGTTCCCGGGCGGATGATGGACATCCTGCGGGAGTGCCTGGCCGCCGATCCGTCACGGCGGCTGCCGTCAGCGGCTTCGCTGCGGGACGAGCTCGCGGCACTGCTGGGGGGCGGCCGCGGCCAGGCCCCGTCTCGGGAGTGGCAGGTGCCGGCCACGCCGTCGACGGCCCTGACGATGTCCCGCTCCCACGAGCCCGCGACTGGCCGGGGCGTGCCGTGGCCGGACGAATCGCTGGCCGATTCGGTGCCGGGCCGCTGGACGCAGTCCCCGCAGTCGCTGGCCGACTCTGTTGGCGGGCCCAGGACGGCGACGATCGCGGGCGCGCACGCGACGACTGCCCGGGCGGCCCGGCGGCGTCCTTCGCTGGCAGTGGCCGTGGTGGGCGGCGGTGCCGCCATCGCCGCCGTCGCGGCGCTGCTTGTCGTGCCGCGCCTGCTCGCGCCCAGCGGTGGCTCGCCCGGCACTGGCTCGGCCGGCAATGGGCCGGCGGGGGCGAGCTCGGCGTCCCAGCCCGGGGCGGTCGGCGTGCTCGGGGTCGCGACGACGACCAGGCACTGTCCGGCGGCGTCGGTGGCAGGGGCCGGCGCGGCCTGCGTGACGACGCCGGAATGCTGGGACGGGGTGAATGAGGCCAGCGGCGTCATCACCGTCGCCTCCCTGCCCTGCGGGCAGCCGCACACCTGGCAGACGTTCGCGATCGCCATCATGCCCAGCGACTCCGCGACCTTCAACGTGAACATCGTGCAGGCCAACCCCACCGTGCGGGCGGTCTGCTCAGCCAAGGTGCTGCTGGCTTCCCGGACCGGCGCGGCCCTGCGGGTACCGGCCAGCGGGTGGCAGATCCAGGTCGTGCCGCCGGACGAGACAGCGTACAACGCCGGCGTCCGCACCTACCGGTGCCTGGCCGGGCGCGACTACAACGCGCTCAGCTCAGCCCAGTTCGCGCCGTGATCGCAGGCGCCGGGCCGGTGCTGTCCCGGATGACCAGGCGCGTTTCCAGTTCCATGCTCAGTGCCTCGTGGGCGTGGCCGTCGAGCTGGCGCATCAGCATGGTGACGGCGGTGCGGCCCATCTCCTGCAGCGGCTGGCGGACGGTGGTCAGGCGGGGACTGGTGGCCCGGCTGACGTCGATGTCGTCGAAGCCGGCCACGGAAAGGTCCTGGGGCACGTGTAGCCCGCGAGCCGCAGCCGCCTCCAGCACTCCCACTGCCACCTTGTCGTTGAAGCAGATGATGGCGGTCGGCCGGGGCCGCAGGTCGATCAGTTCCCCGCCGGCCCACAGGCCCGTCTTGGTGGCGGGCTCGCCGTGGCGCATCAGCTCGGGGTCGCCCAGCATCCCGGCTTCGGCCAGCGCGGCGAGGTGCCCGCCGACCCGGTCGTCGCGGGAGCGCCATTCCGGGGGCCCGGTGATCACCGCGATCTGGCGGTGACCAAGCTCGATCAGGTGCCGGGTGACGGCCCGGGCGCCGGAGAAGTGCGCCGCCGAGACCGACACCATGCCCCGGGGGACGACGGTGCGCGGGTCCACCACCACCAGCGGGTAACTGCGGGCGGCGAGTGGCTCAAGGTCAGCGGGGGATTCCGGGGGGAGGATCAGCACCGCGCCGTAGGCGTCGCGCCGGCGCGGCAACTCGCGCACCGCGGTGGAACTGATCGTCGCGTCACCCGCCTCCAGGAGCATGCCGTGGCCGTGCTGCGCGAGCGTCTCGGCGATGGACGTGACAATGTGCCCGAAGTAGTCGGTGAGCAGGTAGGGGCAGCGCACGAGCACAGACGGACGGGTAGCCGCCGCCGACGGCCGCCGACGCGGCTCGGGCGCTCGCTCACCCAGCCGTTCGACCACCTGGCGCACCCGCTGGCGGGTGTCGGCGGCGACGTTGCCGCCGCCGTTGAGCACCCGGGAAACGGTGGCGATCGACAGCCCGGTTTCGGCCGCGATGGCGCGCACGGTCACCCGGCCGCTCCCGGTAACAAGATCTGAAACAGAGTCTTGTTTCATCGCATCTCCATAACGACCCTCAGGCGGAGCTTAACAAAGTTTCAAGTGCAAACAAGCCTCTTGACGGCGCCCGCAACATACTGCTCCAATTTCTAACAGGAAAGTTTCCTATATGTTTCTGAAACAACACTGTTTCAGAAACAAACTGCAGTACTCGCTCCGTTCCCGGCGGGTCACCCCGCTTCCCGCCGGGCCGCTCAGCCGAAGGGACCCCCTCACCATGCGTGTCCTGAAAACCCTTGTGAAGCCGTGGTCGGCCGCGCTCGCCCTAGCCACCGCCGCGCTCGGATCGGGCGGCCTCGCGCTCGCCTCCGCGGGGCCGGCGGCGGCGGCCGGCTCCGCCTTCCCGGCCCACTACGCCGCGCCCTACCTGCAGATCGCCTCATCGGATGCCGGGGACATGGCCGCGGACAAGTCCGCGACCGGTCTGAAGTACTACACGCTGGCGTTCCTCATCCCGCAGTCCGGCTGCACTCCGGAATGGGAGGACGACGGCTCGGGGGTCGGCGCCTTCGCCACGCAGATCAGTGCCCTGCAGTCCGCAGGCGGCAACGTCATCGTCTCCTTCGGCGGCGCGGCGGGCGGGGAGCTCGCGCAGACCTGCACGAACATCTCGCAGCTAACCGCCGCCTACCAGAACGTGGTGAACGCCTACGGCGTCACCCGGCTCGACTTCGACATCGAGGGCAGCGTGCTGGGAGACACCGCCGCCACCGCACGGCGCGATCAGGCGCTCGCCGCGCTGCAAGTCCAGGACCCTGCGGTCCAGGTCGACTTCACCCTCGGCGTCTCCCCGCAGGGGCTGCCCACCGGCACCGGGTCGGAGTACGCGCTGCTGCAGGACGCTAAGGCCAAGGGCGTGAAGGTGTCCCTGGTGAACATCATGACAATGGACTTCTACGACGGGTCCAACAACGACCTCGGGGACGCCGAGTCCGCCGCGCGGGCTACCGCGGGCCAGCTGTCCGGCCTGTACGGGATCTCCACCGCCGCCGCCTACGCCATGATGGGCCTGACGCCGATCGCAGGCACCAACGACGACGGCACCTTCTTCTCCACCGCCAACGCTTCGTCGCTGGAGGGCTTCGCCGCCGCCAACGGCGTCGGCGAACTGTCGTTCTGGGAGGTCGATGGCTACGACAAGCCGGCCGGCTACCAGTACTCGTCGATCTTCAACAAGATCACGGGCAGCACGGGCGGCGGGGGCGGGGGCGGCAGCGCCACGGGACCGATCACTGGCTACCAGGGCCTGTGCCTGGATGACCGGTCCGCCAGCGCGGCCAACTTCAACCCCGTCCAAGTCTACACCTGCAACGGCACCGGCGCCCAGCAGTGGACCATCGGAACCGGCAACACCCTGCAGGTCCTCGGCAAGTGCCTGGACGTCAACGCGGCCGGCACCGCCAACGGCACCACCGTCGACCTCTACGACTGCAACGGCACCGGCGCCCAGGCCTGGGTCCCCCAGTCCAACGGCGAGCTGCTCAACCCCAACTCCGGCAAGTGCCTCGACGACACCGGCTCCGGCGGCTCCGGAACCCAGGTCCAGATATGGGCCTGCGCCGACTCCGCCAACCAGCAGTGGGCAATGCCCAGCGGGACGCCCGCCGGCAACGCGCCAAACCTTGGCCCGAACGTCTACGTGTTCAGCACCCGCGTGGAGCGGCGGGAACGCCACGCAGAACTTCTGGCGGGGCGTGGAGAACATCACGATCGCGCCGTCGTACGGCAGCACCGAGTGGGCGGTGTCGCAGGCCACGCCGATGCGCCGGGTGGACATCCAGGGCAACCTCGTCCTCGACGATGAGACCTCGGGCAACACCACGAGCAACTGGTCGTCCGGCGGCTTCATCGGCGACTCGGTCGTCTCCGGTCAGGTCAACTCCGGCACCCAGCAGCAGTTCCTGATGCGCAACGACCAGCTGGGCAGCTGGGCCGGCGCGAACTGGAACATGGTGTTCGTGGGCAGCAGCGGAGTCCCGGCCCAGAGCTTCCCCAGCCCGCCGTACACGACGGTGGCCCAGACCCCGACCGCAGATGAGAAGCCCTACCTGTACATCGACTCCTCGGGGAACTGGGACGTGTTCGTCCCCGCCAACCGGATGAGGTCGCAGGGCGCCTCGTGGGCGAGCGGGAACACGCCGGGGACCTCGCTGCCGCTCAGCGATTTCTACATCGCGACGCCGGCCAGCACGGTCGCGCAGATCAACGCCGCGCTCGCGGGCGGACAGGACCTGCTGTTCACCCCGGGCGTCTACCAGGTCAACGCCCCGATCAACGTGACCAACCCCGACACCGTGGTGCTCGGCCTCGGCCTGGCCACGCTGGTGTCCAACGGCGGTGCCGCGATAATGCAAACCGCTGACGTTAACGGCATCCGGATTGGCGGGCTTCTCTTCGACGTCGGCACCACCAACAGCTCCGTCCTCGTCCAGGCCGGCCCGTCCGGGTCCAGTGCCGGCCACGCGGCGGACCCGACCGTCTTGTCCGATGTCTTCGCCCGCGTCGGGGGCGCCACCATCGGCAAGGCCACGCAGTCGTTGCAGGTCAACAGCGCCAATGTTGTCGGTGATGACCTGTGGTTGTGGCGGGCGGACCACGGCAACAACGGCACCGTCGGCTGGACGACCAACACCGCCGCCAACGGCCTGGTCGTCAACGGCGCCAACGTCCCGGGTGCAAGTGCTCGGACGCCGGATTGTAAGTGGTAGCCGTCAGCGGACCCGTCCATCCAGGCGGACTGGCTGGGCGGGTCGTAGGGCATCTCGCTCTGGTAGAAGTAGTCAGCCCCGCCGTTGCCGTTCCACTGGACCT
>JAICYD010000173.1 GCA_025934375.1 Streptosporangiaceae bacterium | reverse complement strand
GTAAGACCGCGCTGGCCCGAGACCCTGGCAGCCGACGGCCCAGCTCGTGCCCGCCTGGTCTTGCTGGACCTCTATCACTGGTAATTCTTTTCCGGAAATAATGATAGTGTTTCGGATATGGAGGCTGGTGCTGGCCGGCTGAATCCAGAGCCGTGAGGCCCGGCTGCGGGTCTAGCAGCGCCATGTCGGGACAGTGCCGAGACCGCTACCAGATCGCGCCGCCTCGGACATAAGCGGGACGCGGGCGTCGGCCAAGCCTCCTGCTCGCCTCAATCGGATCGGAGACCCATCATGAACTCCGGAACCACGGTCGATCCCGGCCTGGACCTCACCGTCCGGACTGCGGGTGATGTCACCATCGCCGAGGTGGCCGGCGAACTCGACATTGCCAGTGCCCCGGCCCTGCGCGAGCAGCTTCTCGGGTTGCTGCGGCCCGGATCCAGTCGGCTTGTCATCGACTTGTCGAAGATCACTCTCTGTGACGCGAGCGGGCTCGCGGTGCTGGTCGGCACCGACCGCCGCGCCGGGCTGCTGGGCGGGTTCCTTCGTCTGGCCGCGGTCTCGCCGCTGGTCGGCGAGGCGCTGCAGATCACCGGGCTCCGCCGGACCCTCGCGGTCTACCCCACCGCGCAGGCCGCAGCGACCGGGCCGTTGGCCGCTCAGCGCGGCCCCGCGGGCACAGCCGGGACTGTCCGCCCTGCGGGGGCTCAGACCGGACCTGCGAGCAGGCTAACCGAGCAAACACCGGCGCCAGGCGACGCCGACGAACTCCGCGAGGCCGTTGCCGCCGTGCTTACCAGCGCAGACGCGTGGCGCGACGCCGATCCCAGCCGCAAATTCACGTCGGCCCTGCGCGCAATGTCCCGCGCCCAGGAGGGCACCGACGACACTGCCCTGTATACAGCGGCACGATCCCTGCTGTCTGTTCTCTCCCGCCACCCGCTCACTCCCTCGCCGACGGTCGCCGCAACCGCGACCCGCCTGCGGCGGGTCCTCAGTCCCGCGACTCAGCTCGCCCGTACCTAACATAGGGCCCGCCCGCGCCCATCCTGCGGAAGTGATGGGCGCTCCTAGGCCAGATCGCACCGGGGCCCGAGAGCCATCGTCTATGTCACCAGGGACTGGCGAAGGATTGACCCGGTCGTCACGACGGCGGGGGGTCTCCGGCGAGGAGGGCCAGGATCTCGCCGACGGTGCGCTGTCGGCCCGCAGGGTCGGGCAGCGGGAGGTGCGCCTGGATCTCGTAGCGGTTGCGGCGCCCGTCCTTGCGCTTAACGATGTAGCCGGCCTCGGTCAGGTCACTGACGATGCCGTAGGCACTGCGCTCGGTGATGGCGAGCCCGGTGGCGATGTCGCGCAGGCGGATCCCGGGGTCGTTCGCGATGCACAGCAGGGCCCGGGCGTGGTTGGTCAGGAAGCTCCAGCTCGGGGCGGTCACCGAGGCCTCCAATTATGGAAGTGGATTGCTAGTGTTCAAATTCAAGTGTAGCGTCACTGGTACGGCACCGGTCTCAGTCGCCGACGGCGGCCAGCTACCGGGGTTACCGGAGGTCTCATGGACCGCGGCCTGGTCAACATGACCGCCGCGCCCACGGCCGCAATGGTGTCGCGTACCCGGCTGAGACCTAAGGTGTCGGCCCGGCTCCGCCCCCGCCCATCATCCGCCCGGTCCCGCAAATCCGTAAGCGCGGAGACACCACGGTGCTCTCCGCAAGCAATCCGGGCCCGCCGCGAGAGGCGTTCCGCGGCCTGATCCTCGCCCGTACTGATTGTTGTAATAGAACAACTGTTATGTTATAACAATCATTATGACCTTGGTGAGTTCTCCTCCTCGATCTGATCCGAACGTGCGGCGGCGTTCGGTCGTGCTGTTCACGTGCTGCTTGAGCGTGTTCATGGCGGGGCTCGACACGACGATCGTCAACGTCGCCCTGCCGTCGGTCCAAAGGGCGCTGCACGCGTCGGTGAGCGGCCTGCAGTGGACGATCGACGCCTACACCCTGGTTATCGCGTGCCTGCTGATGCTGTCGGGCTCGCTCGCGGACCGTTTCGGCCGCCGCCGGGTCTTCCAGGTCGGGCTGGCGCTGTTCTCGCTGGGGTCGCTGGCCTGCAGCCTGGCGCCGTCGCTGGGATGGCTGATCGCGTTCCGCGGGCTGCAGGCCGTCGGCGGGTCGATGCTCAACCCGGTGGCGATGTCGATCCTGGCCGGGACGTTCACCGACCGCGCCGGGCGGGTGAAGGCGATCGGCCTGTGGGGCTCGGTCGCCGGGCTCAGCCTGGCCGGCGGCCCGGTGCTCGGCGGCCTGCTGGTCAGCGGCCTCGGGTGGCGCTCGATCTTCTGGATTAACGTCCCGGTCGGGCTGGGCGCGATTGCGCTCGCGCAGCGGTTCGTGCCCGAGTCGCGGGCCTGGCACGCCCGGCGGCTCGACCCCCCAGGCCAGCTGGCGGTCATCGTCTTGCTGGGCTGCCTGACCGCGGGCATCATCGAGGGCCCGCGCATCGGGTGGGGCTCGGCCCCGATCTCCGCGCTGTTCGCGGCGGCCGTCCTCGCGGCGGTCGCGCTGGCCGTGATGGAGCCCCGGCGGCGCGAGCCGCTGGTCGACATGCGGTACTTCCGCAGTGCACCGTTCTCGGGCGCGGCGCTGATCGGCGTGGTTGCGCTCGCGACCCTGGGCGGCTTCCTGTTCCTCAATACGCTCTACCTGCAAGACGTCCGCGGCTACAGCGCGCTGCGCGCCGGCCTGCTGACGATCCCGATGGCGGCGATGCTCGGCGTGCTCTCCATCGTCTCCGGTCGGCTGGTGGCCCGCCGCGGGCCACGGTTCTCGCTGGTCGCGTCCGGCGGGCTGATCGCCGCGGGCGCGGTGCTGCTGGCCTTCCTGACCGCGCACACTCCGGTGTGGTACCTGATCGTCGCCTACCTCGTCTACGGCGCGGGGGCGGGCCTGGTCAGCGCTCCGATCACGAATACCGCGCTGTCGGGCATGCCCCGGGACCAGGTCGGCGTCGCGGGCGCGATCGCCTCGACCTGCCGGCAGACCGGCGCGGCCGTCGGAGTCGCGGTCACCGGCGCGATCATCGCCTCCAGCTCAGCCGGCTTCGTCCACGCCAGCCACGCGGCGTGGGCGGTGGTGGCCGGCTGCGGAGTCCTGGTCATCCTGCTCGGCATGGCCTCGACCGGCCGCTGGGCGCTGGGCACCGCCGAGCGGAACGGCGCGCGCCTGGCCGCCGCCGCGGACCCGGCTCCGGAAGGAGCCCGGTGACTACCCCTCCGGCCGATGCGTCCCGGGTGTGGACGGCGCTGTACGAGTACGTCACCGGGAAAGACCGCCGACGTGCGCTGCGGGCTGCCCTCGACCTCGGGCCCGGCAAGGTCGAGGTGCTGATCAAACTGGCCGGCGGCCCGATGACCCTGCGGGAGATCGCCGCCGCGGTCGACGTCGACCCGCCCGCCGCGACCGTCGGCGTCAACCAGCTCGAAGCGCGGGGCCTGGTCCACCGCACCGCCCACCCCGACGACAACCGCCGCAAGCTCGTGCACCTCACCGAGGCCGGGCGCGACGCGGCCGGGCGCGCCCAGGAGATCCGCGCCGAGCCGCCCGCGGAAATGGCCAGCCTGGACCCCGAGGACCTGGCACGGCTTGACGAGATCCTCGCCCGGCTCGGGGCGGGTCGCCCCGACCACCCCGCTCGCTGAACGTAACCCCGAGCGCAGACCAGCCAGACACGAAACAGAAGGAGCCAGCAACATGCCCGCAAATCCCATCGGGGTCGCGCTGCGCGGCCGGCGCGTCGGCCACCACACCCTCGTGTGGGCCCGCCCCGATCTGCAGGCCCCGGAGAACTTCACCCTGACCAGCCCCGCCTTCGATCACGGGGCACCCATCCCCGAAAAGCACCGCGGACGGCTGTTCGGCGCGAACATCTCACCCGCGCTCAACTGGACCCAGCCGCCGCCCGGCACCGCCGAGCTCGTCCTCATCGTGCAAGACCCCGACGTCCCGTTCGGCAAGCCAGCCACCCACGCGCTTACTCTCGGCATCGATCCCGCGCTCAGCGGCATCCCCGAAAACTCCCTGACCAACCCCAGCCCCGTCCCGGGAATCCGGCACGGGAAGGGCGCGATGGGAAAGCGCGGCTGGGCCGGCCCCCTCCCGCCGCGCTCCCACGGCTCCCACACGTACGCCTTCCAACTCTTCGCCCTCGACCAGGCCGCCGCCCTGCCCGGCAGCTTCACCCTCGACGACGCGCTCACCGCCATCGAAGGCCTCGTCATCGGCCGCGCCCGGCTGGACGGAACCTACGAAATCCGCTAGCACCCGCACTCCAGCCCGGCAGGCCGGTCAGTCCGTGGCCCGCGCGAGTCCCCGACTCCGCGGGCACAGAAGAGCACTGCGGTCGGCCTTCTCGCCGAGCGCATCGCGAACCCCGCCGCCCTGCCGAAGCACCTGGTGCTATGTCCTCCCATCTCCCTAAGGGACAGCGTCACGCGAGTACCGGCCCGCGCCAGCGATGCATCCTAGAGCACGGGTACGAATCGATTCGAACGGCGGGCAAGCTCGCGCAGGCGGTCGTCAACCCTGCGCCTGCGACCCAGGACAGCTCCGTCGAGTCGGCACGCCGGTTACGAATAGCGCTCGCGTAACGGACGCCATGTAAGTTTCACCAGGCAATTGCCAATCGGCGCATGTGCGACCAGGGGTCCCAGCTTGGCGTTTGAGCAGGGACGCCCAGGGCTCGGCGCCCATGCGTTCGTAATGTGCTATTGATCCTTCTTGCACCCAGTCGTAACATGCGATCTAACCGATTGTGCGAATCGATTCGAAGCAAAGCCGACAAACGCCTAGGAGCGAACGCGACAGGGCCAGGCCGCCACGCATGAGTTACCGGCGGACCTAGGCAGTGGCATTCGCTCGTCCGCCACCGCGGCAGGGCCGGTGCCCTGGCCGCGGCCGTACCGCACACCTCGCCGCGAGCCGTCGGGCGCTCCCGGCGGGCAACCCCCAGCCCGAGCGGTGCTGATGCCACACTCGGCTGTGCTCGCATCCGTGCGCCGTGGCGCGGTATGCGAAGAAAGGAAGGCCACAGATGACCATCCAGTCACGACTACGGTACGTGAGGAGGGTCTTACTGCTGGCGGGGGGCGCGCTGGCGCTCACCGCGGGAGCGCTCGCGGGCGCCAGCGTCGGCGCCGGGGTGCCCGTCGCCCGGGCGGCGTCATCGCTCCCCTGCGACATCTACGCGGCCGGGGGCACCTCATGCGCCGCGGCGTACAGCACCACGCGGGCGCTGTACGCCTCCTACAACGGGCCGCTGTACCAGGTGCAGCGCTCCTCCGACAGCAGCCACCTCAACATCGGCCTGCTGTCGGCGGGCGGCGACGCCAACGCCGCCCCGCAGGTGTCCTTCTGCGCGGGCACCACGTGCACGATCACCAAGATCTACGACCAGAGCCCCAACCACAGCGACCTGCCGATCTCCTCGGGCGGCTTCTGGGCCGGCCCCGGCCCGAACGGCTCGGACGTCGGCGCGAACGCGATGGCCCTGCCGATCACGATCAACGGCAACCCGGCCTACGGCGTCAAGATCACCCCCGGTACCGGCTATCGCGTCGACAACATCACAGGGCTGCCGACCGGCTCCCAGCCCGAGGGCAACTACGAGATCACCTCCTCCAACCTGTACAACAACCAGTGCTGCTTCGACTTCGGCAGCGGCGAGACGTCGCATACCGACACCGGCAACGGCCACATGAACGCGATCGAATGGGGCAGCGCCTGCTGGTTTGGCGGGTGCACCGGATCCGGCCCCTGGGTGGAGGCCGACCTGGAAAACGGCATGTACAGCACCAGCACCGGGCCGAACACCGCCAGCAACCCGGGCGTGAACTACCCGTTCGTCAGCGCCTGGGAGAAGAACAACGGCACGAGCAACTTCACCCTGAAGTACGGCAACGCCACCAGCGGCGGCCTGACCACCACCTACTCGGGGTCGCTGCCGAACGGCTACTCGCCGATGCGCGAGGAAGACGACATCCTGCTCGGCACCGGCGGCGACAACAGCAACGGCGCCTCCGGTGAGTTCTTCGAGGGTGCCGTGATTAACGGCTACCCGACCGACGCCACCGAGAACGCGGTGCAGGCCGAGCTCGCCACGGTCGGCTACGCGCAAACCAACGCGCCGACCGGGCCGATCAAGGCCGGCGACAACAGCGCCAAGTGCGTCGATGACAGCGCCTTCTCCACCGCGAACGGGAACAAGATCCAGATGTGGGACTGCACCGGCGGCGTCAACCAGCAGTGGACCGTCGAGCCCGGCGGCACCCTGCAGGTGTACGGCAAGTGCCTGGACATCACGGGCGCCAACTCCGCCAACGGCACCCTGGTCGAGCTGTGGCAGTGCAACGGCGGCGCCAACCAGCAATGGCAGGCCACCAATGGCACCCTGGTCAACCCGGCCTCCGGCAAGTGCCTCGACGACCCCAACTTCAACACCGCCAACGGCACCCAGCTCGACCTGTGGACCTGCAATGGCGGCACCAACCAGAAATGGACAGTGCCCTAGCGCAGACATGAACGGCCAGCTAACCCTGGCCGCCGCAGCGCGGCGGCCAGGGGGCTAGCTGAGACGTCCCACCCCGGCGACTTACTTTTGGCACGCGAGTTTTCCGAGCGAAGTTGTTAGCGCTAACAGTTCGCACCGCGCCACATCGCAACCCCCCATGACCGTGGCGCCATCACCATTCGAAATCCGACTCATATCGCCTTATCCCATTCATGAGCGGCGTTCGCAGGTAGCGCCGCGCCGGAGGAGCATTCCATGAGAAAGAGAACCAGGCCACTCCTTGCGACGGCAGTCGGAATGCTGCTGGCGCTGGCGATACCGCTGCTGGCGCCCGCCGGTAACGCGACTGCTGCCGGAAACGCCGCGGCGGCCGAGTCGCTGAGCGTGAACCTTGCTTCCGTCACGGGACCCGCGTCCGGCGTTGGCGAGGGCTTCTTGTACGGGGTGAGCCAGGACGGCACCCAGCCACCGGACCAGTACCTGGAGCCGCTGGGCATCACCGCGTTCCGCGGCGGCGGGCACGTGACCGGGGGGTGGATCGGCGACGGCTACACGTACGGGTCTGGCACCCAGACCGATGTCGCGACCGTGATCGCGCAGGCCAGGCGGCTGACCCAGTCGCCGAATCACGCGCAGTACCAGGTGCTGCTGAGCGACATCTTCGGCGCGGACGGCGGCCAGCCCTCGAATACGACGTATCCGTGCACCAGCGGGAACTGCTCCAACTGGGTCACCTTCATCGCCGACGTGGTGGGCGCGCTGCAGGCGACCGGGCTCCCGTTCGCGTACGACATCTGGAACGAGCCGGATATCTCCGTCTTCTGGCCGGGAGGCGCGCAGACTACCCAGTACTACCAAATGTGGAACAGCGCTTACCGGGAGATCCGGAGCGTCGCCCCGAACGCGACGATCGTCGGGCCCGATTTCGCCTTCACCCCGCAGCAGAACCAGAGCGAATGGCAGGGCTTCCTGGCGCAGGCCAAGTCCAGCGGGACCGTGCCTAACGAGATCACCAACCACGAAGAGGGCGACGGCGACGATCCCGTGGCCGACTCCCGCGCCATCGAGAGCGACATCACCGCCGCGGGCATCTCGCCCGCCCCGAAGCTGTCGGCGAACGAGTACCAGCCCGCTGACCGGCAGACCGCCGGCGTGACCGCCTGGTACCTGGCCCGCTTCGCCCAGTCCGGCTATGCCAACGCCATGCGCGGCAACTGGGCGTGCTGCCTGACGCCCAACCTGACCGGGGTCCTCACCAACGTCAACGGAACCTATGAGCCGAACGGGAACTGGTGGGCGATGCGCGCCTACGCCGACATGACCGGTTCGCTGGTGTCCACCTCCGGCGAGGTCGGCTCCACCGCGATCTCGGCGGCCGAGGACGGCTCCGCCAGGCGTTCCGTGGCCATCGTCGGAGACGACAACGGGTACACCGGCGCGGCGTCCGTGACGTACAGCGGGCTGGCCTCGGTGCCCTGGCTGGCCAGCAACGGCAGCGTCCACGTGACCGTGGACCGGATACCGGACCAGTACCCGCTCAGCGCACCGCAGGTGGTCTACGACCAGAACGTCAGCGCCTCCAGCGGCTCGATCACCGTGCCGCTCACCTTCCAGTCCGCGCATGACGCGTTCGCCATCTACCTGACCCCCGCTACCTCGACGGGCGGCGGGTTCCCTGGCGGCTATCACCGACTGGTCGTGGCCAACGACAGCCTCTGCCTGGACGTGTACGGGAACACCACGACGGCCGGGGCGGCGATCGACCAGTGGACCTGCAACGGCCAGTCCAACCAGCAGTTCCAGTTCGTGGCCGGCTCGGGCGGCTTCGGGGCGCTGCAGGCGCAGAATTCCGGCGACGACATCACCGTCTCGGGCAGCGCCACCGCATCCGGTACTCCCGACATCGTCCAGGAGCCCGCGAGCGAGTCCGCGAGCGCCCAGTGGCTCCCCATGCAGCAGTCGGACGGCTCCTGGGAATTCAAGAACTCCGCCAGCGGCCTGTGCCTGGACGTGTTCGGCGCGGGCAGCAACCTCGGCCAGCAACTGGATCAGTGGTCGTGCAAGAACGCCCCCGGCGCCAACCAGGACTTCACTCCGAACTGAGACGCGAGGTACACGACCATGAAATGGCGAGCCATTTTCCGCAAGCCCGTCATCGCGGGCGCGGTGACGCTGCTGGCAGCGGCCGGGTGCGTCGCGACCGCGGTGCCCGCGACCGCGGCGACAGCCAGTATCACCGTCAACGGCACGCAGGGCGGCCGGACGTTCGACGGGATCGGGGCGATCAGCGGCGGGGGCGGCAACTCCCGGCTGCTGGCCGACTACCCGGCCGCCCAGCAGCAGCAGATCTACGACTACCTGTTCAAGCCCGGATACGGCGCGGACCTGCAGATCCTGAAGGTGGAGATCGGCGGTGACACCAACTCCACCGATGGGTCGGAATCCAGCATCGAGCACTCCCGCGGCTCGGTCAGCTGCAACGCGGGATATGAGTGGCAGCTGATGGAGGCGGCCAAGGCCCGCAACCCGAACATCAAGCTGTACGGGCTGGCCTGGGGCGCGCCGGGGTGGATCGGCAACGGGAACTTCTGGTCCACCGACATGATCAACTACCTGGTGAGCTGGCTCAACTGCGCCAAGTCCGACGGGCTGACGATCAACTACCTGGGCGGCTGGAACGAGCGCGGGTACAACATCAGCTCTTATGAGCAGCTGCGCTCCACCCTGAACGCCGACGGTTACTCCAGCGTGCAGATCGTCGGCGCCGATACCGACTGGACCGTCGCCAACGACCTGGTGTCCAACAGCGCGTTCTCCCAGGCAGTGCAGATTATCGGCTCGCACTACCCGTGCGGGTGGATGACCAGCGAGACCTCCTGCCCGAGCAGCTCGAACGCGGAAGCGACCGGCAAACAGCTGTGGGCCAGCGAGAACGGGTCGCAGGACTACAACAACGGGGCGGCCGCGATGGCCCGTGCCGACAACCGGGACTACCTGGACGGGAAGATGACCGCGACCATCAACTGGCCGGTCGTCGCCTCCCTCTACCCGGGCTTCCCGTACGCGACCGATGGGCTGATCCTGGCCAACCAGCCGTGGTCGGGCTCGTACTCGGTCGGCAAGCAGGCATGGGTCACCGCACAGACCACCCAGTTCACCGCCCCGGGCTGGACCTACATCGACTCCGCCAGCGGGTACATCGGCGGCAGCGGGAGTAACGGCAGCTACGTCACGCTGAAGTCCCCCGACGGAACCGACTGGAGCTCGATCATCGAGACCACGCAGGCATCCTCGGCCCAGACGGTCAACTACACGGTCACTGGCGGGCTTTCCGCGGGGACGGTGCACGTGTGGACCACCAGCGTCAACTCCTCCGACCCGTCGACCTGGTTCGTGCACTCGCAGGACATCACCCCGGTCAACGGCAGCTTCTCCCTGACGCTGCAGCCCGGTTACGTGTACTCGCTGACCACCACCACCGGGCAGGGCAAGGGCACCGCGGTTTCCCCCGCCCAGGGCTCGCTGTCCCTGCCGTACTCCGACAACTTTGATTCCGACACCGCCGGCCAGCAGCCGCCGTACCTGTCGCAGATGCAGGGCGCGTTCGAGGTCGGGCCGTGCACGGGCGGCCGGTCCGGCCAGTGCCTCCAGCAGCAGGCACCGGTCCAGCCCATCGAATGGGACGGCAACGCCAGCCCGTTCACGATTGGCGGGGGTCCGGGCTGGACCAACTACGCCGTGTCCGCGGACGCGCTGATCGAGCAGGCTGGTGCGGTGCGGCTCATCGGGCGGGCCGGCTCCGCGGTCGGCTACAACCCGCCGTCGGCCAACGAGTACTACCTGCAGCTGTCCAACACCGGCGCCTGGCAGGTGGTCCGCGACAATAGCGGCGGGAGCACGACCACGCTGGCCAGCGGCACCGTGTCCGCACCCGGCACGGGCACCTGGCAGCACCTGGCGCTGACCTTCAACGGCGCGTCGATTACCGCCGCGATCAACGGCACCAACGTCACAACCGTCAACGACTCCACCTACGCCTCGGGCTACGTCGGTTTCGGCACCTCCGGCTACCAGACCGACCAGTTCGACAACCTGTCGGTCACCCCGGTTGGCGGCTCCGGCGGTGGCGGGGTGACCGGCCCGATCACGGCTGGCGACAACGGCGCCAAGTGCGTCGACGACAACGGTCAGTCCTCCGCCAACGGCGCCAAGATCCAGATGTGGGACTGCAACGGCGGCGCCAACCAGGCCTGGACCGTCGAGTCCGACGGCACGCTGCAGGTTTACGGCAAGTGCATGGACATCACCGGCGCCAGCTCCGCCAACGGCACCCTGATCGAGCTGTGGCAGTGCACCGGCGGCGCCAACCAGCAATGGCAAGCCGAGAACGGGCAGCTCGTCAACCCCGCCTCCGGCAAGTGCCTCGACGACCCCGGATCCAACACCGCCAACGGCACCCAGCTCGAACTGTGGGCCTGCAACGGCGGCGCCAACCAGCAATGGACCATCCCCTGATCCGTTAACCCGCCAACGCGGCCTCCCGCCACCCACGGGTTCAGGGGGAGGCCGCCAGGGAGGCATAATGCCCGCTCTCTACCGGCAAAGACGCACGCTACTCGCGGTGGCGGCAGCGCTGCTGTTCGCCCCGCCGCTGGCCATCATGGCCGCCCCTGTCCGGCCCGCCGCCGGGGCCAGCCTCACCACCGCATGGCAAAACGATGCCTTCTCCCTGAACACGGCCGGGGTGGTCGGGCGGTCCGATGTGGTGCTCGGCGTGCCGAATACCTCGCCGTCGCAGTTCCTGCCGCTGAGCAACGGCTCGCTCGGTGTCGCCGCGTGGGCGGCGAACGGGTTCACCGCCCAGCTGAACCGCAGCGACACCATGCCGGACCGGCTGTCCCCCGGGCAGCTGCAAATCCCCGGCCTCGCCGCGATGACCTCGGCGTCGAATTTCACCGGCACGCTGGACCTGTACAACGGCGTGCTTAACGAGTCCGGCGGCGGGATGACCATGCAGGCGTGGGTGCCGGCCGGCAAGGACGAGCTGATCGTCAATGTCACCGGGGCCAACCCAGGTACCCAGCAGACCGCGACGCTCAGCTTGTGGAGCGGCCGTTCCCCCACTGCCGTCGCGTCCGGGGCGATCGGCAGCTTACCCCAGACGTGGGTGGACAGCTCACAGACCGGTGCCTCCGGGCAGACGTTCGGCGCGATGGCGGCGATCACCGCCGGCGGCCAGAACGTCAGCGCGTCGGTGGTGAACTCCACGCAGGTGCAGGTTTCCCTCACCCCGCACTCCGACGGGTCGTTCCGGATCATCGTCGCGTCACCGTCGTGGACTGGCGGCAACGCCACCTCCACCGCCTCGAGCCTGATCGGCGGGGATACGACCGCCGCAACGGCCTCGCTGCTGTCTACCCAGTCCTCGTGGTGGAACAACTACTGGGCCAACAGCGGCCTGATCGAGGCGAACTCCTCCGACGGCACCGCGCAGTACATGGAGAACCTGCGCACCCTGTACCTGTACGACGAGGCCGGGCTGATGCACAGCGGCCAGTACCCAGGCAGCCAGGCGGGGCTGGCGGACCTGTACGCCTACGACAAGGACCAGCAGGACTGGTACCCGGCCGGGTACTGGCTGTGGAACCTGCGCGGCGAGATCTCGGCGAACATGTCGTCCGGGAACTTCGCCCTCAACCTGCCGATCTTCGACATGTACCTGAACGACCTGCCGGCGATCGAGTCCTGGACCAAGGCCCAGATGAATGGCAAGTCCGGCGCGTGCGTGCCGGAGACCATGCGGTTCAACGGCAATGGCTACTACAACGGTGGCGGTATCACCTCCGACGCCTCCTGCGCCACTGCCTCCAACCCCGGCTTCAACGCCGAGACCATCACCTCCGGCGCGGAGATCGCGCTATGGATCTGGCAGCAGTACCAGGACACCGGGAGCCTGAGCTTCCTGCAGAAGTACTACCCGATCATGGAGCAGGTGGCCACGTTCCTGCTGGCCTGGCAGACCGCGGGATCCGACGGGTACCTGCACGCGGTGGCCAACGCGCACGAGACGCAGTGGTCGGTGCAGGACCCGGCCACCGACATCGCCGCCGACCAGGCCCTGTTCCCGGCCACGATCAGCGCCGCGACACGGCTGGGCACCGACTCCTCGCTGGCCGCCCAGCTGCGCACCGCCCTGGGCCAGATCGAGCCGTACCCCCGCACCGATGAGAGCACTCATTCCCAGCTGCTGAACCCCCAGCCCACCTCAGCGAGCGCGGCCGCGAACGCCGACGCCCAGGGCAATGACGTGATCGCCGACTCCTACCAGCCATCCGCATCCAACCACAACGTAGAGAACGTCGGCCTGGAACCTGTCTGGCCCTACGGGGTGATCGGCGACAGCACGGTCGTCAACGGCGACAACCTGACCGCGCTGGCCGACCGGACCTATGACAGCCGGCAGTACACCAACGAGCCCGACTGGACATATGACTCGATAGACGCCGCCCGCCTGGACATGAGTTCCCAGGTGGAATCGGACCTGGTGGCTAGCGCCGAGAAGTACCAGATCTACATCTCCGGGCTGGCGGCGTGGAACCCCAGCTCGCCGGACGAGCCGTACATCGAGCAGACCTCCAACGTCACGACGACGCTGGATGAGTCGCTGGCCACCGACTACGACGGCACGCTGCGGTTCGCCCCCGCGTGGCCGTCGGGCTGGGACGCCTCCGGCACCGTGGACATCCAGGGCGGATCCAAGGTCGACGTCCAGGTCGAGGGCGGCACCCTGGCCACCGCCGCGATCCAGGCCGGCACCACCGGCACCATGACCGTGCGCAACCCGTGGTCCGGCCAGCAGGCCGAGGTCGTCAACGGCGCCACCGGCACCGTGGTCGTCGCGCCCACCAGCAGCTCCACCCTGAGCGTCCCGGCCACCGCGGGCCAGTCGTACCTGGTCGAGCAGCCGTCCTCGCCCACCACCTCACTGCCGTTCGCCCAGGTCACCGGGACCCAGGCAACCGTGGCCAAGCACCTGGGCAGCGTCCAGATCGGCCTTAACGGCAGCGCCAGCGGCGGGGCAACCGGCCCGATCACGGCCGGCGACAACGGCGCCAAGTGCGTCGACGACAGCGCCTTCTCCACCGCCAACGGCAACAAGATCCAGATGTGGGACTGCAGCGGC
>JAICYD010000179.1 GCA_025934375.1 Streptosporangiaceae bacterium | reverse complement strand
GAGGTTCAGCAGGCGGGCCAGGTCGATGACGGCGTCCACGCGGGTATCGGCCCCGGCCCGGTCCGGCACGAGCCGGGCGCGCAGCAGCAGCTCGCAGGCGAGCTGGAGGGCGTCGTGGTGACGCTGGGCCTCGGTGCGCTCGTCTTCGGGGCCGGCTTTCTTGCCCAGGGAGTCCAGCACGGCCTGCAGCGCCAGGGTGCACTCGGGGGTGAGGTTCCCGTTCACCCGGCCAGCGTTGTCCAAGGTGATGCCGAGCTTCAGGAACCGGTCATCGAACCCGTCATCGGGGTCGTCGGGGTCGGGCTGCCGGGAGCGCCACTTCTCGTAGGCGGCGCGCGCGACGACGGCCAGGTCCTCCAGGTTCGCCCCGGCGGCGGCGGTATCGGCCAGCAGCTTGTCGACGTCGTGGCGCCAGTCCGGCGGCAGTTTCCGGGTCCACTCGGCCAGGTCCCCGGCCCACGACTCCGAGACCTCCCCGGCCGCGACCGCCTCCTCGATGACGGGATGATCGCGGAACTGGCGCATCTGCCGCACCTGCGCGCCGGCGGCCTTGCCGGTCACCCGGCCCCGCGCCTTCAGCCACGCGGTGCACGACCCGTACCCGTCGGCCGTGTAGGCCCGCTCCGCCTCGAACCGGGCCAGGACCGCCGCCCGCGCCGCCGCCAGCTTGCCGGCCAGCGCCCCCACCGCCTCCAGCACCCCGCCCAGCTCCGCAGGCACCAGCGACCCCGCACCCGGCTCACGCAGGTAGCCCAGGCCCGCCTCAGCCATCGCCAGCGCAGTCGCCACGCTGTCCGGCACGAAGCCAGTCGGAACGTCAGTGCCCGCCAGAAAGCCAGTGCCCGCCAGAAAGCCAGTGCCCGCCAGAAAGCCAGTGCCCGCCAGAAAGCCAGTGCCCGCCGGAAAGCCAGTGCCCGCCCGCGATTCGCTGGCACCACTGCTGGCACCACTGCCGGCATTCTCGCCGACAGCGGAATCCCCGCCATCCCCGGCGGGCCGGTCACTTGTCAGAGACATTGCCTGAGTCACCTCCCCCGAGGTGCGATGTCAAGCTGCGATGCATCCAGTATCGCATACGAGGAAACGTTTAACAACTAGTAGCATCAAGATCTTTTTTCGATCGAAATTCGCCGGGGGTCTCGCCCTCAACCTTTTGACCGCCCGAGGGGTCTCGTAGGTGTGACCAAGCCCGATGTCGGCATCGGCCCGGACCACCAATCGGCAGCCGCCGAGCCGTCGTCTTTCCCCGCGATCACCGAGCCCTCCGTCGCGGTGGCGGAACCCCTCCCCGCGATCACGAATCCCGTTCCCTCGATCGCGGAGATCTTCCACGCGCACTACGCCGACCTCGCCCGCCTGGCGGCGATGCTCGGCGCGGACGACCCGGAGGACGTGGCGCAAGAAGCGTTCGCCCGCCTGTACCGGCGGCAGGACGCCCTCCGGAATCCGGGCGCGGCGCTGGCCTACCTGCGCGCCACCACGTGCAACCTGACCCGGAACCGGATCCGGCATCTGCGGGTGGCCTCCCGCTGGCTGGCGCGCGGCGAGGACGCCAGGTCATCGGAGCATCTGGTCATCGCCAGCGAGGAACGCGGCGAGGTCCGCGCCGCGCTCGCCGCGCTGCCGGCCCGGCAGCGGCAAGCGCTGGTGCTGCCCTACTGGATGGACCTCCCGTACGGGGAGATAGCCGAGGTCATGGGGGTGTCCATCGGAACGGTGAAGGCCGCGCTGAGCCGGGGCACCGGCGCGCTGGCCCGCAAGCTGGAGGGGAAGCTGCCATGACGGGCATCGAGGAAGTGCTTCGCGCCGAATTCGCGCGGGAGGCCGCCAGCCTGGACTTCACGCCCGGCCAGGCGGCGTGGACGGCGATCCAGAAGCGGGCCCAGGCGGCAGCCAGAACCGCAACCGGACCCACGGCCACACCCGCAGCCGCACCCGCAGCCGCACCCGCACCCGCACCCGCACCCGCAACGGGCAGCGCCATCCCGCCCGGAAACGTCGCCCCCGGGCGCGCCGCCACCATTGACCACGCCGTCTTCCGGAAACGCAGCGTCTTCCGGAAACGCGGCGTCCTCCGCGAACGCGGCGTCCTCCGGAAACACGGCGTCCTCCGCAAGCACGGCGTCCTCCGCGAACACGGCGTCCTCCGCAAGCACGGCGTCCTCCGCAAGCACGGCGTCCTCCGCGAACACGGCGTCCTCCGCAAGCACGGCGTCCTCCGCAAGCACGGCGTGCTCCGCAAGCACGGCGACTTCACGGCGACCCGGCCACGACGCCCCGGGTGGCTCACGGTAGCTGGCTCGGTGGCCGCCGTCGTGGTGACGGCGCTGGCCGGCCTGTACGCGGGCGGCGCCTACGGGCCGTCCGGGCACCGCCCGGCACCGCGCCCGGCGTCTGCCCCGCCCGCCCCGTCCGGCCCGTCCGGCCCGACGATCGCCCTGCCCGGCCCCGCCGCCTCCCAGAACCGCCAGGGCCTCCAACTCCCACCCGACATGGGCCCAAACCCCGGCTCGCCCAGCCCTGTCCGGCTGCCGAACGGGGTCATCCGCGTGGCCCCGCCGTCCGGCCAGCCCGGTGTCACCATGTACGCGTGGAGCGTCACCTACCCGATCCCGCGCGATCCCGCCGACCTGAAGCCTCCCAAGGCCAAGGCGCAGATCGCCAGGCTGCCAACGCGAACCGAGACCGACCTGTGCCTGTCGGACCAGCCGCCGCAGGTGCCGGCGGACAACGAAGGCCCGGACTGCCCCCTCTCGCACTACCTCGGGGTCGCGGTGAACCGCACGCCGCGGATCGGCTTCCCGGTCGGCGGCGGCGACACGTGGATCGGCACGGCCGCCGCGGACGTCGGGTCGGTCGAGGCCCGGTACGCCAGCGGCCGGGTCGTCCGCGGCTTCATCGCCATGATTCCCGGCAGCAACGTCCGCGTGTGGGCGCTCGGGCTGGCCGGACCCGCGCGCACCGGGAAGCTGGACGGCGTCACCTTCATCCTGCGGGATGCCCGTGGCAACCTCCTCGGCCAAGGAACCCTGTCGGCCACGCTTCTCAGTCCGTTCCCGTTCCAGCTGCACGCCTCCGCGGCGAGGATGGCGCGGCTGTTCCCGGGCCAGGACGCTCCTGAGGTCGCGGTCGCCGCCTGGGGCGAGTACGCCGTGTTCGGCGGGCTGGACGGCGGCTGGCTCATGCCGGGGTCGAGGGCCTATCCACTGCCGGCCCGGGTGCCGTTGCAGGGCGAGTTCGAGATGGACGCCGGATACCCGCACCCGTGGTGGTTCGGGCTGGCTCGCGGTGACGTCGCCAGGATCATCGTGGGACTGGCGGACGGCCAGACCATGAGCGCGACCTGCCCGGCCCCGTCCACGGCAGCCTCGCCCGCGCCCTGGCCCACAGCCCCGTCCACCGCCCTGCCGGGGGTGTGCGTGGCCATCCCCGGTGCCCCCGGCGGTGACCGGGCGTTCGCTATCCAGTTGCCGCAGGAGTTCTCCGGTAAGACCACCATCGCGGCCCTCCCGCGCGGGACGGCGACCGCCTACGACGCCGTTGGCGCGATCCTGGACACCGTGCCGCTCGGCACCGCCTTCGCGCGCTGACAACCGGCTGGCATGCTTGGACCATGATCGAGGCGGTCGTGTTCGACTGTGATGGCGTGCTCATCGACTCCGAGCCGGTGTGGGAGGAGGTGCGCCGCGCGTTCGTGGCCGACCATGGCGGGCAGTGGCTGCCACAAGCGCAGGACAAGCTGATGGGGATGTCCACCGCCGAGTGGTCTCGGTACCTCGCGCGCGACCTCGGCGTCGGCCTCCAGCCGCAAGACGTGGCGGCCGCCGTCATCAGCGCGATGGCCGCCCGCTACGCCGAGCACCTGCCGCTGATGCCCGGCGCGGTGGACGCCGTCCGGGCGATGGCGGCCCGGTGGCCGCTCGGCCTGGCCAGCTCGGCGCCGCAGTCGCTGATCGAGGTCGTGCTGGACGCCTCTGGCCTGCGCCCGGACTTCCAGGTCGCGCTGTCGTCGGAGCAGGTCACCCGGGGCAAGCCCGCCCCCGACATCTACCTCGTGGTCAGTGAACGGCTCCGAGTGCCGCCCGGCGAGTGCGCCGCGATCGAAGACTCATCCAACGGGCTGCGCTCGGCGGCCGCCGCGGGCATGTCGGTTATCGCGGTACCGCACCCGAAGTACCCGCCCGCCCCGGACGCGCTCAGCTCCGCGCGGCTGGTGCTGTCCAGCCTGGCCGGGCTGACCCCCGACGCCGTCGCCGCGCTCGGCGCGGCCGGACCGCCCGCTAACGGCTAACGAACGCCGGAAGCGGGCGCCCGGGCACCAGGCCCGAAGCGCCCGCCGCAGCGGCCGATGCGGCTAGGCGTCGCGCTTGCGGAACAAGACGATCCCGGCCACGAGGGCGGCTACCGCCCAGGCGGCGGTCACCGCGAACTGGCCCCAGGGCCCGAACATGTGCGGGTTAGCGCCGGGGAGCGTGGCCGAGATCCGGTCGAGGGCCGAGCTCGGCAACCACCGGACGACCTCGATGCGCCAGTTGTCCGGCAGGAGGTTGATGATGATCGGGACCACGAACATCATCCCGATCGCGGTGGCGATCGTGGCCGCGGTGTGCCGGAAGATCGCGCCCAGGCCGAAGGCGAACATCCCGACCAGGGTCACCACCAGCGCGGTGCCGACGACCGCGCGCAGCACGCCCGGCCCCGACAGCGACGCGTTCATCCCGGACGACGACAGCAGCGCCTGGCCCAGGAAGAACGCCACGAAGGACGTGAAGAACGAGATGACCAGCGCCACGCCGGCGAACACCAGCGCCTTGGCCACGTACAGCGTGCCCCGCCGCGGCTGCACGCTGAGCGAGGTACGGATCATCCCGGTGGAGTACTCGGCGGTGATCACCATGCCGCCCAGTACCGCGAGGATGAGCTGGCCGAGGAAGGCGAACGCGAACAGGCTGACCTGGGTGGAGTCGAAGCCGACCTTATCGGCCGGATGGCCCTGCAAGTGAGAGGAGCTGGCGGCGGAGATCAGGGCGTCGAGGCCGATGCTGACCACCAGCAGCGCGATCAGCGTCCAGTACGTCGAGCGGACCGAGCGGATCTTGGTCCACTCCGAGCGCAGCGCACCGCCCAGGCTGGCCCGTCCCGACGCCGCCGGCAGCGTGGACAGCGGCAGCTTGCCGGACGAGGCCGCAGAAGTCGTCATGGTAGCCATTGCTCAGACCCCGCTTCCTGAGGTGCTCGGCCCGACCGGGACGCTGGCGGCGGGGATCCCCGCGCGGTACTCCACGCTGTCCCCGGTTAGCTCCATGAACGCTTCCTCCAGCGAGGCGCGCATCATGGTCAGCTCGTGGACCCGGATGCCCTGCTCGAACGCGATGTCCCCCACCTGGTCAGTGGCCAGGCCGCGAACCACCAGGGTCCCGTCGGCGTCGGCGGACGCCTGCCCGCCCTTGGCCGCGATGGCCAGCACCAATGCGTCGGGTGAAGGGGTGCGCACCTTAACGGCCGCCCCGGACGAGCGCGCGATGAACTCGGCCATCGTGCAGTCGGCGATCAGCTTGCCGCGGCCCACGACGATCAGGTGGTCGGCGGTGTTCTCCATCTCCGACATCAGGTGGCTGGACACGAAAACCGTGCGCCCGTCGGCCGCGAGGGTCTTCATGAGGTTGCGAATCCAGAGGATGCCCTCCGGGTCCAGCCCGTTGACGGGCTCGTCGAACATGACGACCCGGGGGTCGCCGAGCAAGGTCGCCGCGATCCCCAGCCGCTGGCTCATGCCGAGGGAGAACCCCTTGGAGCGCTTGCGCGCCACCGCCGACATGCCGACCAGTTCGAGCACCTCGGCTACCCGGCGCTTGGGCAGGTTGTTGGTCTGGGCGAGGCACAGCAGGTGGTTATAGGCCGACCGGCCGCCGTGCACTGACTTGGCGTCCAGCAGCGCCCCGACCTCGCGCATTGGGTAGGCCAGGTCACGGTAACGCTTGCCGCCAACGGTAATCGACCCCGCGTCCGGGTAGTCCAGCCCCAGAATGAGCCGCATTGTGGTGGTCTTTCCGGCGCCGTTAGGCCCCAGGAAGCCGGTTACCTTACCCGGCTCAATCCCGAATGACAGGCCGTCCACCGCGACCTTGTCCCCGTATCTCTTGGTGAGTCCCCTAACTTCAATCATGACCCCAGTGTGGCCGGCCCGGACGGCTGCTCGCGTCGGTCATTGTGATGATTACGCCGTACGCCGTGAGGAGGAGGCAGGGCTACCGGTGCTCGCCGGCGTGCAAGGTCACCGAGTACCCGTGACCCGCGCTGCGGATGACATGCTGATTGCCCGGCGCGTGGACCAGGACGCGCCCCTGGCGCAACTGCCTTGCCACCCCCGCCGGCCCTGCCCCATCCCCGGGCACCTCAACGGCGTCACCGGCTATCTGAGTGCCCAGCACGCAACGGCACTCGGCCGCCTGCCCTGGCGGGATGACCAGCAGCCACGCTTCGAATGAGGCGGGCACCGCGATGCGCGCTGGGCGGTCCGGGTTGAACTGGACCAGGTCCCACCAGCGCTCCGGCGCGGCGGCCAGCCGGGTCAGCTCGCTGGCCAGCTGGCCGGTCGTCAGGCGGGCAGACGGGCCGTGCCCGGCAGCCGCGCGGTCCTGCGGCGACGGCGCGAGGCCTGACGGCAGGAGTTCCGAAGGCACGAGCGCGAGCGGCGCCGCGAGCTGGGCGATTTCAGGTGCGACCGACAAATCGGCGTTCACGAACGGTTCCTTCGCGTGCGGGATGGCGTGCGGGACGGACTATCCCCAGACGGGGCCGGTGATCCTTTGCGAACGTGCGGGGATCAGCGACAACAACACGAAGGACAGCAGCGCAGGCCGGAATTCGCGACGAGGGCGTCGCGGACGGCGAAGGAGGTAAGCGCGCTTGCTGGCACGCCGTCTAGGACACCGTAATTACGCTGTGCTGTCAAGTTACCGGGCGTTAAATTGGCCGTTCGTCGAGTGGCACAGCGCGTCTGGCGGTGCCAGTCACCGTCGGCCACGTGGCGTTACTCGGGCAATCCAGCCGCCGTGAGCTGGGCGAGCGCCGCCGCGACGGCGTCGCCAGAGGTTCCCGGACGGGACCAGGCGGCGGCGCACAGGGCGCGCAGCCCATCGACGGGGCTGCCGCCTGCTGCGGTTCTAGCCGGCATAGGGGCGTCCAGGGTGATCGTCGCCCGCGGGCCAGCGCCGGCCCAGCGGGCCGTCCACCCGTTGCAGGCGAAGCCGTGCCCGTCTTCGGGATCCCCCGCCGGGGTGATGTCCGGGTACGGCTCGAGCAGGCTCTCCAGGGCGAGCGCGATGTAGGTGGGACGCTGCGGCGCCGACGCCGTCACCAGTTCCGCGGGCCGGGAGACGCCGGTGAGCACCAGGAGGCTGTCGGCGCCCGCGCGGTTGGCGGCCTCGATGTCGGTGTCCAGGCGGTCCCCGACGACGAGCGGCTGCCGGGCGCCGGTGCGGATGATCGACTCGTGATGCAGCGGCAGCTCCGGCTTGCCCGCGATCATCGGCTCGGTGCCGGTGGCGTGCGCGATGACCCGCAGCAGGGACCCGTTGCCGGGCTGGATGCCGCGCTGGGTGGGCAGGGTGCTGTCGGCGTTGGTGCCGACGAACAGCGCCCCGGCCCGGACCGCCAGCCCGCCCTCGGCGAGGGCCTGGTAGTCGATACCGGGCACGTAGCCCTCCACGACCGCCTGCGGATGCTCGGCGGCGGACGAGACCGGGATCAGGCCCCGCTCGCGTATCGCCAGCCGCAACGCCACGCTGCCGATGACCAGGACCTTGGCCCCCGGCGGCAGCTTGTCCGCCAGTAGCCGGGCGGCCGCCTGCGGGGAGGTGACCACGTCCTCGGGGACCGCCGGGGCGCCCATGCCGCGCAGTACCTCGGCGACCGCGGCCGGGGTACGGGAGGCGTTGTTGGTGACATAGGCCAGGCGCATGCCCGCCTCCTTGGCCCGCTGGAGCGCCTCCGGGGCACCCGGGACCGCCTTCGGGCCTAGGTAGACGACCCCGTCCAGGTCGAGCAGCGCGACATCGTACTTCTCGTGCAGGGCTACTGTCCCCACGACTCTCCCCTACCTAGCTGTCCTACTGTTTAGCTGGCACCCTGCTCAGCTGGCACCCTGTTTAGCTGGCACCCTCAGCGGCTCGCTTGCGCGCCTCAAGGGTAGCCCGGACCTGGCGCAGCGCCTCCGTGTAGTGCTTCAGCGGCCGCATCGCGGCCGCCAGGGCCAGGTACTGGGCGGCGGCGGCGTGCTCCCCGGTCCGCGACAGTGACAGCCCCAGGCCGAAGCAGGCGTAGTCCTCGGCGGGGCTCGCCTCGACGATGACCCGGAAGTTCTCCGCCGCGGCCGCGTACTGCCCGGTGTCGAACTGGGCACGGGCGAGCGCCTCCCGGACGCTGCGGGACTCGGGCACCGCCTCGGCGGCGCGCTGGAGGACCTGCGCCGCCGCGGCCGGGCTGCCGCGGCCGAGCAGCTCCATGCCCAGGGTGTACCAGCCGTGCACGTCGTCAGCGTGGTGGTTTTCCGGCGCGCGGGAATCCCAGCTGGCACTCGGTCCTTCTGACATGGTGTGCAGACCCTTCCGTCCGGCCAGCCATCCGGTCTCGTCGTGGCACCGTTTCGCGGTGTCCGCTATATCCCTCACCGGGCGAGCGGTATCGCTAACGTCACATCTCCACCGTACGACGTGATTGGCGCCACGGCCCTCGACCAGCTGCTGACCGCGGACCCGCACAACGTAGTCCGGCTGATCCTCCCGGCCCGGGTGGAAGCCGGGTACAGCGCTCACGACTACCCCGGGGCCCATGGCTACCCCGGGGCCCACGACTACCCCGGGCCGGACGCGAACGCGCAGGCGGCGGCCCGGCTGCGGGCGTGGCTGGGGGCAGGCGTCCTCGCCGCCGACCCGGAGCCGGCGATGTACGTCTACGAGCAGCAGGCGGGCCCGGACCCGGCTATCTGGGTCCAGCGCGGGCTGATCGCCTTGGTGAAGGTCGGCGATCCCGGTTCGGCGGGCATCTTGCCGCACGAGGACGTGATGCCCGGCCCGGTCCGCGACCGGCGTGACCTGATGGCCGCCACGCGGTCCAACCTGGAGCCGATCTTCCTGGTCTACAGCGCCTACGAGGGTGGCGCGGCCGCCCGGCCGTCGCGGACGACCGAGGTTGTCGACCACGTGGCGGACACCTGCCCGCCGCTGGTCACCGCGGTCACCGGAGATGGCGTCACGCACCGGCTGTGGCGCCTGGAGGATCCCGCGCGGCTGGCCGGCATCGCGGACGACCTGCGCGGGCGGCCCGCGCTCATCGCCGACGGGCACCACCGGTACGCCGCCTACCAGGAGTTGCGGGAGTTGATGCGCGCGCACGGGCACGGCGGCGGCCCGTGGGACTTCGGCCTGGCGTTCATCGTGGACGCGGACGCCTACCCGCCGCGACTCGGCGCGATCCACCGGATGATCCCGGCCCTGCGCCCGGCCGACGCCGCCCGGCTGGCCGCCGGCCCCTTCCAGGTTCAGGCGCTCGGCGGGCGGGCGCTGACGCAAGCCCTGGCCTGCCTGGCGAATGCGGGCAATGCGGGGCACGCCTTCTTGCTCGCCGGGAACGCGACCGGTCCGGCCGCCACCGATCCCGCTGGCGCCGATCCCGCTAGCGCCGCCTACTGGCTGCTGACGGACCCGGACCCGGCGCGGCTGGACGCCGTGATGCCCGCCGCGTCCTCACCCGCGTGGCGAGACCTCGACGCGGCGGTCCTGCAGCGGCTGCTGCTCGCCGACGCCTGGGCCATCGAGGACAACGACCGGGAGGTTCCGGTCTTCCACGACGCCGCCGAAGCGGTCCGCGCCGCGATCGACACCGACGGCACGGCGGTGATCTGCAACCCGGTGCCGTTCGGCGCGGTCACCGAGATCGCCCGGCACGGCGAGCGAGTCCCGCGCAAGTCGACGTCATTTGGCCCCAAGCCGCGCAGCGGCCTGGTCTTGCGCAGCTTCGACGCGTTATCGGCCGTCCGCGCCGGACTCGAAGGACTCGGGGGCTCCGCCGGGCGGCGTCCCGCCATTGGCGAGCGCCTCATCGACCGAGTCGTAGATGCTGAACACCTTGCTCAGCCCGGTGATCTTGAAGATCCGCAGGATGCGCCCCTGGGTGACGACCAAGTCGATCGCGCCGTCGTGGGCGCGCACTCGCTTGAGTCCGCCCACCAGCACGCCGAGGCCGGTCGAGTCGAGGAACTCAACGCCCGACATGTCGACAATCAGCCGGTAGGTGCCGGAATCGACGAGGCTCAGCAACGCTTCGCGAAGCTTCGGCGCCGTGTACACATCGATCTCGCCGCTCACCTCGACGACCGTCCGGCCTGGCCCGGCGGGGTGCTCATTGAGCGTGAGGTCCATGGGCTCTCTCCCCTTTCCACGTCTGTCTGGGACAATAGTCGGGTGCCTGATAACACCGCTACGACTGCTGGCAAGTTCGCGGGTGACTCCTCCGGTCCCGCTGGTTCCAGGGACGCTCCCCCATCCGCCCCGCCTGAAACCAGCGGTGCCCCTGATATCACCGACCTTGGTAACGACGTCTTCCAGATCGACACCCGGATGGCGGGCTACGCCGGGATCACCGCAGGCTACCTGATCCGGGGCAGCCGCCCCTGCCTGGTGGAGACCGGGACCGCGCCGTCCGCGCCGATCGTGCGGGACGCCCTGGCCTCCCTGGGGGTCGCGGCCGACGACCTGGCGACCGTCGTGGTCACCCACATCCACCTGGACCACGCCGGGGGCGCCGGGGACGTGGCGGCCATGTACCCCAAGGCCGAGGTCGTCGTCCACCAGAAGGGCGCCAGGCACCTGGCTGACCCTAGCCGGCTCATGGCCAGTGCCCGGCAGGTTTACGGGGACGCGCTGGACTTCCTGTTCGGCACGCTGGCGCCGGTTCCCGCGGACCGGATTCGCGCTCTCGATGACACCGGGTCGGTCGACCTCGGCAGCGGGCGGCGGCTCGATAGCCACTACTCTCCCGGTCACGCCCGGCACCACGTCGGGCTGATCGACTCCCTCAGCGGCGACCTGTACGTGGGCGACGCGGCCGGCGTCTACATCCCTGACACCGAGGACCTGCGCCCGGCGACCCCGCCGCCTGACTTCGACCTGGCCATCGCGCTGGACTCGCTGCGCAAGTTCGCCGCGCTGCAGCCGGCCCGGTTGCTGTTCAGCCATTACGGCCCGGCCAGCAACGTGCCGGAGATCCTCGACCGCTCCGCCGAGGAGATCACCGTGTGGGTGGAGCAAACGCGGGCGGCGCGGGCCGCGGGACTCGACCTCGACCACGCGGTGGCCATGGTCCGCGACCGGACCCGGTCGCGGTACGCCTCGCTCGCCGACGGCGCCGATCCCGAGGTCTCCGCCAAGTTCGAGCGGATCAGCGGCGCCGCCGCCAACGTCGGCGGCATCTGGCACTGGCTAGAGAAAGCCGAATAACCACCTCCACGGCGGCGCGCGGCGCCAGCGCGAACGCAGGCCGGCCGGGCCCGCGTTGCGCGGGCCCGGCCGTCATGCATTCAGCAGGTCAGGCTTTTGAGGGCGGCTCGTCCTTGGCGGACGAGCGCTTTAGCTCGCCACCGAGGTCGTCCCCGGACTCATCATCGAGGTCGTCGTCGTCCGAGTCATCGTCGAGATCCTCGCCTTCGCCGTCAAG
Source organism: Streptosporangiaceae bacterium (assembly GCA_025934375.1). Taxonomy (GTDB): domain Bacteria; phylum Actinomycetota; class Actinomycetes; order Streptosporangiales; family Streptosporangiaceae; genus Trebonia. Next base: position 1,071 of record JAICYD010000179.1, on the reverse strand, counting down.
GCCGTCCTCGGACTCGCCGTCAGGGTCCTCGTCGTCGGCTTCATCCGCGTCGTCGGCTTCATCCTCGGCTTCATCCTCGTCGAGGTCGTCGTCGGACTCATCATCGAGATCCTCGTCGTCGTCCTCGCCTTCGAGGTCGTCGGACTCATCCTCGTCGTCCTCATCGTCGCCGAGTTCGTCGTCGAGATCCTCGTCGGACTCGTCGTCCGCGTCGTCCGACTCATCGTCGAGGTCGTCGTCTTCGAGGTCATCGTCGTCATCGTCGTCATCGTCGTCGCCGGCGAGGTCGGAGACGGTGACGCCGTCCACCTCGTCGAGGCGGTCGATCGCGTCGGTCTCGCCCTCGGGGTCGGCCTCGATGGCCTTGCCAAAGGCCTGCCGGGCGGCCTCGGGGCGGCCCGCCGCGAGCAGGGCCTCGGCGTAGGCGTAGAACAGGCGCGCGGACCACTGGTGGTGGCTGCCATTGGTGAGCTCGGGGACCTGCAGGACCAGGACCGCGGCATCGGCCAGGCCCTGGTCGCGGCGGATTCCCGACTCGACGATGCGCAGCTCGATCTGGGCGTCGCGCGGCAGCCGCCGCGCCTCCGGGCTGTGCACCAGCTCCAGCGCGCGATCCAGTCGCCCGAGGGCGCGCTCGGAGTCGGCCATGACCGCGAGGTAGTCGTTGCGGCCGGTCATGCGACGGGCGGCGCGCAGCTCGGCGAGCGCCTCCGCCCAGCGCTCCGTGCGGTAGGCGGCGATGCCGGCCACCTCGCGGACCATGCCGATCCGGCTCGCCATGTGCCGCGCGGCCTGCGCGTACTCGTAAGCCTTCTCCGGGTCGGCGGCCAGCTCGGCGGCGACCAGGTAGCGACCGACGTTGCCGGCTAGGTCAATGGGCAGCCCGGAAAGCTCCGAGCGCGCCTCGCGGGAAAGCTGGTCCTCGCGGACACTGTCGGGAATGCGGGGCAGCGGCCCGCGCGCCGGGCGGCTGCCGCCGGCCGCATCCCGGCGGGGGCCCCCGGAGCGGTCGAAGCGGTCGCCGCGGTCGGCGCCGTAACGGGACGGGCCACCGCGATCGAAGCCGCCGCG
>JAICYD010000218.1 GCA_025934375.1 Streptosporangiaceae bacterium | reverse complement strand
GCGAGGGCCGCGAGCTCGTCCTGCATCACGGCGCGCCAGACGTAGTCGCGGGCGCTGCGGAAGCGGTCGTCGTCGACGACCGCGCGCGTCCGCGGCCCCGGAATGCCAACATCGACGATGTCGAAGATCGTGCTCGGGCGGCCGCGCAGGATCACCACGCGGTCGCCCATCAGAACCGCCTCGTCAATGGAATGGGTAACGAACAGCATCGCCGCGTCCAAGCCCTGCCAGATCCGCAGCAGCTCAAGCTGGAGGACGTCACGAGTCTGCGCGTCCAGCGCTGCGAACGGCTCGTCCATCACCAGGACTCCCGGGTTGACCGCGAGTGCCCGGGCCAGGCCGGCGCGCTGCTGCATGCCGCCGGAAAGCTGGTACGGGTAGGACTTCTCAAATCCTTCTAGACCCACCAGCCTGACGAGTTCGCTCACCCGGGGTGCCGACTCCTTGCGGGAGATGCCCTGCGCGGTCAGGCCGTAGGCGATGTTCGCCGAAACCGTCTTCCACGGGAAGAGCCCGAAGTGCTGGAAGACCATCGCGACACCCGCTGGGGGCTCCGAGACCGGCTTCCCGGAGATGTAGACGGTGCCCTCCGTCGGCCGCATCAGGCCGACGACGCAGCGCAACAGGGTCGTCTTGCCGCACCCGGAGGGCCCCACGATGGAGACGATCTCGCCGGGATGCACGTCGAAGCTGACATCGTTGAGGACAACGCGCCCGCCGTACTGCTGCACCAGGTGGTCGATGCGGATCTTCGGCTCGGTCTGGGTGGTTGCAGTCATGTTCAGGCCTCCTTGGCGGGGCGGTACCACGGCATCACGCGGGCGATCGTGAGGTTGACGAGGGCACGGACGGCCAAAGCGAAGAGCACGATCACCACGAGCGCGACCGCGCCCTGGTCCTCGTGAAAGGACCGGACGTTAAAGATGATGTAGTAGCCGAGGCCGTTGATGGCGGTGACGTACTCCGCGACGACCGCGCCGATGACGGCGCGCCCGAGGGCGAGGTCGACTCCGGCCAGCACGTACGGCGTCGCGTTGGGGAAGACGACCCCGCCCCAGACGCGCCACCACGGGGCGTGGTGGATCCGGGTGACGTCCAGGTAGACCGACGACACCTGCCGCGACCCCTCGGCCACGTTGTAGATGATCGGCAGCACCGCCTCAAGCACGACCATGGCCAGCCGCGCCTGCGGGGTGTAGCCGAACCACACCGTGATCAGCGGCACGATCGCGATCAGCGGGATGGCGTAGAACGCGCCGACATACATCCCCAGGATCCGGTTGAGATCGGGGAGGCGGCCCATGGCCAGGCCGATGACGGTGCCCGCGACCACGGCGATGGCCAGGCCCTCGACGATGGCGAGCAGGGTGGCGCCGGTGCTGCTCCAGAACGACGAGTCACCCAGGACGCCGGGGATCGCGCCGATCGCCCCGACCGGCGTCGCGATGTACGACGGCGCGAAGAGCTTGGCCCCAACTTGCCAGATGGCCAGCAGAAGGATTCCGGCCCCCACCCGGAGCGCGGTTGCCTGCCACAGGCTGGCGCGTCCCTTGGCCTGGGTGCTGTCGGCGTCATTGCGCGCGGTACCGCGACCCGGACCGGGGCGCTCCTCGGGGACCGCCTGCGTCACCGCGCTGGCCTGTCGCAGCTTACGAGCCCCGGCCCGGATGTGCGGCGCATCGGCGCTCATGTCGTCTTCCATCGCGCGAAGCGGCTCTCGAGGAATCGCCCGATCCCGATCAGCGCCAGCCCGATGGCCGTGATGACCAGGGTGATCGCCAGCATCGCCGCAGTATCGAAGCGCTCGGAAGCGGTGATCAGCAGGCTGCCGAGACCGTCGGCGCTCAGGAAGAAGTCCGAGGCGATCATGCCGACGAGTCCGCGGGCGAGCGACTGGCGGACTCCCGTCATCAAGAACGGGAGGGTGTACGGGATGATGACGTGCTGCCAGACTCCGAGTTCCTTGGTCCGGTACACCCGGGCCACGTCAAGCTGTTCCGGCGGGATGCTCTGCGCTCCGCGCTGGGTGTTGAGCAGCACCGGGAAGACCGCGAACAGGAAGATGACCACGACCTTGGGCCAGAACGCGTAGCCCAGCAGCGCCAGCAGGAACGGGATGATCCCCACCATGGGAGTGGCATACAGCGCGATGACGTAGGGCTCGAAGGCGACCCGCAGCAGCCGACGTCGGGCCAGCAGGATCCCGGCGAACGCTCCGACGACCAGTGCGAGTGCCAGGCCGACCAGGTAGGACTGGAACGACGTCCATAGTGCGCTGCCAAGCTCACCCGAGCTGATCAGCTGTCCCAGGCGCTGCAGGGTTGTGGTGAGCGGCACAAAGACCTGCTGGGGCGTGGAGTAGCCGACCACCTGCCACACCACGGCGCCGAGCACGATGCCGGACCCGTAGCCGGCGACCGCGCGGGCGCGCACGCGGCGCGGCTGGCGCTCTGGAGCGCTGGCCGCAGCGCTCATGACCGCGCCTCTTCCATCAGCGCGCGCAGATTGCCCTCGGGTTGCAGGACGTCCAGGCCGCCGCCGATTCGGTCGGTGACCCAGATGAGGCCCGAGCGGTCCACCCACAGGTCGTTGGACTGCGGGACGGCCTGGCCGGGCGGCGTCTCGCCGACCCAGTGGGCGATCTCGGCCGGGGCCTGTTCGTCGGCGAGGTCGTAGACACGCACGCCCGCGCTGAAGTACGTCGCGAACACTAGCCGAGAACTGCGGTAGGAACCTCCTCGGTTCTCGTGCAGGTTGTGTGCTCCGAAACGCATGGGCAGCTCCTTGAACGAGACTGGCGGGGCCGGAACCGCGGACAGCACACGAGGCTCACCGCGGACATCGATGAGGCGGATCGTGCGCTCAGGCGCATGCGGGCCATCGTGCTGCTGCTCGTCGGTGGCCACGATCACCCCGCGGCCGGCCAGGGGCAGGCAGGTGTGCGTCGCACCGCCGCCCCAGGCGACCCGGTGGAGCAGGACGGGGCGGGTCATGTCGGCGACGTCGAGCACCACCATGCCGCCGTCGTCGAAGCCCAGGTAGGCACGATCAGCGCAGATCAGCGCGTGATGGGCCGCCCAGCGCTCTCCCGTCGGCCACTCCGGGGTCTCGTCCTCGGCCTGACCTGGCCACCACCATCTCGCGGCCTCGACCGGGTGAGCCGGGTTGGCGAGGTCGAGGACGATCCAGATGCGGTCTCGGAAGCCGGCCGGCGTCGCGGAGAAATGCGCGTAGCGCCCGCCGGTCCATACGATGCGGTGCACGCCGAGCCCGGTAGAGGGCCAGAACGCGATCTGCTCGGGCTTGAAGGGGTCATCGAGGCGGTAGATCGCCACTCCGGCCGAGATCGGTCCCTTCGGCGGCTGCCGGTACGGGAACTTCTCGTGGTTGACCAGGAGCAGCCCGTCGGCCGCCTGGACCTTGTGGCTGTGCGAGTACGGCGGCGCCGGCCACTGCGTCACCAGCCGGGGCGAGCGCGGGTCGACGACGTCGAGGATGGAAGTGCCGGCGCCGGTGGTGCCGGTGTGCCCCACGTAGAGCGCGTCGCCGTACCGCACCACCTGCATGCCGTCGCCGTGGCCGCCCAGACCGTGCCCGCCGACACGGTGGAGGCCGTGTGCTGACGCGACACTTGACGGCATCCCTTTCCCGCCTTGCCCTCGGCTGCAAACGTTCGCATGTGACGCTAGGCACATCCCACTAGGCTGTCAACGGTCCTCTTTCGGGATCGGGCCGCGCGGGCGGCACCGCATTCGACTGCAGTCTCATGGCCGTCGCGTCGCGCGGACGCATGACGCGGCTGGACGACGGCCTATGGGCCCGTTCAGCCGAGGTGGCGCTCCAGGAACTCGATGATCCCGTCGATGGCGCGCTCCTGGACGTCGTCCACCTGAGGTGTGCCGCCGGGGCCGGCCTCCGGGAAGATGTAGCCGTGCAGCGGATGGTCCCACGACACCCAGGTCGCCTCCTTGCCGGCGTCCTTGAGCAGGTCGTAGCTAACCTGGAAGATGCCTTGAGGGTGCGACGGCGGTACTGCCCAAGCGAACCAGGCCGGCAGCGCAAGACGGCGGCACCGCCGGGCTACTGCCGTTCGACACCAGCGTGGCGCACCAAGCCCGGATTATGACTTCCTGCTCGGCGGCAAGGACAACTACGCCGCCGACTGGCTGCCGGCCGAGGAAGGACTCAAGGTCTACCCGGACCTGGGTTCACCGCGCGGGCGAACCGGGCGTTCGTCGGGCGCATCGTCGGCTACCTGGCCGGCAAGGCGGGGGTAGGGCAGCTTCTGGACATTGGCACGGGTATCCCCACGGCGGGTAACACCCACCGGTCGCGCAGGCGACCGCGCCGCAGTCCCGGGTGGCGTATGTGGACTACGACCACCACCGCAAGCGCCGTGGACCTGGCCGATCAGGTCAGTCAGCCACGCATGGCGGATGGACCTCGCCGTTTAAGGGCACCACCTGCTCGACGGCGACTGCGGCCTTGCGGAGGATCTTGTTCTCCTCCTCCAGGTCGCGGATCTTCTTGCGCGTCGCAGCGAGCTCGGCGGACTCAGCCTGGCCCGTGCCGGGCATAAGCCCGCGGTCGATCAGGTCCTGCCGTATCCGCCGGTACAGGCACGATTCCGCGATCCCGAGCAGCTGGGCGACCTCGGGGACGGTACGGCCTGAGCGGACCAGGTCCTGCGCCCGCTGCCACTTGCGGCGACCTGGGCGCGCAGGGCATAGGTCGGCTGTAGATTGCGTCCGTCCAGCAGCCTGAGGCCACCCCCTCGTCCCCGAGCAAGGTAGGCCGGACCGCGACTCCCATTCCGCGAAGGAGAACCGTGTGATGAGCGATGTCGGCTCTCAGCATTCGGGTCCGGGCGGAGTCCACCCCCGGGCGGCGCTGTCTGACCCGAGTCCGCGGCATGTCAGCTCCGCCGGGGTGGTCGTGGACGTATCGGCTGTGCGGGGCGAGCTCACTGCGATCTGGGCAAGCCTGGGATACGACGAGATCAATTGGACCTACCGGCCGCAGGGAAAGCGGCTCCTGACCGCGATCGGGGAGATCTCACCCGATCCGTTCTATGTGCGCCCGCACTACATGTTCTGCAGCGGGAGCGGCCTGAGCTTGCCGCACTGGGGCAACGGGAACGTGTACCACGAGGACATCGCCGGGGTGCCCTTCTACGACTTCACCATCCTGGATCAGGCTTACGATGCGATTGTCGGCGCCGGCCATCACGTGCTCGTCGAGCTGGGATTCACGCCGCGTGCCCTGGTGCCTGACAAGGCAGCCGACACTTTCACGACGATCGCGAGCCCGACGCTCTACAGCGCGTACGAGAGCGGGCTGTGGGCGTTTCCGCCCAAGGACTACTCGAGGTGGGCTGACTTGTGCGCTGCCGTGGCCGAGCACGTCCTCGGCAGGTACGGCAGCGGCGAAGTCTCGCACTGGGTGTGGGAACTGTGGAACGAACCCGACATCTTCTACTGGCAGGGGACCCCGCAGCAGTACTACGACCTGTACACCGTCACCGTAAAGGCGATTCGAAGGGTGCTGCCCGGCGCGCGCGTGGGCGGGCCGTCAACGACGGCAGGCGACGGCGCCGTCGGCTTCATGCGCGGCTTCCTGGCGCACTGCGCCAGGACGGCGACGCCGCTGGATTACGTCTCGTTCCACACGAAGGGCTCGGCCTTCACTCCCTGGCGTACCTACGGCCCCACCGGGGGGCCGCCCCCGGCGCAGGAGTCTCCCTCCGCCGTGAAGATGCTCTTCGAGGTGGACCGGATGCTTTCCGTCCTCGGCGAGTTCGCGGACTACGCCGCGCTTCCCGTCTTGATCGATGAGTGTGACGCGGGCGTTCCCGCCCACCACGGCATGTACGATAACGCGAACTTCCGGTTCCAGAACACTGAGTACTATCCCGTGTTCCAAGCCAAGCTAATGAAAAAGCTCCTCGATGTGAGCGACGCCCATCACGGCAACGTCGAACTGGCGACGACGTGGTCCTTCTACTTTGAAGGGGAGCGCTACTTCGAGGGCACCCGGTCCTGGCTGACAGCTGGCGGCATCGAAAAGCCCTTCATGAACGCGTACCGGCTATTCGCGAAGCTCGGCAGGCAGCGCCTTGAGGCCCGTTCCGACGCAGCGTGGCCGATCGACGACCTCGCAGGCCGCCCCTACGGCATGCCCGAGGAGGTCGACTGCCTCGCGTCGCTTCACCCGGACGGAACAGTCGCGGCGCTTGTCTGGAGACACGCCGACGACCAGTACAGCGCAGACAGCGCGTCGGCCGAGGTGGCGTTGCGCTTCACCGGCCTGCCCGCGCCCTCCTACGCGCTCACCGAGTACCGCATCGACGCCAGCCACTCGAACTCGCACACTGTGTGGCAGTCGCTCGGGGAACCGCAGGATCCGGATGAGACGACTCTCGGTCAGATCCGTGCTCGCCAGGGACTGGAGACGCACGGAGCCCCGAACCGCATGATGACGTCAATTTCGGGGGAGTTGCTGCATCGAACCATACTCCCGCTACCGTCAGTTTCGCTCGTCGTCCTGGAGCCGTGCTGAAGGCGAGGCCATCAACGATCTCCCGTGGGATTCCAAAATGGCGCTAACGGAGAACGATCAGACTCCTCGGTGGCCCCACGCGGTCGTGCCGCTTCCTCGCCGCTGAAGGACCGGATGCTGGGGAGTCGGCATCCCCGGGCGTTCCGCCCGCGAGCGGCCGGTGCTGCCTCAGACCATGACTTTGCCGGATCCTCGGGGATGGGGCCTAGTTCGGGACCGGATCAGGTCCGCCAGGGCGCGGAGTCCCCGGTCGGCTTGGGCGGCGTCGGCGTGGCTGAAGTTCAGCCGCATCGTCCCCAGGCGGGGCTCGTTCGGGTAGAACTCTTCGCCGGGCATGAATGCGACGCCGCGCGCGATCGCATCGTCGAGCACGGTCCGCGTGTCGACTGAGTAGGTGTCGTTCAACTGCAGCCAGTAGAACAGGCCGCCGCTGGGCGTGCGCCACCGGGCGAGGTCGCTGAAGTGACGACTCAGGGTCTCTTCGAAGGTGTCGCGGCGGGCACGGTAGAAGGCGGCGAGTTCCTCCAGGCGCGCGTTCCAGCCGTCGGCGGTTATCGCGTCGTGCACGATGAGCTGCGAGAGGCGGGAGCTGTGGATGTCAACGGACTGCTTGAGCAGGACAAGGGGCGGGAACAGGTCTGCGGAGGCGGCGAGGAAGCCCAGCCGCAGCCCAGGTGCGAAAGTCTTTGAGAACGAGCCCTGGTATACCCAGGAGCCGCCGCCCATCCTCGCCGCGACCGGCCGGCGGTCGCAGGGCTCGTAGGCGAGGTCACGGTAAGGGTCATCCTCGAACAGCACCGTGCCAGCGTCGAGGCACCTGCGGGCGAGCGCGTCCCGCTCCGCGCTGGTGGCGCAGGCTCCGGTGGGATTGGCGAACGTGGGCACCACGTACGCGAGGCGGGCTTCCCCCGCGTCCGCCGCGTGCACGCCGACGAACCGCGCGCCGTAGAAGCGGAAGACCTGCAGCGCGGCGAGGTAAGTCGGGAACTGGACTGCCGTC
>JAICYD010000198.1 GCA_025934375.1 Streptosporangiaceae bacterium | reverse complement strand
TCAACCAGGCGACGGTCCCGCGAGCGTGCCAGCCGCTCAAGCTCCTCGCGGTCCGCGTCAGACAGCGCCAGCGGCGCAACAGGAAGCGACATGACAACAGCCTACGGACTTATGTCGCTAACCTCAGGCGGATGACACTAGCCGCAGGACATGAGATGACTCGGCCTGACCTGTCGCATCCCTTCGCGAACTTCTTGTACTCATTCGGGGCAGCCCGGAAGTTGCTGGAACGGGCGCAAGAGCGGGGCAGCTTTATCGAGGGGATCGTCCTCTACGTCTCGATGATCGATGGTCTCTTGCGAACCTCCATCGTGCTCGACAAGCAGCTAGAAGGCGACCCGATGGGGGACATAGACGACTACATCCAGCAGGTGACGGGCGGTCCCAAGTTCACCGAGAAGATGATCTACACCGAAGCCCACTCCAGGAACCTGATCGACGACGACCTGCGGGACGAGATCATCGCCCTCTATGGCCAGCGGAACGTCGTCATCCACCGCTTCTTTCTCGAAGACATGACGTATGTTTCCCTGGCTCCGCTGCTGGACCGCTACGGTCGCCTACCACCGCTGCTACGACCTGGTGAACGCCCTAGAGGAAAGGCAACTCGCTGAGGGGAAGGGGATGACTCAAGTGGGCGGTGGAGACTCCAATTACAAGGAAGAAATACACAGGCTCGTCAAGCTGAAGCTCGGCTTCGATCCGGGGTTCTAGGCATCTGTCTGCGAGGCAACGTGAAATGTCCCCGAAGATGAACGAAGAGACCGTTCCCTCCTGGGTTGACTTGTTCACCTCGCCGCCACCTCCATCCTTGCCTGAGAAGCTCACGCCGACGGAGTTGCGCAAGGCGATCGCCAGTGTGCTCGCGCGGATCAGCGCCAACGAACTTGCGGACGAGTGCGTCCGTTTTGGTCTTCCCCCGGAAGCGGAGAACGAAGACAGTCCATGGCGGGGCAAGTGGCGCTATGTTGAACGGCGCATACGACACTGGAAGCTGTCCGAGCTTCTCGTGCTCGGCCGAGACGTTGCCGCTGTCTACGACGACGACCGCGTGCTCAACCATCTGCTCGGCCTGGACGGGCCGCATGGCGTACGTGGCGAGATGCGGAACCTGATCTTCGCTGCTGACGGCCCCAAGCCTCGGATCGTTCTCCGTGATGCGATAAGCAACGATCTGCAGGTCGTCGAGAACGAGCAGTACTGCCTCATCTATAACCAGCCGCTGTCCATCACAGGGCTGACCTGGCGGCAGCTCACTACCTGGTGGGCGAAAGGTGAAAGCCTGGAAGGCGAAGAAGAGCGTGCCGCCGCCCGCGAACTGTACGCGCGGCTGATGAAGTCGATGGAACGCAACGGGGCTGAGCGTTTTGTCTTCGAGCGATACTGTGCCCGGTACGGCACTCATGGATTCGACATTCCCGCGCTGATACCGCAGGTCTACGTGCACTACGACCCGTACACTCGCCGGACGGGAGGGACCCTGACCCGACAGCGGATGGACTTTTTGCTGCTGCTCGACCGGCACCGCCGGGTTGTACTTGAAGTCGACGGCATCCAGCACTACGCGGACGACGACGGAAGCGCCAGCACTGCACGCTACGCCGAAACGGTTGCTGCCGACCGGGAACTGCGACTCGCCGGGTACGAGGTCTATCGCTTCGGTGGGGCCGAGATCTCCGATCGTCGCCAGGCCGCCGGCATGCTCGACAGATTCTTCGACGCTCTGCTCGCGACACCGGACCAGGTTTGAGGCCCCCGGCACCAGCCGCGCAGCGCCCGCAAGTCCCCGCGCGGCGCCGCTCACGGCGTGCGCGGCGCTGTCCGTCCCGCACCGCGCCCGCAAACACCGCCCCACCTGGGGCGGGGTGACTGCCTCCTTTCCGTTCCCCCACGACCGACCTCACCCCCTCAAAGTGCAAAGGGAGTGAGGTCGGTCCTTCCTCCTCTACAATCCAGCAGCCACCCTAAAAGCAAGAACAAAAGTCAAGATCAAAGTCAAAGTCAAGATCAGTGGCACAGACGATAGCCAGACGCGCGGGTTAAACCAGGCGACGGCGCAGGCACGGCAAAACGCTCAGGTTTAAACCAGGGTCCGGCAGAGACGACTGCAATCGGCAGGCGTTAAACCAGCGCGGGCAAGGACGCGCGTTCAAGACGATGCGGCATGAGGAAAGCCCGGCCCCTGAGCGATGCTCAGGGGCCGGGCCGTGGGGTCGAGCTGTTACAAGGCCTTGAGGAAGGCGTTCCAGGCTGCAGGGCTGATGCTCAGCGTCGCGCCGTCGCGGTCGGTGGTGTCCCGGACCAGGATGCCCTGATCTGAGGCCACCTCGACGCAAGCCTCACCATTGCCGCTGTAGCTGGCCTTCCGCCAGTTCATGCCGTCCATCTCTCCGCGTGCCTCTCGATGATGATCCTGCTGTCCATGATGTTCCCGGTCATGGCCCGAACACGCTCAAAGGTAGCCGAAGCAGCCCTGACCTGCGCCGCGTCCGCGCTCACCACGTCCTCAAGCATCTGCCCCGTGAGCAGCACGTCAGGCTCCCCGCTCACCGAGGCCAGCGAGACAGGGCCGCCCAGCCCGGGCGAGGCCCCCAGCGCGGCCGGAAGGATGTGCAGGAGCACGCTGTCGGGCAGGCTCAGGAGCTTCGCGCACTGCTCAGCCATGACCGCAGGTGAGCCGATGAGCCTGTGCAGTACGTTCTCGTCCAGCACGATGACGACGGTGGGGCCGTCCTCGCGGCTGAGGACGGCCTGACGCGCCACGCGCGCCGCTGCCGCCTCCTCAGCCTGCTCAGGGCTGCGCCCGACTGCCCGGTACGTCTCGTATGCGTACGCGGCGGTCTGGCAGATGCCCGGTATCAGGATCGGCTGCCAGTACCTCAGCGCGTGTGCCCGCTGCGTGGCGTCGTGCCACGGCATGACGGCCGCCGTTGCCGGATCCTCAGCGTTGCGGGCAAGCCGGTAGATGCCCCTGATGGCGACCTCGGCAAGCCCCGTGACCCCGCACTGGGCCAGCCAGTCATTCAGCACGTCCCATGCGGGCAGCCGCCCCTGCTCGACCTTGGAGACAGTGGACCGCTCCTTGCCGAGCACTTGCGCGAGTACTTCCTGCGTGCGGTCGGGCTCCTGCTGGCGCGCGAGCTTGAGCAGGTCGGCGAGCAAGTGAGCCGGGTTCGTCTCGGGATGGGATGCCATGGGAAGTGATTCCTCCGATCCTGGCGCACGGGACGCATTTCTCTGACTTCAACTGCACGGGACATTAATGAGGATATTCCCGTTGTCCCTAGGAATGCAGCCCATGCTCGGGACAAGATGACCTACGCAGCCCCGGCACGGGGCGCGGGGCACGGGAGCCCGCAGAGATCTAGCGGCTTACCCGCCACCCCCGGCATGCCTCCCCGTGCCGGGAGCCGCGTCGCCTGCGAAAGCAGCCGCCACCCGGCCTAACCCTCGCTGCAGGACCCACGCCCACGCACTGCCACTCCGTCTCCCAGGAGCACCGCGACCACCATGGCCACAATTCCCCCGTATGCATCACGATTTCCAGCTCGCGCCGCCACGCAGCCTGAAGCAGCGCCCGCCCCATCGCCCCTCCCCGGTCCCCGCAGCCCGGGAAGCCACCGCCCCGGGCCCACGACCCGACAGACCAGCCTGATCCTCGGCGCCATCGACACCGCTCCCCGCGACGCTCGCGCCACCCTCAGGGCAGCCCTGGTGACCTGGGGACTAGCCCACCTCAGCGAGCCCGCCGAGGCGATCACGGCCGAGCTGGTCACCAATGCGATCACGGCCAGCGGCCGCACAGCGCTCCCCGGCGCCGTGCCGCAGCCCGTCATGCTGTGGGCTAGCGCCCCGCCCGGGCGCGGTGAGCTGTGCATCCGGGTGTGGGACCCCGACCCTGCCCCGCCGCCCCGCGACGATACTGGCGACATACCCGACCTGTGGGCAGAAAGCGGCCGGGGACTGTTCATCGTCGCTGCCTACAGCAGCCGCTGGAGCTGGTACCCCGCCCACGGCGGCAAGTACGTCTGGGCAGCGCTCCCTCTCCGCCCCCAGCCGCCCGCACGCTAGCACCTAACCCGATCCGAGAAAGGCCACCCCCATGCACGCTGACGCGCTGCCGTCGTTCGCCCGCACCGACCTGGAACGGCTCAAGCTCGCCGCTGACGTCATCCTCCGCCTTGGCGGCGACAGCGTGATCCCCCCGCCCCTGGAGGCAGAGCTCGTGATCTTCCGAGACCGCATAGAGCACGCCCTGCTCCTGCCCGCGAGCGGCGCCGCCCCCGCCGCCCCAGCCACATGGGGTCCCCGATGACAGCCCCCCGCCGCCGCGCCACCGGCCCGCAGCAAGGCGCCGCGCCCCACGGGCAGCCACCCGCCATCGCCCAGGCCTTCGCGACGCTGGACCGCATCCATGACGCGCTCACCCGCCTCGACGACAACATCAGCGCCCTGCGCGCCGAGGTCGCCGCCCTGAGCACGCCCGCCAGCCGCCACCCGGCACCCCCGCCAGCCGCCCGGCACGCCACGGCCGCCCGGCTGTCATGCCGGGGCCACCAGCCCCGCCGCACGGCCCGGCAATGCCCGCGACCCCGGAGGCGGCAATGAGCGGCAACGTGACACGGGACGCCGCCCGCGAGGCGCTCGCGATCGCCACCGGCCTGCCCCGCGCCCAGATCGACCAGCGCGCACAGCAAGCCTTCGACTCAGCAAACGACACCCGCGCCCGCCTGCGCGGCCTGCCCGACACCGCCAAGCGCGCCCACGCCACCGCCCGCGCCCGCACATGGGCCGACATCCTGCGCCACATGGACCAAACCGGCGAAGGCGAATTCTGCGGGCACCCATGCGACAACACCCCGCCCCCAGCCAGGGAACGAAACCCCAGGCCAGGGCTACGAAATGCCAGTCAGGACCAGTCAGGACAGAGTCAGGCGACCGATCCTAAGAAACGGATATCAAGGTACATACTGACACCGCACAACACCCAGACAGCTAGCTTTCGTTTTTCGAATAATCGACACTACGTTGCTATATGGCCATACCAGGGCCGCTATTCAGAGTTTCCGGTACCACTTGACTAATGGTGTTTATTCCCCAGGAAGCAGAGCCTCGATGCCCACGGTCAGCCCCGGCGGCAGGGACGCCAGGCCGCGGACGCCAAGCAGGACGCCCGGCATGAACGAGGCGCGGTCCAGGGAGTCGTGCCGGATGATCAGCGTCTCGCCGTGCCCGCCGAACAGGACCTCCTGGTGCGCCACCAGGCCAGATAGCCGCACCGAGTGGACGTGGACGTCATCGACGCCCGCGCCCCGGGCGCCCGCGACTTCCTGCTTGGTGGCGTCCGGCGGCGGGCCGAGGCCCGCCTTGGCGCGGGCCTCGCCGATCATGGACGCCGTGCGCAGTGCCGTGCCGGACGGGGCGTCCATCTTCTGGGCGTGATGCAGCTCGATGATCTCAGCGGACTCGAAGAACCGGGCAGCCTGCGCCGAGAACCGCATCATCAGCACCGCGCCGATGGAGAAGTTAGGCGCGATGAGCACCCGGGCGTCGCCGTGCTTGGCGGTCCACTCCCGCACCTGGCTGAGCCGGTCATCGCCGAACCCGGAGGTGCCGACGACCACGCTCAGGCCGTGCTCAAGGCACCAGCGGAGGTTGTCCATCACGGCGCCGACGTGGGTGAAGTCCACCACGACGTCGGCGGCGAGCAGGGCCTCCAGGGCGTCTCCGCGCGCGACCCGGGCGACCAGCTCGGTGTCCGGCGCCTCGTCGACGGTGGCGCAGACCTGCTGCCCCATCCGCCCCTTGGCGCCGAGCACCCCGACCTTGATCACGTGAGGGCTCCGGCGAAGCCAGCGGCGTCGTCGAAGGGGCCGACGACGGCGAGGGCCTTGGGCCGGGCCAGCACTTCGGCCGCGACGGCGCGCACGTCCTCGTGGGTGACGGCGCTGATCGAGGCGATGACCTCATCGACCGGCTCCAGGCTGGGGTAGACCAGTTCGGCCTTGCCCAGCCGGGTCATCCGGGACGACGGGTCCTCCAGGCCAAGCACGATGCCGCCGCGGACCTGGCCCTTGCCGCGCTCCAGCTCCTCGTCGGTGAGGCCGGCGTCGACGACCTTGGCCACCTCAGCGGAGCAGATCGACAGCACCTCATCGGCCTTGGACGGCAGGCAGCCCACGTAAATGCCCCACAGCCCGGTATCGGCGTGCTGGGAGGCGAAGCTGTACACCGAGTAGGCCAGGCCGCGCTTCTCGCGGACCTCCTGGAAGAGCCGGGACGACATGCCGCCGCCGAGCGCGGCGTTCAGCACGCCGAGCGCGAACCGCTGCTGCGCCGTGCGGGACAGGCCCTCACAGCCGAGCACCAGGTTGGCCTGCTCGATGTCGCGGGTGACCAGGGTGACGCCGGATCCGGCCGCCGAGCCGTATCCCTCCCACAGGCCACCGGAGTCGCGCAGCCGCGGCGCCGCCGGAGTCGCGCCGTCGAACTTTCCGAGCGCCGGGCCGAAGGCCGCCGCCACCAGCTGCACCACGGTGTCGTGGTCGAGGTTCCCCGCCGCCGAGATCACCAGGTGCGGCGGGGTATAGCGGTCGGCGTAGTGCTCGTTGATCTGGTCGCGGGTGATCGCGTTGATCGACTCGACCGTGCCCAGGATCGGACGGCCGAGCGGGGTGTCGCCGAACACCTTGGCGGTGAACGCCTCGTGCACGGTGTCCCCGGGGTCGTCCTCATTCATCGCGATCTCTTCGAGCACGACGTTGCGCTCGGCGTCGACGTCCCGCGGCTCGATCAGCGAGCCGATGACCATGTCGGACAGGACGTCAATGGCCAGCGGCAGGTCCGCGTCGAGTACCCGCGCGTAATAGCACGTGTACTCCTTGGCGGTGAACGCGTTCATCTCGCCGCCGACGGCGTCCATCGTGGCGGAGATCTCCAGCGCGCTGCGCTTGGCGGTGCCCTTGAACAGCAAGTGCTCCAGGTAATGGGTGGCGCCAGCGTGCGCCAGGTCCTCATCCCGGGACCCGACGCCCACCCAGATGCCTAGCGCGACCGAGCGCACCGATGGCAGGGACTCGGTGACCACGCGGAGTCCGCCCGGGAGGACGGACTTCCGCACAGTCGGCTGCGAGCTCCCGAGGGGGCTTTGTCCGCTCATTTAGCTGTTGCGCTCCCGCGAGCGGTGCCGGGTCCGGCGCGAGCCGTCACTGTCACGGTCGCCGCGATCCCGGTGCGGCCGGTCCCCGCGGTCGCGGTGCTCACGCTCGCCACTGGGCTCCCCGCCGGACAGGTCCTCCCCGGCCGCCTCGCGCTCCATGACCTCCACCGGGACCAGGGACAGCTTGCCCCGGTCGTCGATCTCGCGGATCTCGACCTGGATCTTGTCGCCGACGTGGATGACGTCGTCGATGTTCTCGATGCGCCGGCCGCCGTGCAGCTTGCGGATCTGGGTGACGTGCAGCAGCCCGTCCTTGCCAGGCAGCAGGGACAGGAACGCGCCGAACGTCGTCGTCTTGACGACGGTGCCGAGGAACCGCTCGCCGATCTCCGGGATGTGCGGGTTCGCGATCGCGTTGATCGCGGAGCGGGCCGCCTCGGCCGACGGGCCGTCGGTCGCGCCGACGTAGATCGTGCCGTCGTCCTCGATGGTGATCTCGGCGCCGGTGTCGTCCTGGATCGAGTTGATCATCTTGCCCTTCGGGCCGATGACCTCGCCGATCTTGTCGACCGGGACCTTCAGGGTGATGATCCGCGGCGCGTACGGGGACATCTCGCCCGGCGCGGAGATCGCCTCGCGCATCACGCCCAGGATGGTCATCCGGGCACCGTGCGCCTGCTTGAGCGCGGCGGCGAGCACGGAGGCGGGGATCCCGTCCAGCTTGGTGTCCAACTGCAGCGCGGTGATCACCTGCTCAGTGCCGGCGACCTTGAAGTCCATGTCGCCGAACGCGTCCTCGGCACCCAGGATGTCGGTCAGCGTGACGTACTGGCCGCCTTCGTGGATCAGGCCCATCGCGATGCCGGAGACCATGGCCTTGAGCGGCACGCCCGCGCTCAGCAGCGACATCGTGGAGGCACAGACCGAGCCCATGGAGGTGGAGCCGTTGGAGCCGATCGCCTCCGACACCTGCCGGATCGCGTAGGGGAACTCCTCGCGGGTCGGCAGGACCGGGACGAGCGCCCGCTCGGCCAGCGCGCCGTGACCGATCTCGCGGCGCTTCGGCGAGCCAACCCGCCCGGTCTCCCCGGTGGAGTAAGGCGGGAAGTTGTAGTTGTGCATGTAACGCTTGGTGCGCTCCGGGTTGAGCGTGTCGATCGCCTGCTCCATGCGCAGCATGTTGAGCGTGGTGACGCCGAGGATCTGCGTCTCGCCGCGCTCGAACAGCGCGCTGCCGTGCACCCGGGGCAGCACGCCGACCTCGGCGGACAGCGGCCGGATGTCGGTCAGGCCACGGCCATCGATGCGCAGGCCGTCGCGGATGACCCGCTCGCGGACCAGCTTCTTGGTCAGGCTGCGGAACGCGCCGCTGATCTCCTTCTCACGGCCCTCGAACTGCGCGGCCAGCCGCTCCTGGGCCAGGCCCTTGACGCGGTCCTGCTCAGCCTCGCGGTCGTGCTTGCCGGCGATCGTGAGGGCCTTGGACAGCTCGTCGGAGACGGCGCCCTTGACGGCCTCGTACACGTCCTCTTCGTAATCCACGAAGATCGGGAAGGCGGCTGCCGATGCCGGGCTGATCCCGGCCTCGACGGCCTCGGCGGCCAGCACCTTCTGCGCCTCGCAGAGGGCGGCGATGAACTCCTTGGCCGCCTCCAGGCCCTCGGCCACGGTCTCCTCGTCCGGCGCGATGGCGCCGGTGGACTCCGCGTCCGCGAGCAGCTTCAGCGTCTGCGGGGTTGACTCGGCCTCGACCATCATGATGGCGACGTCGCCGTCGTCAAGCACCCGGCCCGCCACGACCATGTCGAACGTCGCGCCCTGCAGCTGCTCGTGGGTCGGGAAGGCGACCCATTGGTCCTTGATCAGCGCGACGCGCACGCCGCCGATCGGGCCGGAGAACGGCAGGCCGGCCAGCTGGGTGGACATTGACGCGGCGTTGATCGCCACGACGTCGTACAGGTGATCCGGGTGCAGCGCGAGGACCGTCTCGACGATCTGGATCTCGTTGCGCAGGCCCTTGACGAAGCTCGGGCGCAGCGGGCGGTCGATCAGGCGGCAGGTGAGGATCGCGTCCTCGGACGGGCGCCCCTCGCGACGGAAGAACGAGCCGGGAATCCGGCCCGCCGCGTACATCCGCTCCTCGACGTCCACGGTGAGCGGGAAGAAGTCAAGCCCTTCCTTGGGCGACTTGCCGGCCACGGTGGCCGAGAGGACGACGGTCTCGTCGTCCAGGATGGCGAGCGCGGATCCGGAAGCCTGGCGGGCGAGCCGGCCAGTCTCGAACCTGATCTTGCGGACGCCAAACTCGCCGTTATCAATGACGGCTTCAGCGCTTTTCACACCCTTCACGGGTGAGACCTCCTTGCGGTAGATCCCGCACCACCCGCCGCCGTACCGTGGTTGGCTCTGGCGCGCCCACTGTATGGTGCAAAAGCACCGAAATAGCGAAGCTCAGTATCTATACGGCACGGCATCTATACGGCACCGCGT
>JAICYD010000131.1 GCA_025934375.1 Streptosporangiaceae bacterium | reverse complement strand
GGTAAAGCCGCGCTGGCGCTGGCGTCTTTGGCCCGTTTTAGCTCGTTGGCGCCCACGCGGTCGTTTTGACCGTCATCAGCGCAGGAGAAAGGACACGTAAATGCTCCCAGCGCGGTGCTCGTGCGGCTTCACCGAGGACGCGAGCGCGGATTACACGATCGGCGATCACCTCTTCGAGGTGTTCGCGCCGGACGACGGAAAAGGCCCGGACGGGAGGGTGCACCTGGAAGGGGAGATCGCCTCTTTCTGCCTGTGCGGGGCAGGCGGCAGCGCGCAGAAGCTGGACGCGCATTTCGCCGAGGTGTTCACGCCAGCCGATTCGGCCGGGCCGGATGATGTCATCCACAAGGCGGAGGCGAGCCGGGATTAGTGGAACTCGAGGAACTCGCGCGCCTCCCAGCTGACGCTCAGCGGAGACTGATCGCTGCCCAGGCGGTCGCGGTGGTCTCGCCCGGGCCGGCGGGCAGCAAACGCTGGCAGTGACCGCGCAGCGCGTCGCGGTGCTCCGGGCTCAGCGTCCTCAGGTACTCCCCGGCCGGGCCGACCCCGAGCGTGAACGGCTCCCACCACTGCTCGAAGCTCGCGTGACGCACCCGGACGGTTAGCGCGCCGGCCTGCACCCGGGCCAGTGTCGGCGAACGGCAGCCGCTCGGCCGCGGCCAGCCGGACATCAACGCCGGGGAGCCGGTCCCGGACCGCGGCCACGAACGAGGCCGACGGCTCGGCCGCGCTCACCGCGGCCGCGCCTGCCCGGCTTGCCAGCTCAGCGGTCAGCGCGCCGGGCCCGCACCCTACGTCCAGCACGTGCTGCCCATCCCGGATCCCGGCCAGATCGGCGAAACGCCCGGCCAGCGGCTCGGAGTACCTGCCAATGAAGCGCAGGTACGCGTCCGCGCTGACCTCGAAGCTCACCCGGCAACCTACCAGGCGGAGCCTCAGAGCACGCACTTGCGCCAGGAGTTGCGCGAGGACGTGCTAGCAGGTCGTGCGCTGGGCTTCTGCCAGGGAAGGAGTGGCTTAGTATGCGAGCTCGTCCCAGTCGATTGTGAGGGGAATCGGATTGGCCAGCGCGGGGACGCTGCCGGACTCGTCTTTCATGGCGGTGCCGACGTGCTTGTACTGGCTTGTCGCCCGGTCCAGTCGGTACCGCTCGACCACTGAGACGCCGGTGCTGTCCAGCCGCACGATCCAGTAGTGCGGGATGCCCGCCCTGGCGTACTCGCCCAGCTTGTCCACCTCATCGGTGGTCTCCGAGGTCGGCGAGACGATCTCGATGACAAGCTGCGCGTGCTCTGCGCGAAGCCGCTCACCATCATCAAGGCAGCGGTACAGGATAACGTCCGGCCTGCGGTTGAGTAGCGGAATGTCCCGGAGCCGGAGGTCAACGTCGATGTTGACAGTGAGGCAAGTACCGGCCCGCCTCGTCTCAGCCCGCACCGCCCGCTCGATCAGGTTCGCCAGCCGCCTGGCCGCTAGCTGATGCTGCGGTGACGGTGCCTCACAGAAGACGACATACCCATCGACGATCTCGATCGCCCGTGAGATCTCCTCGGGCAGGCGCTGATACATCTCGGCCGTGATGCGGCTGGGCTGCGGCGTGATGCCGTACAGCCATTCCTCGCCTGGAAGAGCCGTCATCCGCCCGCCGTTCCCGATCGGCCACCATGAAGCCTCGCTGACCGCAGTACCTCAGCTAGCCAACTGTGCTGAGTCAACAATACAGCCCGGGCGGGCACCCGCCTGGCGACCAGCAGTGCGGGCCTGGGCGGGCAACTTGATCATCGCCAGGAACCCTCTCCAGGTGGCCGGGGACGGAGCCGGGGTGAAGCAGACGCGGTTGGTGGTGTCGCGGATCCAGCCAGGCTGATGATGCCCTCCGTTCGGTGAGGTCCGGCCCGCTCGTGAGCCTGGCCAGGCCGGAAGCTGGAGAGCAGCAGGCATTAAATGGGAGCAAGCCGACCGCCTCCTCGCCCGAGCGCGGGTCCGCGTGAACTCAGTGGCCAAGGTCTGCGACGACGACTCTCCCGGGGGATACGCACTCGCCTATGACGCAGCGTAAGGGCTGATGGCGATCCTGGAGAACCTAGGATCGCCGCACCAGGCTGTTACTGCGATTCCGGCGTGCGCGCCGGGTACGCGCCCGCGTCGAGGTCCTCTAGGAGGGTCGGGCCGGCCGGCGTCCAGCCGAGCAGTTCCCGGGTCACGGCGCTGGTGGCCGCCAGGTCCATGCTGAAGAATGTGCCGATCCACCCGAAGTGGCCCGGGACCTCTTCCGGAGCGATGGACGTGACGGGCAGGCCGAGGGCGCGCCCGATGGCGCGGGCGATGTCGCGGGTGGATATGCCGTCTTCGGCGACGGCGTGCAGGCGGGCGCCCGCCGGGGCCTTGGCGAGGCCGCGAACGACGAGGCGCGCGGCGTCGGCGCGATGCACGGCGGCCCACCGGTTGGTCCCGTCTCCCGGGTACCCCGAGACGCCCTTGGCGCGGGCGATCGCGGCGATCACCGCGATGAACCCGTGGTCGCCGGCTCCGTGGACGGTCGGCGCGAAGCGCAGGCTCACGGCGTGCACGCCACGGCCGGTGAACTCGAGCGCGAGGTTCTCGCTGCCGCCGCGTGGCGAGTCGGGGCCATGGAACGGGGACGGGTCGTCCTCCGTGGCAGGCCGGCCCTGGGTAAGGCCCGCCACGCCCGATGCGACCAGGAAGGGACGGCCGCTGCCCGCGAGCGCATCGCCTATCACCTGAACCGCGGCTCGCTCGGTCGCCGCCGTGGCGGCCACATTGGACCAGTCGTGTTTGTTCGCGAGGTGGATGACGGCCTCGGCAGCCTCGGCGCCTGCCCGGATGCTCGCGAGGTCGTCGAGGTCGCCACGGCGAACGCGGGCCCCCTTCGCCTCTAGGGCGGAAGCGGAGGCGTCGGACCTGGCGAGGCCGGTGACCTCATGCCCGGCGGCGAGGAGCTCATCAACGGTGGCGGAGCCGATCCAGCCGGAGGCTCCGGTGACGAATACGCGCATGGCGCTGTCTCCCTTCGGCTTCGCCGTAAGGCGAAGTCGTTGATATCAGTCCCTGATGTCAGTGACAGTCATCAATGTACATGGTGATGACAGTTACTGTCATCAATACTATTGACGTCATGGTGCGTTGGGAGCCGGGTGCGCGGGAGCGCCTGCAGGCGGCGGCGCTCGAACTGTTCGCGACCAGGGGGTTCGAGCAGACGACCACCGCGGAGATCGCGCAGTCCGTCGGCCTGACCGAGCGCACCTTCTTCCGGCACTTCAGCGACAAGCGCGAGGTGCTGTTCTACGGGCAGGACCAGTTCCTGCAGGCGTTCCTCGGCGGCCTGCACGCCGCGCCGCCCGACGCGTCCCCGCTTGAGGTCGTCGGTTGCGCACTCGACTCGGCGGGGGCCTTCTTCCCCGACGAGCGCCGGCCCTACTCCCGCATGCGGCAGTCCGTCATCGAAAAGAACCCCGCGCTCCAAGAGCGCGAGCAGCACAAGCTCGCGGGCCTCGCCGTGGCGGTCGCCGAGGCCCTGCGCGCGCGGGGCGTGGGCGAGCCGACGGCCACCCTCGCGGCGGAATCTGGCGCCACCGTGTTCGGAATCGCGTTCGCGCAGTGGATTCGCGAGGGCGAGGCACGGTCACTCGCCGACATCGCATCGCACGTACTCCACGAGCTTCGCAACCTGGCCAGCCCGTGACTCACCACCGAGGGCACTTGCTGCCCACCCTGCGCGCACACTGCGGCTAGTAGAACTCGAAGTACTCGCGCATCTCCCAGTCGGTGACGTCGGAGTCGGCGCCGAGGGTGGCGCCGGTTTCGGCGAGGGCCTCCTCATATCGCTTGACCTCTGAGCGCTTCAGCATGACCAGGTAGTCGATGAGCGTGTCGCCGAACGCCTTGCGATAGAAGCTGTCCTCATCCAGCGCCTGGACCGCGTCGGCCAGCGAGGTCGGCAGCGGCGGGGCGGTGGTCGAGTACGGGTCGGCCTCCACGGGGGCCGGCGGGGTGAGGCCGCGGGTGATGCCGTCCAGCCCGGCCGCGATGTTGGCCGCCATGTAGAGGTAGGGGTTGGCGGCGGGCTCGCCGCTGCGCATCTCCACGTGCGAGCTGGCGTCGCCAGGGGCGCCTTGCACCCGGACCAGCGTGCCCCGGTTCTCCACCGCCCAGCAGACCCGGTCGGGAGCGAACGAGTACGGTCGGTACCGCTTGTAGCCGGTCACCGTGGGCGCGGCGAACGGCAGGCTCGGCAGGGCATGCTCCAGCAGGCCAGCGACATACTGCAAGCCGGTCGCCGACAGCGGCTTGTCCTCCGAGGCGAACACGTTGCGGCCGGTAACGGGGTGGGCGAGCGACTGATGAAGATGCCAGCCGGAGGAGAAGGCGTTCGGCAGCCCCGGCCGGCACATGAACGTGGCGAGCAGGCCGCGGCGCTGGCAGACCTGCTTGACCGCGGACCGGAACAGCACGGCGTTGTCGGCCGCGGCCAGGCCCGACATCGGCGCGAAGGTGAACTCCAGCTGGCCAGGGCCCCACTCATCCTCCATCGACCGCGGCGGCAGGCCAATCGCGGTCAGCGCGTCCCTGATCGCCTCCAGGGTCTGGGAAATCGAGTCGAGCCGCACCTCCGACAGGTACTGGTAGCCAAGCTGGTAGACGCTGACCGGCGGCGGCGGGGCAGTGAACCCGGAATCGGCCGGGGACCGGCGGTAGCCCGGCTCCAGCGCGTAGACGTAAAACTCAACCTCAAGGCCCGCGACGTAGTCGTATCCCTTATCCGCGAGCAAGCCCAGCTGGCGACGGAGCAGCCCGCGGCCGTCCAGCGGCAGCGGCCGCCCGTTGCTGAAGTAGGCGTCGCACAGCATCCAGCCGGTGTGATCTCGCCACGGCAGGATGCGGAACGTCGTCGGGTCCGGCACGATCACCACGTCGGGGAACCCGGTGAACTCGGCGATCCCGAACCCGCCCCCGGCCGCGAACGGCGGGACGAACACGTTGTTGCCGGTGTCCATGCTGTAGATCGCGCCGGAGAAGTCCAGCCCGTTGGACAGCGCCGCGATGGCCGCGTCCGGGGACAGCGCCTTCGCGCGCGGCATCCCGTGCTGGTCGACCACGGCCAGCCGGACGGTCCGCAGCCCGTGCGTCCGGATCCGCTCGGCGACCTCCTGCGCGATGGTCGCCGTCTCATGCGACCGCAGCCCGTACCGCTCGACGAAGCCCGGCTGCCCGACCCCAACGTTATGTGGCTCGCTCATGACAGAAGTCTCCTCCAACCTGGGCGTGAGCGGCAGCCCCGTTGCCAAGGAAAGATCTTGCAGGTCCGACGCTAGGCGAGGAGGCGGACCAGGGCGGCGACGCCGACGCAGACGATGATGGCGCGCAGGCCCCAGGGGGGCAGGCGGCGGCCGGCCCGGGCGCCGATTTGCCCGCCGATGATGGATCCGGCAGCGATCAGCGCGGCCACCGTCCAGTCGACCTGGGTGGCGATGATGAACACCACCGCCGCGACGGCGTTGACCACGCAGGCCAGGACGTTCTTCACCGCGTTGATTCGCTGCAGGTCGTCGGTGAAGGCGATGCCGAACAGGCCCAGCAGCAAGATCCCCTGGGCGGCCCCGAAGTAGCCGCCGTAGATCCCCAGCAGGAACACGATCGTCCACAAGATGGGCCCGCCCACCTGGATGGGGTCCTCGGCGCTGCCCGAGGCCGGCTCGGGCTGGCGCTCCTTCTGGCGCACAGCGACCTTCCTGGCCAGCCACGGCTGGGCGATGACCATGACAAGGGCGATCGCGATCAGCGCGGGGACGATCTCCTTGAACGCCGACTGGGGCAGGACCAGCAGCAATATCGCGCCGACCAGCCCGCCCAGCAGCGACGCCGAGCCCAGCCGCACTACCCGGTCGCGCTGTCCGGTCAGCTCCGCGCGGTAGCCGTAGATGCCGCTGAGCGCGCCGGGCACCAGCCCGACGTTGTTGCTCACGTTGGCCAGCACCGGGGGGTACCCGAGCCCGATCAGCGTCGGGAAGGTGATCAGCGTGCCCGAGCCGACGACGGTGTTGATGGTTCCCGCCGCCACGCCGGCCCCGAAGATGGCCAAAGCTTGGGCGACCGGCATGCTCACGGCTCAACGCTACCCGCCCGCCCCGCCCCAGCCGGGGGCGAGACAGCGTGATCATCACGACACGGCACCCCTGACCAACTGGTGGTTCGGCGTCGGCCAGCCCCTCGTGGCCGCCATCTTCTAGCGTGGGCGGCCGACTGTCAGGTGGCCACCACGGGGGCGGTGACCGGCTGGGTCGCCACGTCGGACAGGAAGCGGCGGACCAGCTCACGCGTCCGCAGCGCGGCCCCGGCTTCCAGCTCGCGGGTCCGCGCGAGCAGCGCGTCCACCGCGACGCCGGCGCTGGTCAGCTCGCGCGCCCCGCCGCCTTCGAGCCAGGCGGCCAGCACCGATTCGGTCACCTCGGGGTGGAACTGCAGGCCGAGCGAGCGTCCCACGGTGAACGCCTGGTTGACCCGCTCGCCCCCGGGCAGGGCCGTGGTCGCCAGGACCGGGACCCCGTCCGGCACCCGGAACCGGTCGTAGTGCCACTCCAGCCAGGGACCGGGATCGATGAGCCCGGGGGCCGACGACTCGACGACCTTCCAGCCGATCTCCGGGGCCGGGGCGCGCTCCACGGTGCCGCCCGCGGCCGCCGCGAGCATCTGGCCGCCGAAGCAGATGCCGAGCACCGGGACGCCCGCCGCCATCGCCGCGCGGGTGAACGCGATCTCGTCGTGGATCCAGGTGCCGATCGCCGCGTCGTCGTAGACCGCCCAGATCGCGCCGTACGCGACGATCGCATCGTAGGCGATCGGATCCGGGAACGTCGCCGTCACGCCGGGTGAGTCGAAGCGCTCGCGCGGCACGACCGTGAATTCGGTGATGTGGTAGCCGGCCGCGGTGAACGCCTCCCCGACCAGCCCGCTCGGGGAGTTGTGATCCTGCTTGACGAACAGCGCGCGCATGATCGCATCGTAGATGGCCGGGACCGCTTGTCGTGGTGGCGGCTCAGGGTAGCCGGGCCGGGAGGCCGAACCGGGGGAACAGCCGGTCGACGTCCAGGAAGATCGTGTACCGGCTGATCTTGCCCCCGGTGAACTCGTGGACGTGCAGCCCCCACGCCTCGTACCCGCCGTCCGGCGCGGGGCGGTACTGGCCCCAGGCCGTCACCCCGTTGGCCTGCACGGGCACGAGCCGCGAGTCCGCGCACTTGCTGGGGCCGGGCAGGACCATCCACGTGGCGATGTCGCGCAGGCCCCGCAGCCACATCTCGAAGGGCGGCATCGTCATCACCGCGTCCTCGTGGATGAGGTCAAGCAGCGCGGTCATGTCGTAGCGCTGGAAGGCGTCGACATACCGACTGAGCAGGTCGGCGTTCACCTCGTCGACGGCCCGCGGGCGCTGCTCGCTGGGCAGCGTCGCCAGCGTGGCGCGGGCCCGCTGCAGCGCGCTGTTCACCGACGCGACGCTCGACTCCAAGATCGCGGCCGCCTCGGCCGCCGGGAGCCGGAGCACCTCGCACAGGATCAGCGACGCGCGCTGCCGGGCCGGCAGGTGCTGCAGAGCGGTCACGAACGCGAGCCGGACCGAGTCGCGCAGCGCCGCGATCTCCGCCGGGTCGCCGTGCTCGGGCAGGACGCTCTCAGTGGCGATCGGAGTGACCCAGTTGTCCTCGGCGGGCCACGGGCGCAGGTGCGCCTCCACCGGGGGAGAGGACGGGCCGAGGTCCATCGGCAGCGCGCGCCGCTTCTCGCCGCGCAGCATGTCCAGGCAGACGTTCGTCGCGATGCGATACAGCCAGGAGCGAAGGCTCGAGCGGCCCTCGAAGCCGTCGGAGCCGCGCCACGCGCGCAGCATCGTCTCCTGGACGGCGTCATCGGCCTCGAAGGCGGAGCCGAGCATCCGGTAGCAATAGCCCGTCAGCTCGCGCCGGTGTAGTTCCAGGTCGTGTTCGGGGACAGTAACGGACATGTTTTCTAACCTTACGCTTGCACTCGGCACTTGTCGCGCCTTACGGCGAAAACCGCTCGCGCTTTACCGGCCGTGGGGTTTCGCGCTCACCAGGGGGAGAGCCTTGCCCGGGCTTCATGCCCTACTTAGACTGAATGTTCAGTCAAAGCCTTCAGTCGTGGGCTGCTCCGGAAGGCGGACCAGTCCCGGGAGGCCGAGGAGTGGTCCGGGTGCTCACCCAAGCCGACAGCAAGCTCACCACGATCATCGCCGAGCAGGAAGCCATCTTCATCGCCCGCCAGCCGGCCTCGGCGCGGCTGGCCGCCGCCGCGACCGCCCGCCTGGCGGGCGGGGTCACGTCGAACTGGCAGATCACGATCCCGCAGCCGGTCTGGATCAGCCGCGGCGCCGGCTCCAAGATCTATGACGTCGACGGCAACGAGTATGTCGACATGCACGGCGGGTACGGCGCCGCGCTCGCCGGGCATGCCCACCCCGCGATCGTCGCGGCCATCAGGGGCCAGGCGGGCCACGGCACGCACTTCGCCCAGCCTACCCGGGACGCGCTCGCCGTCGCCGAGGAACTGGCCAGGCGGTTCGGACTGCCCCTGTGGCGCTTCGCCAACTCCGGCACCGAGGCCACGATGGACGCCGTCCACCTGATGCGCTCGATCACCGGACGGGACCTGATCATCAAGGTCGAGGGCGGCTACCACGGCCACCACGACTCCGTCCAGGTGTCGGTCATGCCCGACCCCGAGGACGCGGGGCCGGCGGCGGCGCCCGCTTCGGTGCCGTCCAGTTCCGGCATACCGGCGGCGATCACCCGCCTCACCCGGATCGCCGCGTTCAACGACCTGGGCAGCGTCCAGCGGCTGCTGGAATCCCACGCGGGGCAGGTCGCCGGGATGATCGTCGAGCCGATCATGATGAACGCCGGCATCATCCGGCCGCTGCCGGGGTACCTGGCCGGGCTGCGCGACCTGCTGCACGCGCACGGCGCGCTGCTGGCCTTCGATGAGGTCAAGACCGGCCTCACCGTCGGCCCCGGCGGGGTGACGGCGCTATCCGGGGTCACCCCGGACATGGTCTGCCTGGCTAAGTCGCTGGGCGGGGGAGTCGCCGTCGCCGCCATCGGCGGCACCGCGACGGTCATGGAGCACGTCGCCAGCGGCGAGTACGAGATGGTAGGCACGTTCAACGGCAACCCGCTCGCCATGGCCGCCGCCCGGGCGATGCTGACCGAGGTCGCCACCCCCGCCGCCTACGACAAGCTCACGCGGCTGCGCGAGCGCGCCGAGGCGGGCCTGACCAGGATCATCGAGGCTCATCAGCTCAACGGCCGGGTGGTGACCGCGGGTGCCAAAGGCTGCGTCGTGTTCTCGGCCGGGTCCGTGCGCGATTACCGGGGGTTCCTCACCGCCGATGACTCCCTCAGCCACGCGCACTGGCTGTTCCAGCACAACGGCGGGGTGTTCCTGCCGCCCTGGGGGAAGATCGAGCAGTGGCTTATCTCCGTGCAGCACGACGAGGCGGACATAGCCCGCCTCGTCGACAACTTCGCTGCCTTCGCCCAGGCGGTCAGCCCTTAGGAAGCTGGCCGGCATGGGCGACGGAGCCCGCGAGTTCCAGTACACCGAAATCCATTCTTTACATCTCAAACCTTGCCCCGTCCCGGTGAGGGGAGTTGTATTAACCGCACGTTCAGTCAGTCCCGACGCAGACCGGGCGGGGAGGCACGCCGTTGGCGCACCCGAGAGAAGGCTGGCGGGGTCACGGAGCACCCCGGATTCGTTCGGCGGAAGGCATTTGGGCCAGGGAAGACGGACGGCTGCGGGGCGCTGACCGGCGCGCCTTCCTCAAGGGGAGCGCCGTGCTGGGCGCGGCCGGCCTGCTGGCCGGGTGCGCCTCCGACATCGCGGGCACCGGCACGCTGCCGCTGCCGCGCCCGGGCCACCCGGTGACGTGGCCGGTCCTCGCGGGCAACGCCGCGATCAAGCCGGGCCGCTCCCCCGAGCAGCACGCGACCTTGCAGGTCTACACCTGGGAGGCGTACATCAACCAGGACGTGGTGAATGCCTTCGCGAGGAAGTTCAAGTGCAAGGTGCAGATCACGACGTTCAACACGATGAACGAGGCGTTGTCGAAGCTGCGCAGCGGCCTGTCCTATGACGTCCTGGTCGGCGCGACCGTCGACGTGCTCGGCCAGC
Organism: Streptosporangiaceae bacterium; assembly: GCA_025934375.1. Lineage (GTDB taxonomy): Bacteria > Actinomycetota > Actinomycetes > Streptosporangiales > Streptosporangiaceae > Trebonia. Next base: position 8,905 of record JAICYD010000131.1, on the reverse strand, counting down.
TCATCGAGGGCAAGCTGGTCCAGCCGCTGAACCACGGCTACCTCCCGAACATCGCCAACGCCTGGCCGGACTTCACCAACCCGTTCTACGACCAGGGCTGGCAGTACACGGTCCCGTACACGATCTACACCACCGGGCTCACCTGGCGTAAGGACAAGGTCCACGAGAGCCCCTACGCGATGGCCAACCCCTGGGCGATGCCGTGGCAGCCCAAGTACCGGGACCGCGTGGCCATCCTCGACGACTACCGCGAGGGGATCAGCCTCGGGCTGCTCAAGAACGGGGTCTACGACCTCAACACCACCGACTACCGGCAGATCGGGGCCGCGCGCGAGGCGCTGGAGGACCTCACCGCCATGGTGAACCTGAAGATCTCCAGCACCGAGTACACGCAAGTGCCCGCGGGCGAGACGTGGATCTCCACCGCCTGGTCCGGCGACATGGCGGCGGCGGCCTCCTACATGCCCAAGGGCGTCGACGTCAGCGTGGTCGGCTACTGGTTCCCCGCCGACGGCCGCGGGCCGGTGGCCAACGACACCAACGTCATCCTCAGCTCCGCGACCAGCCCGGTGCTCGCCCACGAGTTTCTCAACTTCTTCCTCGACCTGGACAACGTGCTGAACAACATCAGCTGGAACGGCTACATGCAGCCGCTGACCGGGGTGACGCCCAAGGTGCTGATCGATCAGCAGATCCTGCCGCCGTCGCTGACCTCCACCGTGGTGACCCCGGCGTACTTCCGCCGCGGGGTCGGCGAGCTGCAGCTCCCGGTCGACGCCGATGCCCTGTGGCAGCAGGCCTGGCTCGTCGTCAGCAACGGGATCTGAGGAGGCGGCAAGTGAGGGCCAAGAAGGCGAAGAGTCCCAGGTTCTGGATCGCGCTCGCCGTGCCCGGCATGATCTGGCTGCTGGTGCTGTTCATCGTGCCGGTCTACGCGGTCCTCGCGATCGCGATGGGCAAACTGGACCAGATGCTCGAGGCCCCCGTCGCCGTCTGGAACCCGGTCGACTGGAGCTCCTCGAACGTCATCGACGTGTGGCGCGACATCTTCGGCGGCGCTTCCTTCGCCGGGCCGATCCTGGCGCGGACCATCGCCTACACCACCATCGCCGCGCTGGTGTGCCTGCTCATCGGCTATCCGTGCGCCTACTTCGTCGCCCGGTTCGCCGGACGGCGCAAGGGGCTGTTCCTGGTGCTGCTGATCGCGCCGTTCTGGATCAGCTACATGATGCGCATGCTGGCCTGGATCGACCTGCTGGCGACCGGCGGCTATGTGAACAAGGCGCTCGGCTGGCTCGGCATAGACCCAGTCAACTGGCTCGGCGGCCACTCCGTGACCGTGGTCTTCGGGCTGGTCTACGGTTACATCCCGTACCTGATCATGGTGCTGTTCGCGGGCCTGGACCGGATCGACGGCTCCCTCCTGGAAGCCGGCCGAGACCTTGGCCTCGGGCGCGTCCGCACGTTCATCCACGTGACGCTGCCGCTGTCTCGCCAGCCGATCCTCACCGGCCTGCTCATCACGGTGCTGCCGATGCTCGGTGACTACTACACCAACCAGATGCTGTCCGGCGCGGCGCACACGTCCATGATCGGCAACCTCATCCAGGGCCAGCTCGGCACGCCCGGGCTTGAGGGGCAGGGGGCCGTGCTCAGCCTCCTCCTGCTGCTGGTCCTGCTGATCCCCATGGTCTACTACGTGATCGCGACGAACCGGGAGGCGGCAAGCCGATGACCGCGACAAGCGACGCCGGGACCAGCCCGGCCGCGGCGACCGCCGTCCCCGTCAGCCCCGGCAACGCCCGGCGGCTCCCGCGCCGCAGCCCGTGGGGCCATCCCTGGTTCCTTGAGGGGTTCACCTGGCTGTACCTGCTGTGGTCGCTGGCCCCGATCGTGATCGCGGTGCTGTTCTCCTTCAACAACGGCCGCTCCCAGTCCGCCTGGCAGGGGTTCTCCTGGCGGTGGTACTTCACCGACCACACCAACTCGGTGCTGCACAACCCGCAGCTGCACGCCGCGGTCTCGCAGACCGTCCGGCTGTCGGTGCTCACGACGCTGATCGCCGTCCCGCTCGGCGTCGCGTTCGCGCTGGGCCTCAACCGCTGGCGCGGCAGCCTGCCCGCCACGTTCAACTTCGTGATGCTGCTGTCGTACGTGATCCCTGAGCTGATCTTCGGCGTGTCGATGTTCTTCGTCTTCACGACGCTGTTCACCTCGGTCCACCTGGGCACCCTGGCTGAAGTCCTCGGCCTCGTCACCTGGAACGTCTCCTGGCCCGCGATCATCGTCCAGGCGCGCTTGGCTACCCTGGGCCGCCAGTACGAGGAGGCCGCCGCGGACCTGGGCGCCAACCAGTTCCAGGTGATCCGCCGCGTCCTGCTGCCGCTGCTGGCCCCGGCGATCTTCGCCAGCGCCGTGCTGGTCTTCTCCGGCGTCATCGACGACTTCGTCATCGTCGACCTGCTGTCCTCCAGCGCCGGCAACACCCCGATGTCGGTCATCATCTACACCACCCAGCACGGCGGCAACGGCGGCCCGGCGCTGAACGCGCTCGGCTCCATCATGCTGGCGATGTCGCTGGCCATCGTCATCCTCGGCTACATCGGCTACCGCCTGCTGAGCCGCGGCGAGCGGGGCGGACTGGACGCCCTCACGGCGATTGTCGGAGAAGGGTAAGCACGCGGCCGCGGACGGGCTACCGTGTCGTTCGTGGGAGCCATCACCGAGAAGGCCGTCGCCGGCTTCGCCGACAGTTACGGACGGGCACCGGACGTCGTATGGTCCGCGCCCGGCCGGGTCAACCTGATCGGCGAGCACACCGACTACAACGAGGGCCTCGTCCTGCCGTTCGCCATCAGCCAGCGCACGGTGGCGGCGGCGGCCCGCCGCCCCGGCGACGTGATCACGGTGCGCTCGGCCGCCTTCGAGGGCGCCGTCAGCGCCCGGCTGGCCGACATCGCGCCCGGCGCGCTCGCCGGCTGGGCCGCCTACCCGCTCGGCGTGGCCTGGGCGCTCAGCCAGAACCCGGACCTGCCCGCGCCCGGACAGGAGGCGGGCGTGGAGCTCTTCATCGACTCCGACGTTCCCGTCGGCAGCGGGCTATCCTCCTCGGCCGCCCTGGAGATCGCGGTCGCCGGCGCGCTCGATGACCTGTGGGGCCTCGGCGCCAGCGGGAACGAGGTCATTGACGCGGGCCATCGCGCGGAGAATGTCGTCGTCGGCGCCCCGACCGGCATCATGGACCAGTTCGCGGTCCTGCGCGGCGAGGAGGGGTGCGCCGTGTTCCTGGACTGCCGCACCGAGGTCGATGAGATCGTGCCGCTGGGACTCGGCCCGGCCAGCCTGGAGCTCATCCTCATCGACACCGGGCAGCGCCACGCCAACGCCGCCGGCGGCTACGCCGACCGGCGGGCGGCCTGCGAGCGGGCCGCGCGACTGCTCGGCGTCCCCTCCCTGCGCTACATCACGGTCGACAAGCTGGCCCGGGCCGGGGAGCTCCTCGATGAAGTCACGTTCCGGCGGGCCCGCCACGTCGTCACCGAGAACGCCCGCGTCGAAGAGGCGGTCGCCGCCCTGCGCGCGGGCAACCCGGCCGCCGTCGGCCCGCTGATGACCGCCTCGCACGCCTCGATGCGCGACGATTTCGCCATCACGACCACGGCCCTGGACCTCGCGGCGGAGACGGCGGTGCGCGCCGGCGCCCTGGGCGCGCGCATGACCGGCGGCGGCTTCGGCGGCTCGGTGATCGCGCTGATCCCGGAGGGCGCCTACCCCGCGGTCGGCCAGTCCGTCCGCGACGCCTTCGCCGCGGCGGCCCTGTCGGCCCCCGCGATCCAGCCGGTAACCCCCAGCCCGGGCGCCCGCCGCGAGTACCCCACCGTGCCGTTACCACCGCGTCCCCGTCCGTCGCGGGGCGCCTTTCAGGCGAGCTCTAGGAGTAGCTCGACGAGCTCGGCGGGGCGGTTGGCGAGGATCATGTGGTTGGTGTCGATCTCGCGGTAGCGCCATGCGGGAGAGGCGGCGGCGTGGTCGGCAGCCTGCCAGAACGGGCTGCCCGGCCCGTCCGGCCCGTCCGGCCCGGCGGGACCGGACGGGTCCGGGCGCGGGTCGGCGGTCGCCTTGATGTAGGTGCGGGTGAAGGGGTAGGACTCCAGTGGCTTGGACAGCCGGACCGGCTCGCTGAAGCAGCGCACCGGGTGCTTGACGCGGCGTTCGGCGTTCCACTTGGCTTCCCCGGAGTCTTCGTACTCCCGGAACGGCAGCTCGATCAGCCACTGGTCGCCCTTGCCGGGCCCGACGGCGGCGGCCCCGTACCCGGCCTGCGTGAGGTCGTTCAGCGCCTGCCCGTCCGCTGGCACGAACGCGTCCAGGTACACCAGGTGGGAGACCCGGTCGGCGATGTGCTCCAGCGCCCCGGTCACCACCATGCCGCCGTAGGAGTAGCCCAGCAGCACGATGTCCCTCAGGTCCTCGTACGTCACCGCGTTCACGACGTCCGTGACGTGCGTCGTCAGGTCCACCTGGGGGCTGGACAAGTGCACCCGCTCGCCGAGGCCGGTCAGGCTCGGGCTGTACACGTCGTGCCCCGCCGCCAGCAGCGGCCTGCGTACCGTCCGGAACCCGTACGACCCGCCCCACGCCCCATGCACCAGTACAAAGATCGCCATGTCCGGACGTTAGCGCCCCTTGCCCGCCGCGTCTATGTGCGCGATGCCCGTCCCGCGACGATCCTGGTTGTGGCACCAGCCACTAGCTGGCCAGGGGGGCTGCTTCCGTCGCCTCCACCGAACGAACCGGGGCGCCGCGCAGCACGCGCAGGGCGTCGGCGGGCAGGTAAGCGTGCACCGGGGTGCCCTGGGCGAGCTCGGTGCGCTCACCGTCGTTCGGCAGCAGCGACTGCAGCGAGGTGCCGTTGGCCAGCCGCAGCATGACCTGCGTGGTCGCGCCGAGGAACACGACGCGCTCGACGAGGGCCGGAACGCGGTTGTCGCCCGGGGAGCCGTGCGGCTCCACCCGGACCCGCTCGGGCCGGATCACCGCGTGCGCTGACCCGGCGGCCCCGTCGGGCGCCTCCCCGTGCGCCGTGAGCACGGCCTCGCCGAGCTGAACGGGGAAGCGGGAGCCGGCCGGGCGCTCCGGGAAGGTGACCTCGATGAGGTTGGCCGCCCCCAGGAAGTCCGCGACGTAGGCGTCAGCGGGCTCGTCGTAGACCTCGCGGGGCGTCCCGAGCTGGACGATCTTCCCGGAGTGCATGACGGCGAGGCGGTCAGACATTGTCAGCGCCTCCTCCTGGTCATGCGTTACATACAGGAACGTGATGCCGACGCGCTCTTGCAGCGCCTTCAGCTCACCCTTGAGCGAGCGGCGCAACTGGGCGTCCAGCGCGCCCAGCGGCTCATCGAGCAGCAGCACCGACGGGCGCAGGACCAATGCCCGGGCCAGCGCGATCCGCTGCTGCTGGCCGCCGGACAGCTGGGCCGGGCGCCGCCGCGCGAACTTCGCCATCGACACCAGGTCCAGGGCGTCATTGACCCGCTTCTTGAGCTCGTCCTTGGTGACCCGCTGGTGCTTCAAGCCGAAGGCCACGTTGTCGAACGCGGTCAGGAACGGGAACAGGGCATAGCTCTGGAAGACGGTGTTGACGTTGCGCCGGTGCGCGGGCAGCCCGCTGACGTCGGCGCCGTCCAGCTTGATCGTGCCGGAGGTCGGCTGCTCAAAGCCGGCGATAAGCCGCAAGGTCGTGGTCTTGCCGCAGCCGGACGGGCCCAGCAGGGAGAAGAACTCGCCGCTGGCGACGGAAAGGCTGATGTCGTCCACCGCGGGATGATCACCGGCGCCGAACCGCTTCGTCAGGCCGGCTAGCTCGATGCTGCCACCACCGGGGGCGGTACCTGACATGGGGCTTACCTTTCAGTCGGTGGGATGAACCCCAGCTGCCCGGCCGCGAAGGCCAGTGCAAGGTCATAAGCGCGCACGGGCGGGACATCAGGATCTTCCAGCGCGATCTGCACCGCCATGCCGTCAAGGAGGGCCGAGAGCGTCAGCGCGAAGTCATCGGCGTCGACGGCCGCGAACTCGCCGGCCGCCTGGCCAGCCAGGACGATGTCCCGGATGGCGTGCCGCCAGCGCACGTCGAACTCGTGCCGCACGCTCGCCACGCCAGGGTTGCGCGGGGACAGCGCCCACAGGTCCAGCCATAGCCGCCACTCGCCGCGCTCGCCCGGGTCGTCGCTCGGCAGACAGGTCATCGCGATCATCTCGGTGAGCTGCCCGGCGGCGGCCGGGATCTCCTCCAGCCGCTTGACGCCGGTCGCGTACCAGGAGTCCTCGGAGTAGCGCAGGGCCTCGGTCAGCAGGGCGTCGCGCGTCTTGAAGTAGTAGATGACCAGCGCGGGGCTCGTGCCCGCGCGCTCGGCGACGTCGGTGATCCGGGTGTCGGCGTACCCGCGCTCCACGATGACGTTGATGGCGGCCAGCAGGAGCTGCTCGCGGCGATCTTCGAGTGGCATCGTCACCTCTCTTCAGGCTCTTCAGGCCCTTGAGCCCGATCGTAACAGGAACCTAGACTGAATGTTCAGTCAATGCTTGTAGTGCGGTCCTGGGTGGCGTGGCCCAGCGCCGTGCCCCAAGGAAAGCACCGACGTATCGGAAAGCAGAGCCGGAGGGTGCCCCGATGCCAGCACTAACGTATGACGCCATTGTCGTTGGAGGTGGGCATAACGGGCTAGTGGCCGCCGCCTACCTGGCTCGGTCCGGGGCTCGCGTGCTGGTCCTGGAGGCGCGCGACGCCGTCGGCGGGGCGGCGACCACCGAGGCCCCGTGGCCGGATGCCCCGCAGTTCCGGGTCACCCGGCTGTCGTACGTGATGTCGCTCATGCCGCCGACGATCCTGCGCGAGCTGTCGCTGGAGGCGCACGGATACAAGATCTTCCCGATGGGGCCGTACTACCAGGCCTATCCCGAGGGGGGGTCGCTGACCCTGTACGAGGAGGAGTCGCGGCGCGCCTACGACGAGATCGCCCGCTGGTCGCGGGCCGACGCCGAGGCATATCCCCGGTGGAACGCGTGGCTGGGCGGGCTCGCCGACGTGCTCGGCCCGTTGCTGCTCACCGTGCCGCCCCGGCTGGGGTCGCGGGCACCGCGCGACCTGCTGGCGACGTTGCGGCTGGCCTGGCGGCACCGCGGGCTGAACGTCCGCACGATCGGGGACGTGACCCGGCTGATGACCATGTCGATCGCCGACCTGCTCGACGACTGGTTCACCTCGCCGCAGCTCAAGGGAGCGCTCGCGGTCAACGGGGTGATCGGGACCTGGGCCGGGCCCTACGAGCCGGGCACCGCCTACGTCATGGCGCACCACTCGATCGGCGACGTCGGCGACGGCAAGCTCGGCGGCTGGGGTTTCCCCGAGGGCGGCATGGGCGCGGTCGCCAAGGCCATCGAGTCGGCCGCGCTGTCGTTTGGCGCCGAGGTCAGGGTGGGGGCGCGGGTCGCGCGGGTCGTGACCGAAGGCGGGTACTCCGTCCGGGCGGCGGGCGTGGTCCTGGCCGACGGGACGGAGATCCGGGCGAAGGTGGTCGTCACGTCGCTGCACCCGCGCACCGCCTTCCTGGAGCACGTCGGCGCGGAGAACCTGCCCGATGACTTCGTGGCCGACATCGCGAACTGGAAGACCCGCTCCGGCGTGGTGAAGGTGAACCTCGCCCTGGCGGAGCTGCCCGACTTCACCGCCAACCCGGGGACGGCGCTGGCCGAGCACCACACCGGGTCGGTGGAGATGGCCCCGTCGATGGAGTACATCGAGCGGGCGTTCATCGACGCGCGCGAGGGCCGGCCCGCTGCCCGGCCGTTCACCGACGGGGTGATCCCGACCGCGTTCGACCGCACGCTCGCGCCCGAGGGGTGCCACATCATGTCGCTGTTCACCCAGTGGGTGCCGTCATCGTGGGCAGGCGAGCCGCACACCGCGGAGCTCCAGGCCCACGCCGAGCGGGTCATCGACACCTACAACGAGGTCGCGCCGAACTTCAAGTCCTCGATCCTGCACGTGGACGTCGTGGGGCCCTACGAGATGGAGCACGACTACGGCCTGGTCGGCGGGAACATCTTCCACGGTGAGCTGTCGGCCGAGCAGCTGTTCCACATGCGCCCGGCGCCCGGCTTCGCCGGCTACCGGACGCCCGTCCCGGGCTTGTACTACGCGAGCTCGGCGACCCACGCCGGCGGCGGCGTCTGCGGCATCCCCGGCATGCAGGCCGCAGCGGCCGCCATCGCCGACCGCCGCCGCGCGGTGCGCAAGCGTGGGTGACCCGCTCGCGGTGATGCTGGAGGCCCGGTCGGTCGCGCTCGTCGGCGCGTCAGCGCGGCCCGGCAGCCTCGGCGCGCGGATGATCACCGAGATGGGGCGATCACCGTCGCGCCCGCGCACCTACCTGGTCAACCCCCGGTATGACGTGATCGGCGACGCCCGCTGCTACCCGACGATGCAGGCGCTGCCGGAGGCGGTCGACCTGGCGCTGTTCGCGGTTCCGGACGCCGCGCTCGCGGACGCGGTGGCGGCGGGCGTGGCGGCCGGAGCGCGCTCGGGGCTGGTGTTCGGGTCGGCGGTGGGCGCGCGCGACCGTATCGCCGCGCTCGCCAGGTCCCGGATGCCGCTGTGCGGGGCCGGGTGCATGGGGTTCGTGAACGCGGCCCGGGGGCTGCGGGCGGTCGGCTACCTGGAGGCCGACCCGCTGCCGTCCGGGCCGGTCGCGCTGGTCACGCATTCAGGATCGGTGTTCTCGGCGCTGCTGCGAACGCGGCGGGCCTTCGGGTTCACCGTCGCTGTCTCCTCCGGGCAGGAGCTGGTGACGACCGCGGCCGAGTACGCCAGGTACGCCCTGACCCTCCCGGAGACGAAGGTGGT
>JAICYD010000202.1 GCA_025934375.1 Streptosporangiaceae bacterium | reverse complement strand
TTCCATCTTGCCCGGACCGGGCCGCGTTCACGTCGGCGGTCGACATCGTCACGTCTTGCTGATCCTGATCTCGCCCTGCTTGAGCTGATTGCACGGATATTTACTGGTTCATCATGTTTCACACCAGTATGGCAGGGAGGGATCCGGCAGCCGCCACAGCACGCTGAGCAAGGCGGAATCCAGGCTGTTTTCCACGTCGCTGAGGACCGGCACATCGTGGCCTCCCAGCGGTAGCTCGCGGATGCCCCTTCGCCACCACGACGCCCCGGCGTTGAGCGCTGTGCGTACCACCCACGCCTGGGGAGAGGGATGGCAGCGCACCTTCCGCCATGACATCCACGCCCTGACGAAAGCCTCTTCCACTTGGTCCTCGGCCAGCTGCGCACTGCAGGTGACCGCGATCACCGCCTTCAGGCACGGCTCCCAGCTGGCCTGGAAGAACTCGGCGAACTCCGCCGTCTCGTTGCTCACAACCCTTTAACCCGCGAACCCATCCGTTTTGCTTACGCAACCGCCCGATAACTTCCGGGCGAGCGATAGCTGCCTCCCCCGGCCCGGGCAGCGCTCCGCCTGAATACCTGCGGCCTCCGTGCGGCGGGTCAGGCGCGCACAATCGGTGGCTGCGGTGTGAGCACAACGACCGCTGCGGGCCGCCAGTATCCGAAGCCCGCACGGGTTTCCTATATGAAGGGGCCGCTGTGCAGGTTCTGTCCCTTCCAGAGCGAATTCCGGTTAACCCTCTGGACTGCGGAAGAGCCAGCGAACTATCTCCGCCATGAAACAAAGAGTGATCCGACCTGTAGGCCGGGTTCTTCTCGACCCGGTTCCCGCCCACGGCGCCCTTCCCCGCATGTGCCCTGACCTGCAGCTACCCGACCGCATATCAAGTGGAGTTCACTCCTTCATCCTCCTGGGCCTCTAGCCGGTGTTCGCCGGGGCGCCCTTCGCCTGGAGGGCCTGGTCGAGCTCCGGGCGCAGGCGCTCCTCGATGATGCCCTGCTGCATCCGCTTACGGACCGCACGCGGGTCGATGTCGCCGACGCGCCAATCGCGCTCGCTGGCATCCTTGGCCAGCTCCTCAGCTTGCTTGTCGGCGACCTGCTCGTCAGCGCCAGGTTGGGGTGAGGGACTCTCGCCTGTGGCCAAGTTTGTGTACCTGGTCCGTCACGGCGGTCAGCAGGGCCGTGAGTGCGGGAGCGGGCGGGGTGTCTCGGGTGGCGGCGACAAGGCGGCGCTTGAGGGCGGTTTCGGCGATGTCCCGGATCGCGAGCGCGGGGTCGTTGCCGGGCAGGGTCAGGGCGGGCATCAGCGCGACGGCGGCCGCGGCGCGGACGAGCTCGAGCTGGACGTCGGCGTCGCTGGAGCGATGCCGCAGGTCGGGCTCGTAGCCGCCGAGGGCGCGGCAGGTTCCGATGACCATGGCGTGGTGGCCGGTGCCCTCGGCGGAGGCGGTCCAGATGTCGGATCGCAGGCCGGCGACCGCGACGGGGCCGCCAGGGCGGGCAAGGGGGTGCGCGGCGGGGAGCACGATCTTCAGGGGCTCTTCGAGCAGGGTGGTGAAGCGCAGGCCGGCCGGGCGGGGGCGGGGGTGGCTGTCGTACTCGTCGCCGATGACGAGGTCGGCCGTGCCGAGGCGCAGGCCGGGCAGGGACTGCTCGAGCTCCAGTTCAGATATTTCCACCCGGACCTGCGGATGGTCCGCTTTCATGCGGGCCACGGCCGGGATGAGCAGGCGGCGGGCCGCCGATTGCAGGCCGCCCGCGCGGACGGTGCCCCGGATGTCGCCGCTGAGGGCGGCGAGGTCGGCCTGGGCCGCCTCGGCCGCTGACAGCAGCACCCGGGCATGGCGGGCGAGCAGGTGCCCGGCGTCGGTGAGCCGCACGCCTCGGCCGGCCTTGGCGAGCAGCCGGGCGCCGGCCTCCTTCTCCAGCAAGGCGAGCTGCTGGGAGACCGTGGACGGGCTGTAGCCCAGCGCCGAGGCGACCGCCGCGAGGGTGCCGCGCTCCTCGACTTCCCGCAGGAAGCGCAGCCGCCGCAGGTCAAGCTCAATCATGCGAGGATCCTAACGATTAACATGCGGGAATCATCGCTGGACCCGATGACTGCGGTTAACGATCCTGGGATGCATGGGTGCCGCACTGTGCCTGTTGTCCGCAGCTTGCTTCGGCGCGATGGCGATCTTCGGCAAGCTTGCCTACGACGCCGGCGTCTCACCCGGGGCCTTGCTGCTGGTGCGCTTCAGCCTGGCCGCCGCGCTGCTCGGGATCGTCTTGCTGGCGCGGCCGGGCCTGCGACGCGCCGCGTCCGGTCCGGCCCGGGGCCAGGCGGCCGGCCGGCCGACGATGAGCCGCGGCCGGGTCCTGGCCATCGCCGCCGGGCTGGGCGCGGTCGGGTACGCCACCCAGGCGAGCCTGTACTTCTCCGCGCTGCGGCTGATGGACGCCTCGCTGCTGGCCTTGATCCTTTACACCTATCCGGTCATGGTGACCGTGGCGGCGGTGCTGCTCGGCCGGGACCGGCTCACCCCCAGGCGCGGCGCCGCGCTGGCGACCGCGTCCGGCGGAACGCTGCTGGTCCTGCTCGGCGCCGGCGGGGCGAGCTTCCGCCCGCTCGGGGCGCTGCTGGCTTTCGCCTCCGCGATCACCTACACCGTCTACATCCTGGTCGCCGACACCGTCGTGCACCGGCTGGCCCCCGTGGCGCTGTCGGCCCTGGTGATGACCGGCGCCGCCGTCACCCTCGCCGGGCGCGCCGTGCTCACCGGCGGCGCCGGCCTGGACTTCGGGTGGCGAGGATGGCTCTGGCTGGCCTGCATCGCCGTGGTCTCCACCGTCGTGGCGATGCTGGCCTTCTTCGCCGGCCTGAAGCGAACCGGCCCGTCGACCGCCGCCATCCTGTCCACCTTCGAGCCTGTGGTCACCACCGCACTGGCCACGCTCACCCTCGGCGAGACCCTGACCCTTGTCCAGCTCGCCGGCGCCGCACTGGTGCTGTCCTCCGTCGCGGTCCTGCAGCTGCGCCCCGGCCCCGCGCACCCCCAAGGCCAGACTCCCCCCCGCCCAGCGCCCGGCCACCCGGATCCCGAGACCGGCCAGACGCGGCGGCCGGGCGGGCCGCCCGGGGGCGCGGCGGGGGCGAGCGCGGCCGGCCCCGGACCGGGCCGGCCGCGGGGAACACCAGGACGGCCCGGCCTGGGACGGGCCGCTGGGAGCGCGGGGGCGGCGGGGTGCCGGGCAGGGGCGGGACCTGGGGTGGGGCGGGGGACGGCGGCGCGGGCGGCTCGCCGAAGGAGGTAGCGACGAGCTCGGCGAACTCCGTGTCGACCCACTGCTGGTCCGCGTATACGACGTCCGCGAAGGCTACGGCTGCGTCGCTGGCTGTCTGGCTCATGCCGATCACACTCCCGGGAACCTGTCGTAGCGCTTCTGGGTCAATGACCGATACACTTTTTATGTAGCACTGGATGCAAGAAATCGTCAAGCCCAGTTGCAAGTTTCTCCCCGGGGCTTTACAGCCGTCGCCAGCTCGCCTTCGCACCCGCCCCAGCGTCCACCTGACCGCCGGGCCCCCGCGGTCAACCTCCGGCACGCAGCGGCCGCCGGCCGGTCCTCACCGGGCTGGACCGGGCCATCCCGCTGGCCGCCTGCGTGCGGTAGCCAGTACGCGTCGTAACCTGTCGCGCATGAGGCGATCGGTCGTGGGTCATGGCCTGGCGCGAGGTATATCGACGGCGGTGCTGGCCCGCCGTGCGACCGTCAGATACCGGCCTGGATTCCGGGTTCTGACGCTCGGCAGTGCCCCGGATACGTGGGGCTAGCGTGTCCGGGGGCCATCCGGGGCATTGCCGGGCCAGTGGTCGGATGAGTGAGCATATGGTGACCTTCCGGCTAGCTGATCCGGAGCATCAACTGGCGGGCGTGCGGCTCGTGCAGGACGTGCGTATCCCGGGCGACCGGCTCGGATTCCACCGCAGCGGTGACCGCTGGGAGCTGGTCATCGACCGGCCGCCGGTGAACCGGATGGAGTATTTGCTGGAGTTGCGGCACCAGGACGGCGGAACGGAAACCGTGCTGGATCCGGCGAACTCGCAGCAGGTCGCGGGGGCTTTTGGACCCAAGAGCGTCCTGGAGTTCACCGGCTACACACCTGCGAGCTGGCTCAGCATCGCTGCCGGATCAGGGAACTTTACCGAGGTCGACGTGCCGGTCGATGCGCTTGACGCGACGGTCTGTGCACGGCTCTGGTCTCCTGAAGGCACGCCGCACGACGAGCGGCTGCCGCTGCTGGTGGTGCACGACGGGCCGGAGTACGACGCGCTGGCGAGCCTTACCCGCTACCTGTCCGCTGGGGTCGCTGGGCACTGGCTCCCCCGGCTGCGCGCCGCGCTGCTCAGCCCGGGGCCAAGGGACCGCTGGTATTCCGCCAACCTGCGCTACACCCGGGCGCTGTGCACGACCGTGCTGCCGGCCATCACCGGCAGGGTCGCGACGAGCGTGCGAGTAGGGATGGGTGCCAGCCTCGGCGCGCTGGCGATGCTGCACGCGCACTGCCAGTACCCGGACGCGTTTGACGCGCTGTTCCTTCAGTCCGGCAGCTTCTTCTGGCCGCGCTTCGACTCTCCCGAACGGTCGTTTCCGTACTACCGCCGGGTCGTCGGGTTCGTGACAGGCGTGCACGATGGCGTGCGGCCCCCGTCCCGTTCCGTGCCCGCAGTCCTCACCTGCGGCATGATTGAGGAGAACATCGAGAACAACCGCCTGATGGCCGAGACCCTGCGCGGCAGAGGTTATCCGGCGATCCTGCGCGAGGTACCTGACATGCACAACTACACGGCCTGGCGTGACGCGTTCGATCCTTACCTCACCGAGTTGCTCGGGCGGGTGAGCCGATGAGCCGGGAGGCGATCGAGCTTTGGTCGGACGCCGTCGGCGCGGCGGGCACCGTCATCCGGTACGGCCACTGGGGGCGTGCCGTGCTGGTTTTCCCGTCCGAGCAGGGCAAGGCGCGGGACTTCGAGGACAACGGCATGATCGGGGCCGTGTCGGACCTGATCGACGACGGCCGGCTGAAGATTTACTGCGTCGACAGCAACGACGCCGCGTCTTGGTCCAACCAGAACATCCCACTGGAAGAGCGCGCGCGCCAGCACGGCCGCTACGAGTCGTGGATACTCGGCCAGGTCGTACCGTGGATCTACCAGGACTGCGGAGGTCAGGTGGAGCTGGCCACCCTGGGCTGCAGCATGGGTGCCTTCCATGCCGCCAACTTCGCGCTCAAGCGGGCCGACCTCTTCCCGCTGGCGATGTGCTTGTCTGGCAACTACGACCCTGCGTCCTGGCACGGCTGGGGCGAGCGCGGCACCGAGGCGTACTTCAACAACCCGCTTGACTACGTGGGCAACCTGCACGGTGATCACCTCGACTGGCTGCGCGGCCGGCTCAGCCTGCTGCTGGTGTGCGGCCAGGGCCAGTGGGAGGACACCACTGGGTCGTTGCGTAGCACCGTACAGTTCGCCGACCTGCTAGCCAGCAAGGACATCAGGCACGAAGTCGATCTTTGGGGCTTCGACGTGCCCCACGACTGGCCTTCCTGGCGCGCCCAGCTCGCCCATCACATGCCACGATTCTGCTGAATAGGGGCCAACGTTGACCAGTTCCACGCACCTAATCGGATTGCTGCTTGGTACCGAGGAAGACTGGCCGAGGGCGTTCGAGGAGATCCTGCGCCAGGTCGGCCCGGTCAAGGGTGCCGGCGGTACCGAGCACGCCTTTGAGTGCGAGCGGATCACCATCGAGCCGTTCCGCCTGCGCGACCAGCCCCGCTATCACCTGGTCATCGACCGGCTCGCATACTGGTACTACGTCCCGAGGGAGTGGCTGAAGAAGGTCTCCCTGATGGACGGCGTGTACCTGCTGAACAGTCCGTTCACGTTCCAGTCCATGGAAAAGCACGCGGCCTACTGCGCCATGATTCGGCTGGGCCTCAAGGTGCCGGAGACTGTGCTCGTTCCCTACAAGAACCCGGTGGACAACGCGCGCTATGCCTACACCGCCGCCCGCTACAACCAGCCCTTCGACCTGGATGCCATCGCGGAACGGATCGGCTATCCGCTGTTCATGAAGCCGTATGACGGCGGTGCCTGGCGAGGAGTCTCCCGGATCAGCAACCCGGCCGAACTTCACGCCGCCTACGATCAAAGCGGCGAGATGCTCATGCACCTGCAGAAGGCCATCGACTATGACGTCTTCGCTCGCTCGCTGACCATCGGCGCCGAGACGATGGTCATGCGCTTCCAGCCGGACCAGCCCATGCACCTGCGATACGCGGTAGACCACGATTTCCTCTCGCCGCAGGCCGGGTCTGAGGTCGTGACGATCGGGCGGCTGGTCAACAGCTTCTTCCGGTGGGAGTTCAACTCCTGCGAGACGTTGGTCAAGGGCGGTGAGGTCTATCCCATCGACTATGCCAACGCATGCCCGGACGTGGCCCTGACCAGCCTGCACTACTATTTCCCATGGGCGATCAAGGCGCTGGTCAAGTGGTGCTTCTTCGCCCTGGCAACCGGGCGGCGCCCCAAGCTTGATCTGGAGACTGACAGGTTCTTCGAGGCGGGCGACGATCCGGACATGACCTACCAGGAAAAGCTGGACGCTTACCGGAAGCTCGCCGACAGCTACTTCGAGGTGGACCGCTACCAGGACTTCTGCCAGGCCAGCCTGCCTCACATCGACGAGATCGTGCTCGACTGGGTGGGCGGGCCCAGCTTCGACCAGCTGCTCATCGACACCGTTCGCTCTACCTACCCGCCTCACGAGCACGACAAGTTCATCGCGCACCTGCGTGGCCTGCTCGGGCTGTGGGTCCGCGACGAGACCGCCCGCCTAAGCAACGCCTGACCAGCCGATCTAGCAGGTCGAGACGACAATGCCCGGCAATGGCTGAGGGTGGGCGCAGACCCTGGCGCCCCGGCCACATTGCGTGCGAATGTGGGTAAAAGTGCCTTCCGGCGCGTGGCCACGGGGTATTGAGCGGAGGCCTCATGGGTCGTGAGATTCAGGCGATCAAGTTCAGCGGCGAGGACCGGCGAGTGTACCGGGAGAAGGTACGGCGTTCGCTGGACGCGCTGGCCCGGATGCTGCGGGAATGCCAGTTCGATGACAACTCGACGCAGGTGGGCCAGGAGATTGAGCTGAACCTCGTCGACTTCCAGGCCATTCCGTCCATGCGCAACGCCGACGTGCTGAATGCGCTTGCGAACCCCGCCTGGGGCGTCGAGGTCGGGCAGTTCAACCTGGAGATCAACGTGCCGCCCCGGGCCCTGACGGGACAAGCGCTGGCCGAGCTTGAGCAGGTGATCAGGAGCGATCTCAACGCTGGGGACGAGAAGGCCCGCAGCATCGGGACCCGGCTGGTGATGATCGGCATCCTGCCGACGCTCCAGCAAGGGGACGTGCACCTGGGCACGCTCTCTGCCAGCGAACGGTTCCGCGCGCTCAACGAGCAGATCTTCGCCGCGCGCGGGGAGGACATGCGGATCTCTATCGACGGCGCCGAGAAACTCCTGGCCCACACCGACAGCATCACTCCGGAGGCTGCCTGCACCAGCCTTCAGCTCCACCTGCAGGTCAACCCGGAGACCTTCGCGAATTACTGGAACGCCGCCCAGGCGGCCGCCGCCGTCCAGGTGGCGCTGGGCGCCAACTCCCCGTTCCTGTTCGGCAAGCAACTCTGGCACGAGACCCGGATCACGCTGTTCGAGCAGGCCAGCGACACCCGGCCGGAGGAGTTGAAGGAACAGGGGGTGCGGCCCCGGGTATGGTTCGGCGAGCGCTGGATCACCTCGGTGTTCGACCTGTTCGAGGAGAACCTGCGGTACTTCCCCGCACTCCTTCCGATCTGCGAGGACGAAGACCCGCTGGCCGTCCTCGACGGCGGCGCCTGCCCGCACCTAGCCGAGATGAGCCTGCACAACGGGACGGTCTACCGGTGGAACCGGCCGATCTATGCGGTCGTCGAGGGCAGGCCGCATCTCAGGGTGGAGAACCGGGTGCTCCCGGCCGGCCCATCGGTCGCCGACATGGTGGCGAACGCGGCCTTCTACTACGGGCTGGTGCGCGCGCTAGCCGAGGCGCAGCGGCCGATCTGGACTCAGATGTCGTTCGCGGCCGCCGGCGAGAACCTGCACGAGGCGGCGCGCCGTGGCCTGGACGCGCGCCTGTACTGGCCCGGGCTTGGCGAGGTGCCGGCAGTCGAGCTGGTGCTGCGCCGTCTGCTGCCGATGGCTCGCGAGGGGCTCAGCCGATGGGGTGTCAACCCGGTCCATGCAGACCGGCTGCTTGGCTTCATCGAGCAGCGCTGCATCACTGGCCAGACCGGCGCCGCCTGGCAGATCGCAACGCTGGCGGCGATCTCTCGACGTGGCGGGGCCGACCGGCAGGAGTCACTGCGGCGGATGACCCAGCGCTACATCGAGCACATGCACACCAACGAGCCGGTTCACACCTGGCCGGTGACCGCTTAATCCCCGGATCCCTGGTTACCGGCCCGGGAGCGATCGCGGTAGCCCGAACCACGGCAGCACGCTGGCCTCGAAGCGTGTCATGGCGCAGATCTGCCCGCCGGCCAGGGTGAGCACGTAGAAGCCGGCCGCGTGGCGGATTCCGGCCGGGCCGCGCAGGTATGCCTCGAACGCGGGCTGGCCGTTGGCCCGGGTCGGGACGAGGTCGAACCTGCGGCCCGCGCCGAACTGGCGGGCCCAGTAGCGGGCCACGGCGTCGCGGCCCTCGTATCCGAATGGCTCCGGTGGCATCGCGATGAAGACGTCGTCGGTCAGCAGGGCCACCAGCGCGTCGAGGTCGGCCGACTCCCACGCGCGGGCGAACCTGGCCACGATCGCGTCCTCGGCGGGCGAGCCTGCGGCGGGCGGCGGCTGGTGGCCGGCGGCCGGCTCCTGCCGGCGCTGCAGGCTGGCGCGGGCTCGCTTGAGGGCGCTGTTGACCGAGCCGGCGGTCACCTCCAGCATCTCGGCCACCTCGCTGGCGCGGAATCCGAGGACGTCGCGCAAGATCAAGACGGCGACCTGGCGCGGCGGAAGCAGCTGCAGGGCGGCCACGAAGGCCAGCGAGATGGCTTCGGCCTGCTCATAGCGCGCCTCCGGCCCGAGCGGCTGGCCGGCGGCGCCCTCGAGGAGGGCGTCGGGAAACGGCTGCAGCCAGGCGGCCTCGTCGCGCGGCGTCGGCACGGGCGGGTTGAACTGCGACATATCCCACTCCCTGGCCGGGCGCCGGCTCGCTGCGCGGCGCGCGTTGAGGCACCGGCTGGTGGCGATCTTGTACAGCCAGGTGCGCAGCGACGCGCGTTCCTCAGTGAACCCGCCGATGCCCTGCCAGGCGGCCAGCATCGTCTCCTGGACGGCGTCCTCGGCGTC
>JAICYD010000042.1 GCA_025934375.1 Streptosporangiaceae bacterium | reverse complement strand
CGCGAGTACAAGGTCAAGTACCGCCGCCCGTACGGCACGCACTGGGAGGAGCTGCCGCTCGACCAGGCGATGGACATGATCGTCGACCGCATCATCCGGACGCGCGACGAGAACTGGCAGGAGGAGACCGACGAAGGGGATCCCGCGAAGCGCACGATGGCGATCGCGAACCTCGGCGGTGCGACGCTCGACAACGAAGAGAACTACGTCATCAAGAAGCTGCTGACGGCGCTCGGCATCGTCCAGGTCGAGAACCAGGCACGTATATGACACAGCTCCACGGTGCCCAGTCTGGGCACCTCGTTCGGCCGAGGCGGTGCGACGACGTTCCAGCAGGACCTGCAGAACGCGGACTGCATCGTGATCGAGGGCTCCAACATGGCCGAGTGCCACCCGGTGGGATTCCAGTGGGTGATGGAGGCTAAGGCCCGCGGCGCGACGGTGATCCACGTCGACCCGAGGTACACCCGCACCAGCGCGGTGGCGGACATGCACGTGCCGCTGCGCGCGGGCACGGACATCGCGTTCCTCGGCGGGATCGTCAACTACGTCCTGGCCAACGACAGGTACTTCCGGGAGTACGTCCTCAACTACACCAACGCGGCCACCCTGATCACCGAGGACTTCGCCGACACCGAGGACCTGGACGGGCTCTTCTCCGGGTTCGACCCCGACAACCGCGGCTACGACGTGCGCACCTGGCAGTACCAGGGCACCGAGGTCCAGGCCGCCTCCGGGGAACGCGACGAGCTGTACGAGGACCGGCAGCAGATGGCGTCAGTGCGCCACGCGGGCCGGGGCGAGGCGCACGGGTCCGGCGGCGCGCACGTCGGCACGCCACGGACCGACCCGACCCTGCAGGACCCGCGCTGCGTGTTCCAGATCCTCAAGCGGCACTACGCCCGCTACACGCCGGAGATGGTCGAGCGGATCTGCGGCGTGCCGCCGGAGGCGTTCCGCCGGGTCTGCGAGGCCGTGACGGAGAACTCCGGCCGGGACCGGACCACCGCGTTCGTCTACAGCGTCGGCTGGACCCAGCACACGGTGGGCGTGCAGTACATCCGCACCGCGGCCGTGCTGCAGTCGCTGCTCGGCAACATCGGCCGGCCCGGCGGCGGGATCCTGGCCCTGCGCGGGCACGCGTCCATCCAGGGCTCGACGGACATCCCAACCTTGTACAACCTGCTGCCGGGCTACATCCCGATGCCGCACGCGCACTCCAATGAGGACCTCGACGCGTTCGTCGCGGCCGAGGGCACCGACAAGGGCTTCTGGGCGGACATGCGGTCATACCTGGTGAGCCTGCTCAAGGCCTGGTGGGGGCCGGCCGCCACTGCGGAGAACGACTTCTGCTTCGACTACCTGCCGAGGCTGACCGGCAGCCACACCACCTACGAGACCGTGATGGCCCAGCTCGCCGGCGATTGCAAGGGCTACTTCCTGATGGGAGAAAACCCTGCCGTCGGCTCGGCGAACGCCAAGATGCAGCGACTCGGCCTCGCCGCCTGCGACTGGCTCGTCGTACGGGACTTCTCGCTGATCGAATCGGCGACGTTCTGGAAGGACGGGCCAGAGATCGAGACCGGTGAGCTGAGGACCGAGGACATCGGCACCGAGGTGTTCTTCATGCCGGCGGCCGCCCACACCGAGAAGAGCGGCAGCTTCACCAACACCCAGCGGCTCCTGCAATGGCACCATCAGGCCGTTGAGCCCGCCGGCGATGCCCGCAGCGAGCTGTGGTTCATGTACCACCTGGGGCGCGTCATCCGCGAGAAGCTCGCCGGGTCCCACGACGAAATGGATAAGCCGCTACTCCAGCTGACCTGGGACTACCCGACGTTCGGGGAGATGGCCGAGCCGGTCGCGGAGGCGGTGCTGGCCGAGATCAACGGCTTTGACGGCAACGGCGACCCGGTCAGCTCGTACCTGGAGCTAGAAGAGGACGGCTCGACCGCCTGCGGCTGCTGGATCTACGCCGGCGTCTATGCCAAAGGGGTCAACCAGGCGTCCCGGCGCAAGCCCGGCAAGGAGCAAGACTGGGTCGCCAAGGAATGGGGCTGGGCCTGGCCAGCGAACCGGCGCATCCTGTACAACCGCGCCGCCGCCGACCCGGCGGGCAAGCCGTGGAGCGAGCGCAAGGCCCTGGTGTGGTGGGACCCCGACAGCGGCAAGTGGACCGGGCATGACGTCCCGGACTTCGTGCCCGATAAGGACCCGGACTACCGGCCGGACAAGGACGCCACCGGGGCCGCGGCGCTGGCCGGGACCGACCCGTTCATCATGCAGGCCGACGGAAAGGCGTGGCTGTACGCGCCGGCCGGCCTGCTCGACGGGCCGCTGCCCACGCACTACGAGCCGCAGGACTCGCCGTTCGATAACCTGCTGTACCGCCAGCAGCGGAACCCGTCCCGGCAGGTGCTGCCGTTCAAGCACCCCGACAACCGGTTCCAGCCCAGCGGCGGGCAGCCGGGGTCAGACGTCTTTCCGTACGTGGGCACCACCTACCGGCTGACCGAGCACCACACGGCCGGCGGCATGTCCCGTTGGGTGCCCTACCTGGCCGAATTGCAGCCCAGCTTCTTCTGCGAGGTCTCGCCGGAGCTCGCCGCCGAGCGGGGCCTGGACCATCTCGGCTGGGCCACGATCGTCACCGCCCGAAACGTGATCGAGGCGCGCGTGCTGGTCACCAGCCGGATCACCCCCCTGACGGTGCAGGGCCGGACCCTGCACCAGGTCGGGATCCCCTACCACTGGGGGTGGGCCGGGTACAGCACCGGCGACGCGGCCAACGACCTCATCGGGCTCAGCCTGGACCCGAACTCCCACATCCAGGAGACCAAGGCGTTCGCGTGCGACATCAGGCCCGGGCGCCGCCCGACCGGCGCCGCCCGGCCCGAGTTCGTCCGGGACTACCAGCGCCGGGCCGGCATCACCGAGCAAACGGGGACGGAGATATGAGCGCGAACGGGAAGCGGACGGTGACGTGGCTGCCGGAGATCCGCACGGGCGGGTTCCGGGGCGCGCTGTACGGCGACACCGACCCGGCGGACCTGGGTGGCTACCCTGATCACCCGCCGCGGATGGGGTTCTTCACCGACACGTCGGTCTGCATCGGCTGCAAGGCCTGCGAGGTGGCGTGCAAGGAGTGGAATGGCGTCCCGGAGGACGGGCTGAACCTCCTCGGCATGTCCTACGACAACACCGGGGGCCTGGGCACCGACACCTGGCGGCACGTCGCCTTCATCGAGCAGCGCAAGCCGCTAGCCCTGCAGGATGCCGGCGTCAGCCACGAGGGCACCGACGTGCTCGCGCTGGCCGCCGAAGGCTCGGGCACCGCGCCGGAGCAGGCCGCGATGACGCCGACCACGCGGGGCCCGGCAACCCAAGGCGGCCCCGGCGACCAGTTCCGCTGGCTGATGGCCTCGGACGTGTGCAAGCACTGCACGCACGCCGCCTGCCTGGACGTCTGCCCCACCGGGGCGTTGTTCCGCACCGAATTCGGCACCGTCGTGGTCCAGGAGGACATCTGCAACGGATGTGGCTACTGCGTCCCGGCTTGCCCGTACGGGGTGATCGACCAGCGCAAGGAGGACGGCCGCGTCTGGAAGTGCACGCTGTGCTATGACCGCCTCGGCGACGGCATGGAGCCGGCCTGCGCGAAGGCGTGCCCGACCGACTCCATCCAGTTCGGACCGCTCGATGAGCTGCGCGAGCGGGCCGACGCCCGGCTCGCCCAGCTGCACCAGGCGGGCGTCGCCGACGCCCAGTTGTACGGGCGTGACCCGGACGACGGAGTCGGCGGTGACGGCGCGTTCTTCCTGCTGCTCGACGAGCCGGAGGTCTACGGCCTGCCGCCCGACCCGGTGGTCACGACCAGGGACATCCCGTCGATGTGGCGACACGTCGGCGCCGCGGCGGCCGTCATGGCGGCCGGGGCGGTCGCCGCGTTCGCGGCGGCGCTAGGAGGGCAGCGATGAGCCAGGCCGACGTCACCCGGCAAGGGCTGCGCGGCAAGCGGCCGGACCGCGAGGCGGCACCCGGCGTCAACGTAGCCAGGAGATGGCGCGGCAGGCGCCGGGCCGAGCAGCCCGTAGTGCCGCCCGCCGAGTTCACCTCCTACTACGGCAAGCCGATCCTCAACCCGCCCACCTGGCAGTCCCCGGACATCCCCGGTTACCTGTTCCTGGGTGGCCTGGCCGGAGGGTCATCGTTGCTCGCCGCGGGCGCCGACCTGACGGGCCGCCCGGTGCTGGCCAAGGTCGCCAAGAGCGGCGCGGCGGCCGCGGCGGCGCTGTCCATCGCGGCCCTCGTCCACGACCTCGGCCGCCCCGGCCGCTTCATCAACATGATGCGGGTCTTCAAGGTGACCTCGCCGATGAGCGTCGGCTCGTGGCTGCTGGGCGCTTACGTGCCGGCGGCGGGAGTCGCCGCGGTGACCGCGCTGACCGGCCGGCTGCCCCGCATCGGCGCCGCGGCCACCGCCAGCGCGGCGCTGCTCGGCCCTGGGGTCGCCTCCTACACGGCCGCGCTGATCAGCGACACCGCCGTGCCCGCCTGGCACGACGGCTACCCGGAGATGCCCTTCGTGTTCACCGGCTCCGGCATGATGGCCGCCGGCGGCCTCGGCCTGCTCACCGGCCTGCTGCCGGGAGCCCGGCCAGGCGAGACCGAGCCCGCTCGTAACCTGGCGCTGCTCGGCGCGGTAATGGAGGCGGCCGCGTTCGAGCGGATGGAGCGCCGCATCGGCATGGTCGCCGAGCCCTACCGCGAGGGCCGCGGCGGCAAGTACGTCAAGGCGGGCAAGGCGCTGGCCGCCCTCGGCGTGGCGGGGGCGGTCCTCAGCCGGCCCGGCCGGGTGGCCGCGGCGGTGTCCGGCGCCGCTCTCCTGGCCGCCTCCGTCACTACCCGCTGGGGCATCTTCCACGCCGGCCTGGCCTCCGCCGGCGACCCCAGGTACATAGTCATCCCGCAGCGGCAGCGGCTGAACGAGCGGGCGCGCGGCGACGATGCTTAGAGCGCGCCCGCCCGCGACGTCGGCCTCAGGCGCCCGTAGGTACCGTCAACGGCCGCCATGCCAGGCGGCGACCGCCTTGCGGGCGAGGGCGGCGACGGCGGCCAGCCCGGCCACGGCGGGCACCGCCACGGCCATCGTCCGGGCCGCGCGCTGGCTCGCCGACGGGACGGGCTGGGCAGGGACGGGCTGGCTGGAGACGTCAGCCCCTGATTCCCGCTTGGCGGCCATCGCCAGCACCTGGCCGGTGTGCAGTGCCTGCTTCCCGGCGCGGGCGTGGGCGATCTGCGTCTTGCAGGAGAAGCCGTCGGCGACGATCAGGGTGCCGTCGGGGGCGTCGCGTACCGCGGGCAGCAGCGCCTGCTCGCCGCAGTCCATGGAGATGTCGTACTTCCCCTGCTCGAATCCCCACGATCCGGCCAGGCCGCAGCATCCGCCCTTCAGCTCGGTGACGTCCAGGCCGGCCTGCTGCAGGAGCTCTTGCTCGGCGCTGATGCCCCCGGTCGCCCGGTGATGGCAATGCCCCCACAACAGGGCGCGGCCGCGGATCCGGGGTGGCTGGACGCCGAAGGTGGTGAAGAACTCGCCGAAGTGGTAGGCGTTACGGGCCAGCCGCGCGGCGTCGTCGTCGTGCGGCAGCATCCGGCGCAGCTCGTCCTTGAAGACCGCCAGGCAGCTCGGCTCCATCCCGATCACGGGGATGTCGTCGCGCACGTACGGGCGCAGCTCGTCCAGCACCCGGCCCAGGTACCGCTGGGCGCTGTCGAGGAAGCCATAGTCATACAGGGGGCGGCCACAGCACACGTGCCGGGCCGGCATGATGACCCGCCAGCCCGCCGCCTCCAGGGCTTCCACGCACGCGACGCCGACGTCGGCGTGCAGGTAGTTGTTGAACGTGTCAGGGAAGAGGACGACGGGCCGCCCGGTCGGGTTCGCCGGGCCGCCCCGCTGCCGGAACCACTGCTGGAGGGTCATCGGCGCGAACGCCGGCAGGGGGCGCCGCTGGTCGATGCCCGCCGCTAGCTTCGCCAGCCGCCGCAGGCCCGGCGTCTGGGTGGTGAAGTTCACCAGCTCCGGCACCAGGGCGGCGAGGCGGGCGGCCTTGTCGACGTAGCCGAACGCGTACGCGTACCGCGGCCGCACGCGGCGCGGCGACTTGTAGTGGTGGTAGAGGAACTCGGACTTGTAGGTGGGCATGTCCACGCCGACCGGGCAGTCGCTGGTGCAGCCCTTGCAGGCCAGGCACAGGTCGAGGGCGTCGAAAACCTCCCCGGACCGCCAGCCGTCGGTGATGACCTCGCCCTGGAGCATCTCGAACAGCAGCCGCGCGCGGCCTCGGGTGCTGTGTTTTTCCTCCCGGGTGACCTGATAGCTGGGGCACATCGTGGGCGAGCCCTGCGGGTCGCGGCACTTGCCGATGCCCACGCAGCGCAGCGCGGCGTGGGCGAAGTCGCCCTTGTCCTCGGGGTAGGCGAACTTGGTGGCCGGCCGCGGCGGGTTGTAGGAGGTGCCCAGCCGGAGGTTCTCATCCAGCCGGTACGGGTCGATGACCTTGCCCGGGTTCATCTTCCAGTCCGGGTCCCAGATCCGCTTGAACTCGCGCATCGCCTCGATGAGCACCGGCCCGAACTGCTTTTCCAGCAGCTCGGCGCGCTGCTGGCCGTCACCGTGCTCCCCGGACAGCGACCCGCCGTACCGCGTCACGAGGTCTGAGGCCTCCTCAAGGAAGGCCCGGTAGTTGGCGATCCCGGACTCGGTGCGCAGGTCGAAGCCGAGGCGGCCGTGGATGCACCCCTGGCCGAAGTGCCCGTACAGCGCGCCCTTGATGCCGCGGGAGTCCATCAGGGCGCGCAGGTCCGTCACGTAGCGCCCGAGTTCCGAGGGCGGCACCGCCGAGTCCTCCCAGCCCGGCCAGTTATCCTCGCCCCGCGCGAACGCGGTGGCCCCCAGGCCGCCCTCCCGGATCTCCCAGATGTCCTGGCTTTGCCCGCCTTCCTGGGCGCTCTTGACTACCAGGATCCGGTCCGGCGCGTATCCCTTCTTCTTCGCCAGCCATCGCGCGAACTCGTGCGCCCGCCCAGCCGATTCCTCCTCGGTGTCGGCGCCGAACTGGACCAGCAGCCATGCCCGGGACCCGTCCGCGGGCAGTTCCTCAAGGTCGGACAGGTGGATGTGCTGCGCGGCCTGGTCCTGGATCAGCTCCTCATCCAGCGCCTCCAGGCCGATCGGGCGCCACCGCTCGACGATCTCCGCGCAGTGCTCGGCGGCGTCGGCCAGCGCGGGGTACCCGACCACGACCAGCGTCCGCTGCAGCAGCGCCGGGGTCAGCATCAGCACCGCCTGCAGCACCGTCACGCACGTGCTCTCGGTGCCGACCAGTGCCCGGGCCACGTTGAAGCCGCGCTCCGGCAGCAGCTCGTCCAGGTTGTAGCCGGAGACCCGGCGCGGCACCTCGGTGACCGGGCGGAACCGCTCACGGATGGCGTCGGCGTACTTGTCCCGCAGGTCCCGCAGGGCCGCGTAGATCTCTCCCTTGCGACCGCCCGCGGCGATGATCGAATCGAGCTGGGCTTCCTCGTCGTTGCCGACCCAGAACCGGGCTCCGTCGTAGGTGACGATCTCCAGTGCGTGCGTGTTGTCGGAGGTCCGCGGGCCCGGCCCGTACAGCTGAGACTGCACCGAATGGACGCCGCAGGAGTTGTTGCCGATGTTCCCGCCGATGACGCAGCGCGAGTGGGTCGACGGGTCCGGCCCGAAGACCAGGTCGTGCTGGCCGGTGTGCCGGTTCAGCTCCTCGTTGATCACGCCCGGCTCGCAGGTCACCAGACGCCGGCTGGTGTCGATCTCGCCGATCCGGGTCAGGTACTTGGAGTGGTCGATGACCACCGCGACGTTGACGGTCTCGCCGGACAAGCTCGTGCCGCCGCCGCGGTTCAAGACGGGCGCGCCGAACTCATGGCATACTCGGTGCGTCGCCACCACGTCGGCCAGGGTCTTCGGGATCACCACCCCGATCGGCACCTGCCGGAAGTTGGACGAGTCGTTGGCGTACAGCGCCAGGGTCCCGGGGTCGAACCGGACCTCGCCGGCCACCGCGGCCCGCAGTGCCCGTTTCAGCGCGGTCACGTCGATCCGCACGCTGCCGCGCGGCGGTCCCGGGATCGCCGGGTCGGTCTTGGCGGGAACGTCCCGCAGCCTGCTCGTCGTCCTCGGCGCCATGGCTACTTGTCCCGTCCCGGGAGCTTCTCGTAGTACTCGGCCATCTTCTGCCGGAAGCCGTGGCGGGCCAGGCCAGCTTTTTCCGGCTCGCGCAACTCCGCCTTGATCGACTTCTTGGCCTGCTCCTTCATGATGTGCGGCGGCAGCGGCGGCACGTCAGGGTCGGTCTTGAACTCCAAGACGACCGGGCGGTCGCTGGCCAGCGCCGCATCCCACGCCGCGCCCACCTGGTCCGGCTTGTCGCAGTAGATGCCGCGCAGGCCGAGCAGCTCGGCGTACTTGTGGTACGGCACGTCGGGGATGTCCTGGGAGCCGGGGAACTTCGGGTCGCCAGCCTCGGCGCGCTGCTCCCAGGTGACCTGGTTGAGGTCCTGGTTGTTGAACACGCAGAAGATGAACGGCGCCGGGCCGCCCAGCCGGTCCAGGTACCGCTTGACGGTGATCATCTCGTGCATGCGGTTCATCTGGAACGCGCCGTCGCCCTCGAAGGCGATCACCGGGCGGTCGGGGTAGGCGAACCGGGCCGCGATCGCGTACGGCACCCCCGGCCCCATGGTGGCCAGCGTGCCCGATAGCGAGGCCTGCATTCCCTCGCGGATGCTCAGGTGCCGCGCCCACCAGTTCGTCCCGGACCCGGAGTCGGTGGTCAAGATCGCGCCGTCGGGTATCCGCGGCGACAGCTCGGCCGCCACTGCCTGCGGGTTGACCAGTCCGCCGAACGACTGGCCGGCCCGGTCGGCCATGATGCGGTTCCAGGTGCGGACGTTCTTCTCGATCCCGTCCCGCCACGACCGGTCTTCCTTACGGCGCAGCTTCGGGATCAGCAGCTTCAGCGTCTCCTGGGCGTCGCCGACCAGGTTGGCCTCCACCGGGTAGCGCATCCCGATCATGGACCCGTCGATGTCGATCTCCACGGCCCGCGCGCTGCCCTCGTCTGGCAGCCACTCCGCGTACGGGAAGCTGGTGCCCACCATGAGGAAGGTGTCGCAGTTCATCACCATCTCATCGCTCGGCATCGAGCCCAGAAGCCCGATCGGGCCGGTGACGAACGGCAGCCCGTCCGGGAGTACGTCGCGGCCGAGCAGCGTCTTCGCGACGCCGGCGCCCAGCAGCTCGGCGACCTCGACCAGCTCCGCCCGCGCCCCGGCGGCCCCCTGGCCGACGAGGATGGCCACCTTGTCGCCTTCGTTGAGGATCTCGGCCGCCTTCGCCAGCTCCGCCTCGTTGGGCAGGACCCGCGGCCTGCTCCACCCCACGGAGGAGAACACCGCGCCGTGCATCTTTGGCGGCGATGGTTGCGCCTGCTCTTCTTGCACGTCCTCGGGGATGATGACCGTGGTCACGCCCCGGTGGGTCAGCGCGGTCTTGAACGCCCGGTCGATGACGTGGCGGACCTGCGCGGGGTGCATGACGACCTCGCAGAACTCCGACACGTCCGCGAAGAGCTGGCTCAGGTGCACTTCCTGCTGGTACAGCGCTCCGAGGGAGATCCGCTTCTGCTGTCCGATCACCGCGACGACCGGCTGGTGATCCAGCTTCGCGTCATACAGCCCGTTGAGCAGGTGGATCGCGCCCGGGCCGGACGTCGCCATGCAGCAGCCGACCTCGCCGGTGAACTTCGCGTGCGCGCACGCCATGAAAGCGGCCATCTCCTCATGCCGCGGCTGGATGAACTCCGGGTCCCCGCCCGCACGGCCGAACGCGCCGAGCATCCCGTTGATGCCGTCACCCGGATAGCCGAAAATCCGGTGCACGCCCCACTCGCGCAGCCGCTCCAAGACGAAGTCAGCCGTCTGAGCCATGACCTGTACCCCCTTGTGCTTGCTGCATTTTCGCGGTCATGTCCCCCGCTACCTCGCGGCACGACATATAAACCATCGCGGCACGATATATAAACCGGCGTGTCGTCGTGGCGCTCCGACGGAGACTTGCCGTCTGCCCGGGCGTCAGCCCTGGCGTACGCGCGGCAGCACCTGGGTGGCGAAGAACTCGAATGCCCCTTCCAGCTGGCCGCCGACCTGGCCCAGGTACACCTCGTCGAAGCCCGCGTCCTCGTAGGCCTTGATGGCCGCGACGTAAGGCTCGGGGTCCGGCCCGCAGGGGGCGGAGATCATGTCCTCGGTGACTACCTGGGCGAGCTGCTCAAAGTGCCGCGGCAGCGGGAGCAGTTGCGCCGCCTCCCCCGGGATGGCGTCGCTGGGCCAGATCCGGTGCATGGCCTTGCGCGCCTGATCGGCGTCGGGCGCCCAGCAGCCCTTGATCCCGCCCTGGACCGGCCGGTCGCCACCGCCCTCGTCCCGGTAGAGCTTGATCAGGTCGCGCTGGGGTCCCATGCAGATGAAGCCATCGCCGATCCGCGCGGCCCGCCGCGCGGACTTCTCCCCGAAGCCCGATACGTAGATGGGCGGCGGGACCTCGGGCACCGAATACAGCCGGGCGGTGTCGACGTCGTAGTGCCGGCCGTGATGGGTGAGCTGCTCCCCGGTGAGCAGCCTGGCGATGATCGTGACAGCCTCTTCCAGCATCTGCCGGCGCTCGGTCGCCGCGGGCCACTTCGCGCCGGTCACGTGCTCGTTGAGGGCCTCGCCGGTGCCTACCCCGAGGGTGAACCGTCCCTCGGTCAGCAGGCTGGCGGTCGCCGCGGCCTGCGCGACGATGGCCGGGTGAATCCGCGTCGTGGGGCAGGTCACGGCGGTGGTGACCGGCAGGCTGGCCACCTGCGAGATCGCGCCGATGACCGCCCAGACGAAGCTGGATTGCCCTTGCTCATCGAGCCACGGATGGAAGTGGTCGGAAATCCACAGCGCGTCGAATCCGGCCTGCTCGGCCAGGGCGGCCTGCCTGATCAGGCTGGCCGGCGTGTATTCCTCCGACGACAGGAAGTATCCGTAACGAGTCATTCACCGCCGTTACCCCGGCGCCTGGCGGTTACTCGACGCCGGTCTAAAGAACCAGGGGCCTCGCCGTGGACCGGGATTACCTGGTCCACGCCGAGCACGCTCAGCATCCGGGCCACGGGCGGCTGCGGGCGGCACAAGACGAGCGTCCCACCGCCGGCCCGCAGGATGTGGCTGGCCGATATGAAGACGCTGACCGAGGCTGAGTCCGCGAACGTCAGCCCGGACAGGTCCACGGTCAGGTGCCGCACCCCGTCGGCGATCTGAGCGGTCAGGGCGGCGGTCAGCTCCGGGACGGTGGTCACGTCGGCCTCGCCGGACAGCGCCACCACGGGGCCGCCATCCCCAGCCGCCACGACTATTTCGAGCAGGCTCATGGCCCGCCGTCACCACTGCTGGCGGATAGCTCAAGACGCATAGCGCACACCCCTGTCCCGTGGACGCAGGAGCCGCTGCCTGACTCCGTGCCTCACCTTCATTGTGATGGGCCGATGCTCCCGCCCGCATGCTGATTGAGGCTTGGCGGGCGGGCGGGACCGGCACCGCCGCGCCAGCCCGGCCCGCACGACTACAGGGTGACAGGCCCCGGGAACGCCGTAAACCCAGGAAACGAAGCCTGGCCCGCCGCAATGCCTCTAAAGCGAAGCGGGGCGCCGGCCGGCCATCGGCGCTCCAGTTTGAGCCGTTCGCGGCTTATGCCCAGGCAAGCTGGCGGGCAAGTCCGGTTTGGCGGCGCGCGCCCGGGCAAGTTGTGCTCCGGTGAGTAGCCGTAACGGATCGGAAGCCACCCGGCGGACCGTCATCATCGCCGGCGTCGCGAACCTCCTCGTCGGCCTGGCCAAGCTGGTAGCCGGGATCTTGAGTGGGTCCAGCGCCATGCTCGCCGAGTCCGCCCATTCCGCCGCCGACACCCTTGACCAGGTATTCCTACTGGCATCGCTGCGCCAGGCGAACCGGCCGGCCAGTCGCGACCATCCGTTTGGCCATGGGCAGGAACGGTACTTCTGGTCACTACTGGCGGCGTTCGGCATCTTCATCGCCGGCGCGGGGTTCTCGGTCTTCGAGGGGATACTGGCGCTGACCCGCACCCAGAGCGAAAGCCCCCTGATCGCCTACGGGGCCCTGGCGATCGCGTTCGTGGCCGAAGGAACCTCCTTCGCCCGCGCCTTGTGGCAGGTTCGCGGCGAAGCCCGGCGGAGCCATGAGGAAGTGCTCCACCACGTGGAGACCAGCCCCGACATCACGGTCAAGGTGGCCCTGTTCGAGGACAGCGCCGCGATGGTGGGCCTGGTGATCGCCGGCCTGGGCGTCGGGCTGCGCCAGCTGACCGGCTCCCCGGTCTGGGACGGCGGGGCCTCCATCGCCATCGGCGTGCTGCTGGTCGTGGTCGCCGTCAAGCTCGGCATGGACAGCAAGGAGTTGCTCATCGGCCGGGCGGCCAGCACCGAGGTAGAGCAGGCGATCCGGGAGGAAATCGAGTCCCGGCCGGGCGTGGGCGCCCTTCTGGAACTGCGCACCATGCACATGGGCCCCGACGCGATCATCATCGCCGCGCGGGTCGCCCTCGACGACGATCTCGGCGCCGATCAGACGGAAGACCTCGCCGACGAGATCGACCGGAGGCTGGCGGAAAAGCTCCCGCTGCAGTCCCACGTGTTCATCGACCCAACGCAGGCCCCCCGGGCGACGCCATCGCGCACGGGGGGCCCACCGCTGGGTCAGGGCTAGGTCACCATCGGTACCAGCGTCGGCGTGAGGAACCCTCGCCGACGCGAACGACGAAGCCGACCAGCCAGATCACGAGGACTACGAGCGCGATCCACCACAGGACGTGGACGGCGAAGCCAAGCCCGCCGAGGATAAGGGCGAGCAATAGGACGAGCAGGATGATCCCCATCAGGTCTTTCCTTCCGGTACCGCTGCCGGGGTTGCCGACAGCATTTCGGACCGCTCGGCTACCCCGGACGCGCCCACGTATTCCTTCAGGTTGACGGCTTAAAGGGTTAGGGCTGCTTCTTGCGGGAACCTTGGGCCGTACGGGGGAAGGAGGTCCCGCATCGGGATGGGCACGGTTTTCGAGACGACGGACATTGAGTACGCCGCGCACATCCTCAGCAGCAGCTACGGCAGCCTGAAGATCGACGGCCGCGGGCAGCATGGCGCGGTGCGCCTGGCGCAGGCGGCGCTCAGCCCGTCTGTCCGGTTCGACCACAACAGCTTCGCGATGAGCTTCGACACCACCGGAACCCGGCTCGACGTCCTGCTCATCGGGCATCTGCGGTCCGGCCGGCTCGCCTACCACGTCGACGGCGGCGAGCGGCTCTACCAGCCCGGGGATGTCTTCCTCGCCGTCTCGCCCGGGCACCCCTACGCGGCCCGGTCAGCTGACACCGACATAGACCTGGCGGTCATCGACCCGGCGCTGCCCGGCCGTCTGGCCAGCGCCGCTCCCAGCCGGACCGGGCAACCCGTCCAGTTCACCAGGAGCGACCCCGTCTCGCCGCGGGCGGCTCGGCAATGGCAGGCCACCTACGCTTACGTCCGCGACACGGTGCTCACGCGGCCCGAGGCGAACGGGCAGCCGCTGGTCGCCGCCACCGCGTCCCGGCTCCTGGTCGCCACCGCGCTGGCCACCTTCCCCAACAACGCGTTCACCGACACCTCAGCCGAGGATCGGCGGGACGGCTCCCCGCCCACCCTCCGGCGGGCGGTCACGTTCATCGACGAGAACGCCCGCCGGGACATCACCGTCGCCGACATCGCCGACGCCGCCCACGTCACCGTGCGCGCCGTCCAGGTCGCCTTCCAGCGGCACATGGACACCACCCCGCTGGGGTACCTGCGCCAGGTCCGTCTCGAGCACGCCCGCCAGGACCTCGCCATCGCCGACCCCGGCACTCAGACGGTCACCGCCATCGCCTACCGGTGGGGCTTCACCAGCTCCAGCCGGTTCGCCGCCCGGTACCTGCAGGCCTACGGCGTCGCCCCGAGCCACACCCTGCGCCAGTGCTAGGCACCGCGCCCGCCACGACGATGCTCACTGTTCGCTTTGGGTGCCAGGAGCTGCTGCTGGAGCTGCGCGACGCCGCCGAGGATCTCACCCACGAGCTGGGACGGCTGCCGGACGACGCCGACCTGGCCGGGCGGCTCGGCGTCACCATAGAGGAACTGCGCGAGGCCCGGCAGGCCGCCGGCGCGTTCAGCGCCCTGTCCCTGGATGCCCCGCTGTCCGGCGGCGACGATCCCGCTGAGCTGATCGACATGCTCGGCGCCGACGATCCCGATGTCGCGCAAGCGGTCGACATGGAAGCCATCGCCAGCCACTGGGAGCAGCTGCCCCGCCGGGAGCAGCGCATCCTGATCATGCGCTACTACGGGAACCTCACCCAGGAGCAGATCGCCGCCCGGCTGGGCATCTCCCAGATGCACGTCTCCCGGCTGCAAGCCCGGGCACTGGCCCGGCTCCGGGAGCTGCTCCTAGGCCCCGATGACGCCTCCCCGCGCGGCCGGACTGCCCGTGACTGATGACACGAGGGACCCCGAGGTCCTGAGGCGGCTGGATGAGGTCACCGGCCACCTGGCCGACCTGGCCGACGTCCTGGCGAGCCACGAGGATCTCGGCCAGGTGCTGCAGGGCAGCGTCGACCAGGTCGTCATGGATTCCCGGGCGATCATCGACCAGGCCATCGGCGTGCTCATCGCCCAGACCGGGATGACCGCGGACCGGGCGTTCGCCGAGCTGTCCCGCCGGTCGCAGAACACCAACGTCAAGCTGCGCGAAGTTGCCGCCCAGCTGGTTGCCAGCCAGCAGGCCGGGTAGCGGCCGGCCGGACTGCCCGCGTCCCACCGCCCGGACATCGGCCGAGCGCTCATCGACCTGGGCGCCACTGGCAACGCGGGTAGCGCATGGGAATGCCGCGGCTGGGTAGCCGCCCGGCATAACAGGAACAAGGCAACGGGGAAGGGAGCCGTCATGGCTACCGAGCGGCAGAAGGAAGCATCCCGGCGCAACATCGTCAAGGCCCGGCAGGCGCAAAGCGCCCGGGCGCAGGGCAAGAACGTCCCGCGGCAGAGCCAGGGCATGAGCACCGCCGAGAAGGACGACCTGAAGGACAAGGAGTTCGCCTTCCCGAAGGAGCGCAAGGAGCCGCTGACCGACGCGCGGCACGTCCGCAACGCGATCGCCCGCTTCAACCAGGTCGAAGACGTCACCGACGCCGAGCGGGACCAGGCCTGGAAGCGAATCCTGGCCGCCGCCAAGCGCTACGACGTCGAGGTATCCGAATCCAGCTGGCGCGACCTGGCCAAGGGCGGCAAGGACCGCAAGCGCTAAGGCCGCGGGCGGCCCGGCGTGTGAGGGGTTACGCCACGGGTAGCGGAAGTGCCCTGCAACCGGTTCACTTAAGGGGATCTACCATGCCAGCTGGCAGCTTCACCACCGACATCGCCGCGATCCGCGAGCGGGCGCGGCAGAAGATGGAACAGGGGCCGGTCACCGGCTCGTACGGCAAGGACCCCAAGGAGGTCGTCGCCGTACTCAACGAGGTCCTGGCCACCGAGATCGTGTGCTGGATGCGCTACACCCGGCATGCGATCTCCGCCACCGGGCTCAGCCGTGCCCAGGTCTCCGCCGAGTTCACCGAGCACGCCGAGTCCGAGCGCGGCCACGCGATGCGGGCCGCCGAGCGGATCAGCCAGCTCGGCGGCGACCCGGACTTCGACCCGGCCACGGTCGCCGGGCGGGCGCACACCACCTACGAGACGTTCGCTGATGAGGACCTGGAGGGAATGCTCCGCGACAACCTCACCGCCGAGCGGATCGTGATCACCACCTACCAGGAGATGATCCGCTGGATCGGCAACGACGACCCCACCACGCGCCGGCTCCTTGAGGACATCCTCGCCGACGAGGAAGAGCACGCGGACGACCTCATTGACCTGCTTGGCACATGAGTGTCCCCGTGGCGCCGGCCGCTGAGCGCGGGCAAGGCGAGAGCACGCGGGTCGCCTGGCGGCGGGTCGCCCGCGCCTTCGTGGCAGCCGTTGAATCAGGCAGGCTCGACATCCCGTTGCCGGGATCCGGCGGGACCTGGGAGCGCTGGGCGGTGCTCGCCGACCTCGCCGCCGAGGACCTGTCGCTGGCCCGGCTCTGCGAGGGCCACGCGGACGCGGTGGCCATCTTGGCCGAGCTGGGCGGCCCGCGGCCGCTGCCCGACAGCCGCTGGGGCGTGTGGGCGGCGAACCCGCCCGGCCCCAGCGTGACGGCGAGCCGGCGAGGCGGCACCTGGCTGCTGCGGGGCACCAAGAAGTACTGCTCGGGGGCGCGGACCTGCACGCACGCCCTGGTCACGGCGGCCGCCGATGACGGGCCACGGCTTTTCGCGGTCACGGTAAACGACCTTGAGCCGCACGCCGACAGCTGGCCCGCCACCGGGATGGCGGGCAGCGACACCCTGGACGTCGGGTTCGGCGGCATCGCCGCCGAACCGGTCGGGGCGCCGGGCGGGTACACCAGCCGGCCCGGGTTCAGCCATGGAGGCGCCGGGGTGGCGGCCTGCTGGTACGGCGGGGCACGGGCCGTGGCCCGGGCACTGCTCACCGCGGCGTCCAAGCGTGATATCGGCCCGCACGCGCTGGCTCACCTGGGGGCCGTCGATCTCGGGCTCCGCACGGCGCGGACCGCGCTCAGCCAGGCGGCGTGCGAGATCGACGCCGACCCGGCGGACCTGGCCGGCGAGGGGCCCCTGCGGGCCCTGCGGGTGCGGGCGCTGACGGAGGCGGTCGCCACCGACGTGCTCACCAGGACGGGCCGGGCGCTGGGGGCCGGGCCGCTGAGCCACGATGAAGCGCATTCCCGGGCGGTCGCCGATCTCACCGTCTACCTGCGCCAGCATCACGCGGAAAGCGACCTGGCGCGGCTCGGCGAGCTGATCGCCGAGCGGAGCACGACATGGTGAGCCATGCCGCGCGCCGCAGCCCCATCGACGCGCCCGGCACCGACGAGCGGTCGTGGGCGTCGTGGCCGTGGCTGAGCACGCTGCCCGGCGGCGGGCTGGCCCGGCTGGCCAGGATACGGAGCGCCGTCATCGTGGCCGCGCACCCCGACGATGAAGTGCTCGGCGCCGGCGGCCTGATCTCGATGCTGGCCGCCTCGCACGCCCGGCTGCGCCTGGTGGCGGTGACCGACGGCGAGGCCTCCCACCGCGGGCACGCATCCCCGGCCTCGCTCGCGCGGCGGCGGGCCACGGAGACGGCCGCCGCGCTGCGCGCCCTCGGCGCCCGGTCCGCCGAGGTGATCCGGCTCGGGCTACCCGACGGCCACCTGGCCGGCCGGGAGAACCAGATCGCGGCCGCGCTGGCCCCGCTGGTCGCGGACTTTGACCTGTGCCTGGCGCCGTGGGACCGCGACAAGCACCCCGACCATGAGGCGGCCGGGCAGGCCGCGCGCCGGGCACAGCCCCGGGCCTTGTACTGCTTCCCGGTCTGGATGTGGCACTGGGCCTGCCCGGGCGACCCCCGGGTGCCCTGGGACCGGGCGCTGCGGATCCCGCTCCCGCCCCCCGCGACCAGCAGGAAGCGCGCGGCGATCACCTGCTTCGCCAGCCAGACCGAAGACCGCGGCCATGGCCTGGGGCCAGTGCTGTCCCCGGGCGTGATCGCCCATTTCACCCGGGCGATGGAGGTCCTGCTGCCGTGACGCTGGATCCGGGTTACTTCAGCGAACGCTATGCCGCCTCACCCGATCCGTACGGGCTGGCCGAACGCTGGTACGAGGCGCGCAAGTACGCGCTCACCGTCGCCTTGCTGCCCCGCGAGCGCTACAGCACCGCGTTCGAGCCGGGCTGCTCGATCGGTGTGCTGACCGCGCAGCTCGCACCACGCTGCGACCGGCTGCTGGCCTGCGACGCGGTTCCCGACGCGGTCGCGTCCGCCCAGGCGAGGACGTCCAGGCTGCGCGGCGTGCAAGTCGAGCAGCGGATCATTCCCCGGGAGTGGCCGCCGCACACGTTCGACCTCATCGTCTTCTCCGAGCTCCTCTATTACTTCGACGACGCCGACTTCGACCGGGCGCTGCGCCTCGGCATCGGCTCGCTGCGCCCGGGCGGGCACATGCTCGCGGTGCACTGGCGCCACCCCGCGCCCGATCACCCGCGCAGCGGCGATGAGGTGCATGAAGCCCTGGCCGCCACGGCCGGGCTGGCCCGGCTGGCGTGCTACCGCGATCCGGACTTCACCGCCGAGGTGTACGCCCACTCCGGCGGCGACCTGCGGTCGGTCGCCCAGGCCGGCGGGATCGTATGATCCGGTTCGTCGGCGTCATCATCCCGGCCCATAACGAGCAGGACCTGCTGCCGGCGTGCCTGGCCAGCCTGCGCCGCGCGGCGCGGGCGCTGTGCGGCACGCCGGCCCACCTGGTGGTGGTCGCCGACGCGTGCCGGGACCGGACCGTGCTGGCCGCGCGGCGCGGCGGCGCGTCCGTCATCAGCCTCAGCGCCCGGAGCGTCGGCGCGGCCCGTGCCGCCGGCGCACGCGAGATATTGCGCCGGACCCGGCGCCTGGATCCCGCCGACATCTGGCTGGCCACCACCGACGCCGACACCCTGGTCCCGCCCAGCTGGCTGCGGCAGCAGGTGCACTACGCCAACCAGGGCTGGGACGCGGTGATCGGCACGATCCGGGTGACCGACTGGAACGGGCTGCACCCCCGGGCGATCTCGCGGTTCCGCGAGCACTACGACAGCGGGCCTGGCCCGCATTCCCACGTGCACGGCGCCAACCTGAGCGTCCGCGCCTCGGCGTACCTGGCGGCCGGCGGGTTCCCGGCGGTGCCCACGGCCGAAGACCACGCCCTGGTCGGCGCGCTGGCCGCGGGCGGCGGCCGGGTGCTGCGGACCGGGGCGCTTCCCGTCATCACCTCGGCCCGGCGCGACCCCCGCGCCCCGAACGGCTTCGGCGACTACCTCGCGGGCCTGGATGACGCGACGACTGGCACCGCCACAGCCTGAGTTCAAAGTACGCGCCCGCCCGGGTGCGTTAGGTCACCGGATCGGGGGTAGCGACCCGGCATGTACCCCATTGACTACCTTGAGCGGGCCAAGGACCTGGACCGGCTGACCGGCCCTGCCCAGCGCCTCGCGCGGAAGCTGCCGCCCGGCCGGATCCGCGACGCGCTGCACGGCGTATGGCTGGGGCACCCCCTGCACCCCCTGCTCGTCCAGGTCCCGGTCGGGACCTGGCTGTCGGCGAGCCTGCTGGACGCGTGGCCACGCAACGAGACGGCGTCGCGGCGGCTGGTGCTGGCCGGGATGGCCGCCTCGGTGCCGGCCGCGCTGGCGGGCGCGACCGACTGGTCGGAGCAGCACGAGCAGCAGATGCGAGTGGGCGTCGTGCACGCCCTGGCGAACACGGCCGCGCTCGCCCTGTACGCGGTGTCACTGGCCAACCCCGGCCGCGCCAAGGTCCTGCGACTGGCGGGCCTGACCGCGGTGGCGGCCGGCGGGCTGCTCGGCGGCCACATCGCCTACCGCCAGTCGGCCGGAGCCAACCACGCCGAGGCGGTTCCCCACCTCGTCGAGCCCGGCTGGCATGACCTCATGGCGCCCGCCGAAGCCCGTGAGCTCGCCGACCAGAAACCAGTCAAGCGGATGCTCGGTGACGTCCCCGTCGTCGTCGTCCGCGACGGGAATGACGTCCACGTCCTCGCCGAGCAGTGCTGCCACCTGTCCGGGCCGCTGTCCGACGGAGACTACGTCGACGGCTGCCTGACCTGCCCGTGGCACGGCAGCACCTTCCGGGTGGCCGACGGGACCGTCGCGCGCGGCCCGGCGACCGCGCCGCAGCCGGTGTTCGACACCCGCGTCACCGCTGACGGCGCGCTGCAGGTCTGCCTGCCCGGCGCCGGCTAGCACGAGACCCAACCGTGACGATTAAGTGACATACCCGCCCGTATATCGCGCCTGCCTGCGGGTAGCGGCGCTGGAATGCTACTCGGAGTGCTGGATATCGGCTCGAACTCAGCCCAGTTGCAAGTCTTCGAGGTGCGCCCCGGCGCGCCGCCGCTGGCCACGCACTCGGTGAAAGAGCCCACGCTGCTGGGGGAGGCGTTCGATCCCGGCGGCGCCATCGACCAGGCCGGGATCGACCGGGTCATCGCGGCGGTCAGGCGGGCCATGAACGCGGCTAAGCGACTGGGAGCCGAGCAGCTGTACGTGTTCACGACGTCCGCCGTGCGCGACGCCACCAACCGGGACCTGATCTTGGACCTCGTCGAGGCCGAGGCAGGCGTCCGGCCGCAGTTCCTGACCGGCGCGGATGAGGGCCGGCTGACCTACCTCGCGGTGCACCAGTGGTACGGCTGGTCGGCAGGCCGGCAACTGGTCATCGACATTGGCGGCGGGTCCATGGAGATCGTGTTCGGCCGGGACGCCGAGCCCGAGCTGTCGATATCGCTCCCGCTCGGCGCCGGCCGGCTGACCCGGGCCTTCCTGCCAGACGACCCGCCCGCCCGTGACCAGCTCGCGGCGCTGCGCGCGTACGTCAAGGCGACATTGCGGGAGGCGGCCGACCGGCTGTTGTGGGAGGGCGTGCCCGACCGGGTGATCGGGACCTCCAAGACCTTCAAGCAGCTCGCCCGCATGTCCGGCTCGCCCGCCCAGCGGAAGGGGCCCTTCGTCCGCCGCTCGGTGACCGCCGCCGACCTCGAGGCGTGGATCCCGCGGCTGGCCGCGATGTCGGCGCGGCAGCGGACGAAGCTGCGCGGGGTGTCCGGGCCGCGCAGCCGTCAGATCCTCGCCGGAGCCGTGGTCGCCAGGGCCACGATGAAGGCCCTCAACGTCAATGTGGTCGACGTGTGCCCGTGGGCCTTGCGGGAGGGGATCGTCTTGCACTACCTGCAGACCACCCACCAGGAGTCGTTCGACCTGCCCCTGCGCCCGCTGGCCGGCACCCCGTACCTGCACGACCGTTCGCGACGCGACAGCCCCGTCACCCTCGTCACGGATTCCGCCCAGGCCCCGTGACCACGCTGAGGCTCGCTGACTGGTGACCAGCCTGACCAGGAACCATCTCGCCGAGTTGCGCAACCTGGCCGACGCGCTGAACGAAGCTTGCGCCGGCCTCCCGTCCCTAGACGGGGGCGGCCGCCACCCGGGGCAGGAGCCAAAACTGTCCGGTCGACACTGGACACCCCCCCATAACTGTCCTACGGTGCTGGTATGGCCTCGATGGTGAAGGCTGCACCCCGGCGAGGCCCCGGACGATGACGGGGCCGGTCGCCCGCGACAGCCCGGAGGTCACCCGCCTGTTCGAGCTGCGGGACCTGCCTGCGCGAGACCTGGCCGGGCAGGCGGAGGCGATCGCGGCAACGTGCCATGCGATGGCGATCCGGTTCCACCGGGGCGGGAAGCTGGTGGTGTTCGGGACCGGTGGCCCCAGCGCCGACGCGCAGCACGTGGCGGTCGAGTTCGTCCACCCGGTGATCGTCGGCAAGCGCGCCCTGCCGGCGATCTCGCTGACCACCGACGTGGCCACGGTGACCGGCATAGCGGAGGCCGAGGGGATCGACGAGGTCTTCGCTTACCAGCTGCGCTACCTCGCGACGCCGGCCGACATCGCGCTCGGGATCTGCGTCGACGGCGACAGCCCCAGCGTGCGGGCGGGCCTGAAGGCGGCCAGGGACCTCGGGATGCTGACCGTGGCGCTGGCCGGGAGCGGCGGCCGCGGCGCGGCGACGCACCTGGCCGATCACGTGCTGACCGCGGCGTCGGATGATCCGCGGGTGGTCAAGGAAATCCAGGTGACGACGTACCACATCCTCTGGGAGCTCGTGCACGTGTTCTTCGAGCAGCCGGGGGTGCTTGACTCCGGGGCCGCGCCATGACCGGCGAGCGGCCGCCCGGCCCGGCCTGCGACGGCGAGCACTGCGTCACCTGCGGGGATGTGGCGGTCGAGGTCACGGTGGTTCGGCTGCTGCCGGACGCGCTGGCCGTCGTGGAGACTGGCCAGGGACGCGAGCAGGTCAGCGTCGCCCTGGTCAGCGTCACGGCGGGCGACGTGATCCTCGTGCACGCCGGCGAGGCGATCGCCGTCATGGGAGGTGACCGGTGACGACACGGCGGGCTGACAGTGCCGCGGATGACGGTGCCACGGATGACAGTGCCACGGATGACAGTGCCACGGCGGCGATGGAGTCGCTGTACCCCTTCCTGTACGCCGACACGAGCGACCTGCCGGCCGTGCTTGAGCAGGTGCGCGCGTCCATCGTCGCCAAGGTCGGGGAGATCCGCGAGCTGCGGCAGGTGATCACCCGGCGCGACGGCGCGCGGCTGGCGCGCTGCGCGGCGGAGATGGCGGCCCGGTTCGCGGCGGGCGGCCGGCTGTTCGCCTTCGGGAACGGCGGCAGCGCCACCGACGCCCAGCAGCTGGCCACCTTGTTCTTGCACCCGGCGGGAGGCGCGCCCCCGCAGCCCGCGTTCGGGCTGGCCAACGACACCTCCGTCGTAACGGCACTCTGCAACGACATCGGGGTCGACGTGGTGTTCGCGCGCCAGCTGGGCGCCTTCGGCGGCCGCCACGACATCGCGGTCGGGCTGTCGACCAGCGGCAACTCCGCCAACCTGCTGCGCGCGTTCGACGAGGCGAGCAGGCGCGGGATGCTCACCATCGGCCTGGCGGGCTACGAGGGCGGGAAGATGGCCGAGCTGGACAGCATCGACTACCTCTTCGTGGCCCCGTCCGCCTCCATTCACCGGATCCAGGAAGCTCAGACCACGATTTACCAGGTGCTCTGGGAGCTCACCATGCAGGAGGTGCCACATGTGCCTGGGCATACCGGGTGAGGTCGTCGAAATGCACCCCGACCATCGCGACCTCGCCAAGGTGGACGTCAGCGGCGTCCGGCGGCTGATCAACATCGGGCTGCTGGCCGACGATCCGCCCAAGCCGGGCGAGTGGGTGCTGATCCACGTCGGCTTCGCCTTGTCCAAGATCGACGAGGCCGAGGCGGCCGCGGCCATGCAGTTCCTCGAGGGCATCGGCCAGGCGTACGAGGACGAGATCGCGGCATTGCGCGAGTCACTGATCGAGTAGGAGCGTGCGGACGATGCGTTTCGTCGACGAATTCCGGGACGCCGACAAGGCTCACGCGCTCGCCGCGAAGATCGCGGCGCTGTGCGAGCCGGGGCGCCAGTACAAGTTCATGGAGGTGTGCGGGGGGCACACCCACACGATCTACAAGCACGGGCTGGAGGATTACCTGCCGGAGGCGATCACCTTGGTGCACGGCCCTGGCTGCCCGGTATGCGTGATCCCGATGGGGCGCCTCGATGACGCCATGCACCTGGCCGCGCGGCCGGACGTGATCATGACCTCGTTCGGCGACATGATGCGGGTGCCGGGCAGCAACGGGTCGTTCTTCGACGCCAAGGCCAACGGCACCGACATCCGCATGGTGTACTCGCCGCTCGACTCGCTGAAGATCGCCCGCCAGAACCCGGACCGCAAGGTCGTGTTCATGGCCATCGGATTCGAGACCACCGCGCCGTCGACCGCGATGACGATGCTGCGCGCCGCGGCGGAGGGCCTGGGCAACTTCTCGGTCTTCTGCAACCACATCACGATCATCCCGGCCATCAAGGCCATCCTCGATTCCCCGGACCTGCGGCTCGACGGATTCATCGGCCCGGGTCACGTGTCCACGGTGATCGGCTGCCGGCCGTATGAGTTCATCGCCCGCAGCTACCGCAAGCCCGTCGTGGTGGCCGGGTTCGAGCCGCTTGACATCCTGCAGTCCATCTACATGCTCATGCTGCAGCTGGCGCAGGACCGTTCGCAGGTGGAGAACCAGTACTCGCGGGTGGTGCCCTGGAACGGGAACCCGGTGGCGCTGAAGGCCATCGGCGAGACGATGGAGCTGCGGCCCTACTTCGAGTGGCGGGGCCTGGGCTTCATCTCGCACTCGGCGCTGAAGGTGCGGGAGAAGTACGCCGCGATGGACGCCGAGCTGCTGTTCGAGGTGCCCGGGGTCCGGGTCGCCGACCCCAAGGCTTGCCAGTGCGGTGAGGTGCTCAAGGGCGTGCTCAAGCCATGGGAGTGCAAGGTGTTCGGCACCGCGTGCACGCCCGAGACGCCGATCGGCACCTGCATGGTGTCCCCGGAGGGCGCCTGCGCCGCCTACTACAACTACGGGCGGATGCACCGCACCCGCGTTCCCGAGGCGGCGCGGGCGGCAGGGTCACGGGCGGCAGGGTCATGACCGCCGGCCGCGCGGAGCAGGTCACCGACCGCGAGCAGCAGGTGCTGGATCGCATCGACCGCGCGCGGCGGCGGCGCCCCAGGGTCAGGGAAGAGCGCGTCACCATGTCGCACGGGGCCGGCGGGAAGGCGACGCAGACGCTGATCGAGGCGGTGTTCCTGGAGGAGTTCCGCAATCCGCTGCTGGAGCCGCTCGAGGACGCCGCCGAGCTGCGAGTGCCCGGTGCCAGGCTCGCGCTCACCACCGACTCCTATGTCGTGTCCCCGCTGTTCTTCCCGGGCGGCGACATCGGTGACCTGGCGATCAACGGCACGGTCAACGACTTGTCGGTGAGCGGCGCCACGCCCTTGTACCTGTCGGCCGGCTTCATCCTCGAGGAGGGCTTCCCCGTGGCCGACCTGGTCCGGGTGGCCGGGTCCATGCGGGTCGCCGCCGCGGCGGCCGGCGTCAGCGTCGTCACCGGGGACACGAAGGTCGTCCAGCGGGGCAAGGCCGACGGCTGCTACATCAACACCGCGGGCGTCGGGGTCATCGACCGTGACATCACGCTCGGCGCCGCACGGGCGCGGCCGGGCGACGCCGTCATCGTGTCCGGGCCGATCGGCGACCACGGGATCACGGTCATGCTCGCCCGCGGCGAGCTCGACATCGAGGCGGACGTATGCTCGGATACCGCGCCGCTGAACGGCCTGGTCGCGGCGCTGCTGGACGCGGTCCCGGGCGTGCGGGCGATGCGCGATGCCACCCGGGGCGGCGTGGCGACCATCCTCAACGAGATCGCCGTCGCCGCCGGCGTGGGAGTGCTGGCCAGCGAGGACGACATACCGGTGCGCCCCGAGGTTCGCGGGGCCTGCGAGCTGCTGGGCATCGACCCGATGTACGTGGCCTGCGAGGGGCGCCTGGTCGCGGTGGTGCCTGGCGATCAGGCCAGTGAGGCGGTGCGGGCGCTGCGCGGTCACCCGCTCGGCGCCCAGGCGGCGGTCATCGGCGAGGTCACCGCCAGCCAGCCGGGGATCGTGCGGCTGACGACCGCGTTCGGCGGCACCCGGATCGTCGACCTGCTCGTCGGCGACCCGCTGCCCCGCATCTGCTGACCGCGATGACTTAGGCCGCCGGGCCGCCGAGCCGGTCGCGGGCGGCGGCCACGACCGCCTGGCCGAGGCTGATGCCGCCGTCATTGCAGGGGATGCGGGAGTGAACCAAGACGGTGAACCCGCGTGCCCGCAGGCGGCTGACCGTGCGCCCGAGCAGCAGGGTGTTCTGGAACACCCCGCCCGACAAGGCCACGGTGCCAAGGCCGTGCCGTTCGCGTAGCAGCGCGCAGCCGTCCTCGATCAGGGCACTGAGCCCATTGTGGAAGCGGGCCGCGATGACCTGCCGGGGCACGCCGGCCACCAGCTCGTCGACGGCCGCGCGGACCAGGTCGGCGCCGCTGGCCACGAACGGCTCGCCCGGGTCGAGGCCCGCGCGGTACCCGCCGGCCTCACCCGGGTCGGCGAGCTGCTCGAGCTCGATCGCGGCCTGGCCCTCATAGCTGACGCCGTCGCGGACCCCGAGGATCGCCGCGACGGCGTCGAATAGCCGCCCCGCGCTGGAGGTGAGCGGCGCGTTGACCCGGCGCCGAGCCAGGCTGAGGACGGCGTTCCAGCGGGCGGCGTTGCGACGGGCGACGCCAAGGCCCGCCACGAGATCGCCCGCGCCGGGACAGGCGGTATCCAGGTAGGCAGTGTCCAGGTACGCGGCCGCCATCCGCCACGGCTGCCTGATCGCGGCGGCGCCGCCCGGCATCGGCACCGCCGCGAGATGCCCGGCTCGCTGGAACCGCGCCAGGTCGGCGATCAGGAACTCCCCGCCCCAGATGGTGGCGTCGGTGCCGTACCCGGTCCCGTCGAAGGCGACGCCGATAACCGGGCCGGCCGCCTCGTTGTCGGCCAGGCAGGACGCGATGTGGGCGTGATGGTGCTGCACGCCCGCCAGCTCGACGCCGTCGAGCTCGACCGCGTACTT
Organism: Streptosporangiaceae bacterium; assembly: GCA_025934375.1. Lineage (GTDB taxonomy): Bacteria > Actinomycetota > Actinomycetes > Streptosporangiales > Streptosporangiaceae > Trebonia. Next base: position 23,587 of record JAICYD010000042.1, on the reverse strand, counting down.
GGTCGACAGGTACTCCGGGTGCAGGTCGTGCGCCACGACCCGCGGGGTGATGTCGAACAGCCGGCGGAAGTGCTCGATGCCCTCGGTGAACGAGCGGAGGGTCTCGGCGTTCTCCAGGTCCCCGATGTGATGGGAGACGAACGCGTTCCGCTCCTTCGCCAGGCAGAACGTGCTCTTCAGCTCGGCTCCGCAGGCGAGCACCGGCCGGGGGAAGCCGCCGGGCACCGTCAACGGCTCGGGCACGTAGCCCCGCGACCGCCTGGTCAGCATCGGGCGCCCGGCGAAGGTCCGGGCGACGGAGTCGTCGGTCCTGATGTGAATGGCCCGGTCGTGGGCGAGGAAGGCGTCGGCGATCCCGCCCAGGCGCTCCAGCGCGTCGCGGTCGCGGTACGCGATCGGCTCGTCGGAAGTGTTTCCGCTGGTCAAGACGATAGGGCGGCCTACTGCGGCAATCAGCAGGTGGTGCAGCGGCGTGTAGGGCAACATGATCCCGAGCTGCCGGTTTCCGGGCGCCGCCGCGGTCGCGACATCCGCGTCCGCTCGCCTGGGCAGCAGCACGATCGGCCGGGCCGGGCTGGCCAGCAAGGCCGCCGCCGCGTCATCGACCAGGCACAGCCGCCGCGCCTGGGCCACGCCGGCGACGAGGATCGCGAACGGCTTGTCCTCGCGGTGCTTGCGCGCGCGCAGCGCCGCCACCGCCTCCTCGCGGCCGGCGTCCGCCGCGAGGTGGTAGCCACCCAGCCCCTTCACCGCGACGATCCGGCCCTGGCGCAGCAGGCCGGCCGCGGCCTCCAGGGCCGACTCCGGCGGTGCCGACTCCGGCGGTGCTGGTCTCGATGCGGGCTGCCCGGCCGGGTCGAGCAGCGTCAGGCGCGGCCCGCAGGCGGGGCAGCAGACCGGCTGGGCGTGGAAGCGGCGGTTAGCGGGGTCGTGGTACTCCGCGGCGCACTGCGCGCACATGGGGAACGCGGCCATCGTCGTCAGCGGCCGGTCGTAGGGGACGCCCCGGACGATGGTGAACCGCGGCCCGCAATTGGTGCAGTTGATGAACGGATACCGGAACCTCCGGTCGGCCGGGTCGGCCAGCTCGCGCAGGCAGTCCGCGCAGGTCGCGGTGTCGGCGGCGATAAGGGTCCGGGGCGCCCCGGCGGCGTCGCTGGCGACGATCTCGAAGGCCGCCGCCCCGGCGGGCACCATGGCGGTGGCGGTGACCCGGTCGATCCTGGACAGGGGCGGGGCGTCCGCCCGCAGGGCACGCAAGAACTCCTCCACCGCCGCTGGCGGGCCTTCAACCTCGGCGAATACCCCGTCGGCGTCGTTGCCGACCAGCCCGTGCAGCCCAAGGCGGGTCGCCAGCTGGTACGCGAAGGGCCGGAAGCCGACTCCCTGGACGATGCCCTCCACCCGGATGGCCGTCCTGATCACCGCGGGGAGCGGTCCCGGCGCGGTCACGCCTGTCCGTTGGGAGTCTCGTTCAGGAGCACCTCGAACTCGACGGTGACCTCGTCCTTGAGCTTCAGCGCGCCCAGGAAGCCGGAGTATGGCGTGATGCCGAAGTCCGTCTGCCGGACCACGGCGCTTCCCCGGTAGCGGCCCGGCTCGGGCGAGGTGACCTGGAGCCGGACCGGCCGCGGGATGCCGTGGAGGGTGAGCGTCCCCTCGATCGCGCCGCCGCCGGACGCCGGAATGACGCGAGATGAGGTGAAGGCGGCCCTCGCCCCTTTGCCCAGGATCTTGCGCGCGGTGGCGTGGATGTCGCCGCGGTCGCGGTCGCTGAGCGGCTTGGCTCCGCCCGTGCCCGCGCGCACCGTCAGCGATCCGAGGTCGAGCTCGGCGCTGACCGCCGCCGCCGCGATGCCGCCGTCGTCCTCGCCGGGCACGGTGACGCTCGCCGACCACCGGGTGATCTCGATCGTCAGGTCGTGCCCGGCCCGGGCGGCCAGGCCGGCCCGCCCGGTCTTGATGAGCACCCGGCCAGAGCCCGGGCCTAGCTCGTGCGTTCCCGCTATGCCAGCCACGCCACCACCGTATGCACCATCCCCGGCGAAGGTCCAGCGACCGGGCGGGATGTCCAGGGGGAGGCGGTGCGCCAGGTAATCGGTGCGCCAGGTAATCGGTGCGCCAGGTAATCGGTGCCTCAGGCAGGGGGCGCCTCAGGTGAACGGGGTCTCGCCGAACAGCTCGCGTATCCGTCGCAGGTCGCGCAGCCGAGGCTCGGTGGCGCCGCCGACCCAGCGGCTCACCGTCTTCACGGAAACGCCCAGCTGGCGGGCAGCGGCCTCCATCGTCAGTCCCTCCCGGCGCAGCACCCCCGCCATCCACTCGCCAAACGAGGCCTCGGGCTGCTCGCCGTCGGCAACCGCGGCCCGGCCGGCCGAAGGGCCGCGCCCGGCGTTCTCCCCGCCCGTGATCGCCTCGTGTCCCCGCAGCAGTGAGGTCAGCGCGTCCACGCCCACGGCCGCGCCCACCTGCGCGCCCGACTTCAGCACGTCGACCTCGACATGATCGGGGAAGATGCGGAACGACACGCTGATCGCCCCGGTCGGCCCGGCGGCCTCCAGCAGGGCGCGGGAGACGGTCTCGCTGACCTCGCGGTTGTCCTGCTCCGTCAGCGGCGAGTGCGACAGGCACCGCCGGACGAAGTCCCGGATGTCAGGGATCGACGACGGTCTCGCCGGGAACGTCTGGGACACGACCACGACCGGTACGACCTCAATGTTGTCGCTGATCGCCTCGTCTGGCCCGTCCATCGCCTCTTTCCTGCTCAGCGTCATGTCTGCGGCTTGCGCGGTGTTTCCGGTAACCGCGGAGCGTCCACTTCGCTCCCCGTAACGCTGTCATCTTTCGCACCAGACTAACCGGACAGATCAACCAGGCGCCAATCACAGTGGGCGGACAGATATGTCCAGTCGCCTGACGCTTGTGTCTTGTGCGGGAATGGCGGCGGGCTTAGAGTGGCCATACCGGCAACCGGGCCTGCGGCTAGGGGGCCGGGCTGGTGATCTTCGCATGAGCGGTCATAGAGCCGGCATTTCGGCCGGCATAGCGAGGAGCTGCGGCGAGAACGGACTCGCTTCGCCTCCGATACCGTCCAGCCCAGGCTTCCTGGCCTTTCTTGCCGCCGCCGTGGGCTATCGTCCGAAGGGTGGCGTTCCATGACACACGCCGAAGAGGAACCCGTCGTACACATTCTGTGGATGAACGGCGGGCTCAGCTGCGACGGGGACTCGGTGGCGCTGACCGCCGCGACCCAGCCCAGCATTGAGGAGATCGTTCTCGGCGCCCTGCCCGGGTTGCCCAAGGTGGCGGTGCACTGGCCGCTGATCGACTTCGAGTGCGGTCCCGAGCAGGGAGCGGACAGCTTCATCGAGTGGTGGCACAAGGCCGACCGGGGGGAGCTCGAGCCGTTCGTCTTGGTGGTCGAGGGGTCCATCCCCAATGAGGCGATCAAGTCCGAGGGCTACTGGTGCGGCTTCGGCAACAACCCGCTGACCGGCCAGCCGATGACGACGAGCGAGTGGCTGGATCGCCTGGCGCCGAAGGCCACCGCGCTCTTGGCCGTCGGCACGTGCGCCACCTACGGCGGCATCCACGCCATGGCGGGCAACCCGACCGGCGCCATGGGCGTGCCGGACTACCTGGGCTGGGACTGGAAGTCCAAGGCGGGCCTGCCGATCGTCTGCGTGCCGGGTTGCCCGATCCATCCCGACAACCTGTCCGAGACGATCCTGTACCTGCTCTACCAGGTGGCCGGGCAGGCCCCGATGATCCCGCTGGACGAGGCCCTGCGGCCGCGCTGGCTGTTCGAGGCGACCGTGCACCAGGGATGCGACCGGGCCGGCTACTACGAGGAGGGCGTGTTCGCCAAGGAGTACGGCTCTCCCGAGTGCCTGGTCAAGCTCGGCTGCTGGGGGCCGGTCGTCAAGTGCAACGTCCCCAAGCGCGGATGGATCAACGGGGTCGGCGGCTGCCCCAACGTCGGCGGCATCTGCATCGCCTGCACGATGCCGGGCTTCCCCGACAAGTTCATGCCGTTCATGGACAAGCCGCCCGGTGCCACGGTGTCCAGCGCCGCCAGCGGGATGTACGGCACGGTCATCCGCACGCTGCGCGGCTTCACCCAGCGCACGGTCGACAAGGAGCCGACCTGGCGCGCCAAGGGCACCGAACTGCGCACCGGCTACCAGAAGACGTGGTGATCCGCGATGACAGCGACAGAGAAGGAAACCACGGGGGCGAAGCAAACCGAGCTCGTCGAGATGGCGTGGGACCCGATCACCCGGATCGTGGGCAGCCTCGGCATCTACACGAAGATCGACTTCAAGGCCAAGCGCGTCGCCGAGTGCCACAGCACGTCGTCGATCTTCCGCGGCTACAGCATCTTCATGAAGGGGAAGGACCCGCGGGACGCCCACTTCATCACCAGCCGCATCTGCGGCATCTGCGGTGACAACCACGCCACCTGCTCGGTCTACAACCAGAACATGGCCTACGGCGTCCGGCCGCCGCACCTGGGCGAGTGGATCATCAACCTCGGCGAGGCCGCGGAGTACATGTTCGATCACAACATCTTCCAGGAGAACCTGGTCGGGGTCGACTTCTGCGAGAGGATGGTCGGCGAGACCAACCCGGGGGTGCTGGAGCGCGCCAACGCGACCGAGGCTCCGCACGCCGGCGAGCACGGCTACCGGACCATCGGCGACATCATGCGCTCGCTGAACCCGCTCGAGGGCGAGTTCTACCGCGAGGCGCTCCAGGTCAGCCGGTCCACCAGGGAGATGTTCTGCCTGATGGAAGGTCGCCACGTCCACCCGTCCACGCTCTACCCCGGCGGCGTGGGCACGGTCGCCACCGTGCAGCTCTTCACCGACTACCTCACCCGGCTCATGCGCTACGTGGATTTCATGAAGCGCGTCGTCCCGATGCACGATGACCTGTTCAACTTCTTCTACGAGGCGCTCCCCGGATACGAGGAGGTCGGCCGGCGCCGGGTCCTGCTGGGCTGCTGGGGCAGCCTGAACGACCCGGAGCACTGTGACTTCACGTACCGGAACATGGCCGACTGGGGCCGCAAGATGTTCGTCACCCCCGGCGTCGTGGTCGACGGCAAGCTCGTGACGACCAGCCTGGTCGACATCAACCTCGGCATCCGGATCCTGCTCGGCCACTCGTACTACGAGGACTGGGAAGACCAGGAGATGTTCGTGACCCACGACCCGCTGGGTAACCCGGTCGACCGCAGGCATCCCTGGAACCAGCACACGATCCCGCGCCCGGCCAAGCGCGACTTCGACGACAAGTACAGCTGGACGATGTCGCCGCGCTGGTTCGACGGTAAGGACTACCTGCCCCTGGACACCGGCGGCGGCCCCATCGCCCGGCTGTGGACGACCGCGCTGGCCGGGCTCGTGGACTGCGGCTACGTGAAGTCGACCGGCCACAGCGTGGAGATCAACCTGCCCAAGACCGTGTCACGGCCCGCGGTGACGTTCGAGTGGACGCCGCCGGCCGACGCCCGCGGCATGCCCTTGTCCAACGCCATCGAGCGCGATCGCGCCCGCACCTACTTCCAGGCGTACTCCGCCGCGTGCGCCCTGTACTTCGTCGAGCAGGCGCTCGCCGAGGTGCGCGCGGGGCGGACCAAGACGTGGGAGTCGTTCAGCGTGCCGGACGAGGCGATCAGCTGCGGCTTCACCGAGGCGGTGCGCGGCGTCTTGTCCCACCACATGGTGGTCAGGGACGGGAAGATCGCCAACTACCACCCGTACCCGCCAACCCCGTGGAACGGCAGCGTCCGGGATGTGTACGGCACGCCCGGCCCCTACGAGGACGCGGTGCAGAACACCCCGATCTTCGAGGAGAACCCGCCGGACCGGTTCAAGGGCATCGACATCATGCGGGCGGTGCGCAGCTTCGATCCGTGCCTCCCCTGCGGCGTGCACATGTACCTGGGCGGCGGACGCGTCATCAACACGGCGCACTCGCCCACCGGCGTGACGCTGGCGACCTGAGATGCGCGCGGCCAGCGACGCTCAGCCCGCCAGCGACGCCCGCGAGGCCGGGGATCGCGTCGAGGCGCTCCTGGCCGAGCTCCGGGCCCGCGCGGGCCCGGAGGCCGCCGACGTCGCCGAGGATCTCGTCACCTGCCTCGTGCGCCTGTACGGCGCAGGGCTGGAGACGATCATGGCGGCGATCGGCGACGACGCCCGGCTGCAGGCGCTCCTCATCGCCGACCCGCTCGTGGAGAGCCTGCTGCTGGTGCACGACCTGCACCCGCTGGCGGCCGACGCGCGGATCCGGCGCGCCCTGGGCCGGCTGGGAACCGGCACCGAGTTCCTGGGCATCGATGACGCCGGCGTGGCCCACGTCCGGCTCGGCCATGGCTGCGGGTCGACGGCCGCGGCCATCGAGCAGGTGGTCACCGGGGCCGCGCCGGAGATCACCGGCGTGGAGCTCGCGGCCCGTGAGGCGCCGCTGCTGCAGATCACCCGCCGTCCGGCCGGGGCGATATGAGCGGCGCCCCGAATGGCCAGCGGGCTTCCCCTGGGCTGCGGCGGTTCGCCCGCCCGCCGCGATCGGCGGGCTCGGCGCCCGACGAGCGCTGCGAGCTGTGCGGGGAGAAGCTCGGCCCCGAGCACCCGCACATGGTCGACCTGCGGCGGCGGTCGCTGGCCTGCGCGTGCACGGCCTGCGCGCTGCTGTTCACCCGGCCCGGGGGCCGCTACCGCACGGTCCCCGACCGGGTGCGCCAGGACCCGCGCGCCCCGCTGTCCGCCGGGGAGTGGGCGGAGCTGCAGATCCCGGTCGCCATCGCGTTCTTCTTCGTCAACTCGGCGCTCGGTCGCGTCATCGCGTGCTATCCGAGTCCCGCCGGGGTCACCGAATGCGAGCTTAACCTGGCCGCCTGGGACCGGCTGGCTAGCGCGCATCCGCTGCTGGGCGCGCTGGCGCCGGACGTGGAGGCGATCTTGGTCGTCGCGGGCGAGTCCCGGGAGGCGGCGCCGGCGGCGGCCGCGGCGGCCGGGACCCCGGCCCCGGAGACGTTCCTGGTGCCGATTGACATCTGCTACTCACTGGCCGGGGCGTTGCGGCTGGAGTGGCACGGATTCGATGGCGGAGCCGAGGTGAAGCGGATACTCGCCGACGTGCTGGCCGGCCTTCGCCAGCGGTCGCGGCCGCTGGGGCCCGCGCCCGCGATGACCGGCACCGGCCCGGAGGAGTAGATGGCGGAACTGACCTTTGGCTGCACCGAGGCGCGGGCGGCGCGGTATGCCGCGACGCCGACCCTTTCCTTCACCCTGAGCATCACCGAGAGCACGGGCGTGCGGGTCCACGCGATCGCGCTGCGCTGCCAGATCCGCATTGAGCCGCACCGCCGCCGGTACTCCGCCGATGAGGCCCGGCGGCTGAACGACCTGTTCGGCGACACCTCCCGCTGGGCTCAGACGCTCAAGCCGATCCAGCTGGCCTCGGTATCCGCGATGGTGCCCGGGTTCACGTCGGCGACCCAGGTCGAGGTCCCGGTCCCGTGCACGTATGACCTCGAGGTCGCCTCGGCGCGCTACATGCAGGGGCTGGACGACGGAACGATTCCCTTGCTGCTGCTGTTCAGCGGCACGGTCTTCATCGCGCACGGGGAGTCGATGCGCGTGGAGCTGATCCCGTGGAGCTGCGAGGCCTCCTGCCGCATGCCGGTGCGCGCCTGGCAGGACGTCGTCGATGAGCACTTCCCCGGCAGTGCCTGGCTGCGGTGCACCCGGGACACCCTCGACGCGCTGGCCGCGTTCAAGACCGCCCGCGCGCTGCCGACGTGGGACGCCACGCTGTCCGCGCTGCTGGCGGCGGCCGCCGGCCCCGCCGAAGGCGAATGGGCGCCGGGCGCCGCCGGGTCGGCACACTCAGGCTCGCGGGCGGGAACTCCATGAGCCTGGATGAGGTGCGCCGCGTCGCGGACGCCGTCTTGTACGAGGGCTACATCCTGTACCCGTACCGGGCGTCGGCCCAGAAGAACCGCAGCCGCTGGCAGTTCGGCGTGCTAGTGCCGCCCGCGTACGCCGCCACGGACCCGTCCGAGCGCTCGGCGCTGAGGGCGGAATGCGTCATGGAGCACGGCGGCCAGCCGGAGGTGACGGTCACCGCCCGGTTCCTGCAGGTGCAGCGGCGCACCGCCGCCGGCGCTGCGGCCGGCGCTGAGGCCGGCGCGGTGCCCGGCGCCGGGCCCGATGCCGGGCAGCCTCCGGTGACCTGGGATGAGGCCGTCGAGCGGGAGGTCACGGTGACCGCGGCCGGCCCGGCGCTGCTCGGCGACGGCACCCTGACCCGGTTCACCGTCCCGGGCGGCGAGGAGACGGAGACGACTTCGGGTGCGCGCGTCGTTCGGCGGCGCGCGCCGCTGGCCGGGTCGGTGTCGGTCCGCACGGTGCCCCTGCCCGGTCCGTGGCGGGCCGTCCGGCTGGCGGTCGTGGTGGCGAATGAGTCCGCGAGCCCGGCCGGCTCCGAGGGCACGGGACCCGGCAGCGGGGCCCGCCGGGACCAGGCGCTGCCCGCCGCCCTGATCGCGGTCCACATGATCATCACGGTGTCCGGGGGCGCGTTCATCTCGATGACCGACCCGCCGGAATGGGCCCGCCCGGAGGTTAGCGCGTGCCAGAACACCGGCTGCTGGCCGGTGCTGGCAGGCCCGGCGGGCGGCCGCCAGGTCATGCTGGCCGGGCCGATCATCCTTCCCGACTATCCGCAAGTCGCGCCGGAAAGTCCCGGCGAGCTGTACGACGGCACCGAGATCGATGAGATCCTCACCCTCCGCACGCTGGCCCTGTCCGATGAGGAGAAGTCGGCGGCGCGGGCCACCGACCCCCGCGCGGCGGCGCTGATCGACCGGGTGGACGCGATGGACGCCCCGGCCATGGAACGGCTGCACGGGACGATCCGCGCCATGACCGGGCTGCGCCCGGCGGGCGGTCCGCCCGCCAGCCCGGCCGGGGACGAGGCGGCCGTGCCATGGTGGGACCCCGGCGCGGACGCGTCCGTGTCCCCGGGCACCGACTCCGTCGTGGTGGCCGGCCACCGGATCGCCCGGGGCAGCACGGTGATCCTGCGGCCCGGGGCACGGCGGGCCGACGCCCAGGACATGTTCCTGGCCGGCCGGACGGCGCTCGTCGAGGCGGTGCTGCTCGACGTCGATGACGCGCCTTACCTGGCGGTGACCCTGGCCGATGACCCCGCCGCTGACCTGCAGGCAGCGCATGGCCGCTTCCTGTACTTCACGCCGGATGAGGTCACTCCCGGCCCCGCCGACCCTGCCCCCGGCCAGTCGGACCAGGGCCGGACAGCTCAGGGAAGCGGGCCCCCATGACGACCCGGACGCTGGTCGCCGGGGTCGGCAACGTCTTCCAGGGAGACGACGCGTTCGGCGTTGAGGTGATCAAGCTGCTGGCGAGCAGGCCCTGGCCGGCGGGCGTCGAGGTCGCGGATTTCGGCATCCGTGGCGTCCACCTCGTCTATGAGCTGCTCGACGGGTGCGACCTGTTCGTGCTCGTCGACGCCGCCCAGCGCGGGTACGAACCGGGCACGGTGACGGTGCTCGAGGTCGGGCCCGCCGACACCGTGCCCGCTGACCGCGTGCCTGCCGGCACTAGGCCTGCCGGCACTAGGCCTGTCGGCACTAGGCCTGCCGGCAACGGACCGGGCGTGCCGGTGATGGACGCGCACGGCCTGGAGCCGGACGCGATCTTCACGATGCTCGACTCGATGGGGCGCCGTCCGGGGCGCAGCCTCGTCGTGGCGTGCGAGCCCGCCGACGTGAGCCCGGGGATGGGGCTGTCGGGGCCGGTGCGGGCGGCGTTGCCGCATGCCGTTCGCGCGGTGGAGGAAATCCTCGACCGAATCCGGGAGGAAGTCCAGGGGGAAGAAGGTGCCCATGAGGTTGTCCAGGGTGATTGAGGTAGCGATCGTGGCCGGGGTCCTGGTCGCGGTGATCCGGTCCGTGCCGGATATCAAGCGCTACATGAAAATCAGGAGGATGTAGCCACCATGCACGAGTTCGGATTGTGTGAAGGCGTCCTCGACGCGGTCCGGACGCGCGCGGCCGGCCGGCCGGTAAGCGGCATCCGGGTGCGCTGCGGGGTCCGCCACGCGGTGGATGCCGAATCGATGCGCCAGGCGTTCGGGTTCATCGCGGCGGGCACGGAGGCGGACGGCGCGACCGTGGAAGTCGTCACGGTGCCGGCCATCGTGACCTGCCGCGACTGCGGCGCCACCGGCGAGACCGCCGACCTGCTCGCCGGATGCCCGCGCTGCCAGGGAAGCGACGTCGACGTCACCGGCGGCGACGAACTGGTCCTGGAGTCGATCCGGTACGCGACCGCCTCCTGAGGCCGGTGACCCGCCAGCCCAAGCCGGACGGATGGCACCGGCGAGGCGTCGTACTTCTTCGTCGAGGAGCGCTAGCGGCTGTGGGCTACGGCTGCATGGCGGAGGGCAGGACGCCCCGGAAGAACAGGGCGATCAGGATCAGGTAGGCGAGCATCACTAGCGTCCATGGCAGGTTGTGCCGGATGACCTGGCCTTCGCGGCGGACGTAGGAGCTGGTGGCGACGCCGACGCTGGCGGTCTGCGGGGCGACGGGCTTGCCGATCTCGGCGCCGACGGAGTTCAGCGACGGCAGGAGCAGCGGCGGCATGTGCAGCAGGCCGCCGACCGAGTACTGGAAGCCGCCGAACAGCGCGTTGGTGGAGGTGTTGGAGCCGGACAGCGCGACGCCGATCCAGCCGACGATCGGGGCGAGGATCAGGAAAGCCGGGCCGATCTGGGCGAAGCCGTGCGCCATCGTGTTCGCCATGCCGGAGTAGTTGAACACGTCGGCGAGTCCGAAGATGATCGGCGCGACCAGCAGCGCTCCCCACATCTGCGAGAACGTGATCCGGAACACGTCGGCGATCTGGCTGGCCCGCACCCGCAGCGCGACCAGGATGACCAGCCAGGACACCAGGATCCAGGTGCCGGCTATGGCCGGGGTGAACGCCCAGCTCACGTCGGTCTTCTTGTGCGACAGCGAGCTGATCGCGCTGACCGCGGGCTTGGCGAAGTTGTAGTTGGTCAGGTGCGACCAGGGGCCGGTGGCGGCGACCACGACCGCGATGAGGATCAGGAAGGGGACCATGCCGCGCACCGCTTCCCGGGTCCCGGGGGGCGCGGCGCCGTCGGCGGTCGGGAGCGGCTCACCCTGGTCAGCGACGGGGACGCCGCCGAAGCCGAGCACCTCCTTGGGCCGCCAGAACCGCAGCAGCAGCAAGATAGCGCCGAAGGCGGCCACCGCGCCGATGATGTCGGGCAGGTAGGGGCCCAGGTACTGCGAGGTCGGCAGCTGGCCGGCGATATAGGCCAGTGACCCGACGATGGCCAGCGGCCAGGCGCCGCGCACTCCGCGGCGGCCGGTGACGAGCACGATCAGGATCCACGGCGGGAGCAGGGCCAAGATCGCGACGATGCGGCCCACCGAGGCCGACAGCGCGTCCAGCGGCAGCTTGGTCACCGCGGCGAGCGCGATGATCGGGGCGCCCAGCGCGCCGAACGACACCGGAGCGTTGTTGGCGAGCGCGGCGACGCGGATCGCGTCGAGCTCGACCACGCCGAGGCCGATCAGGATGGGGGCGATGACCGCCCAGGGGTAGCCGAAGCCGACCAGGCCTTCCAGCAACGCGCCCAGCGCCCACGCGAGCAGTATCGTCTGCACCCTGATGTCGGCGGTGGCCTGCGAGATCAGCCATCGCTTGAAGTCGTCGAACGCGCCGGTGCGGACGAGCGTGTTGTAGATGATCACGCCCCAGAACGTGATCCAGTTGATCGACCAGAAGCCGGTCCCGGCGCCGATGCCCCACGCGGCGAACGCGTCGCCGGCTGGCGTGTGCCACACCGTGATGGCCAAGATGATCGTGACGACGGCGCCGATCGTGACCGCCTGCCACGCGGACATCTTCAGCACCGGGAGCAAGATGAGCAGCAAGACGATGGGGATCAGCGCGATCAGCGTGCTCCCGAGCGTCGAGTGAGCCGGATTAAGTGATTGGGTGAACGGGTCCGCCGCCGCCAATGCCGTGGTCGCCGTGATCGTGCCGATCATCATGCCTCGCCTCGCCGGGTGAGAACCCTTTGGTAGATCGTGGCACGATTTTGCTACGTTTGTGATTGGGATGCAATGATGTTCTTAAAGGTTCCCGGTAGATGATTACCGGGGCTGGCCGTAGTTGAGCGGCAGGGCCTGCAGTTCCGTGACGGGAATCTGGGTCAGGACGTAGGGCCAGCCGCCGGGCGGCAGCAGGTTGTCCGGGTCCATGATCGCCGGGTAGGGGTTCACGCCGCCGTGGGCCGCCTCGTAGGGCCGCGGGTCCTCGGCGTAGCTGACGACGGCGCCGCCCTTGTCGCTGAGGATGAGCCCGTACTTCTGCATCGCGCGGGCGATGATCTGCGACCCCGCCCCGTAGAGAGTGCTCACGTCAAACGCGGGGTTCAGCCGGAAGCGCTGGCCCTCGCAGGCGATGTCACCGCCAGCGGTGTTGCCGTCGTCGCGGGTCGCGGGCCAGGAGAAGCAGCCGGACTGGGTACGCGGGAGGACCAGGTTGATGGCGTGATCGATGTAGCCGCGCTGCAGCTCGGAGATCCGGATGGTGAACGCGCCGAGCGGCAGCCCGGTGGCGGTGGCGCCCAGCGGATTGTCGAAGATCCCGGGGTTGTGCGAGTAGTGCTCGATCTTGCCGCCCCAGCAGGCTGACCAGTGACCGCTGGCGTCCTTCTCCGCCCGCCAGAAATCCCAGTAGGTGTCGGTGGACGGCTGGTAGATCGTGGTGGACTCGTCGGTTCCCTGCGAGACGATCAGGTTCGCGGGCGTGGGGACGTCCTTCAGCGAGGGCGCGAGCACCGGGGCGAGCTGCGGCAGGTCCTGGCAGTCCGAGTAGGTCCAGTTCTGCACGGGGGCATGCCGGCCGACGTAGATGATGGGGGTGGAGTAGGTGTCGGTGTTCAGGCCCCAGCTGGCGAAGTTGGTCTGCTGGTCCAGCGCGATGTTGGCCACGATGGCGGCGGAGTTCGGGGCCAGCGGCACGTTGGCCGGCAGCGGCGTGTTCCACGGGCCACCGCGCGCGAACCCGTTAACTGGCCGGTGGTGGAGCGGGGAACCTGCCTGGGCAATCCCCTGCGGCCCGGCGAGCGCGGGAGCCGCGCCGACGGCCAGCGCCAGGAGGGCGGACATGACAACGGATCCCCACTTCGCGCCTGCGCGCATCTTGCCCCGCCTTTCGCGCCAACGGCCCTGGAACTGACCGGAGCGTATCCAGGCGCTGACACGCCGGCAATGACGGCGGCGCGCGGCGCGCGCGCCGCCGGGACCTGGCACCCAGTGACCTCGCGGGGAACGGCGCGCTCCCTCGCCGGCCGGATGTAACTTGCACGCGGGCGCGGGGGCGGGCGTTACCGCAGCGGGGCGGGCGTTACCGCAGCGGGGCGGGCAGGTACCGGGCGCCGGGGCCGTCGGTGCGGGCGACGTCGGCGGGATTGGACATCGTGCACCTCTTCAGGGACAGGCAGCCGCAGCCGATGCAGGAGTCCAGGCCGTCGCGCAGCTTCTCCAGCGCGGCAATCTGCGCGTCCAGCCGGGCGCGCCAGGCGCGAGACAGCCGGGTCCAGTCGGCCCGGGTCGGGGTGCGCGAGTCGGGAAGCGCGGCGAGCGCGGCGGCGACCTCCTCCAGGGACAGGCCGACGTTGCGGGCCGCGCGGATGAACGCCAGGCGCCGCAGCACGCTGCGCTCGTAGCGGCGCTGGTTACCGGAGGTCCGGGTCGCCTGGATGAGCCCCTCGCGCTCGTAGAAGCGCAGCGCGGACGGGGCGAATCCGCTGCGGGCGGCGAGCTCGCTGACGGTGAGGTGGTCGGTGCTCCGCACGGTTACCGCGCATTCTCCCGGGATGGGTCCGCTTGACTTAAAGTTGACTTCAACTACAACAATAGGCGGCATGACTAGCACACCGCAACCAACTGCTCTCATCACCGGGGCCGGGCGCGGGCTGGGCCTGGCGCTGGCGCGCTCCTTGCTCGCTGGCGGCTGGCGCGTCATCGTCGACGCGCGCCGGGCTGGCCACCTCGCCGCCGCGCTCCCGGGGGCCATCGTCGTGCCCGGAGACGTCACCGACCCCGCCCACCGGGACGCGCTGGCCGCCGCCGTCAGCGAGCTCGGCCGCCTGGACCTGCTCGTCAACAACGCCAGCGATCTCGGGCCATCCCCGCTGCCGCGGCTGGCCGACGTGTCACTCGCGGCGGCCCGGCGAGTCCTGGAGACCAACGTGCTCGCCCCGCTCGCGCTCACCCAGCTGTTCCTGCCGCGGCTGCGCGCGTCCGGCGGCGCCCTCGTCAACGTCAGCTCCGACGCGGCGGTGGAGGCGTACGCGGGCTGGGGCGCCTACGGCTCCTCCAAGGCAGCGCTGGACCAGCTGACCGCGGTGCTCGCCGCCGAGGAGAAGGGACTAGCCGTCTACTCGGTCGACCCGGGCGACATGCGCACGCAGATGCACCAGGCGGCGTTCCCCGGCGAGGACATCTCCGACCGGCCCGAGCCGGAGGCCGTCGTGCCGGCGCTGATCCAGCTGATCACGCAGCGCCCGCCGAGCGGGCGGATGCGCGCCGCAGACCTGACTGGAGTCCCCGGCTCGGCGCCGGCCATGGATCAGGCCGCAGTGGAGGCACCCGCATGATGACGACGCTGGACTTCGTCTTGCCGCCGGAGCTGGAGGCCAGCGAGCCGCCGCCCGCCCGCGACGGGGTGCGGCTGCTCGTCGCGAGCGGCGAGGGCATGAAGCACGCCCGGTTCGGCCAGCTCGGGGAGTTCCTCGCGCCCGGCGACCTCGTGGTGGTCAACACCTCCGCCACGCTCGCGGCGGCGGCGGACGGCAGCTGGGCGGGCGCGCCGGTGGAGGTGCACTTCTCCGCCGAGCTCGACGACGGCTCCTGGGTGGTCGAGGTGCGGCCCGCGGGGGCGGCCGCGGGACCGGTCACCGGCCTTCGGCCCGGCGAGGTGATCACCCTGGACGCCGGGGCCGGCGCCACGCTCGTCGTGGACGGGCCGCAGCCCGCCGGGCAGGCGCGGCTGTGGCGGGCACGGCCGCGGATCGACGGCGGCGTCCAGGCGTTCCTGGCGCGCCACGGCCGGCCGATCCGCTACGCCTACGTGCCGCGCTCATGGCCGCTGGCGCAGTACCAGACGGTCTTCGCCCGCGAGCCCGGCAGCGCGGAGATGCCCAGCGCCGGGCGGCCGTTCACCGCCGAGGTGATAACCGACCTGATCACCCGGGGCGTGGCGGTGGCCCCGATCGTGTTGCACACGGGGGTGTCCTCGCAGGAGGCCGGCGAGCCGCCGCAGCCGGAGCGGTTCCGGGTGCCGGAGGCCACCGCCCGGCTCGTCAACTCCACGCGCCAGGCGGGCGGGCGGGTGATCGCGGTCGGCACCACCGTCACCCGGGCGCTGGAGTCGGCCGCCGACGCCGCCGACGGCATGGTACGCGGACGGCACGGCTGGACCGGCCTCGTCCTCGGCCCGGCGCGGCCGGCCCGGGTGGTGACCGGCCTGGTGACCGGCTGGCACGCGCCCGGCGCGTCCCACCTCGCGCTGCTGGCGGCGGTGGCCGGCCCCGCCCTGGTCGACCGGGCCTACGCGGAGGCGGTGCGGATGGGGTACCGGTGGCACGAATTCGGGGACAGCTGCCTGCTGCTACCGTGACCCTCATGAAGCTCATGCGCGCGCGATGAGGGCCTTCGTCATCACCGGGCCCGGCGAGGCCGCGGTCCTGGAGGTGGCGCCCCCGGTGGCCGCGCCCGGAGAGGTCGTGGTCGATGTCAGCCGGGCGGGCGTGTGCGGCACCGACATGGAATTCTTCAGCGGACAGATGCAGTACCTGCACGACGGCTTCGCGGCGTACCCGATGCGGATCGGGCACGAGTGGATGGGAACGGTGTCCGCGCTGGGCGAGGGCGTTGACCGCCGCTGGCTCGGCCGCCGGGTCACCGGCGACACCATGCTCGGATGCGGGTCCTGCCGGCGCTGCCGGAGCGGGTACCAGCACGTCTGCGAGTACCGCACCGAGATCGGGATCCGCGGCGGGCGGCCGGGCGCGCTCGCCGAGCGGCTCGCGGTGCCCGCGACCGCGCTGCGCGAACTGCCCGATCAGGTCGACGACACGCGGGGCGCCCTGGCCGAGCCGGGCGGGAACGCGCTGCGCGCGGTCCAGGCCGCGGGGCTGCGCCCCGGCGACCGGGTGCTCATCCTCGGCCCCGGCACCATCGGCGTGCTCGCGGCGCTGTTCGCCCGGGCCGCTGGGGCCGAGGTGCACCTGATGGGCCGCCCGGACCGGTCGCTGCCGTTCGCCGGCTCCCTGGGCTTCGACGGGATCTGGACGGCCGGCACCCTGCCGCCACTGCCGTGGGACGCCGTCATCGACGCCTCCTACGCCGCCCGGCTTCCGGCGATGGCGGTGGAACTGGTCGAGCCGGGCAAGCGAGTCGTCTACATCGGCCTGGCCGGGAGCCCGAGCCTGGTCGACACGCGGGCCCTCACGCTCAAGGACGTCACCGCGGCCGGCATCCTCAGCGGTTCACCGGGCCTGGAAGCGGCGATCGAGTCGTACGCGCGCGGCGACGTCGACCCCGTGCCCCTGGTCGCCGCGACGATCGCCCTGGACGACCTCGCGCCGGTCCTGAACGGCCAGCTCCCGGCGGGCGCCGGGCCCGGCCCGAAGGTGCACATCGCGATCTAGCGATCGCATCATCTGAGCTTCCTCATAACCGGCCGGCGCGGGCCGGTGACAGCCCGGTCCGGCTTAAGCTGGTAGTCATAGTGAGGCTATTCGGAGCCGTGCCTGGAAGGCGCCGATAACCGATTCGGTTTCGGGGGCGTCAGCGGGAGGTCGCGGCATGACGCTGGTGCTGATTGGCCTGGTCGGCGGGATCATCACGGGCTTGTCCCCGTGCGTCCTGCCCGTCCTTCCGGTCGTCTTGCTCGGCGGTGGCAGTGCGCTCGGCCGGGACAGCGCGCCCGGCAAGGACAGCGCGCCCGGCAAGGACAGTGCGCTCCGTAGGGACAGTGCGCCCGGCCGGGACAGTGCCGGGCAGCACGCGGAGCTGGCACGGCGGCGGCCTTATGTCGTCGTCGGCGGGCTGACGCTGAGCTTCGCGGTCTTCACGCTGTTCGGCACCCTGCTGCTCGGCAGCCTGCACCTGCCCGCGGACGCCATCCGCTGGCTGGGGCTGTCCCTGCTGGTGCTGGTCGGACTGGGACTGCTGGTGCCGGCGCTGGGCCACCTGATCGAGCGGCCGTTCTACCGGTTCCCGCAGCGCAGTGCCAGTGTCGGCGCCGACCGCAACGGCATCATCGTCGGGATCGCCCTCGGGGCGGTCTTCGTGCCGTGCGCGGGACCGGTGCTGGCCGCCATCACGGTCGCCGGCGCCTCCGGCCGCATCGGCTGGCACACGATCGGCCTGACCCTCGGCTTCGCCGTCGGCACCGCGATCCCGCTGCTGGCCTTCGCGCTGGCGGGCCGGGGGATGTCCCGCCGGATCGGCGCCTACCGGCGTCATCAGCGGGCCTTCCGCGCGGTCAGCGGGGCCGCCGTCATCGCCTTGGCCGTCGCGCTGACCTTCAACCTCTCCGACATCGTCCAGCGGGACATCCCGAACTACACCCAGTCCCTGGCCAACTCCCTGGAAAAGGGGGCCACTGCCGGCCCCGCCGCCCCCGGAGGCGGTGCTGGCAGCAGTGGCGCCGCCAACGGCGCCGCGCTGGCCGCCTGCCAGCAGGCGGCCCTGAACGGCGGCTCCGGGCTTGAGGAGTGCGGCCCGGCGCCGGCGTTCAGCGGCATCCAGCAGTGGCTGAACACCGCCGGCGGCAAGCCGCTGACCCTGGCCGGGCTGCGGGGCAAGGTCGTCCTCGTCGACTTCTGGGCCTACTCGTGCATCAACTGCCAGCGCGAGCTCCCGCACGCGCAGGCCTGGGCGCGGGATTACGCGTCCGACGGGCTGGAGGTCGTCGGCGTGCACACTCCCGAGTACGCCTTCGAGCACGTGCCGTCCAACGTCGCCGCCGGGGCGCGCCGGCTCGGCCTCACCTTCCCGGTCGCGCTCGACAACTCCTACGGCACCTGGAACGCCTTCGAGAACCAGTCCTGGCCGGCAGCCTACCTCATCGACGCCACCGGCCAGATCCGGCACGTCTCCGTCGGGGAGGGCGACTACCCGGGCGAGGAGCAGCTCATCCGCCAGCTGCTCGCCGCCGCGCACCCCGGGATCGCCCTGCCGGCGGCGACCGACATCCCCGACACCACCCCCAGCGACCCCGCGCAGACCCCGGAGACCTACCTCGGCGCCGAGCGCCAGCAGGGGTTCGACGGCCCCCGCTACGCGACCGGCCGGTTCACCGCGCCCGCTTCCCCCCCGCTGAATTCCTTCGCGCTGGCCGGCGCGTGGACCATCGGCCAGGAGTCGATCACCGCGGGCACGGGGGCCGTGATCACGCTCGCCTTCCACGCCGCGAACGTGTACCTCGACGTGGGCGGCACCGGCACGCTCACCGTCTCCACGGGCGGGGCGACCAAGGTCATCCGGGTCTCCGGCGCCCCCGACATCTACACCGTCGCCACCGAGCAGCCCGCCCGGGACGCCGTGGTGGCGATCAGGCTCTCACCAGGCCTGGCGGCCTACTCCTTCACCTTCGGCTGACCCGCGCCGCCGGGCGCTACCCCAGGTCAGGGACGATGCCACCCAACGGGGCTAGGCCGGCTGCGAGGTGACCAGGATCAGCGACCCGTCGTAGGAGGGCAGGGTGCGCAGGTGGCCGTAACGGTCATCCCAGGTCCCGTCGGCCAGGTCACGGCCCAGGTCGCGGGTGAACCGGTCCTGCACGGCGGCGCCGACGAAGCTCCACGCCGAGCACGACAACCGGGCGGCGGGGTCGAGCAGCCTTTCCGGCCGGCCGTAGTACGCCTCGTTGAAGCCGTCGGTGCAATCCAGCGGCACCGGCACCACTGACGTTTCGACTGGGCCGCCGAGCCCGTCGGCGATGGCGTCGACGGCGGGGTACCGGCGCGCCTCGGTGTTGATGACCTCGGGCGCGTACTCGTTGAGCCAGAACCGCCGCAGCCGCTGGGGGTCGCCAGTCAAGATCACCACCGGGCCGCGGGTGACCCGCCGGATCTCGCGCAGGCCCGCCCGCAGGTCGCTCCACTGGTGGACGCTGAGGGTGCTCATCGCCGCGTCGAACGCGCCATCCGGGAACGGCAGGTCCTCGGCGACCGCGTCGATGGCCGCGGGCAGGCCCGCGGGCCGCTGCGCCCGCATCGACGCCGACGGCTCGACCGGGGTGACCTCACGGTCGCCCGGCTCGTAGGAGCCTGCCCCGGCCCCGACGTTCAGCACGGTGCGCGCCGCCCCCAGCGCCTGGCCGATCCGGACCGCGATCCGCGGGTCCGGCTGCCGGAAGCGCGCGTACGACTCCCCTATCGCCCCGTAGTCCGCGTCCCCCGCACTGCCATCACCTGAGCGCGTCACGAGGGCGACATTACCGGCTCTCGTGGCGCCCCCTCCGCCCGGGGAGGCTGGCGGGCGGGGTGCGCGCCGGGGCCGCCGGATGCCGCTAGAGTTAGCGGCGTCTCAGGGGCGCCGCTGCTGGAGGTGCGATCGTGGTCGCGGACGAGCAGGCCGCCACCGCTGGTGCCCGGCGCGCGACCGGGCGTCCGCGGCTTGCGCGGCGCTGGCGATGGCACTTCGCGGGGCGGCCGGGCAGGCGCGCGGTGCTCACGGGCGCGGCGCTGGTGCTGGCGGTCGCGGTGGTGTACTGCTGCGCGCTGCGGGAGGCGAGCGCGGTGACCACGGAGTCGGACGCGGCTTCGTTCGCCCTGCAGGGGTGGGCGATGACGCACGGAAACCCGCTGCTGCAGGGCTGGCGGCTCGCCGACGTCTCGCTCTACACCGTGGACCTGCCCGTGTACGCGGTCGGGGTGCTGATCGTGGGCCTGCGGCCGGCCGTGGTTCCGGCCTGCGCGGCCGCGGTCTTCACGATCTTGGTGGTGCTGGCCGCCGTCGCCGCCCGTGGCCGGTCGCGGGGCCTGGCCGGCGCCCTGGCGGTGGCGCTGACCGTCGCGATCATGGCCGGCCCGGTCGCCGCCGCCGCGGGCGTGCTGCTGGCCATGCCCGACCACACCGGGACGGCGGTGGTGCCCCTGGTCCTGGCGCTGGTCATTGACCGGGCCCGGCCCGGCTGGCGAGCGGCGGCACTGGTCTGCGCGGTCTTGGCGTGGGGACTGGTCGCGGACGCCCTGGTGCTGCTCATCGGGGTGGCGCCGGTCGTCGTGGTGTGCCTGGCGCGCGCCCTGCGCGACCGGGCTGTGCGGTCGGAGGGGGCGCGGTCGGAGGGGGCGCGGTCGGAGGGGGCGCGGTCGGAGCTGTACCTCGCCGGCGGCGCGGTGGCCTCGGTCGTTGTGTACGCGCTGGTGAAGGCGGTGATCCGGCTCGCTGGCGGCTGGGAGCTGGACGGGAACGGGCACCAGCTCGTCCAGGGCCGGGACCTGGCCGGCAACGTCGGCGGGACCCTCCAGGTGGTGCTCAACCTGTTCAGCGCCAGTCCCTTCGGCCAGCCGGCCGCTGGCGCCGGGCTCATCCTCATCGCCATCCACCTGGCCTTGTTCTGCCTGGTCGCCATCGCGGGCTGGATAGCGCTCCGGCGGCTGCTGTGGACCGGCGACCTGGTCGCGGTGCTGCTAGCCGCGGGGATCGCGGTCAACCTGGCCGCCTACACCGTGCTGTACCTGACCGGGCCGGCTACCGGCCAGGATGTCGCGCCCGTCTTCGGGATGGGGGCGGCGCTGGCGGGGCGGGTGCTCGGCGGCCCGCTGGCCCGCGCCGTACGCGACTGGGCCACCCGCGATCAGGCCACCCGCGAGCCCGGGGCGCCCGGAGCCGCCGGCGGGCCGCGCGCGTGGCCGCTGCTGGCGGCCTGGGCGGCCCTCGTGGTCGCCGTCAGCGTGCCGCCGCTGGTGACGGCCCGGCCCGCGGCACCCGACAACGCCGCGCTGGCGACATGGCTGGAAAGCCACGGGCTGCACTCCGGCATCGCGCACTACTGGCAGGCCAACAGCATCACGCTCGACACCGGGGGCGCGGTCACGATCGGCGAGGTCTGGGACTACGGCTCCAGCGGCGGCATCCGGCCCTACCCGTGGGAGGAAGACACCAGCCTGCTGGACCCGCGGCGTGACAACGCCAACTTCGTCATCGCCGCCGCCCACTCAGGCCTGACCATCCCGGCGATCGAGCGGCGGTTCGGGTCCCCGGCGCGGGTGTTCCACGTCGGGACGTTCACGGTCTTGGTGTACGACAGGAACCTGCTGCCCGGCCTGGCCGGCCTCCCGGCGCCGTGGCCATCCCGCGTTGGCTTGTAGCCCCGGACGGGATCAGCCCAGCTCGCAGGGCAGGTGCTTGATGCCGTTGATGAAGCTGGACAGCAAGTAGTCCGGCTCGCCGGCCGCGCGGATGTTCGGCACGCGGGTGAGCAGCTCGCGCCAGACGGCGGTGATCTCGCGTCGGGCCAGGTGGGCGCCGAGGCAGAAGTGCGGCCCGGCGGCGCCGAAGCCGACGTGCGGGTTCGGCGAGCGGGTGATGTCGAAGCGGTCCGGGTCGGCGAAGACGGACTCGTCCCGGTTCGCGGCCTGGTAGAACAGCAAGACCTTGTCGCCCTTGGCGTAGGCGTTGCCGTTCATCACCGTGTCCTGGGTCAGCGTGCGCCGCATCCAGATGACGGGCGAGGTGTAGCGGACGATCTCCTCGGCAGCGGGGCCGATCCGCCCGTCCAGGTCCTCCAGCAGCAGCGCCCGCTGGTCCGGGTGCTCGGTGAGCAGGACCAGCGCGTGCGAGATCGCGTTGCGGGTGGTCTCGTTGCCGGCGACCACCAGCAGGATGAAGAACGAGGCCAGCTCGGCCGGGGTAAGCTGCTCGCCGTCGATGTTGGCCGAGACCAGGGCGGAGACCAGGTCGTCGGCGGGGCTGGCCATCCGCTCCTCGGCCAGCGCGGTGACCAGGGCGCCGAGCTCGAACCCGCCGTTGAGGATCTGGGTCTGCGCCTCGACGATGTTCTCGCTGATGAACTCGGGATCGGCGCCGGACAAGATGATGTTGGTGTTGCGGAACACCATGGCGTAGTGCTCGTCGCCGATGCCCATCATGTCGCAGATGATCTTGAGGGGCAGCCGCGCGGCCACCTCCTGCACGAAGTCGCAGGAGCCGGTCTCCAGCAGGTCGTCGACGATGGCGGCGGCGGTCCGCTGCACGTCCTCCTCGAACTTCCTGATCATCTTCGGGGTGAACCCGCGGGAGACGATCCGCCGCAGCCGGGCGTGCCGCGGGTCGTCCATGCTGATCATCGAGCCGAAGTACTCGTTGAACTCGGCGGGCAGGTCGAAGATGCTGGTCGCGCCGGCGGCCGAGGAGAACACGCCGGGATTGCGGCTGGCCTCGGACACGTCCGCGTGCCGGACCAGCGCGTAGTAGCCGCGCTCCTCAGTCCCGAAGGGGTTCTCCCCGGGATCCATGAACGCTGGCGGCGACATCGCCCGCAGCCGCGCGTAGGCGGCGTGCCGCCCGGCGGGGGGCCGCGCCCAGAACTCGTTCTGGGACATGTCAAGCTCACCGGTCAGGGGTGAAGGCTGCACATCGGCCACCGAGGACCGCCCTCCTGGGGAGAAGATTCCGTGTGCCTCCCATGGTGGCGCCCCGCGCAAATGCCCACAAGCTCCCGGGCGGTTCTGTTACCGACGAGTAGTGCCGACGCCTGCGCGGACCGCGCGCCCGGCCCGCTCGGAGGTGAAGGACCAGGCATGCCTGCCTCGCTGAGGGCCGGTGACCCGGGCCACCGGGCCACCCGCCGTTCCATTTGCCCAAGCGCTGGCGCTAGTCAATTGCTATTCGGTCCGACGCTTTCCAACACGCGACACAGGCGGCCATCGCTCATCGCCTGAGGTAATGGCCGGCGTGGAATAAGTCGGGCGGTGCCGGGTAGCTGAGACGCCGTGGCTAGAGCGAGAACGGTAGCGGGGTATGGCATCCCCGGAATTGTGTGGTTCTTCATCTGGCTGGTGGTCGTCATCCTGGCCATCTGCCTCCTGGCGTTCATCGTGCACTGGGCGGGCGGCGCTCTGCTGAACCTGCGGCTCGGGCATTTCGTGCTGAACGTCGGCTTCACGTAATCGGCGGCAACACAGGTCACGTCGGCCGCGCTCGTACCGGGCGCGGCCGGCCGCTGTTTTTATGGCTATTTATCCACGCTGGCAGATGGTACGGTGACGCTGCCGGATCGGCCGGAATCGGCCGGCCATTGACGGCGCAATTCCCCGATGGCCCCCAGCTAGGCAGACGAATGAGCTACTAGGCAGCCCGCCCGCCCCGGTCATCGCCTCAGACGGGCTGCGGCGCCTTCTGCCACGCCTCGGCGCCCGCCGCGGCCGCCGCCTTCGCCTGCGCCAGCGCCAGCTTGGCGCGATCGCTGGGCGAGACTTCCATCTCGTT
>JAICYD010000057.1 GCA_025934375.1 Streptosporangiaceae bacterium | reverse complement strand
GTCCATCTCATCGAAGAACACGATCACCGGCATGCCCTCGGAGGCCTTCTCCCGGGCACGCTGGAAGACCAGGCGGATGTGCCGCTCGGTCTCGCCGACGTACTTGTTGAGCAGCTCCGGGCCCTTGATGTTGAGGAAGAAGCTCTTGCCCTCCGCCTTGCTGTCCCCGACGCCGGAGGCGTCCGCCGCCACCTTGGCCTGGACCTGCTTGGCCAGCGAGTTGGCCACCGCCTTGGCGATGAGGGTCTTGCCGCAGCCAGGCGGGCCGTACAGCAGCACGCCCTTGGGCGGGCGCAGCTGGTGCTCGCGGTACAGGTCGGCGTGCAGGTACGGCAGCTCGATGGCGTCGCGGATCTGCTCGATCTGCGAGGACAGGCCGCCGATGTCGGTGTAGGAGATGTCCGGGACCTCTTCGAGGATGAGCTCCTCGACCTCGGCCTTGGGGATCCGCTCGTAGACGTAGCCGGACCGCGGCTCTAGCAGCAGCGAGTCCCCGCTGCGCAGGACCTGGTCCATCAGCGGGGCCGCGAGCCGGACGATGCGCTCCTCGTCGGCGTGCGAGATGACCAGGGCCCGCTCGCCGTCGGCGAGCAGTTCCTTGAGCATCACGACCTCGCCCACCGTCTCGTAGCTTTGCGCGATGACGATGTTGAGCGCCTCGTTGAGGACGACTTCCTGGCCCGGCCGCAGCTCGGCGAGGTCGACGTTCGGGCTGACGTTCACCCGCATCTTGCGGCCACCGGTGAACACGTCGGCGGTGTTGTCATCGCAGGCCGCCAGGAAGACGCCGAACCCGGACGGTGGCTGCGCCAGCCGGTCGACCTCCTCCTTCAGCGCGATGATCTGGTCCCTGGCCTCACGCAGCGTCGACGCCAGCCGCTCATTCTGCGCGGTGACCGACGACAGGCTTGCCTCTGTCTCGCGGAGCCGTTCCTCCAGCAAGCGAACCTGGCGCGGGGAATCAGCGAGCCTGCGACGCAGTACCGCGATCTCCTCATCGAGGAAGGAGATCTGCGCGGTAAGGCTGCTCACCTCATCCTCGTGCCGCGAAGCCCGCCCGCCCTCATCCTTAGCTGCCACGGCCCTCACCTCCTCCGGGGAGTTGAACTACTCTCGACCTTACCTATCTGGGGACGTTCCCTAACCTGCCGAGGCGTATTGGATTGATCTCATACACCGCCTGTCTACCAGAATCCGCAGTTCAACGACGCTTTATCACCAGAGAGTTATATTCCTGCTGCGTAGCGTAGTCTCACTGGCGGATTACCGGGCCTCACTCGGCATCCTCGCCGTGGGCGCCCTTGGCCGGCCGGCGGCGGCGCGCCGGCGCCGCTACCCCGTCCGCCAGCCGCCTGGCCGTCACCAGGAACGCGGTGTGACCGATCATCCGGTGCTCCGGCCGGACCGCCAGGCCGTCCAGGTGCCAGCCGCGCATCAGCGTCTCCCACGCCGCGGGCTCGAAGAACCCGCCGTGCGCCCGGATCTCCTCCGTCACCCGCGACAACTGCGTCGTGGTGGCCACGTAGCAGCACAGCAGGCCCCCCGGGATCACCGCCGTCGCGACGTCGGCCACGCAGTCCCAGGGCGCCAGCATGTCGAGGATGACCCGGTCAAAGGCCTCGGGCCCATCACCAGCAACGGAACCGGCCACTGCCCCGTCCTCACCCCCCGCGCCGCTGTCACCGGGCGCCGTCGCGGGCGTGACGGCGCGGGTGAGGCCCAGGGCCGCCTTGGCGGACAGGTCGCCGGTCACGAGCGTCCACCACGCCGGGACCTCGCCGAAGTACTTCTGCACGTTGGCCCGGGCGATCGCCGCGAAGTCCGGCCGCCGCTCGAACGAGACCAGGTGCCCGCCGGGGCCGATCGCGCGCAGCATCCAGGCCGATAGCGCGCCCGAGCCCGCGCCCGCCTCCAGCACCCGCGCGCCGGGGAAGATGTCGGCGTAGGCCAGGATCTGCGCCGCGTCCTTGGGGTAGATGATCGCGGCGCCGCGCTTCATCGCCAGCGTGAAGTCCGCCAGCAGCGGCCGCAGCGCCACGTACGCGGTGCCGCCGACGGCGATCACCACCGACCCCTCGGGCGCCCCGATCAGGTCGTCGTGGCTCAGCGCGCCGCGGTGGGTGTGGAACGTCCCGCCCGGCTGCAGCACGATCTGGTGCATGCGCCCCTTAGGGTCGGTGAGCTGCACCTGATCCCCCGCCTGAAGCGGCCCGCGTCTGTTCATCCGGAAAGCGTATTAGCTCTGCCTCCCTGGAACGAACGCACCACAACCCCGCGCTAGCCCACCCGCCCGGGGGTAGCCACCACCCTAATGAGGGGCTCCGACATTTGAGCGCGGCGAGGCTCTGGCCTGGGGGTTGACGCTACACGCCGGAGAAGACGCCGTCGAGGTCGCGGGCGGCCAGGACGCCGTACACCTGGCCGGACGGCTCGACGAGCAGGTACTCGCTGGCCGGGGCCTTGCGCATGGCGTCCAGCAGCGCCATGCCGGACAGGTCAGCGGGCAGCACGAGCTCCGGCTCGATGCTGCGCGCCAGCGTGCCGGCCTCGATCCACGGCCGGCGCTGCGGCGGGGTGGCCATCACCGCCGCCTCGTTGAGGATCGCGATCGGCTTGCTGTCATGGTCGACCACGACGACCGCGCGGGCGCGGGACTCATCCGCCTGCCGGATCGCCTCGGCCAGCGGCGTGCTCGCGGGCACCGAGATGGCCCGGCGGGCGAGCTTGCGGGCCTGCAGGTCGGGCAGCCGCTGCCGGAACTTCGTGGCCCGGATCGCCTGCCCGGCCCCAGTCCACATGAACGCGGCGATCACCGCCACCCACGCCATGGAGACCAGGTTGCCGCCCAGCGCGGAGCCCATCCGCAACGGGATGGCGACCAGCAGCGCGATCGCCAGCGCGCGGCCCACCCAGGCGGCCGCGATGGTCGCCAGGGGCGGCTTGCCGGTGAGCTTCCAGATGATGGCCCGCAGCATCCGGCCGCCGTCCAGCGGCAGGCCCGGCAGGAAGTTGAAGATCGCGACGACGAAGTTCGCGAACATGAGCTGGCGCAGCACGATCCACGGGATCGATCCCTCAGAGACGATCCGCGTCAGGCCCAGGCTGGCGTAGCCGAGCAGCAGCGACAGGACCGGGCCCGCCGCCGACACCAGGAACTCCCGGATCGGCGTCTGCGGCTCCCGCTCGATCTCGGAGACCCCGCCGAGCGGGTACAGCAGGATGCGGCGCACCGGGAGCCCGAAGCCGCGCGCGACGATGCTGTGGCTCAGCTCGTGGATCAGCACCGACGCGTACAGCAGGATGACGAAAGCGGCGGCCACCACGTAGCGGACGTTTCCGGTCAGCGCCCCGTCGAGGTCGTGCGCGTAAATGAGGATGAAAACCCCGGCGATGAGGAACCAGTACGCCGAGACGTGCACGGGAATGCCGAAGAGCCGTGCGATGACGATGCCGGGTCCTTGCCCTTGCTGCCGTCGCGCGGGCGACCCTGGCGGTCCTGCCTGGCTGCTTGCCACACCCCCGATGCTATGCGCTCTGTTCTCCCAGGGGATACACCCCAGTCTTCCGGGGGCACCCACCAGCCCCTGCGTCCCCGCCAGTACGGCGAATACCGCCGAAATGGGCACGATTACCGGCCGGCGGCCGGCCGGCGCACTCCCCCGGCGCGTTATGCCGTGGAATGTCGGTGCCCCGCACTACGGTTGCCGTGTGGACGAACCCGAGAAGCTCCCCGATGGGCCCTCTTCACAGCGGGCCTTGTCGCCGTCGCGGGCGGCTGACTTCATGACGTGCCCGCTGCTGTACCGCTTCCGGGTGATCGACAAGATCCCTGAGCCGCCGACGACGGCCACGGCGCGCGGGACGCTGGTCCACGCGGTGCTTGAGCGGCTGTTCGACGCCCCCGCCCCCGGGCGCACCCCGCAGGCCGCGCGGGACCTGATCGCTCCCGAGTGGGACAAGCTGTCCGCCGGCGCCGCCGACCTCGCCGCGCTCGTGCCCGATGACGCCGCCCTGGCCCAGTTCCTGCAGGACGCGACCACGGCCGTCGACGGCTACTTCACGCTGGAAGACCCGCGCCGGCTGGAGCCGGCCGAGCGCGAGTCCTACGTGGAGACGACGCTGGACTCCGGGCTGCGGCTGCGCGGCTACATCGACCGGCTGGACCTGTCGGCGGCCGGCGACATCCGCATCGTGGACTACAAGACGGGGAAGGTGCCCCGGGAGGCCTACGAGGCCAGCGCCTTGTTTCAGATGAAGTTCTACGCGCTGGTGATCTGGCGGGTCCGCGGGGTGATCCCGCGGATGCTGCAGCTCATGTACCTGACCGATGGTGAGGTGCTGCGCTACAGCCCCGACGAGGCCGACCTGCGGGCCACCCAGCGAAAGCTTGAGGCACTATGGGCGGCCATCGAGAAGTCGCGCGCCGCGGGCACCTGGCGGCCCCGTCCCAGCAGGCTCTGCGACTGGTGCCGCCACAAGGCGCTGTGCCCGGAGTTCGGCGGGACGCTGCCGCCCCTCCCCGGCCAGGAGCCCGCCACCGTGGCCACCGGCCCCGCCATGCTCGGCACCTCCGGCACCACCGGCACCGACACCGGCACCGGCACCGCCATCCCCGGCGCCGAACCCGTCGCCAAGGAAAGCGAAGTCGCCTTGACAACCTGAGATTAGTCTCATGATACTAATCTCGTGAACCTTACCCGGCTGATGGTACTCGGGATGCTCGCCCAGCATGGCCCGCAGCACGGGCACCAGATACGGCGGCTCGCCGAGCTGACCAACGTCGGCGAATGGGGCGGGGTGAGCGTGGGGGCGATGTACCGGGAACTGCGCGTCATGGAGCACGAGGGGCTCGTGGAGGCGATCCGCACCGAGAAGGTGGGCCGGCGCCCGGAGCGGACGGTGTATGAGATCACCTCCGAGGGCAACCTCGAGCTGGTGACGCTGCGCGAGCAGGCCATCCGGCCGATCCACGTGGGGTCTGACCCCATCGGGGTCGCGCTCACCTTCGCGGCCGGCGGCGCCGACCGCGAGGAACTGCGCGCCGACCTGCGCGTCCGGCGGGGCATGCTGGCCATCACCGCCGCCCAGGTCGCCGACAACCTGGAACGGCTGCTGGCGAAGGGCTACCTGGAGCCTCTTCCCGCCGCGATCATGCGACGCGAGGTCATGCGGATGCAGACGGAGATCGCCTGGCACGACGAGGTCGACGCGATGCTCGCCGAGGGTGCCCCGCTCGTCCCCGATAGCTGGCAGGCGCTCGGCGCGCATACTGATGAGCCTGGAGTGAGAGGAAATGCCCATGGCGATCATCGAGGCTAGCGGCCTCGCTCGCACCTTCAAGTCCCGCAAGCGCGAGGTGCACGCGGTCCGCGGGGTCGACCTGTCTGTTGACGAGGGAGAGATCGTCGGCTTCCTCGGCCCTAACGGCGCGGGCAAGACCACGACCCTGCGAATGCTCACCACGCTGCTGCGGCCCACCGCGGGCACTGCCACGATCGCCGGGCGCGACCTGCTGCGCGACCCGGTCGGCGTTCGCCGCCGGATCGGCTTCGTCCCGCAGGCGATCGGGCAGACCATGGGCGGGACCGACAACCAGGCCAAGGTCATCGAGGAACTGCTCGACCAGGCCGCGCTCTACCGGATCGGGAAGGCCGAGGGCGCTAAGCGGGCGGACCTGCTGATCGCCCAGCTGGACCTCAGGGGCCTCGGCGATCGCCTCGTGAAGACCCTGTCCGGCGGGCAGCGGCGGCGGCTGGAGATCGCGCTCGGCCTGGTCCACGAGCCGCCCCTGGTCTTCCTGGACGAGCCGACGACCGGCCTTGACCCGCAGAGCCGGTCTAACCTCTGGGACCACATCAGGAAGCTGCGCTCGGACCTGGGGACCACGGTGTTCCTGACGACGCACTACCTGGAGGAAGCGGACGCCCTCTGCGACCGGGTGATCATCATCGACAATGGCGTGACGGTCGCCGCGGGCACGCCGGATGAGCTGAAGCGCCGCATCTCCGGCGACGTGGTGACGCTGCGCGTCAGCGGCCTGGCCGCCGACGCGCGGAAGCTGCTCGAGGCCCAGCCCGTCGTCCGCGACGTCACCTTGTCCGACGATGAGCTGCGCCTCACCGTGGAGCACGGCGAGGAGGCCCTTCCGGCCCTGCTGCGCGCGCTGGACGGGGCCGGGATCACGATCAGCTCGATCAGCTTGTCCCGCCCGACTCTCGACGACGTGTTCCTTACCCTGACCGGCCGCTCGCTGCGAGACGATTCCCCCGATACCGACAGGCACGGTACCGAAAACGACAGCGCCGGCAACGACGGCGCCGGCAAGGACAGCGCCGGCGAAGGCCCTGGCGATAACCCCGAGCTGGCCACCGTCGCGACCGCGGCAGGCGAGGAGCAGGCCCGATGACCTTCTTCAGCGATACCGCCCTGATCTTCCGGCGGCACTTCCGGCTGCTGATGCGCGAGCCTGCCTACATCGCCTTCGCCCTCATGCAGCCGCTGCTGTTCCTGATCTTGTTCGGGCCGCTGCTGACCAAGCTCCCCGCCGCCACCTTCGGCGGGACCACCACCGGCGACGCCTGGCGGTTCTTCGTGCCCGGGCTGCTCGCCCAGCTGGCCCTGTTCGGCTCGACCTTCGTCGGGTTCGCGATCATCTCTGACTGGCGGGCTGGGGTGATCGAGCGGTTCCGCGTCACCCCGGTGAGCCGGCTCGCCATCATGTCTGGACGGGTCCTTCGCGACGTCGTCACGCTCGTCATCCAGGGCATCCTGCTGGTGCTCGTCGGCCTGGCGTTCGGCCTGCGGGCATCGGTGGGCGCCGTCTTGATCAGCCTCGGGTTCATCGCGGTGGTCGCGGTCGGCCTCGCCTCAGCGTCCTACGCGGTGGCGCTCCTGCTCAAGAGCGAGGACGCGTTCGCGCCGCTCGTCAACACCGTGGTGGTGCCGATCGTGCTGCTGTCCGGGATCATGCTGCCGATGACGCTGGGCCCCGGCTGGCTGCAAGGCGTCGCGCGGATCAGCCCGTTCCGGTACATCATCGACGCCATGCGCTCGGCCTTCGCCGGCCAGTACTGGAACACCATCATGCTGGAGGGCATCCTCGTCGCCATCGGCATGGCCGCCGTCTGCCTGTACCTAGGCTCCCGCGTCTTCCTGAGGGAAAACGCCTTATCCCCTGGGGGATACGGACCAATCCCCCGGGCCCGGGGGTCCGGGGGTCCGGAGGTCGCCCCCCAGGGCTAGCACCTGCGTGAGAGACGCTCCCGCTCAGCAGCCGGGATACCAGCTCAGCAGCCGCTCGAGCTCGCCAGACGCGGTACCACCGTGGCGAACGGAGCGAGCCATCACCACCTACACATTCTCCGGGAAGTGGCAGGCGGACAGGTGACCGTCGGCGTCCGCGGCTGAGGCGGCGACGAGCGGGGGCTCCGCTGTCTTGCAGATGTCCTGGGCCTTCCAGCAGCGAGTGTGGAAGCGGCAACCCGGCGGCGGGTTCAGCGGGCTGGGCACGTCGCCGGTGAGCCGGATCCGGTCCCGGCGCACCCTCGGCGCGGCCTGCGAGCCGGGACCGCTCGCCCCGTCGGCCATCACCGTCACCCGCGCGGCCGGCTCGGGGGCCGGGACAGCCGACAGCAACGCCACCGTGTACGGGTGGCGCGGACGGGCGTACAGCTCATCGCGCTCGCCGACTTCGACGATCTTGCCCAGGTACATCACCGCGACCCGGGTGCTGATGTGCCGGACCACCGCCAGGTCATAAGCGATGATCACGTAGCTGAGCCCGAGCTGGTCTTGCAGGTCATCGAGCAGGTTAATGACCTGCGCCTGGATGGACACGTCGAGGGCGGAGACCGGCTCGTCGGCGATGATCAGCCTGGGCTTGAGCGCCAGCGTGCGGGCGATGCCGATGCGCTGGCGCTGGCCGCCGGAGAACTCGTGCGGGTAGCGGTTGTAGTGCTCGGGGTTCAGCCCGACCAGCTCGAGCAGGTCCTGCACCGCCTGCTTGACCCCTTGCTCGGTCGGCACGTCCTGCAGCCGCAGCGGCGCGCCGACGATCGCGCCCACCGTGTGCCGGGGGTTCAGCGACGAGTACGGGTCCTGGAAGATCATGCCGATCTCGCGGCGCAGCGGGCGCATCGCCCCCATCGACAGGTGCGTGATGTCCCGCCCGTTGAACACGATCTTGCCGCTGGTCGGCTCGTCCAGCCGGGCGAGCATCCGCCCGGTCGTGGTCTTGCCGCAGCCGGATTCGCCGACGATGCCGAGGGTCTCCCCCGCCGCCAGCGAGAGGTCGATGCCGTCGACCGCCCGCACCTGGCCCACGGTGCGGCGGAAGATCGCACCCCTGGTCACCGGGAAGTGCCGGGTCAGCCCGGTAACGGTCAGCAGGTCGTCGCTCACTGTGCTCCACGCTCGCTTCGGGGCGCTTCCGGGGCGGCGCCTTCCCGCGCTCCGCTCCCTCGTCCCTCTGTCGCTCCACTCAGTCCAGGCACCACCGCGCCCCTGCACTCACTCACGACTGCACCTCATTCGCGGGATCGCTGGAAGCGAGCAGGCTCCCCGCCTTCGTTTCCGGTAGGTCGGATACTGGCTCCGATAGCCGCGCCCAGGTGGAGCGCTGCTGGTCGCTGGTCAGGTGACAGGCGGCCACATGGGCTGGCGCGATCTCTCGCAGCAACGGAACCTCGGTGGCACATCGATCGCCCCCGACCTCGTCCCGGTAGCCGCAACGGGGATGGAACGGGCAACCCGACGGGACGTTGATCAAGCTGGGCGGGGTACCGGGTATCGGCTTGAGCCGGTCCACGCGGTCGATGTCCAGCCGGGGCATCGAGCCGAGCAGGCCCCACGCGTAGGGGTGCCCGGGCTGGCCGAACACGCCGGTCGCCGGTCCCCCCTCGACGGCCCGGCCGGCGTACATGACCAGGATCTGGTCGGAGATCTCGGCGACGACGCCGAGGTCATGGGTGATGATGATGACGGCCGAGCCGAACTCGTCCTGCAGGTCAACGATCAGGTCCAGGATCTGCGCCTGGACGGTCACGTCGAGCGCCGTGGTCGGCTCGTCGGCGATCAGCAGCCCGGGGTCGCAAGACAGCGCCATGGCGATCATAGCGCGCTGGCGCATGCCGCCGGAGAACTGGTGCGGGTAGTCATCAACGCGGACGGCGGGGTTGGGGATGCCGACCCGGCCGAGCATGTCGACGGCGCGCTTGCGGGCGACCTGCTTGGTCACCTTGTTGTGCACCCGGTAGGCCTCCATGATCTGGTGGCCAACCGAGTAGTACGGGTGCAGTGAGGTGAGCGGGTCCTGGAAGATCATGGCCATCTTGGCCCCGCGCAGCGCGCGGACGCGCTCGCGGCTGGCGCTGACCAGGTCCTCGCCGTCGAGCCGGATCTGCCCGGTGATCGTGGTGTTCTTTCCGGAGTGCAGGCCCATGATGGCCATGCTGGTGACGCTCTTGCCGGAGCCGGATTCACCGACGATGCCAAGGGTGCGGCCGCGCTCCAGGCTAAAGGAGACGCCGTCGACGGCCTTGACGACGCCGTCGTCGGTGGCGAACTGCACGCGCAGGTCGCTGACCTGCAGCAGCAGCCGGGACGCGAGCGAGACGGAGTCGGTCATGACCAGCGGGTTGGTCGGGTCGGTCATCAGGAGATCCTCACCCGTGGGTCAATCGCCGCGTACAGGATGTCGACCAGCATGTTGGCGATCACGATGAAGAAGGCCGCGAGCATCACCACGCCCATGATCTCCGGGAAGTCCTGGTTCTGGATCGCCAGCACGGTGAACTGCCCGAGGCCTGGCAGCGAGAAGGTGGACTCGGTGAGGATCGCGCCGCCGAGCAGCAGCCCGAGGTCCATCCCGAAGATCGTCAGGATGGGGGTGAGCGCGGCGCGCAGGCCGTGCTTGACCACGACGGACCGCTCGCGCAGGCCCTTGGCCCTGGCGGTGCGGATGTAGTCCTCGTTCATCGTCTCCAGCATGCCGGCCCGGGTCAGCCGCGCGTACAAGGCGGCGTACAAGAACGCCAGGGTGACCCACGGCAGCACGAGGTTACGCGCCCACAGCAGCGGGTTCACCGCGATGTTGACGTACTGGACGTTGGGGAACAGCGGCCACTTGTAGCTGAACAGCTCCAGGGAGATCAAGCCGGTGAAGAAGATCGGCAGGGACACGCCGGCCAGGGCCACGCCCATCGAGAACCGGTCGAAGATGCTGCCCCTGCGCAGCGCGGACAGCACGCCGATCGACACCCCGCCCAGCAGCCACAAGATGGCGGCGCCGAGGGCCAGCGACACCGTGACCGGCAGCGCCGAGACCATCTGCGGCCAGACGGCCAGCTGGCTGCGGAATGAATAGCCGAAGCAGGGCGGCGGGCAGTAGGTCACGCTAGGGCCGGCGCTGTAGTTCTCGCCCGCCACCAGCCCCTTGAGGAAGTGCCAGTACTGGACCGGCAGCGGCTGGTCCAGGCCCAGCCGTTCCACCATCTGCTGGATCGCCGCCGGGGTCGGGTTGCGGCCCACGTACTGGGCGGCCAGCTCGTTGGCGTTCTGCCCGGCCAGCCGGGGGATCAAGAAGAAGATCGCGAAGGTGATGACGCTGACCACGAGGAGCAGGAAGACCGCCGTGATCAGGCGGCGGATGATGAATGTGATCATGGGAGGCGCTCGCGGGCGAAGCGCCCGGCGCGGGCGGCGGTGGTGCCGCGCTGCCCGCGCCGGGCGCCTGCTTTCTCCTAGCTGGTGGCTGTGGTTAGCTGCTCTTGCCGAGAACGGCGTAGTTGTACATGCCCCATGCGGGGTCGATGTAGACATTGGTGAGTGTCGGCGGCCGGTAGATCAAGACCTTGGCGTAGACCTCAGGCAGGATGACCGCCTGCTGCATGGACAGCTTGTCGATCTGCCCGTATATCGCGCTGCGCTGGTCAAGCGTGAGCTTGGGGTTCGCCACGTCCTTGAACAGCTTGTTGACCGCCGGGTCGTTCAGCTCGCCGATGTTGGCGTTGCCGGTTGGCACGATGGAGTTGCCGCTGGTGAGCGCCCACATCATGCCGTAGCCGTCCGGCCAGTCCGGCGCCCAGCCGCCGAAGGCGATGCCGATGTTGTTCTTGTGCATGAAGGTCGGCGCGCCGGCGAAGTTTCCGTAGTAGTTGCCCGCCGGGTAGCCGTGCAACTGCACGTTGATCCCCACGGCCTTGAGGGCCTGCTGCAGCGCCTGGGCGCCCGCGACCTCCTTCGGCCGGTCGCTGCGGTAGGCCAGGCCGGTGGTGAAGCCGTTCGGCTGGCCGCACGTGGTAAGGGCCTTCTTGGCGTCCGTTGTGTCGCCGGTCGGCTGGCTCTTGGCGTTGTACAGGTCGAACGCGGAGTAACCGCCCATGCCGGGCAACAGCAAGGTGGAGGCGATGTCGCCGCCGGCCACCGGGCCGCCGTACGCGGTCTGCAGGTCGGTCTTGTTCGCCGCGTACTCGATCGCCTGGCGGCAGGCCACGTTGGTGAGCGGGGCCACCTTGCTGTCGAGGTAGATGAACCACTCGCGGTTGCCGAAGCCGTTGTCGGAGTTCCTCAGCAGTGACGGGTTACCCAAGACCTTGGCCCGCGCCGCCGCCTGCACGCCCGAGCCAGCCGAGTCGACGTCGAGGTCCCCGGAAATCAGCCGGTTGTCGATGTCGTCCGCGTTCACGTTCAGGGTCAAGATGACCTTGTCGACGTTCTGTCGGGCCTCGGTGTCCTCGTTCTGGGTCCAGTTCGGGTTCTTCACAAGCACTGCCTGCTTGTTCACCTGGTAGCTCTGGAACATGTAAGGACCGGTCGACATCGGGTGGAGCTCGTACTTGGCTCCGGTGTCCTTGGCCTTCGGCACCGGGGCGGTCTGCCCGAAGGCCCCCACCACGTAGTCGAAGTCCGGGAACGGGGCGACAAGGTGGAACTGGATCGTGTAGGGGTCCGGGACAGTGATCGAGGTCAGGTCACCGTTCGGGTCCTTGTACGGGCCCTTGTAGGTCGGGTCCGCGAGGAGCTGGGGGAAGTAGCTCGGGCCGTTGGCCAGCACGCCGCGGTCGTACGTGCGCTCTACCGCGTACTTGACGTCCCCGGCGGTGACCGCCGAGCCGTCCTCGTACTTCAGGCCCTTCTTGATGTGGTACGTCCACGTCAGGCCGTCCGGGCTCACCTGGCCGAGCGCGGTCGCGATGCCGGGCACCATCTGGGTGCCGGCCCCGCCGGTGGTGGACTTGTAGGTGAGCAGCGGCGTCTCGTACAGCCGGTTGAAGTTGAGGGTCCACGCGTAGTACTCG
Organism: Streptosporangiaceae bacterium; assembly: GCA_025934375.1. GTDB lineage: Bacteria > Actinomycetota > Actinomycetes > Streptosporangiales > Streptosporangiaceae > Trebonia. The sequence continues at coordinate 30,063 of JAICYD010000057.1, read as the reverse complement.
TTGCCGCCGTCCAGCGAGTCGGGCGTGCTGCTGCTGGCGAAGGTCAGCGTGCCGCCCTTGTGGTCAGACGGGTTGGCGATGCCGGTGACGCCCGCGTTGGCTACGGCGTTGCCGGTGGTGCCACCGGTGCTGCCACCGGTGCTGCCACCGGTCGGGGACGTCGCGCCGGTCGAGCTCGTCGCGCCGCCGCCGCAGGCGGCGAGCAGCACGGCGGCCACGGCCGCGCCGGCCGATATAGCGAGGGACTTGCGTCTTCTCATTGATGTCATGAGGGGCGCTGTTCTCCTTTCAGGGGACGTTACTCGGCCGTCGGGCTAGCGTGTCCGCGGGTCAAACGCGTCACGCAGCCCGTCACCGAATAGGTTGAAGGCCATGACCGTGATGAAGATGGCCAGGCCCGGGATAATCATGAACATGGGGTCGATGTAGTAGAACCCGTTGGACACCGCGCTGGACAGCATCTGCCCCCAGCTCGGGGTTGGCGGGATGAGGCCGACGCCCAGGTAGTCCAAGGCCGCCTCGAACAGGATGTTCGTCGGGATGAGCAGGGTCGCGTAGACGAGGATCGGCCCGACGAGGTTGGGCAGCAACTCACGGAACAGGATGTACGGGCCGCGGGCGCCGATGCTGCGGGCGGCGTCAACGAACTCCCGCTCGCGCAGCGACAGGACCTGGCCGCGAATGATCCGGCCCATGTACGGCCAGGCGAAGAAGCCGATGACGAAGACGAGCAGCGCGACCCGCAACTGGTTGCCGGACATGCCGAACGCCGAGTTGGGGATCACGCCGACCAGGGCGATCGCGAAAACCAGCAGCGGGAAGGCCAGGAATACGTCCATGGCCCGCGCGATCACCGAGTCGGTCCAGCCGCCGAAGTAGCCGGCGATGATGCCGAAGAACACGCCGATCACCACCGCCAGCATGGTGGACAGGAAGCCGATGAGCAGCGAGTAAGGCGCCCCGTCGACGATCCGGGCGAGCATGTCCCGGCCGGTGATCGGCTCCACGCCGAACGGGTGGGCGAGGCTGATGCCGCCCCAGGGGCCGATCGGGCGGCTGAAGGTCGGGTCGATCAGGCTGGAGTGGTAGACCGTCGGATCCTGCACGAAGTACGGCCCGATGATCGAGACCACGACGAGGAACGCGATAAACGTCCCCCCGGCCATGGCGACCTTGTCGCGGCGCAGCCGCCGCCAGGCGATCTGGCCGAGCGAGCGGCCCTGGATGATAGGGGCGCCCGGAGCCGTCGCCGTGGCCTCCGGCTCAAGATGACCCGCCGCAGGGTCAACTGAAACGGTCACAGCTCACACCAACCTCACTCACTCGCACTAGGCCGGCTTGGTGTCTCCGCTGACCTAGTGACCAAGTTTCCGATTAACTCTTCGCCGGCACCAGAGCCGGGATGCCATCGTGGCCTGATCGTGACGCCATTCGAGCACAATCGTCATGTTTGATACTCGCGCGTAACTTACGGGCCCGCACGGCACCCCAGGAAGCCTGTGAGCTGCTGTTACAGGCTTCCCGGGGCGTGGGCGTGCTTTGCCGTGACTATCCGCCGCCGGCGCTAGTTCAGCCGGACGCGCGGGTCGAGCACCGCGTAGAGGATGTCGACGATCACGTTCGCTATCACCACGAACGTCGCCGCGAGGACCGCGATCCCCATGATGATCGGCAGGTCCTGCTGGCCGATCGCCTGCACGATCGTCCAGCCGAGCCCGGGGATGCCGAACACCTGCTCGGTGATGATGACGCCGCCGAGCGCGGTGCCGATGTCCAGGCCCGCCAGGGTGACGACCGGCGTCAGCGCCGAGCGCAGCGCGTGCACCCGGATCACCCGCTGCTCGGGCATGCCCTTGGACCGGGCCGTGCGGATGTAGTCCTCGCCGAGGACGTCGAGCATCGATGTTCGGGTCAGCCGGGTGTAGGCCGCCGCCGTGACCATCGCCAGCGTGAGCCACGGCAAGATCAGGTGCACGAACCACTGCCAGGGGTTAGTGGTGATCGGGACGTAGGAGCTGAACGGGAAGAACTTGGTCACCCGGTACAGCTCGTAGGCGAAGATGAAGATCAGGGTGTACCCGAGGACGAACGTCGGCATCGAGTAGAAGAACAGCGCCGCCGTGGTGAAGCCCCGGTCCAGCAGCGACCGGGACCGCACCGCCGAGACCACGCCGCTGAACACTCCGTAGGCGATCCACAAGATCGCCGCCCCGACCACCAGTGAGACGGTCGCCGGCAAGGCCTGCCCCACCACGGTGTTGACCGACTGGCCCTTGTAGTAGTCAAAGCCCAGGTTGCCCTGCAGCAGGTTCCCGACCCAGTGCAGGTACTGCAGGTACAGCGGCTGGTCAAGGTGCAGGGCGTGCTTGATCTCCAGGATGCGTTGCGGGGTGCCCAGGCGCCCGGCGAAGGTGCGGGCGACCTGGTCAGGCCCGGGCCCGACGAAGAACAGCAGGAACACCGCGATGGAAGCGGCGAACAGGACCAGGATGGCCTGCCCGATCCGACGGATGAGGAAGCGCGTCATGGTGTCAGGCTCCTACTCGTAGATCCCGGCACCGCGCGGGTCCATCGCGTCACGGACGCTGTCGCCGAGGATGTTGAAGGCGAGCGTGGTGATCAGCAGCGCGAGGGCGGGGAACAGCAGGTACCACCAGAAGCCAGCCTGGTAGTAGCCCGACGCGTCGTTGATCATCGACCCCCAGTCCGCGGTGGGTGGCGGGATGCCGACGCCCAGGAAGGACAGCGATGCCTCGGACACGATCGCCAGCGGGATCAGCAGCGACCCGTACACGATCACCTGGGCGATCACATTGGGCAGCAGGTCGATGAACATGATCCGCAGCGGCCCGGCGCCCAGCGCCCGGGCCGCCTCGACGTACTCCTTCTCCTTCAGCGACATCACCTGCCCGCGGACGATCCGCGCGGGATAGGTGAAGGCGAGCACGCCGACGACGAAAACCACCAGCCAGAAGCCGGGGTGCGAGATGTAGGCGATGGAGATGGCGATCACCAGGAACGGGATCGACAGCACGACGTCGATGAGCCGCGCGATGAGGCTGTCCACGACTCCGCCGATGTACCCGGCCACCAGGCCGAAGAACGTGCCCAGGGCGACGCTGATCAAGGTGGCCAGGACGCCGACCACCAGGGAGATCCGGGCGCCGTAGAGGACGCGGATGAACAGGTCCCGGCCGTTGGAGTCGGTGCCGAAGAAGAACGTGCTGCTCGGCGCGAGCGGGTTGCCCTCCTCGTCCAGGCCGGTGTCGACGAATAGCTGGTTCGGCCCGTGTCCGACCCAGCTGGCGATCAGGGGCGCCAGCAGGGCGCACAAGACGATCACCACGATCGTGCCCGTGGCGATCTTGGCCGCGCGGTCCTTGCGCAGGCGCTCCAAGGCCAGCCGCCAGGGGCTGCGGCCCTCGATCTTCTTGGCGGCGGGCGACGGCTCCATGATGGCGGTGCCGGCCCCCGCGCCGGCTGTCGCGGTGGGCTTGACCGCGTGCCGGCCCCGTACTTCGGGACTGCTGCTCATTGCCTTCGTCCTTCCGGCTGGGGGGTGTCGGAGGTGGCCAGGGCTTCCGCGGCCACCGTGCTCACCTCAGCCTCGTCACCGGACAGCAGCCCGCCGCCCTCGATGACCCGCTGGGCGGCCGCGATGGTCGGGTGGAAGTCGGCCAGGTTTTCTCCCTGGGCCATTGGCAAGTGGCAGGCGGCCACGTGGGCTGGCTTGTCGCCGAGTTTCGGCTCCAGCACCGGGATCGTGCTCACGCAGACCGGAGCGGCCTTCGGGCACCGGGGGTGGAACCGGCACCCTGACGGCGGCGCGATCGGCGATGGCACGTCGCCGACGAGGATGATCTGCTCGCGCCGCTCGGACAGGTCGGGGTCGGGCAGCGGCACCGCCGACAGCAGCGCCCCGGTGTAGGGGTGGCGCGCCACCGTGAACAGGTCGTCGGCCGGGGCGATCTCGGTGAGCTGCCCCAGGTACATGACCGCGACGTTGTTGCTCACGTGGCGCACCACCGACAGGTCGTGCGCGATGAAGATGTAGGTCAGTCCGAACTCGGCCTGCAGGTCGGCGAGCAGGTTGATGACCTGCGCCTGGATGGACACGTCGAGCGCGGACACCGGCTCGTCGCAGATGATCAGCTTCGGCTGGAAGGCCAGCGCCCGGGCCACGCCGATGCGCTGGCGCTGGCCACCGGAGAACTCAGCCGGGAACCGGTTGAAGTGCTCGGGGTTCAGCCCGACGCGCTCCATGAGCTCCTGCACCCGGCGCTTGCGCTCGGCGCCGGTGGCCAGGCCGTGGATCGCGAACGGATCGCCGATGATGGACCCGACCCGGCGGCGCGGGTTCAGCGAGCCCATCGGGTCCTGGAAGACCATCTGGATCTGCCGGCGCAGCGGGCGCATCCGCCGCTGGGAGTACTGGGAGATCTCCTGCCCGTCGAAGGTGATCGATCCTGCGGTGATGTCGTACAGCCGGGCGATCGACCGGCCCAGCGTCGACTTGCCCGATCCGGTCTCGCCGACGATGCCGAAGGTCTCACCGCGCCTGACGCTCAGGCTCACCCCGTCGACGGCGTGGACGAACTCCTTCTTCTGGAAGTACCCCGAGGACTTGACCGGGAAGTACTTGACGAGGTTGTCCACCCGAAGCAGGACATCGTTGTCTGGCGTGCTCATGTTCTCCTCACGCTCCCCCGGCGGACGGGGCCGTGCCAGCCGGCTCGGCCTCCAGCAGCTTGCGCCGCAGTTCCGCGCGCTCGGAGCCGCGGTGCGGCAGCCAGCAGGCCGAGATGTGGCCGGGCTCTTCGCCCGCCGCGGCCAGCGGGGGGTCCTCGGTGCGGCAGCGGTCCATCACGTACGGGCAGCGCGGCGCGAACGGGCAGCCGGGCGGCGGGCTCAGCAGGCTCGGTGGCTGCCCGGGGATCGGGCGGAGCCGCTCGCGCGCCCCGCCGTAGGCGGGCAGCGACTGCAGCAGGCCCTCAGTGTAGGGATGATGGCTATTGAAGAACAGGGTCCGCCGGTCAGCTCGCTCCATGACCTCGCCGCCGTACATCACCAGCACCTCATCGGCCACGTCGGCGATCACGCCGAGGTCGTGGGTGATGAGGATGACCGCGGTGCCGAACATCTCCTGCATGCGCTGGATGACCCGCAGCACCTGGGCCTGGACGGTCACGTCGAGGGCGGTGGTCGGCTCGTCGGCGATCAGCAGCGCCGGGTTCAGCGCCATCGCCATGGCGATCATCGCGCGCTGCCGCATGCCGCCGGAGAACTGGTGCGGATAGTCATCGACCCGCCGGTCGGGGTGCGGGATGCCCACCAGCCGGAGCAGTTCCACGGCGCGCTTGCGCGCGTCGTCCTTGCTCACGCTCTCGTGCTGCTGGATCATCTCCATGATTTGCCAGCCGACCTTGTAGTACGGGTGCAAGCTGGTCAGGGGGTCCTGGAAGATCATGGCGATCTTGGCGCCGCGGATCCGCTGCATGTCGCCAGTGGAGGCGGTCAGCAGGTCCTTGCCCTCGAACACGGCGCGCCCGGAGACCTGCGCTCCCCGGGTCAGGCCCATGATCGTTTGGGTGGAGACGCTCTTGCCGGAGCCCGACTCGCCGACGATGCCGAGGGTCTGCCCGGCCTCAACGTCGTAGGAGACCCCGCGCACTGCCTGCACGATGCCGTCCGCCGTGCGGAACGACACCCTCAGTTCTTCAACTTGAAGGAGCGGCACGTAGCTCGCCTTTCATGCTGATCGTGAAATCTAGCTTGAATGTAACCCCGCCGGCCCGCCCAGTCACTGGGCGGGCCGGCGGGGCCGAGAGCTAAGGCTCAGCTGCTGCCTGGCGTGGACAGCCAGACGTTAGTCGGGTCGAACTGTTGGTACTGCGTCATGTACACGGCGTTGTGCACGTAGGGCGCGTGCTCGGCGAGCGCGAGCTCCTGGGTGATCGGGTAGAACGCGGCCGCGTTCATGACCGCCATATCGGCCTTGGCCCAGAAGCCGTCGGCCTCAGCCTCAGTGGGCTGGGCGAGCGCCTGCTTGACCAGGTTGTTGACGGTGGGGTCCGAGAAGTACCCGAAGTTGCTGCCGCCGGCGGCCGGGAAGCCGCCCGGCGTGAACAGCGGGTTGAAGAAGCTCACCGCCGAGTTCCCGTACCAGTCCGGGCCCCAGCCTGCCATGGTCAGGTCCCAGGTGCCCTGCTGGGCCGGGGACGGGCTGCTGGTCACGTACAGGTACTTGCCGTAGAAGTCCGACTGGTTGGTGGCCACCAGGGTCACCTTCACGCTGCCCAGCGCGTTGAGCTGGGAAGACACGTTCAGCGCGGACTTCGTCGAGCCCTGGCTATCGCTGCGGTACAGCAGCTTCAGCGCCAGCGGGCTGGTCGAGGTGAACCCGGCCGAGGACAGCATGCTCTTGGCCTTGTCCGGGGTGTACGGATACGGGTTGTAATCCGCCGGGACGCCCTGCGAGCCGTCGATGCCGGTCGGCAGGACGTGGGTGATCGGCGGATTAATAATCGCGCCACCCAGCGTCTTGAGGATCTGGGCGCGGTCGATCGCGTAGGACAGCGCCTGCCGCACCGTGGCCTGCTTCAGCGCGCCGCCGTTGTTCGGCGAGACCGTGTTGAAGACCAGGTACGGGTTGGAGCTGTAGGTCGCGCCCAGGTTCGCCAGGCCGCTGCCGGACTTGATGAGGCCCAGCAGCTTGGAGGTGACCGACGGCGGCGGCCGCGAGTCCCACGTCATGCCCAGCGACGGCGTTCCGGTGCCGATTTCCTGGTAGATCGTGGTCTGGCTGCCGGTCTCGTCGATGTTGACCGCATCCACGTAAGCCTTGCGGATCGGGTCCGTGCTCGCCTTCCACACCGGGTTGCGCACCAGCGTGATCGACTTCTTCGGCGTGTACGCGGTCATCTTGTACGGGCCGTTGGCCAGCATGTTGTTGTAGATGCCGGGGGTACCCGGCAGCGCGCTCTCAGCCTCGATCGGCGTCGCGAAGAACGGGCCCATCGTCATGGCGCCGGTCAGCCACGCGGCCGGCTGGGTCAGCTGGAACGTGATGGTGTTGCCGGAGACCGTGATGCCCGACACGTTGTGCGTGTCCAGGTAGGTCTTCTGCGCGGCGGCGCTGGTCGCGGCGGCCTTCGGCCAGCCGGTGCAGAACTCCGTCAGGCCCTTGATGGTGGCCTCGAAGTCAGCCATGCCGCCGAACGCGGTCGGGCTGGGGTTGCAGGCACGCTTGATGCCGCGGACCACGTCTTCGGCGGTCACCGCGCGCGGCGGGGTGGAGTCCCACATCACGCCGTCGCGGATCGTCACCTGCACGGTCTTGCCGCCGTTGCTGACCGTCGGCAGCGCCGTGGCCAGGTCTGGCGCGGGCTGCAGGTTCGCGGGCCCGGCCACGGCCGGCCAGTTGTACAGCGACCGCAGGGTCATCCGGTCGAACAGGCTGTCCGTAGTGTAGTAAGCGGTGTCGTAGTCCATGAACTCGACGTCGCTGACGCCGATCATGTTGAGGGTGCCCCCAGACTTCGGTGCGCCGGTGCCAGGGTTAAGCCCCTGCCAGCCTGCCGTTACGGCTCCGCTGCCGTTGCCGTTACCCGATCCGTTGCCAGTGCCACTGCTGCTGGTGCTTGGTGAACTGCTGCACGCGGCAGCAAGCACGGTAACGGCCACCGCGCCCGCTACGGCACTGAATGCCTGCAAGCGGAAGTGTCTCACCACCCTGCTCCTCCTAAGATATCTACTCGGCGAAGGTCATTCGCGAGGGTAAACCGCCAGGCGACATGCCCGTGCGGGCCGACTGTGCTGCGACTGGCGGCATAGCCCTCGTTGGCTGTGCCAGGCCCAGGCGTAGTTAGCCGTTGCTAAGAGTAAGACGCTATCGGTGATTTGGGAACCAAAGAGATCTCGCTTAGGGCTAATCGTGACCCGAAGGTGATCTGCGCGGACCCGTCCCTGAGCAGGAATTTTTGCGCCGAAAGGCCCAACTTGACGCAAGAGTTCACCGCCGCGCAATCACTACACCTGTGCCCTAGCGCTTCGGCGGGTCGAAGCACTCATGCGTTGCTGGTAAGATTCCTCGTTTGCGCAGGATCTCCTCTATATCAGCCATGTCGTCGGCCGCCGGCTTGCCGCCCGCCGCCTTCGCCCGTCGCGCCGGCTCGGGATCGCGAGCCGGCGTCACAGGTGTTTTGGCACTTTCCGAGACCCTTCCCGTGGCGGTAACGCCCAAACCACCGGCCGCGCCAGACGTTACCGCGCCCCTGCTGCCCGCTGTAAGCGGGCCCGCGCCACCAGTGCCCGCGGCCTCGGCGGCCCTCTTCTCCTCCTTGCGCGCGACGCGCGTGGCGCGACCCTCCCGCGCGGCCTTGCGACGTTTCCGCCCGCCGCTGGCCAGGAACAACGCGACGATGAGGGCCACCACGCCGATCCCCGCCCAGCGCAGCGTGCTGAAGACGAAGGATGAGGCGAACGAGCCGATTGCCTCCCCGATCCGCCACAGCATTAGGGTTGACCCGGTCATGTACGCCGCGATGGGGATCAGTGACCACGCGGCCCCGTGCAGCATCGTCCTGGTGCCGCGCCTTCGCCCGACGAGGACCGTGAGCACCAGCCCCAGCGCCGTGAGGCTAGCGCAAAGCGCGAGCCAGAAAGCGCTACTGTACCCATTCATGGACGCCGCCTCCCGTAATCGGGCATACCCGCCCCAGACGCGGGTAGTCCCAGTCCTTTGAGGTTAACCTCGCTCAGCGACTGGGCGATGACACGGCCGGGCGCGGGCTGGATCGGCAGCAGCGACGGAACCGCGATGACCCGGCACCCGGCCGCCGTGGCGGAGGCGACGCCGTTCGGCGAGTCCTCCAGTGCCACGCAGCGGGCCGGGTCCACGCCGAGCAGCCGGGCGGCCAGCAGGTAGGGCTGCGGGTCGGGCTTGTGCGCGGTGACGTCATCCCCGGTGACGACGACCGGGAACCGTAGCCCGGTGCTGGCTAGCACCGCCTCGGTGAACTCCCGCTCCGACGACGTCACGAGCGCGTGCGCGACCCCGGCCGCCGCGACCTCGGCGAGCAGCTCCCGCGCCCCGGGCCGCACGATCACCCGCCCAGCCGCCACCCGCTCCAGCATGCCGCCCATCATCCACTGTTCGACCTGCTCCGGCGATGCCGGCCGATTCGCCTTCGCGAGCAGGTACGCCACCGTGCGGTCCATGCTGCCGCCGAGCAGTGCCTCCTGGTCGGCCGCGGACCAGGAGGCGCCCAGCCGCGCCATCACCTCGGTCTCGGTCTCCAGCCACAGCGGCTCGGTGTCGACCAGCAGCCCGTCCATGTCGAACAAGACGGCTTCTCGCACGAGGCCACAGGTTACACGCTGAAGTACTTGGCCTGGGGGTGGTGGACGACGATGGCGTCGGTGGACTGCTCCGGGTGCAGCTGCATCTCCTCCGACAGCTCCACGCCGATCCGGGCCGGGTCGAGCAGCCGGGCGATCTTCGCCCGGTCGGCGAGGTCGGGGCAGGCCGGGTAGCCGATGGAGTACCGCGCGCCCTGGTACTTGACGCTGAAGAACCCGTCCAGGTCGGCGGGGTCGGCCGCCGCGATGCCCAGCTCCTCGCGCACCCGCCGGTGCCAGTACTCCGCGAGCGCCTCGGTGAGCTGCACCGATAGCCCGTGCAGCTCGAGGTACTCGCGGTAGGCGTTCTTGGCGAACAGCTCCCCCGTCGCCCCGCTGAGCCCGGCGCCCATGGTGGCCAGCTGGAACGCGACCACGTCGGTGTCTGCGGCGGACACTGGCCGGAAGTAGTCGGCCAGGCACAGCCGCGCGTCCCGGCGCTGGCGGGGGAAGGTGAACCGCTCCAGCTCCTTCCCCGCCTCCGACAGCACGATCAGGTCGTTGCCGTCACTTGCGCAGCGGAAGTACCCGTACACCACGGCGGCTTGCAGCAGTCCCTCGGTTTGCGCCCGCTCCAGCCACATCCGCAGCCTCGGCCGGCCCTCGGACTCGACCAGTTCCTCGTAGGTCGGGCCGCCGGGCTTGCGGGAGGCCTTCAGCCCCCACTGGCCCATGAAGGTGGCCCGCTCGTCCAGGTAGGAGGCGTACTCGGCCAGCTGGAGGCCCTTGACCACCCTGGTCCCCCAGAAAGGCGGCTCGGGTACCGGGTTTTGCAGGCTCACCTCTCCAGAACGAGCACCGCGCTCCTGCTCGGCTTCCCCCTCACCCGCCGCCGACGGGCGGGCCGGGACGCGGCGCACCCGCAGGTCGGGCAGCTTTGCCCCGGGATCGCCGCGCTTGACGGCCATCGCGGCGTCCATCAGGCGCAGCCCCTCGAAGGCATCGCGGGCGTAGCGGACCTCGCCTTCGAATGCGGCCGCGAGGTCTTGCTCCACGTACGCGCGGGTGAGCGCGGCGCCGCCCAGCAGGACCGGCCAGCGCTTGGCCAGCTGGCGGGAGTTCAGCTCGGCCAGGTTGTCGCGCATGACCACCGTCGACTTCACCAGCAGCCCGGACATGCCGATGACGTCGGCGCCGTTGTCCTCGGCGGCGGCGATGATCGCGGAGATCGGCTGCTTGATGCCGATGTTGACGACCTCGTAGCCGTTGTTGGACAAGATGATGTCGACCAGGTTCTTGCCGATGTCGTGCACGTCGCCCTTCACCGTGGCCAGCACGATGGTGCCCCGGCCGGCCGCCCCGGTCCGCTCCATGTGCGGCTCCAGGTACGCGACGGAGACCTTCATGACCTCGGCTGACTGCAACACGAACGGCAACTGCATCTGACCGGAGCCGAACAGGTCGCCCACCGTCTTCATGCCGTCCAGCAGCACGTCGTTGACGATCTCCAGCGCTGGCCGCTGGTCAAGGGCGAGGTCCAGGTCAGCTTCCAGGCCCTGCCGCTCGCCGTCGACGATCCGTCCCTTGAGCCGCTCCCACAACGGCAGGGCGGCCAGCTCGGCGGCCCGGTCGGCCTTCGCCGATACCGCGTCGACGCCCTCGAACAGCTCAAGCAGCCGCGACAGCGGGTCATACCCCTCGCGCCGCCGGTCGTAGACGAGGTCCATGGCGACCTGCCGCTGCTCGTCGGGGATGCGCGCCAGCGGCATGATCTTGGACGGGTGCACGATCGCGGAGTCCAGCCCGGCGCGCACGCACTCGTTGAGGAAGACGGAGTTGAGCACCGCCCGCGCGGCCGGCTTGAGGCCGAATGACACGTTGGAGACGCCGAGCGTCGTCTGCACCTCCGGGTAGCGGCGCTTCAGCTCGGCGATCGCGTTGATCGTCTCGACCGCGTCCCGGCGAGTTTCCTCCTGCCCCGTCGCGATCGGGAACGTGAGGCAGTCCACGATGATGTCGGACCGGTGCATCCCCCAGTTGCCGGTCAGGTCCTCGATCAGCCGGGTGGCGACCTCGACCTTCCACTCGGCGGTGCGCGCCTGCCCGCGCTCGTCGATGGTCAGCGCCACCACCGCCGCGCCGTGCTCCCTGACGATGGGCATCAGCCTGGCGATCCGGGACTCCGGCCCGTCACCGTCCTCGTAGTTGACCGAGTTGATCACGGCGCGCCCGCCGAGCAGCTCCAGGCCCGCCTCGATCACCGGCGGCTCCGTGGAGTCGAGCACCAGCGGCAGCGTGGCCGCCGTGGCGAGCCGGCCGACGACCTGCTTCATGTCGGCGACGCCGTCGCGGCCCACGTAGTCCACGCACACGTCGAGCAGGTGGGCGCCGTCGCGCGTCTGGCCGCGGGCGATCGCCACGCAGTCCTCGAAGCGGTCCTGCGTCATCGCGTCGCGGAACGCCTTGCTCCCGTTGGCGTTGGTCCGCTCGCCGATCGACAGGAATGAGGTGTCCTGGCGGAACGGGACGTGGCTGTACAGCGACGCGACGCCCGGCTCCGGGCGGGGGCGGCGGCGGGCGACGCGGCGGCCGCCCAGCCGGTCCACGAGCGCGGCGATGTGCTCGGGGGTGGTGCCGCAGCAGCCGCCGACCAGCGAGAGCCCGAATTCGGCGGTGAAGCGGTCGTGCGCGTCGGCCAGTTCCGAGGCCGTGAGCGGGTAGCGGGCGCCGTCCGCCGTCAGCTCGGGCAGCCCCGCGTTCGGGAAGCAGGACAGGGCCACCCGGCAGTGCGCGGCCAGGTAGCGCAGGTGCTCGCTCATCTCGCCGGGCCCGGTGGCGCAGTTGAGGCCGATCACGTCCACGCCCAGCGGCTCCAGCGCCGTCAGCGCCGCCCCGATCTCGCTGCCGAGCAGCATCGTGCCCGTCGTCTCGATCGTGACCTGCGCGATGACGAGCGCGCCGGGGGACAATTCCGCCACCGCGCGCTTCGCGCCGATGATCGTGGCCTTCGCCTGCAGCAGGTCCTGGCAGGTCTCCACGATCAGGGCGTCCGCGCCGCCCCGCAGCAGGCCGGCCGCGTTGTCGTAGTAGGCGTCCCGCAGCTCGCGGAAGGTGACGTGCCCGAGCGTCGGCAGCTTCGTGCCCGGGCCGATGGAGCCCAGCACCCAGCGCGGCCGCCCGTCGGCGCTGGCGTGCTCGTCCGCTACCTCACGGGCCAGCCGGGCGCCCGCCTCCGCCAGCTCGACGATCCGCTCAGAGATGCCGTATTCCCCCAGGTTGCCGAGGTTCGCCCCGAAGGTGTTGGTCGTGACGCAGTCCGCGCCCGCCTTCAGGTAGGCATCGTGAACGCCGCGCACGATGTCGGGCCGGGTGACGTTGAGGATCTCGTTGCAGCCCTCGTGCTCCTGAAAGTCATCTAGGGTGGCGTCGCTAGCCTGCAGCATGGTGCCCATCGCCCCGTCGGCGATGACGACGCGCTCGGCCAGGGCCGCGCGCAGCCCCCGCGAGCGTCCAGTAGCTGCCAGGAAAGCGTCTGCCGACCCCGTGTCTGTCAACGTCTTGTGACCTTTCGCCATCGTCCCGCTCGTAGGCTTCCCCAGTGTAGGGGCGGGTCGTCTTTGTGGCCAGACCCCAATCTCTTTTGTGACAAACCCCAAAATACCGGAGGCGCGCGCATACTTCACGGGGGTTAGGAGGTTGGCGTGGTTGGTGCGCACCCTCCGGGTGGGTACGTGTATGAGGTCACGCGTCTAACCGCTGGACCACATAGGCTGTAACGGACTCGCGGCGCGCCCGCGCGGCTTTCGGAGGTGGAACCATCAAGTTCAGCGACGTCGGCACGCTCACCCATCCCGTGGCCCTGGCCGCGTTCGAGGGATGGAATGATGCGGCGGAGGCCGCCAGCGGCGTGGTGGCCCACCTGGGGATCGCGTGGGACTCAACGCCGATCGCGGCGATCGATCCCGACGACTACTACGACTTCCAGGTCAACCGGCCGGTTATCGACGTGATCGCTGGGCGCGCCGAGCGTCTGGTCTGGCCGACCACCCGGCTGTCGCTGGCCCGGCGGGAGGCCACCGGGCTGGCCCGCGACATCGTGCTCGTGCACGGCGTCGAGCCGAACATGCGCTGGCGCGGCTTCACCGATGAGCTGATCGCCGGGTTCAAGGAGCTTGGCGTCGAGATGGTGGTGCTGATCGGCGCGCTGCTGGCCGACTCCCCGCACACTCGTCCGGTGCCGGTCCAGGTCAGCGGGTCCGACCCGCGGCTGCTGCGCGGGGTTGGCTCCGAGCCCGCCGATTACAAGGGATCGGCCGGCATCGTCGGCGTGCTGCAGTACACGTGCAACAACGCCGAGATCCCCGCGGTGACCTTGTGGGCCTCAGTGCCGCATTACGTGTCCAACGCGCCCTCCCCGAAGGCCACGCTGGCGCTGGTGCGCACCGTCGAGGACATCCTGGACGCGCCGCTGCCCGCCGGCGAGCTGCAAGAGGAGGCCCGCGCCTGGCAGCGCGGCGTGGACGAGCTGGCCCAGCAGGACTCTGACGTCGCCGAGTACGTGCGCACCCTCGAGGAAGCCAAGGACGCCACCGACCTGCCCGAAGCCTCCGGCGACGCGATCGCCCGCGAATTCGAGCGCTACCTCAGGCACCGCTCCGATCCCGACGACGGCGAGTAAATGCCTGACTCGGCACCCGCGGGGGTCCCCGGATAACACCGGCGGCCAGGGGATGGCGGGCCAGTCGTCGGGGGGGAATGGGTGCACGCGGTGCTTGAGCAGCGTGGCCACCCGGGCGCTGGTGGCCGCGACCTCGGCGGGCGTCAGGTAACTGGCGAGCTCGTCGGCTAGCCAGCCGCTGGAGTGCCCGGGAGCGGGAGTGCCCAGCCCGTCGGCCAGCCGGCGCAGGACCTCCACCGATTGACGGGGCAGCGCCTTGCCGCGCCACTGCCACAGCACGGTGCGCAGCTTGTACTCCTCGGAGAAGGTGACGCCGTGGTCGCACCCGTACAGGTGCCCGTCGGTGACCGGGAGCAGGTGACCGATCTTGCGGTCCGCGTTGTTGATGACGGCGTCGAAGACCGCCATCTCGCGCAGGCCGACGTGGTCATCGCGCCGGGCCAGGGCGACGAGGTCCACTTGCTCATCCAGGTCGATCCACAGCTGGCACATGCCCGGCCCGAACGGCCCGTCGCGCATCACCGTCGGGGGCACTATGTTCCAGCCGGCGGCGCGGGAGACCACGTACGCGGCCACCTCGCGTCCGGCCAGGGTCCCGGTCGGGAAGTCCCACAACGGCCGCTCGCCCGCGACCGGCTTGTAGACGCAGGCGGCCTCGGCCCCGCCGCCGCTGATGGTGCAAAAGAGCGTCGCGTTGGAGGCGTCGACCAGACGGCCGGCGACCTCCAGCGTGCCGCGCTCGAGAAGTTCAAGCGCGGCCCGCTCGCCGTCGGGGAGATCGGCTTCCCCGGCGCATGCCCCTTCAGCCACGCTATTCAGTGCCGTTCGCGCTCGCGGCCCGGTGGCCGTTTTGCCGGGGGCAGACGTGCCCGTCGGCATCCAGCGGCAGCCCGCACAGCGGGCACGGCGGCCGGCCGGCCGCCACCAGTTCCTGCGCGCGCTGGGCGAACGCCCGCGCGGCGGCCGGCGATATGCGGACCCGCAGCACCCCCGGCCCGTCCGGCGGGATGTCGTCGGACAGCGGCTCGACCGGCTTGTCGCTTTCCTCCTGCGCCTCGATGACGACCCGGTCGCCATCGCCGTCCCAGGCCAGCGCGATCGCGCCGACCCTGAACTCCTCGGTCAGCGGCAGGTCAAGGGGGCCGTCGTCGCGCAGCGCGGCCGGCGCCGCCGCCGGGATCCCGGGGTCACTGGTCCGCCGCAGCACTTCGTCGAGCAGCTCGTCGATGCGCTCGGCTAGCAGGCTGACCTGGAACTTCTCCAAGACCACGCTGGTGACGCGCCCGGTGGAGCTTGCCTGCAGGTAGAAGGTGCGGTCACCCGGCTGCCCGACTGAGCCGGCTACGAACCTCTCCGGCGGATCATAGTAATAGACCGGCATGGTTTCTATTCTCCCGTACCGCCAGCGCCGCCACCAACTGCGGCGTCGCTAATTCCAAGCGCGGGCGTACCGTCGTCCTCGCGGTGGGGCAGCAGGTCAGCGACGCTGCCGCCCACGTCGTTCATCCGAACCACGAATGGCCGCAGCGGCGTGTACCTGATGACCGTCAGCGAGCACGGATCGGCCTGGATGCGCTGGCACATGTCTAGGTGCAGGCCAAGGGCGTCCGCCACGATGGCCTTGATGACATCCCCGTGCGAGCAGACCATGTAGGTGGCCTCGGGGCCGAGCTTTTGGTTCCAGTCCCGGATCGCTGAGGTGGCCCGATGCTGCATGTCGAGCATCGCCTCGCCGTCCGGGCCGGGGAAGCGCACGGCGCTGGGATGCGCCTGAACGACCGGCCATAGCGGATCCTTGGCCAGCTCAGCCAGCGGCTTACCGGTCCAGTCGCCGTACCGGCACTCCCCCACGCGCTCCTCGACGACCGGCTGCCCCGGACCCTTAACCTGCGCGGCACTGGCTTGGGCGGCACTGGCTTGGGCGGCACTGCCTTGGGCGGCACTGGCTTGGGCGGTGCCGTCCCGGGGGATGCCGTTGCGGATGCCGGCGATCGCCTCGGCGGTCTGCTGGCAGCGCTCCAGCGGGCTGGTGACGATGGCGTCCAGCGGGACTGGGGCGAGCCGCTCGGCCAGGGCCTTGGCCTGCGCCAGCCCCCGGTCGTCCAGGGTGACGCCGGGGGTCCAGCCCGTCAGCAGCCGCCCCGTCGACGCAGTCAGCCCATGCCGGACGAGCAGAACGGTAGTCACGTCTTCAGAGCCTAGTGGCTCTACTTGCCCGCACGGCCACGCACCAGGCCGCGCTCGGCCCCCGGCGCGCCATGTGCGGCCACCTCAGCCCGCGCCCGGCTAGCCGCGTGCTGGCTGATCCGGGGTGAGGACGTACTCGATGTCGCCGAACCGGACCACGTCGCCAGCGCGCACCGCGACCTGGCCCCGTACCCGCCAGCCGTTGACCCGCGTCCCGTTGGTGGAGGACAGGTCCTTGAGCATCCACCCATCCGGGGTCCGCTCCAGGCGCGCGTGGATGCGGGACACCGTCATGTGATCGATCGCCAGGTCGCACCGGGAGTCGCGGCCAATGGTGAAGAAGCCCTCCTGCGTACGCGGGAACACCAGCGGCGCGGGCGGCGCGAGGCTCTTGTACGCCGCGGGCTCCTCTGACAGCCGGATCGCGCTGGTCAGCCGGCGGGCCGGCCCGCCGTCCGCGGCCGCGACGGCGTGCGGGGCGACCTCTCCCGGCGCCACCGGTGGCCCTGCCCCGCGTGACCTGGAATCGCCGGGGCGCCCCGGCCGGCCGGTCAGGCGACTCCACGTGCCCTTGATCCGGCCGAGCACGCCCGGCCCGGGCGCGGCGGCGGGCGGCAGGTCGGCGAGCAGGGGCGGCAGGTCGGTGACATGCCGGGCTTCCAACGCCGCGTGCATTCGGTACAGGAACGTGTCGTGCGACAGGCGCCCGGCGGCGAACTCATCGCGCAGCGCGCTGACCGTCTCCGCCCGGTCCGTGTCCGAGGCGCGCACCGCCCCGGGCGGCAGCGGGCCAGCGGGCAGCCCGCCCAGCGGAATGGCCCGCGCGTTCGGGACATCCGGCTGAGCCTGCGGCGCCGGCGCGCCCGGCGCGGGGGCGGCGATTGGCGGAATGTCGCGCGGCAGCGCCTGCATTGGCCGAGGCGGAGTATCTGATGACGCCTGAGCCTCAGCCACTGGACCTCCCATAGACAAGGAGTATCAGGACCAAACGCTTCGCACGCAAGGAAAACTCAGCGGGCCCCCTGCCGCGGGACGGAGTTACCCGCCGGGGCGGACGTGGCGGCCGGCCCCGCGCGCCTCCCGCACTCGAACACATATATCGATGCTACCCCTTGCGATACACCGGCAACATCGCCCTGGCGCGCCGGCGGCGCGGGAGTGGCTTCAGACGCCGACCGCGTGGACTCCGCCGTCCACGTGGACGATCTCGCCGGTGGTCGCGGGGAACCACGGCGACAGCAGCGCCACGCAGGCACGGGCGGCGGGCTCGGGGTCGGCGATGTTCCACCCCAAGGGGGCGCGCTCAGCCCAGACGCCCTCGAACTTCTCAAAGCCCGGGATCGACTTGGCGGCCATCGTCTTGAGCGGCCCGGCCGCGACCAGGTTGACCCGGACCTTTTGCGGGCCGAGGTCACGGGCAAGGTAGCGGCAGCACGACTCCAGGCCGGCCTTGGCGACGCCCATCCAGTCATAGCCGGGCCAGGCGATGGAGGCGTCGAAGTCCAGCCCCACGATGGAGGCGCCGCCGGCCGGGAACAGCGGCAGCGTCGCCATGGCCAGGGACTTGAACGAGTACGCGGAGACGTGCACCGCGGTGGACACGTCGTCCCAGGTCGTGTTCAGGAAGTTGCCGCCCAGCGCCGCCTGCGGCGCGAACCCGATCGAGTGCACCACGCCGTCCAGGCCGTCCACGTGCTCACGTATCCGGTCGGCCAGCGATCCCATGTGCTCGGGGTTGGTCACGTCGAGCTCCAGCACCGGCGGGGTAACCGGGAGCTTCCTCGCGATCCGCTCGGTCAGCGTCGGCCGGGGGAACGCGGTCAAGACCACCGTCGCGCCCTGCTCCTGCGCCACCCTCGCCACGTAATACGCGATCGAGGCCTCCGTCAGGACGCCGGTGACCAGGATTCGCTTGCCGTCCAAGATTCCCATCGATGCTCCTTAATCTGCCGCGCTCAGTGACCCATGCCCAGGCCGCCGTCGACCGGGATCACGGCTCCGGTGACATATCCGGCGTCCGGGCCCGCCAGGAACGCGACCGTAGCCGCCACCTCATCCGCCGAGGCGTACCGGCCGAGCGGGATCGCGCCGAGGATGGCCGTCTTGCGCTCCGGCGAGAGCACGGCCGTCATGTCACTTTCCACGAAGCCGGGCGCGACGACGTTCGCGGTGATTCCGCGCGAGCCCAGCTCCCGGGCCAGCGACCGGGCCAGCCCGACCAGGCCCGCCTTGCTGGCCGCGTAGTTCGCCTGCCCCGCCGACCCGTACAGGCCGACCACGGAGGAAATGAAGATGAGCCGTCCCCGGCGCATCTTCATCATGGGCCGCACCGCCCGCTTGGCGACCCGGTAGGCGCCGGTCAAGTTGGTGTCGAGGACGTCGGTGAACGCGTCCTCGCTGAGCAGCGCCAGCAGCGTGTCCTTGGTGATGCCCGCGTTGGCGACCAGGATCTCGACCGGCCCCTGCTCTTTCTCCACCGCGGCGAACGCCCCGTCCACGCTCGCGGCGTCGCGCACGTCGCACTGGACCACGCCCAGCCCCTCGACCGGCTCCCCCGACCGGGACGTGACCGTGACGCTGTCACCGTCGGCGGCCAGCCGCCGGGCAATCGCCAGCCCGATCCCCCGGTTCCCCCCGGTCACCAGCACCGAACGTCCCACGCAGCCGCCTCCCTGCCCGACCTAACGATTTCGCCAGCCAACCGTACCGCCTGCCTGCCGATCAGGCACCCGCCTCCACGGCGGCGCCGAATTACCCCGAAGAGTTTTCGACTCGCGAAGACTTTTTATAGCTATACGATGAAAGGTCTTCCCGACTACAAAAGTATTCGAGATAGCTGCGGCTAAAGCGACAACAGTGCCGCACGGGGGTTGGTGTGCACCCCCCAGGCAAGCAGAGATAGGTTCGAGTCTCGTGACGGAGGCTTCGAACGTTATTGATCCGGAGTTCGCCCAGTTGCCGCTGCGCAACCTGGCCGACGCGGCCCTGTCCGCGGCCCGGCAGGCGGGTGCCCAGCACGCTGACTTCCGCGCCGAGCGGGTCCGCGGGCAGCGGGTGCGGCTGTCGGACGCCCAGCTGCAGGCACTCTCGGACGCGGACGACGCTGGGCTGGCGGTTCGCGTCATCGTGGACGGGACCTGGGGGTTCGCCTCGGCGGTGGACCTCACCCCGCAGGCGGCCGCCGAGGCGGCGCGCAAGGCCGTCGAGGTCGCCCGGGTAGCCGCCGCGATGAACACCGAGCGGATCGAGCTGGCCCCCGAACCAGGCCACGGCGATGTCAGCTGGGTGTCGGCGTACGCGGTGGACCCGTTCGCCGTCTCCAGCAAGGAGAAGGTCGACCTGCTCGCGGACTGGAGCCAGGGGCTGCTGGCGCACAGCGCGGTCGCCCATGCCGAGGCGAGCTTGTACCAGGTCAAGGAGTGCAAGTTCTACACCGACGGGGCGACCACCGCGACGCAGCAGCGGGTCCGGCTCTACCCGCAGCTCACCGCGATCGCCGTGACCGAGGCCGGGTTCGACGACATGCGCACGCTGGCCCCGCCCGTCGGCCGCGGCTGGGAGTACCTCACGGGGACCGGGTGGGACTTCCCCGGTGAGCTCGCGCGGCTTCCGGAGCTCCTCGCGGAGAAGCTGGCGGCCCCCTCGGTCGAGGCCGGCCGCTACGACCTGGTCATCGACCCGTCCAACCTGTGGCTGACGATCCACGAGTCGATCGGGCACGCCACCGAGCTGGACCGGGCGCTCGGCTACGAGGCCGCCTACGCGGGCACCAGCTTCGCGACGCCCGACAAGCTGAACAGCCTTCAGTACGGCTCGGCGGTCATGCGCGTCACCGGGGACCGGACGGCCGCGCACGGCCTGGCCACCGTCGGCTACGACGACGAGGGCGTGGCCGGCCAGTCGTGGGACCTGATCCGCGACGGCGTGCTCGTCGGCTACCAGCTGGACCGGCGCATGGCGCACCTGTCGGGGCTCGGCCGGTCCAACGGATGCGCCTTCGCCGACTCCCCCGG
Source organism: Streptosporangiaceae bacterium (assembly GCA_025934375.1). GTDB lineage: Bacteria > Actinomycetota > Actinomycetes > Streptosporangiales > Streptosporangiaceae > Trebonia. Next base: position 9,846 of record JAICYD010000057.1, on the reverse strand, counting down.
CCACATGCCGCTGCAACGGATGGCCAACGTCTCGCTGCAGCCAGCCACTGCCGGCCCCGGCACGCCGGACCTGATCGCGGGCGTCGAGGACGGCATCTTCATCCTGGGCGATAAGTCGTGGTCGATCGACATGCAGCGCTACAACTTCCAGTTCACCGGGCAGCGCTTCTACCGGATCAGGAACGGCCAGCTGGCCGGGCAGCTCAAGGACGTCGCCTACCAGGCGACCACGACCGACTTCTGGAACTCGATGGAGGCGGTCGGCGGCCCGCAGACCTACGTCCTGGGCGGGGCCTTCAACTGCGGCAAGGGCCAGCCCGGCCAGGTCGCGCCGGTCAGCCACGGCGCCCCGGCGGCCCTTTTCCGCGGCGTGCGCGTGCTGAACGTGGCCCAGGAAGGAACGAGCGAATGACGAGCGACCGGGTGACCGCCCAAAATACCGTCGAGCGCGCGCTGGCACTGGCCAAGCCCGACGGTGACCTCATCGTCCTCGCCGACGAGCACTCCGCCGTGAACCTGCGCTGGGCGGGCAACACGCTGACCACCAACGGGGTGAGCAGTACCCGCAGCCTCACCGTGATCGCCATCGACCGGCGCGGGGGACCATCCGGTGCCACCAGCGGCGTCGGCGTCGTCTCGCGATCCGGCGCTCGCCCCGACCAGGTCGAGGAGATCGTCGCCGAGGCCCGCAAGGCCGCGGCCGACGCCCCGCCCGCCGCCGACGCGCAGGAGCTCGCGCAGTCGGCCGCCGATCGTTGGGGATCAAGGTCGTGGGACGATGACGCGGCCGGCACCGAGGTGGGCGTCCTGCGGGGGTTCGCCAGCCAGCTGGGCGAGACCTTGCGGGTCGCTGAGGCGGCCGGGCGCAAGCTGTACGGGTTCGCCGAGCACGAGGTGACCTCGACCTTCCTGGGCACGTCAAGCGGCCTGCGCCTGCGCCACGACCAGCCGACCGGCCGGCTGGAGCTCAACGCGAAGTCGGCCGACTTGACCCGGTCAGCGTGGGCCGGGGCCGCCACGCGGGACTTCTCAGACGTGGATCCGGCCGCGCTGGACGCCTCGCTCGCGCGACGGCTGGCGTGGCAGGCGCGGCGGGTGGAGTTGCCGGCCGGGCGGTATGAGACGCTGCTGCCGCCCACCGCGGTCGCCGACCTGATGATCAACTTCTACTGGGCCGCCGGGGCGCGCGAGGCCGCGGAGGGCCGCTCGCCGTTCAGCAAGCCCGGCGGCGGCACGCGGGTTGGCGAGCGACTGTCCGCGCAGCCCGTTTCCCTGTTCAGCGACCCGGGTTACCCCGGCCTTGAGTGCGCCCCGTTCGTGATCGCGCACTCCTCAGGTGACGACCAGTCCGTATTCGACAACGGGATGCCGTCCGGCCGGGCGACGTGGCTGTCCGGCGGGGTGCTGTCGGGGCTGTACTCGAGCCGGCACTCGGCCACGCTCGCCGGGCTGCCGGTGACCCCGGCGGTGGACAACCTCGTGCTCAGCGGCGCGGCAGGCCCCGCCCGCGACGCCGGCTCGCTGGAATCCATGATCGCCTCGACCAGGCGCGGGCTGCTGCTCACCTGCCTGTGGTACATCCGCTCGGTCGACCCGCAGAAGCTGCTGCTGACCGGGCTGACCCGCGATGGCGTGTACCTCATCGAGGATGGCGAGGTCACCGGGGCGGTCAATAACTTCCGGTTCAACGAGACGCCCGTCGGGATGCTGTCCCGCCTGGCCGAGGCCGGGGCGACGGAGCGCAGCACGCTACCGCGGGAGTGGAGCGACTACTTCACCCGCTGCGCGATGCCGCCGCTGCGGATCGAGGGCTTCAACATGTCCTCGGTGAGCCAAGCCAGCTAAACACAGCCCGCAAAGCACTGCCATCCAACGCTCCCGGGCCGCTGCTGTTTGATGACCCTCCGCGCGGAGATACGGTAGAGGCATGAGGGTAGGCCACCACGGGCGGGACCCGCAGGTCCACTTGGTGACGCAGGCGCGCAGGCCGTTGTCGGAAGACATCGCCTACCGCCAGCGGCGCTACCTCATCATGATGGGCATCCGGGCGGTGTGCTTCGCCGTCGCGGTCGTGGTCTTCGTCAACCACGGCGGATGGCTGACCGCCATCCCGGCGGTCGGGGCGATCGTCATTCCGTATTTCGCGGTTATTTTCGCCAACGGCGGCCGCGAGCCGGACAACACCCGCGGCTTCCTTGAGCACCGCATGAACTTGCCCGCTCGCAGGGATACTCCCCGCGACGACCAGGATGACCGTCCGTAATCACCGCGCCCATCGCCCGCGTCGCCTACGGCGGGCGACGTGACGCTTTCAGCGTGTTGCGAAATTTTATGCACGTCTATCTCGCAACCTTCTTGCGCTCGGCAGCCCTTCCTTTGACCTTCCCGTGCATCGGGATGGTTGCGGCCAGATAAAGACGCAAATTGGTTCTTGCACATCGGGGGGCGTTTCGTTGTACCATTCATATCGGTGCTCTGGTCCCCCGTCAGGGCACCACTGCCGGCGTTCCGGGCCCCCGTCGGAACGCCGATGATTGCGACGCAGGGTGGTTTGCCCCCGTAGCCACCCTGCGTCGCCCTTTATTGAGCGAGGCTTGGCCTTTAGCCCCCCGGGAAGCACTCTGAGCGGCGCTTGATGTTTAGCCCCCGGGAAGCACTCTGAGCAGGACTTGACCGTTTAACCACAGCCGAAGTATCGCCGGGCGCGACTTGGTGTTTTGCTGCGCGAGAAGCACCGAGAGTGTACCTTGGTGATTTTTGCTACGCGAGAAGCCCTATGAGCGAGCTTGATGTTTAAGCCTGGAGTGCAGGCGGTTTGGGCCGGCAAACGTTTGCTTAGTTACTCCCGTTTTTCGGAACTGCGCGATCGCCTGGCCGGGCCCGCCACCACGCTGGCGGGCCCGATCGCTCACTCGCTGCCCTGCCCGCCGTCCGCCAGGTCGTCCGCCTCGCCGGCCGACCCGCTGTTGGCGGGCCCAGTGCCGGCGTCCTCGGCGTCCTCGTCCTCCACGTCGTCGGCGAGGATGCGGTACAGCGACCGGCGGGTCTCGGCGAGCACGCGGCGCGCCTCGGCGAGCTGGGCGGGCGACCCGGCCCGGCGGACCTCCATCACCGCCATCATGATCTGGCGGATCATGTTGCCGAGCTCGACAGCGGCGTCGTCGGTCATCCCGGCGACGGCGTCCCACGAGGCGCGCAGCTCATCGCGGTGCGCCTCGGCGTAGGCCCGCCCCTCCGCGGTGAGCGTGTACATCCGGCGGCGGCCCTCGCCCTCGGGGCTGATCAGCCCCTCGTCTTCCAGCTGCTGCAACGCCGGGTAAACAGACCCGGCTGATGGCCGCCAGATGCCGTTGGTGCGCTGGGCGATCTCCTGGATGATCTGGTATCCGTTCCACGGCTGCCCCTCGGCCAGCAGGTCGAGGATGGCCCCGCGGACGTCGCCGCGCCGGGCGCGCCGGTGCCCAGGCCCGCCGAAGCCGCGCTTGCGGCCGAATCCCGGGCCGAACCCCGGCCCGAACCCCGGGCCGAACCCCGGGCCGAACTCCGGCGGCGGCGGCACCGGCGGCATGCCAGGCCCTTCCCAGGCCCAGCCATGGCGCTTGCCGGGGCCGCCGCCCCAGTCGCCGCGAGGGCCGCCCCAGCCTCGTCCGGGATCCCCGGGGCCGCGCCCCGGGCCGCCCGGCCCCTCGGGGCCGCCCATGGCGTAACCCCAGTTTCCGCGCCCCCTGCGCGGCCCCTCGCCGCGGCCACTCCATGGTGGTCCCCAGCCCTCGCCGCGCGGTCCGCGCCTACGTTCGTCATGCATGACGACTCTCCTTCGATCGGTATCGTATCGTTCGCGTTAGTTCAACGATATATCGCTAACGATCGCTTGACAAGCCACGTGCCCCCAAGGAAGAAGCCAGCGCCAAGGAGGTGGCGCTGGCTGGGGATGCCGGGGGCAAACGCGTGCGGAGGCTTCGGGCCCCGCCTAATACTCGCGGCGGACGCTGGAGCCGACGCGCGTGATGTCGGTGCCGTAGATATGCATGGACACGGCCGTTCCGGCCCCGGAGTTGGTCACCCGGTGGATGTCGCCGGGAGGCGCGAAGCCCGCGACCGCGCCGACCTCGTTCTCGTTGCGGGCGATGACCCGCAGCGCCGGCCCCCGGTCCGTGGCGGCGGGCTCAGGGGCGAAGATCTCCTCGTACTCGGTGCCCTGCAAGACCGCGGTGACGCACCAGGCGAGGTGGTCGTGGATTGAGGTCCGCTGGCCGGGCAGCCACACCATGACGGTGACGGAGAAGGAGCCGTCCGGCTCGGCGTGCAGGAGGTGGGTCTGGTAGCCCGCCGGGTCCCCGCGCAGCTGCTCGGGCGTCACGATGCCCGGCCCCGGGAGCTGGCTGCGCAGCACGCCGGCGACCCGGTCAGCGACCTGCTGCCAGTCGCCGCCGGCGCGGACCGCGCGGCGGACCGAGGCCAGCAGGAACCGCGGGCAGCCGCCGACCACCGCGGGAAGCGGGACCCCGATAGCGCTCCGCGTGGTAGCCGCGACCCTCTCGGCATCCGGGACGGCTGAGGACACTGATGCTCGTGACACGGCGCCTCCTTAAAGCCTGCTACGAGTTCCAGGCTAACGACCAGCTCCTATAAGCACCAATGCCAGTCTTCTACCCATGCATAGACTGCGTTAATACTTAGCTCCGGTCCGAGCCGGTGCCGTCCCCGCCCCGCCACCCGCCCACCATGAGCGACGATACGTAACGCACTTATAGCAATGCGTAATCGACTTTGCGCCGGCTGACTTCATGCGTCCTGGGGGAACGTCCTTCCGGAAACGCGCGGTGCAATCATGTGCGGGAAAGCGGGCGCGTGTTTCCCGGCCGCCCGAGCAGCCACTATTCGGCAAACCACCCCAGTAACGGTTCAGCCGCGATAGCCACGCATATCTTTCCGGCGGCGCTTTGCCCGCATAGAGTCCGGATGAATTCGGCCACAACGGAAGGTAGGTCACCGTGACTGATCAGGGATGGAATACTCCCGCCTACGGGTCGCCCGGCCCGCAAACACCGCCGCCGGGGGCGCCGGCGCCCGGATACCAGGCACCTGGGTACCAGGCGCCGCCCGGGTATCAGCAGCCCGCTGATTTCCAGTCCGGCGGTTACCAGCAGCCGGGCGGCTACCTGCAGCCCGCCCCCCCGATGCCCGGATACCAGTCCGCTCCGGGCGGCCTGTTCCTCGACCCGGCGACCGGGCTCACCATCCCGGAGGGCACCCAGGTCGCCAGCGTGGGCATCCGGATCGGCGCGTTCTTCCTGTCTTTCGTGCTCTCCCTGATCACGCTCGGCATCGGCTACCTGATCTGGGGCGCGATCACCTGGGCGAACGGCCAGACCCCGACCCAGCAAGTGCTCGGGATCCGCTGCTGGAGGATGCAGGAGAACACCGTCGCCAGCTGGGGCCAGATGTTCCTGTGGGGGCTCAGCCGGTCCGTGATCGACTACATCGCGTTCGGTGGCCTCGTCTCGTTCGTCATGATGCTGGTCAACAAGGACCGGCGAACCCTGTACGACCACATCTCCGGCATCGTGCTCCTGCAGGACCCGAACAAGGTCCTCGCGCCGCCGAAGTAGCGCCAATCCAGTCGGGGCAAGCGACGGGCTCCCCGCGCCGGGATCATTTCCGGCGCCCGTCGCCCACCACGATGGGGACGGCTGCCGGGGACAGGGGACACTAGGGGAACAAGGGGAAGCGGGGCGAACACGGGGAAGGGCTAGCGGAAAACCCGGGGAATTGCCCGGTCGGGACCGCGGCCGCGCGTCAGTCCGTGACCGTCGTGTAGGCGACTACGCCGCGCCGCATCGCGTCGATGGCCGCGCGGGCCGTCTCAGCCACGCCGCGGCCGCGGCGCGCCGCTGGGTCGTCGTCCGCCGCGCCCGGCTTGCCCGCGCTGGCAGCCACAGTGCCAGCCACTGTGCCAGCCACTGTGGCACCGTCCGCGGCGGCGTCCCCGGCTGCCCGGGAAGAGGCGGCCACGGCGACCTGGTCCAGCAGGTCCATCAGTTGCTTGATCGAGCGGACGAAGTCGCCCGGGGTCAGGCCGGGCGCCGACTCCAGGACGTCCTCCAGCTTCGCGCCGCGCACCCATCGGTAGGCTGCCCACACGAAGCCGGGGTCGGGCTCGCGCAGGAACGACAGGCTGTTGCGGCGCTCCAGGTGCTCAAGCTCCACCCACGTCCGCGACATGTCGTCCAGCACGTCGCGGACCGGCCCCTTGGGCAGCCGCGCGGGCTGGGCGTCGTCGGACTGCAGCCGCGACTCGAACGTCAGCACCGACACGCAGGCCGCCAGCTCCGCCGGGTTCAGCCCCTCCCAGAAGCCCCGGCGCAGGCACTCGGCGGCGAGCAGGTCCAGCTCGGAGTACAGCCGGCCAAGCCGCCTGCCATCCGGCGTCACCCGGTCGCCGTCGAGGTACCCGAGCTGGTCCAGTACCGAGCACACCCGCTCGAACGTGCGCGCGATCACGTGCGAGCGGCCGCTGATCTGCCGCTGCAGCTCCTCGGCGTCCCGCTGCAGGCGCACGTACCGCTCGGCGAACCGCGCGTGCTCCTCGCGGTCAGGGCAGGCGTGGCAGGGGTGGCGCCGCAGCTCGCGGCGCAGCTCGGCGACGTCGTGGGGGACTCCCCCGCCGTCGGCCGCCGCGCCATTGCCCCCGCGTCGGTGCTCCCCGGCGCCGTTGTGCGGGAGATCATCGAGGTCGCGGCCCGCTAGCCTGCTGCGCATGGCCGAGACGAGGTCGCGCCGGTGCTTCGGTGACCGCTCGCTGAACGAGGGGGGGATCTTCACCCGGTCCACCGGCTCGGCCGGCACCGGGAAGTCCGCCGCCCACAGCTGCTTGACCTGGCCGCCCGAGGTGAGCACCAGCGGGCCGTCGGCGGTCGTGCGCCGCAGCGGCTGCGGCCCGTCGGCGACCGAGGCCGGGGGCGGGGACAAGACGACCGCCAGGCCCGCCCGGCGGCCGCCGGGAATGGCGATGATGTCGCCGCGGCGCAGCAGCGGCAGGGAGCGCAGTGCCTGCGCCCGGCGCGAGGAGGCGCGGTTGCGCGAGGCGTCCTTCTCCAGGTCGGTGAGCTGGCGCCGGATCCCGATGTACTCGGTGAAATCGCCCTCATCGCAGGCCATCGACTTGGCCAGGTCACCGGCTTGCTGCTGGACACGGCGCAGCCGCCGGGCGATCCCGACGACGCCGCGGTCGGCCTGGAACTGGGCGAATGAGGACTCCAGGAGCGCGGCCGCGCGCCGGCGGCCCGCCCGGCCGGTCAGGTTGACGGCCATGTTGTAGGACGGGCGGAAGCTGGAGTTCAGCGGGTACGTCCGGGTGCCGGCCAGGCCCGCGACCAGCCCTGGGTCCAGGCCCGGTTGCCACAAGACGACCGCGTGGCCCTCCACGTCGATGCCGCGCCGCCCGGCGCGCCCGGTGAGCTGGGTGTACTCCCCGGCCGTGAGCGGGGCATGGGTCTCGCCGTTCCACTTGTCCAGCCGCTCGATCACCACGGTCCTGGCCGGCATGTTGATGCCGAGCGCGAGCGTCTCGGTGGCGAACACCGCACGGACCAGGCCCGCCGCGAATAGTTCCTCGACGACCTCCTTGAACGCGGGCAGCATCCCGGCGTGGTGCGCCGCGATGCCGCGCCGCAGTCCGGTGAGCCAGTCGTGGTAGCCCAGGACGAGCAGGTCCTCCTCGGGGATGTCGGCGACCCGGCGCGCGGCGCGCGACTCGATCACCTCGGCCTCGTCGGGCGTGGTCAGCCGCAGCCCGGCGGCCAGGCACTGCTGGACGGCCGCGTCGCAGCCCGCCCGGCTGAAGATGAACGTGATCGCCGGCAGCAGGCCCGCCGCGTCCAGCCGGTCAATGACCTCGGGCCGGTACGGCGGGGAGTACCGGCGGGGCCGCCGCTCGCCGCGGCGAGGCCGGGAGGCGCCCCGGGCCGCCGCCGAGGTGCGGATCTCGCGCTGGGCGAGCCGGACCAGCTCGGGGTTGAGCTGGCGATGATCGTCGTCGGTGAACAGGTCATACAGGCGCCGGCCGACCAGCATGTGCTGCCACAACGGGACCGGGCGGTGCTCATCGACGATGACCTCGGTCCCGCCGCGCACCTGGGCCAGCCAGTCGCCGAACTCCTCGGCGTTGCTCACCGTCGCCGACAGCGCGACCACCCGCACCGACTCCGGCAGGTGGATGATGACCTCTTCCCAGACCGCGCCCCGGGAGCGGTCGGCGAGATAGTGCACCTCATCGAGGACCACGTAGCCGAGGTCGCGAAGCGTGGCCGACCCCGCGTAGAGCATGTTGCGGAGCACCTCGGTGGTCATCACCACGACCGGGGCGTCCCCGTTGACCGAGTTGTCCCCGGTGAGCAGGCCGACGTTGTGGGCGCCGTAGCGCCGGACGAGGTCGCCGTACTTCTGGTTGGACAGCGCCTTGATCGGCGTGGTGTAGAAGCACTTGCGGCCCTGGGCCAGGGCCAGGTGGACCGCGAACTCGCCGACGACGGTCTTGCCGGACCCGGTCGGCGCGGCCACCAGCACCCCGTTACCCGAGCTGAGCGCCCCGCACGCGGCGACCTGGAAGTCATCGAGGGCGAAGTCGTACAGATCGCGGAAGGAGGCGAGATCCGGGTCGGCTTGCCGATCGCGGAACCTGGAGAACCGTTCCGCCGGGGACGGGGACGAGTCCTTGGCGGGGGCCGGTGTGCTCATGCGACCAAGACTATTTGACATCACGACCAGTGAGACGGGAGTAAACCCAAGAGCCGGCAGCGCTGCCTGACTGCGCTAGTTAGCGCTGTTGTCCGCGTCGACGGGCTCGGGGTCATCGAGCGGGGCAACCTCGTCGTCAGCCAGGTTCGCGTACGGGTTGGGGTTGTGCCTGGCCCGGCGCCTGTCGTTGAAGTAGACGAACAGCTCGGCCGCCTCCACCAGCACCACGCACATGCCGCCGAGGATCAGCATCGTCCACGGGTCCGGGCTGGGGTTCGCGATGCCGGCGATCAGGAAGACGGTGAAGATCAGCATCTTGCGCCAGCGGCGGAACCGCTCGTGGGTGAGGACCCCGGCGACATTCAGCATGATCATCACCAGCGGCAGCTCGAACGCGATGCCGAAGCCGACCAGCATGCCGGTGAAGTAGCTGATGTAGGTGTCGAAGCTGGGCAGCGCCGCGGTGTTCTGGGGAACCAGGCCGAGCAGGTAGTGCAGGCCCCGGCCCATCACGAGGAAGGCGAGGAAGGCGCCGCCGACGAACAACGGCACCGCGGACCCGGTGAACAGGTAGGCCCACTTCTTCTCGCGCGTGTACAGGCCCGGGGCGATGAACGCCCACAGCTGGTACAGCCAGACCGGGCTAGTGCCGATCAGCCCGATGAAGAACGCGATCTTGACCCGGATGAAGAACCCGTCGAAGACGCCGTTGATGACGAGCTGATCGCCGTAGCCATGGCAGCCCGAGCGCCCGTTGATCGTCGCCTCGCAGAACGGGCGCATGACGAACTGGAGCGTCTGGTTGGAGTAAGCGAGCGCGATGCCCATGCCCAGGATCAAGGCGATGGCCGCCTTGAGCAGACGGTTGCGCAGCTCGGCCAAGTGCTGCAGCAGGGGCATGCGCCCCTCGGGGTTTTCCCGTCGCTTCATGCGCACGTACTGCTCGCCCACAACGCGAGCACCCGCGACGGCACTGGGCTTCCTCGCCATGGCTGTACGACCGCCCTCTCCCGGTAAAGGTGCGGAGCAGGGACTACTTGGCCTGCTGGGCGTCCGCCGGAGTGCTGTCCTTGACGACGACCGACTGCTGGAGGTCGCTCAGCTGCC
>JAICYD010000012.1 GCA_025934375.1 Streptosporangiaceae bacterium | reverse complement strand
GAATCACTACTTCATGCATGACATGCCCCGCCTCCGCGCTGCTGCCCGATGTTACTTACGGTGCCCCTGGGGCGCATGAGGTAAGCGGCAGGCGCCGTGGCAAGCGGTACCTGAGCAAGCGCGGTACCTGAGCAAGCGCGGTACCTGAGCAAGCGCGGTACCTGAGCAAGCGCGGTACCTGACTAAAAGCACTGCCCCGGGAAGCGTTTCCCCGGCGACGCGAAGCGGCCCGCATCCCCGGTTCGGGATGCGGGCCGCTGAGCGGCCGCGGTTAGCGGCCCCGGTCGGTTAGCGGTGCTTGACCTGGAAGGAGATTCTCTGGGTGAGCTCGCGGCCGGCGATCGTCACCGTGTACGTGCCGACCGGCATTCCGGTCGTGTCAATGGTGACCGTGACGACGCCGTTGCCGTCCGGGCCGGACACGACGGGCGCCGCGACCGCGGAGTCCCGCCCGGTCCCGGTTACCGTGACCGACACGTCGTCCCAGGTCTGCCCGGGCACCGTCGAGGTCGGGTCGGCGAACGGGCCGGTCGCCGACGCCCCGAACTGCCCGGGAAGCGGCGGGAAGACGCCGAAGCCGTCAACGATCGTGGTGCCGTTCGGGGACCGGCCCGGGATGAACCCGTGGCCGGTGATCGTGACGGCCTGGCCGCTGGCCACCCGGTCGGCGGAGGAGCCGACGTGCGCCTGCAGCAGGCCCAGCTCGATTTGCGCCAGCAGGCTCGGCTTGAACAGCCCGCGCTCCCGGTTGACTTGCGTGACCAGGGCGGGCACGAAGTCCGGCGCGTAGATCGTGCCCCAGCCCGACGCGATGTCATAGCCGGTGGCAGTCGCGAAGCCGGTGACGCCGAAGGCGGTGTTGGTGTACCCGGCTGGGACGTCGACGATGCCCGCCGCCGCGCCGCGCGGCCCGATCGCCGCCAGCGCCGGGTTCACCGTGCCGAGCTTGTCCCCGCGCAGCTGCGTGGCCAGCGCGAGGATCCCCGCGAAGGTGGGCGATGCCTGCGAGGTGCCGTTAGTGGAGTCCATCGAGATGTCGGGGTAGGCGCGGCCGGTGACGCCGTCCAGGGCCGGGTTGCCCCACTGCCAGAACGGCTTGGCGTAAACAGTGGAGACGCCGGCGCCCTCCGCGTCGGAGTGGTTGGTGGGGGCGACCCACAGCGCGTCCGGCGCGGTCCGGCCCGCCGCGGTCGCCAGGCCCGCGTTGGGAATGGTGCCGCCGACCGAGGTGACCCAGGGGTTGTCGGATGGGTGATCCGCGCTGACGCCGATAGCTGGGGTGCACTGACCGGTGTCCCCGAGGACCGGCGGGTCGGTCGGGCCGCAGTCACCGGAGGCGAACATCACCGGGATGTTGTGCGCGGCGGCGTCCAGGAACGCCGGGTCCAGCGAGTGGATGGCCGCCGTTGGGCTGGCCCCCGGGTTGGTCGGGTCGTTGATGAAGTCGTTCTCGCCGTCGCCGAGGCTCACCGTGACGATGTCGGCCAGGTGCTGGTCGGCGATCATCTTGATGGCCTGGGCGACCTGCGGCCAGCCCTGCATGCCGATGGTTTCCGGCACCGACGGGTGCACGAAGATGATGTTCGCGAAGGGCGCCATCGAGTGGATCGCCTCGGCGTCGAGCCGGTCCTCGCCCGCGCTGCACTCGACCTGGCAGGTGAACGTCGGGTCGGCAGGCGCCGGGAGGGCGATGTCGGTGATGTTCACCGGGGGCAGGTTCATCGCCGTGTCGTAGCTGGCCATGCTGGCCGCCAGGCCGGGGTCGGGGTTGGTGACCACGTAAGCCACGGTCACGCCGGCGCCGTCGATTCCCTTCTTCCACAGGTCGTTGACGCCGTAGTCGATGATGTCGGACTGCGCCGTCCCATCCGGGAACCCCCGCAGTCGCAGGGATGTCCCGGCGGCGATCTTCGCCTCGATCGCGTTGAAGGTCGCGGTCGTCGCCGCGATGCGGTCCGCGGGCGGCGGGACGCCGTCACCTGGGCTTGCTATCGCCGGGCTAGCGAGCGCGGCACTGGCAATCACCAGGCTGCTCGCGCTAGCAATGAGAAGGAACCTAACGCCCATGTCACGGTCTCCTCGGTAGGATCTGGCCCGCGTTGGTGCTTGCGCCAGAGATCATCCACCCCCAGACGCTAGATGAGTGCCTGTGGCCCGACAAGACCCCACGCCCACCTCATTTGATAAGCAGAGATAATTGTTTGCGGCGACAGGCGCCCTGAAGTCAGGCGCGGCCGCCGGCGAGCTCGCGGAGCAGCCCCGCCAGCTCGGCCGGGTGCGAGACGTGCACGTTGTGCCCAGCCTCAGCCACCCGCACCAGCCGGGCGGCGGGCAGCTTTCGCGCCATCAGCTCGGCGCCGTCGGCGTACACCTGGCGATCCTGCGCGCCCACGACGAGCAGCACCGGCACGGTAATCGCGGGGAGGTTGTCCATGACCAGCGAGTCCGCCATGTACGCGACGGCGGCCACGTGCGGCGGCAGGCCGGCCCGCGTGACCAGCTTGTCGACGGTCTGGTTCCAGGCCACCATCGCCTCCGGCCTGCGAAAGCCCGGCCCGGAGGCGATCACCGCCAGGGCGGCCAGCGGCACGGCGCCGCGGGCCGCGCAGCGCAGCGCGAGGTAGCCACCGGCTGAATGGCCGACAAGCACCGGCGGGGCCGGCTGGGCGGCGAGGACCTCCTCCAGGCTGGCCACGGCGGCGGCCATCGTGCAGGCCGGGGCGAGGTCGGCGGCTCGTTCCCCGTGGCCGGGAAACTCCCAGGTCCGCACGGAGAAATCCGAGCCGGCCTGCGCCCGCAGCGGGCCCCAGGCCGCGGCCGACTCGGCGAGGCCGTGCACCAGCACGAGCGGGGTCATGCAGGCGAACTTACCGGTAAGGTCAGGTATTTCCGAAGGAGGGCGCCCACGTGAGCAGCCAGGAACGGGTCGAACTGCACCGCCACGGGCCGGTCTGGGAGGTCCGGCTGAGCCGGCCGGACAAGCTGAACGCCTTCGACTTGGCGATGTTCCGGGCGCTGGCGGAGGCCGGCCGGGAACTGGCCGGCCGCCCCGACGCGCGCGCCGTGGTCCTGACGGCCAGCGGCCGCGCGTTCAGCGCCGGCCTTGACCTGGCGAACTTCGCCGCGATGAGGGACGGCACGCAGGCTGAGGGCCTGAGCGATCTCACTGAGGCGCGGGGCAGGCTGGTTCACGACGGCCAGCTCGTGGTCTGGCAGTGGCAGCAGCTCGCGGTCCCGGTCATCGCCGCCGTGTCCGGCGTCGCCTACGGCGCCGGCCTGCAGCTGGCGCTGGGCGCCGACATCCGCGTGGTCGCCCCGGGCGCGCGGCTGGCGCTGCGCGAGGTCAACTGGGGCCTGGTCCCCGACATGGGCGCCACGGTGCTGCTCCCGCCGCTGGTCGGCCCGGAGCTGGCCAAGGAGCTGATCTGGACCGGCCGCGAGGTGTCCGGCGAGGAGGCGGTGCGGATCCGGCTCGCGTCCCGGCTCAGCGACGACCCCGCCGCCACCGCGCTGGCGCTGGCGCAGGCCATCGCCGCGCAAAGCCCGGACGCCGTCCGGGGCGCCAAGCGCCTGATCAACCTGGGGCTCGACGAGGGGTCGGCGGCGGGCCTGGCCGCCGAGCGGCGGGAGATCAAGGCGCTGGCCGGCACGCCAAACCAGCGGGAGGCCGCCACGGCGTTCTTCGAGCGCCGCCCGCCCACCTTCACCGACGCGTCGCCCGCCCAGTGACTTGACCGTCGGTCCTTCCCGTTCCGAGATCGTGGGTCAGAAGCGCTAGCAGGCTATCGGTTTTGACCCATCATGGCCGAGAGGCCCGAGCCGAGTACGCCCAGTGGCGCCTCCTCGTCGAGCAGACGTTGTCACGCTCCTTCGGGCAGTTGCGGTCAACGCCTGGCCGTCACCCCTGGGCGGGGCGGGCGATGAAGCTGAGCTGGGATTCGGTGACGGTGAAGCCGACGGAGCGGTAGACGCGGATGGCGGCCTCCCCGGGGTCGGCGACCATGACCAGGGTCTGGATACCGCTGGCGAGCGCGGCCGCGCCGACCTTCCAGACCAGGGTGCCGGCCAGGCCCCGGCGGCGCGCGGCGGGGTGCGTCTCGACGTTCTGGTAGCGGGCCAGCCCTGATCCGATGGCGGTGATGAGGCCCAGTTGCGCGACCAGGGTGCCGTCGAGGAAGGCGCCCAGCCACGACCCGTGGCCTGCCTCCGTCAGCGCCCGCTTCGCGGCCTGCTGCGCGGTCAGGAACCCGGAGTCGACGCCGGGCTCGCCCGCGTTGACGGCGACCGCGAGGTCGAATGACTGCCGCCAGTCGGCGTCGCCGTGCAGCGTGCGCAACACCGCCTCGGTGTCCGGGCGCGGCGGGGCGTGCACCGACGTCGCCGTCATGACCGCGTTGCGCTCCATCGTCATGCCGGGGAGCTCGCCGGGGTTGACGGCGCGGTCGTCGGGCTCGTCCAGCCCCAGTGCCAGGTGCGGCGCGCCCGGGAACTCGGCGGCGAACCGGGCCTTCCAGGCGTCGCCCGTGCCGGGTCGCAGGCCCGGCACCAGCAGGAAGTTACCCCACCAGTAATCCGGGTTACCCGGGGTGCGGATGACGAGGTGATCACCGCGGTCGGTGACCTGGCTGCCTTCGAGCGCCAGGATCGCGAGATCGGTGCGATACCCGAGGGACCGAACTTCCACGCGCCGACGATAGCAGCGGCGGGGCGGCGTTAATGCCCGCCGGTCCAGGCGATCGGGAGGCGCTTGATGCCGCGCTGGAAGTTGGAGCGCAGGTAGGCCGGCGGCCCGGCGTAACGCAGGGATGAGGTCCGGGCCAGGACCTGCTCGAACAGGGCGCGCATCTGGGTGCGCGCCAGGTGGGCGCCCAGGCAGAAGTGCGGTCCGTACCCGAACACCAGGTGCGGGTTGGGGTGGCGGCGGATGTCGAACCGGCCGGGGTCGGCGAAGACGGCCTCATCGCGGTTGGCCGAGGTGAACGAGACGACCACCTTGTCGCCGGCGCGGATGGACTGGCCGGCCAGTTCACAGTCGGCGGTCGCCGTCCGGCGGAACGTCATGACCGGGGTCCACCAGCGCAGCATCTCGTTGACGGCGACCGGCAGCAGCCCCGGGTCCGCGCGCAGTTCCTCCGCCGCGCCCGGGTGCTCCAGCAGGGCGACGCAGGCGCCGGGCAGGCCGTTGCGGAGAGTCTCGTTCCCGGCCACGGCGAACAGCCAGAACATGTTCTCGAACTCCGCCACCGAGACCTGCCCGCCGGCCTCGTCGGTCTGCGCGAGCAGGATCGACATCACGTCATCGCCGGGCTGGCGCCGCTTGCGCTCGGCGAGCAGGTGGGCGTAGGCGTACAGGTCGGGCATGCCCTCGCGGGTGCGCGGGTCGGGCATCCGGCCGTCGGCACCGGGCGCCGGGCGCAGCGCGAGCGCGTCGGCCGCCATCGGCGTGCCCGCGGTAGGGTCGAACTCGGCCGAGGCGGCGTAGTCGGGGTCCTGGTAGCCGATCACCCGGTTGGACCAGTCGAACAGCAGCCAGCGGTCTTGCTCGGGCACGCCGAGCACGTCGGCCAGGGTCAGCAACGGCAGGTCCGCCGCCAGGTCCTTGGCGAAGTCGCACTCCCCGCGCGGGCCGCGCAGCACGCGGTCGCAGATGGCCCGCGCGTGGCCGCGTATCCGGTCCTCCAGCCGGGCAACCGCCCGCGGCGTGAACGACCGGCTCAGCAGCCGCCGCAGCCGGGAATGCGGCGGCGGGTCCATGTTGAGCATCATCTGCCGCACGTACCGCAGCGCCTGCGGGGTGGCGGGATCGCGGATCTGGGTCGCCCCGAGCGCGGAGGAGAACAGCTCCGGCCGGTTCAGCACCGATTCGACGTCGCCGTGCCGGAGCACGAGCCAGAACCCAGGGCCTTCGGGCCAGCCGAGCACCGGGATCTCCGGTACCCAGGCCACCGGCCGGTCGCGGCGCAGCCGGGCGAGGGCGTCGAACGGCACGCCGCTGGTGTAGGTCTCGGGGTCGAAGACCACCTCGGTGTCGGGCCGGCCAGGCTCGGGCTTGTCTGGCCAGGCGCCCCGCCCGGGCACGGAGGCGGGTGTCACCCGCGTCCCAGGAAGCCCTCGATGGACGTGGCCAGCGCGACCGGGGTCTCGAACATCGGGTAGTGCCCGGCGTTGGCCAGCACTTCCAGTTCCGCACCTGGGAAGTACGCCAGCCAGGTCTGCTCCATCACCGCGGCGGACAGGGCCGGGTCGGTCTCCCCCACGATCACCTGGACTGGAACTGCGTTGGGCTGCACAGCACCAGCGGCCGCCGTGACCTGGCCGGAGAAGTCCGACTTGGCCCACGACAGCAGGTAGGCGGCGAACGCTTCCACCGTGGAGTTGTCCAGCGAGTGCTGTACCAGCTGGTCGATGAACGTCTTGGTCAGCTTGCTCCCGGTGGTGAAGTCGATGATCGCCGCCCGGTTGCCGGGGTTGTCGGCCGCCCCGTGGAACAGTCCCCACGTCTGCTCGTCCATGGGCACCTCGGCGGCCGGCACCGGGTTGACGCCGATCAGCGCCCGGACCCGGCCGGGGGCCTGCAGCAGCACCTGGTGGGCGATCTTCCCGCCCATCGAGTGCCCGACCACGGAGAACGAGCCCCAGCCGAGCTCGTCGGCCAGGGCCACGGCGTCGGCGGCCGCCTCTTCCATGGTGAATTGCCCGCTGGCCTGCTTGCGGTCGCCGTAGCCGCGCAGGTCAGGGAATACGTAGGTGTAGCTGGCGCCGTCGAGGTACTGCGGCAGCGAGCCCCATCCGCGCGCCGAGCCGAACCAGCCGTGCACGGCCAGCACGTGATGCGGACCCGAGCCGACAGTTACCGGTGAACTGGCCACGATAGCCTCCCGCGTGAGCGCCGACGCCTTTGCGGGCGACTCTACTCCGGTGACCGCGAGGGACTCGGGCTCCATCCGTGGCCGAACAATCCCGGTAGCCCGCCGGTGTGGACGAAGACCACGCCGACGGGCAGGATCTCGCCGCCGCGGACCGCCGCGACCAGGCCCGCCATCGCGCGCCCGCTGTAGATGGGATCGAGGATGATCCCCTCGGTGCGGGCGGCGAGCTCGATCGCGTGCCGGGTGGCGTCGGTCAGCGTCGCATACCCCGCCCCGATGTGACGATCGTCAACGCGCAGTTCGTTGACGGGCCAGCCCCCGTCCCGCAACAGCGTGGCGACTGCGGCCCTGGCATCCGTAACGGCGCCCGCGCTCACGCCGAGTACGCGATGGGGCCCGAGCGCCGTGACCAGGCCGGCCATGGTGCCGCCGGAACCGACCGCCGTGACCACGGTCAGCGCCTCGGGCTGCTGGGCGAGGATCTCCAGGCCCGCCGTGTGGTAGCCCCGGATGCTGAGCGCGCTGGACCCGCCGAAGGGGATGAGGTAGGGCTTGCGGCCGTCGCTTCGCAGCGCGTCGGCGAGGGCGGCGGCGACGGTCCACTCCAGCTTGCGGATCTTGTTGCCGCCGCCGGCCAGGCCAGTGAGGTCGTCGCGCTTGATCCACAGCTCCTGCGGCCGCAGGCCAAGCGCCCGGGCCAGCCGGGGCATCGGCTCCATCGGAGTCGGCCACGTGCCCAGGGGCACCGGAGTCAGTGAGTCGGTCACGCAGCTACTGTAACGACTGCCGGATTTGCGCGTGGCGCGCGCCATCCCGGCCGACCGAATCGGCGGGCGTGAAGGCGGCCAGGAAATGCTGGTCCAATTCGCCGGGGGTCGTGGTGGCAACTGCGCAGGCGCACGCGCCCGTTGCGGCCATTTCCTCGTGAACCTGGCCGTCGAGTCCCTGAGAATCGGCGGGAACGAAAACTTCCAGCAAATGGTCGGTCAGCATCTCGTCACCGGACTCGGTATAACCACAAGAGCATCTCACGTCAGCCATGTTTATTTCCTCTCAGTCGCACCCGTTGGCGCCATTGGTGGGGTATGCACCCGCACCAAAGGGATGCTTGGGTGCGCTATAGCGCACCCGTTGGCGCCATCGGTGGGGTATGCATGCGCACCAAAGGGATGCTTGGGTGCGCGGGTCACGGGGTGGTGATCACGGACCAGGTGACCTTGCCGGGCGGGTCGGCGCTGGGGTAGTAGCCGCAGGCGGCGCTGAGCTCGGCGACTATGGTCAGGCCACGGCCGGTTTCGTCGGTCTCGCCTGCGGCGCGCGGGGCGGGCGGGGCGGCGATGGCGTCCCAGACGAGGAGGGCGACGCCGGGCGGGCCGCCGCGCAGCCACAGGCGCACCGGCGGGGGGACCACCCAGGCGTACTTGGCGGTCTGCTGGATCGCGTTCGTGATCAACTCGGTCGCGATGAGCACGGTGACATCGCGGAATTGGGGGAGCGACCATTCCTCTAGCATCTGGGCGATGTGGCCACGGGCGGTGCGCGGGGTGGTCTCGTAGGCGCCGAGCTCCAGCCGTGACCGGCGCGCAAGCCCGGTCAGGAACTGCGGATCAGGCGAAGAGGGCTGAGACATGACTGATGTGGTCATGGGCCATGCACCGTTGCTGGCATTCACTGATTAACCCCTTGATCACGGCGGCAGGAAGGCAGGCCGGAATCGCGGAATGGCCCGCTCCCCTAACAGAGGGACTCCGCTCGCGAATCTCGGCGTGTTATCTCGTAAAACAACGGTGGCAGCTAATTCGCGGGTTACGCTACGGCTAATGCACCTACCCGACTAACCGCGCACATGCCCGACAACGCGCTGGAGGTACTCCCATGCCGCGCCCGAACCCCCGTGACCCGGAGACCGACCTGGGCGCCGCCCTGGGCGAGACGCTGCGCGACCTGCGGATCGACGCGGGCTTTCGCACGCAGGAGGACTTCGCCCGGGCGAGCGGCTACGCCCGCGAGGGCATCAGCCGGGTCGAGACCGGCGACACCCTGCCCGGCACCACCATGTTCACCGACTGGCTGGACGCCTGCCAGGCCACGCCGCGCGAGCGCAAGCTACTCGCCCGCCAGCTCACAATTGCCCGCAAGGTCCGGGGACCCATCCCGCAGTTCATCCAGAAGTGGTTCGCGAACGAGGCCAAGGCAAGCTTCCTGCGGCTGTGGGGGCTCCTGGTCATCCCGGGCCAGTTGCAGTGCCGCGAATACGCGCATGCCATGTTCCTGGAGGAGGGACTAGACGAGGAAGAGGCCACCGAGAAGGCCGACATCCGAATTGGACGGCAGGCCCTCTTCACCGGCCCGGACCCGGCCCACGTCACGGCGGTCATCCACGAGCGCGCCCTGTACTTCCAGGTTGGCACGCCGGAGGTCATGGCCGGGCAACTGGTGTACCTGGTCGAGCTGTCGAAGCGGCCCAACGTGGTCCTCCAGGTGGTGCCCGACACGGGGTACTTCCCGGGGATACGTGGTCCGTTCGAGGTCGTGAACGGGGAGGCGATCCCGGATACGCTGCTGATGCTGGCCATTGAAGACCAGACGATGGAAGACACCGCACTCACCCGCAAGGCCATGGCGTTGTTCGAGGAGATCCGGGGGTACGCCCTCAGCGTCGCCGACTCGCGGGCCGTCATCTTGGAGGCGATCCGGCGATGGAGCCAGCAGCAGTGAACCCCGGCTGGCGCACGTCCAGCTACAGCGACAACGGCGGCTCAACGTGCGTGGAGGTCGGCGCGATCCCGTGGCGCACGTCCAGCTACACCGGCAACGGCGGTTCGACGTGCGTGGAGGTCGGCGCGATCCCGCAGAACACGGCGAGCACCGTCCTCGTCCGCGACACGACCGAGCGTGGCGCCGGCCGGGTGCTGCGCGTTTCCGCGCAGGCGTGGCGGGCGTTCACCAGCGCCGTCCGCGCGGACGCCCCGATCAGCTAAGGCACCGCGGCCGCATTTCGCCATCGCGGCGGATCTCGGCAGCAAATCGGGCATTTCATCGTCCGGCTGCTCGGCCAACCGGCCCCCCGGGCGACATGATCATCGCCGTTGCTGACGATCGGGCCGCGCATCGCGGTCCGATCGTCAGCACGGCCGGGCGGGCTGCTAGGCCGGTGCCCCGGGCAGGGGCATTGTGCCGTAGCCCCGCATCGAGATCGTCAACCATCGCGGACCAACAACCGGTAACGCTAGCGGCACCAGAATCCTGGCCATCTATTGCCTGGCGGAACCTTGCTGGCCCCCGGCGGCGCACCTCCGCCCGCCCCTGGCTACTGGCCGGTAACTGTGGCTTTTTCCGCGATAATCGTCGAGAACGACACAGTTACCCGCCGGTAGCATCCCCGGGGAGGCCGGGAGAAGCCCATCAGCAACTTACATCACCGATTTCAGGCGGGGGCACTAAGCGCGTCAGCGCTAATGCCGGCGTTAGCGACCAGTCCAGCGTGGCGGCCGGAGCGGGTCCAGTCCCGCGCAGCTGAGCAGTACCACCCCTAACCGAGTCACCGGCCGGTCCAGCGGGGCGGGCGCTTCTCGGCGAACGCGACCGCTCCCTCGCGGGCGTCGGCGGAGGTGAAGACCGGCGCCACGATCGCCGCCTGCCGCTGCCAGAACTCCGCGACCGGCCATTCGTCGGCGTGAGAGACGATGTGCTTGGTGGCCCGCACGGCCAGCGGGCCGTTGGCGGCGATGGCGGCGGCCAGGTCGCGGGCGGCGGACAGCGCCGCTCCGTGCTCGGTCAGCCGGTTGACCAGGCCGTAGGCATGAGCGCGGGGCGCGTCGAGGAACGCCCCGGTCAAGGCGAGCTCCATGGCGATCTGGTAGGGGATGCGGCGGGGCAGGCGCAGCAGGCCGCCGGCGGCGGCGACCAGGCCCCGCTTGACCTCGGGGATGCCGAACTTGGCGTCGTTCGCGGCGACCACCAGGTCGCAGGCCAGCGCGATCTCGCAGCCGCCGGCGAGCGCGTAGCCCTCGACCGCCGCGATCAGCGGCTTGGCGGGCGGCGCCTCGGTGAGGCCGGCGAAGCCGCGCCCGGGGATGGACGGGCTCTGGCCGGCGACGAAGGCCTTCAGGTCCATGCCGGCGCAGAACGTCCCGCCGGCGCCGGTGATCACCCCGACCGTCAGGTCATCCCGGCTGTCCAGGGCATCCAATGCGGCGGCGACACCCTGGGCGACCTCGGGATTCACGGCGTTACGGGCCTCGGGACGGTTGATGGTGATCACGATGACGCCGTCGGCTTCGTCGGTCAGAACCGCGTCGGTCACGAGCCCTCCAGGAGCTGATCGGGAGGCGGGAGGCGCCCCGGGATGAGTTATATAAGTTATGACACACGATAGGAGCAGGGGCTCCGGTGGCTAGGAGGAGACGCGATGTATCCCGGTGCGTTCGCCCGTGTCGATCCCGAGCGGGTCGCGGCGGTCATGGCCGATTCGGGTGAGCAGCTCACCTATCGCGAGCTCGACGACCGGTCGCGCCGGCTCAGCCGCCTGTTGTACGACGCCGGGCTGCGGCGCGGCGACGTGGTCGCCCTGTTCACCGACAACTCCCTGCCCGCCTTCGAGGTGTACTGGGCGGCGCACCGCTGCGGCCTGTACCTGACCGCCGTCAACTCCCACCTGACGCCAGACGAGGCGGCGTACATCATCAACGATTGCGGCGCCCAGGCGCTGGTGATCTCGGCCGGGCTCGGGGACCTGGCCGCCGCGGTCGCGCGGGCCTGCGCGGGCGTGGAGCTCCGGATGGCCTACGGGGGCGACGTCGACGGCTGCGAATCGTATGAATCCCGGCTCGCGAAGACCGACGAGCAGGCTGACGTGCCTGTCCTGTGGGCCGGCTCGAGCCTGCTGTACTCCTCGGGCACCACCGGCCGGCCCAAGGGCGTGCGGCCGCCGCTGCCGGAGCAGCGCGTGGACGAGGAGCACAATCCGCTCACCAAGCTCGCCTTCATGTTCTTCGGCTTCGACTCCGGGCCCATCGTGTACCTGTCCCCGGCGCCGCTGTACCACGCGGCCCCGCTGCGCTGGTGCGGCACCATTCACGCGCTGGGCGGCACCGTGGTGCTGATGGACCGCTTCAACGCCGAGCAGGCGCTGGCGGCGATCGAGCGGTACCGGGTGACGCACAGCCAGTGGGTGCCGACGATGTTCGTGCGGTTCCTGCGGCTGCCCGAGGAGGTCCGCGGCCGCTACGACCTGTCCAGCCACCGGGTCGCGGTCCACGCCGCGGCGCCGTGCCCGGTGGACGTCAAGCTGGCGATGATCGGCTGGTGGGGACCGGTCCTGCGGGAGTACTACGCCTCCACCGAGGGCATCGGGATGACCTACATCGACTCCCCCGACTGGGTCAACCATCCCGGGTCGGTCGGCAAGGCCGTCTTCGGCGTGCTGCGCGTCTGCGACGACGAGGGGAAGGAACTGGCGCCCGGCGAGGTCGGCACGGTCTACTTCGAGCGCGAAGCCCCGTCGTTTGAGTACCTGCACGACCCGGACAAGACCCGGGCGGCCTATCACCCCGGGCACGTGGCCTGGGCCACCACCGGCGACCTGGGATACGTGGACGGCGAGGGCTACCTGTACCTCACCGACCGCAAGGCCTTCATGATCATCTCGGGCGGGGTCAACATCTACCCGCAGGAGATCGAGGACGCCCTGGCCCTGCATCCCGCGGTCATCGAGGTCGCGGTGATCGGGGTCCCCAACCCCGAGATGGGCGAGGAGGTCAAGGCGGTGGTGCAGCCGGCCCCCGGGGCGAGTCCCGGGCCGGAGCTGGCGGCGGAGCTGGCGGCGTACTTGCGCGAGCGGGTGGCCGGGTTCAAGATCCCGCGCAGCTTCGACTTCGTTGATGAGCTGCCGCGCACGCCGACCGGGAAGCTGCTGAAGAACGAGGTGAAGAAGCGCTACTGGTAGCTGCTAGCGCGGGCACTTGTCGTAGCAGCACGAGTTTTCTGAAGCAAACCGTCAGTTATGGTGGACCCCCCATCATTTCCAGTTCGCGTCCGCTACGTGGCCGTCATCCCGCTGTAGGAGGCGAACCAGATATCGATCGGCGTAAACGCCCGCTGCTACCAGCAAGCCCCGCCCAAGGCATCCAGGTAAGGGCCGCCGCGCTTAGTCACCCAGCTCTCGCAGGAGGGCGTCGATCTCCGCCTGCATGTCGCCCAGCGGCCCGGCGGGCTTAGTCCGGCCGGTAGCCGGAGCCTGCACCTGTGGCTTCGTCCGCCCGCTCGCCACTGCGGCGGGGAGGCCCGGCGGGTCGGCCTTGGCGTAAGTGAGGAACAGGATGCCACTGACCACGGTGATCGCCACCCAGGCCCAGTGCCCGTTCAGCGTGTCCCAGTCGCTGAGCCCGTGCAGGGCGGCGGCGATCGCCAGGCCCACCCAGCAGACCGCGTACCACTTGCGCTGGCCGGAGTTGCGCTGGGCGTAGATCGCCAGGCCGATGAAGTACCCCGTTATCCCGGCCAGGCACGCATGCGCGATCGGATCGGTGGGAAAGCCGCCAGACATACTGCAGCGCGGCACGGTGAGCAGCAGCAGGAAGAGCAGCACCGGCCAGCTGCGCAGCGACGGATTACGCACCCATGCGCCCAGGGGCAGCAAGGAACCCATGAATCCCCGATTCATTCAGAGCAAAATCCGGTCGAAATCGTATCACTTCTCAACCCGGAATAGGCTCCACCCGAATGCCGAGCGGGCGTGGCTCGCTTACCGGACTTGCGGGGCGGTGGCTGGCTCTTCGGCGGGCTGGGGGGCTTTCGGGGTCTCCGGCGGGCCGGCCAGCCATTTCGAGAGCACGAACGATACGACCACCGCCACGATGGTCAGCGGCATCACCTTGATGCCGTTAGCTCCCAGGAAGAGCGTGGTGAGCAGGACCGCGGTGATCGGGAGCTGGAGCATCCCGGCGGTCATCGCGGCGATCCCGATCGCGGCCCCCGCGATCATCGGCAGCCCCGGCAGGTGCGACAGGGCTATGCCGCCGGCGGCGCCGACGAACATGCCGGGGAAGGTCGGGCCGCCGCGGAAGCCGCTCAGCGAGATGGAGTAGGCGAGCGCCTTGCACGCGATCAGCAGGACCAGCGCGCCGACGGAGTAGCTGGCGGCGTGCTCCAGCAGCGGCGGCAGCGCCGACTGGCCGGAGAACAGCACGTCCGATGATGGCTTGCCGGTCGCCTCGGCGAACGCGATCGCCAGCCCGCCGATGGCCAGGCCGGCCAGCGCCGTGAGCAAGAGCAGCCGCCGCTCGACGTGCGGGCGCAGGAACAGCGCCAGCCCCCGGATCGCGTAGCTGACCACGGCGGCCGCCGCCCCGACGGCGACCGCCCAGCCGAACTGGGCCACGTCCAGGTGCGGGGCCGGGGGAAGATTGGGGATCGCCAGGGAGAAGGTGCCGTACCCGGTCAGCGAGTCCAGGCCGAGGAAGATCAGCGACCCGATCCCCGCGCCGAGCAGGCCGGGGATCAGTGCCACGGCGGCCATCGGACCACCCAGCCCGGACGCCTCCAGCAGCAAGAACGCCCCCGCCAGGGGATTGCCCAGCAAGGTGGCGATGGCCGCGAAGCTGCCGGTCGCCGCGATGACCGCGCCGACATTCGCGGGCACGTCACGGCGGGCCAGCTTGACCGCCAAGACGGCGCACCCGCCGCCGAGGGCGATCAGCGGGGCCTCCGGCCCGATCACGGCGCCCAGCGCCAGGCTGGCCACCGACGCCAGGAAGATGCCGGGCAGCTCAACGGGCCGCGGGGCACCGCTGGCGTGGAAGCCGTCGGCCGGCGAGTGGCCGCCCCGCCCGGGCAGGTACTTGATCACCGCCCCGACCAGCACCCCGGCCACCGCGAGGGGCAGCAACGGCCACCAGGGCGGCTCCCCGTGGAACCCCAGCCCCCTGGGCAGGCTGGTGAATACCCAGCCCTGCAGGTCAGCGATCAGCTTAAGGAACCAGTAGACCAGGAACGAGATCACCACGCCGAGCACCGCCGCTAGCAGCAGCAGAACCACGTACCTCCTGGTCCGCATGACAGCGAACGGATCCGCTGGCGTGCTCACCGACAATCACCTCCGCCGGGCGCCCCGCCCGCCTCGCCTGAGTTGATCGCCATGGTGATGCGCGACCCGGCGGCCGCGCATCACCCCGAGCGCGTGATTCCCGGCCATCGGTCAGAGCACCTGCTGGCCGCCGCTGACGTTAAGGGCCGCGGGTTCCCGCAGGGCCGGGAGCACGTGCCTGGCGATGAGCTCCAGCGACGCCGAGGCACACTCGGCGGGCATGCCGGGCGGCCGTGCCCAGAAGATCACTCCTCATAGCCAAGCCGCTCCTGGCTGGCCGAGATCGCGGCGAGGATGTCATCGGGGGTGCCAACGTAGTAATGCTCGGGCGACAAGACGGAGTAGCCGACCCGCTCGCCGCCGTGGGCGTCGCTGTCGCCGGCGTCGGAGAACCACTGATCGACTCGAAGCCCAGCTCCTCGTGACGCGCCGGTGTCCTTCACCACCGCCCTGATGTCCAAGGACCCGGGACGGGCGGCCTGCTCCCGGCCGCCGGGCATTGCGTAACCCCTTGCTGACATCGAAATCACGCATTCCCTCTCACTATCCCCTGAGAAATATCGGCGCATCCTCAGCATACGGTATTAACCATCAAGAACTCACGTCACAGCCGGTCACCGTTTTCGGCACCAGCGACGTCAGGCTGGAATTTGTCCCCGAAACCATAAGAAAATATTCAGGTACTTGATTCAAGGGCCGGTTCCGTTAGATGCTTAGTCAGCGAGGGCCGTTGGGGGCGCACGGGGCAGGTGGTTTGCGGTGGATGATGTCCAGTATTACAAGCGGGATCTCTGGGAAGTCGAGAACCTTAAGCACGCGGAGCCACATTTCCGGCTCCGTAAGGTAGCGCGGGTAGTGGACCGGATCACACACGGCAGGCCATGTGACCTGCTCGATGTCGGTTGCGGCCCGGCGGCGCTGGCGCGGCTCATGCCGCCCGGGGTGAGTTATCACGGCATCGACATCGCCATTCACGAACCCGCGCCAAACCTGATAGAGATGGACATTCTCGACGAAAAAATCAGCTTCTGCGACAAGAAATTCGACGTGATTGTCGCACAAGGGATCTTCGAGTACGTTGGCCTGTTCCAGTCGCAGAAGCTCGCCGAGATCGCGAGCCTGCTCAAGGAAGACGGTAAGTTCATCGTCACGTACCAGAATTTTACCCACCGGAAGCCGCAAATCTACAAGCTCTACAGCAACGTCCAGTCGCCGGGCGATTTCCGCGGCGATCTTAGCCGGTTCTTCACCATTGAGCGCTGTTTCGCCGTCTCCCATAACTGGAATCACGGCCAGCCCGTCCGGCCGTTCATGAAGGCGGCCCAGGCGCACCTGAACGTCAAGATCCCGGTCCTCAGCCCGATCCTGGCCGTGGACTACCTCTACATCTGCTCCGCTCGCGGCCCCGGCGACGACCGGCCCGCCGCCCGCGGGCCGGCGCGGCACGCTGGCATGCCGGCGGCATAAGGGTTTCCGATGCACCCGGGGGCCTCACCGCCCCCGCAGCTGGCGCGAGGCTAGCCGCGCGCCCGCGCAGAGGTCAGCGAGCTTGGCCCACACGATTTCCGGGTGGCCGACGCGGCCGCCCAGGCCGCAGTCGGTCCCGGCGATGACGTTCTCGGCGCCGACCGCCTCGGCATAGCGCAGGAGGCGCTGGGCGATGAGCTCGGGATGCTCAATGGTGTCGGTCGCGTGGCTGATGACCCCGGGCATCAGCGATGCCCCCTCGGGCAGCTTGACCTCCTGCCACAGTGCCCACTCGTGCTCGTGGCGCGGGTTGGCCGCCTCAATGGAGTAGCAGCCCGCGGGGACCGAGAGCACCAGGTCGATGATGTCCCGCAGCGGGATGTCGTCGCGGTGCGGCCCGTGCTGGCTGCCCCAGCAGACGTGCAGCCGCACCTGGTCGGCGGGGATGCCGGCCAGCGCATGGTTGAGGGCCTCGACCCGCAGGGCAGCGTACCTTCGGTACTCGGCGACGGTCATGTCGGGGAACATCTGCCAGCCGTCCGGCAGGTCGGGATCATCGACCTGGAGCAGGAACCCGGCATCGGTGATCGCCCGGTACTCCTCGTGCAGCACGCCGGCGATGGCCTCCAGGAAGGACTCATCGTCTGGGTAGTACTCGTTCTTCAGCCAGTGCTCCACGGTGCCCGGGGTGATCGCCGGCAGGAATGGCTCGACGTCGCGACCCTTGCTCGCGGCGCGCAGGTTGTCGATGTCGCCGCGCACGGCGGCGTGGCCGGTGTAGCTGAGCGGGCCGGTGCAGACGTAGTTGCTCCCCGACAGCGAGTGGGCGGCGTCCTGCTGTGCCGTCGCGGCCGGGCGCCCCCCGAACCCGCCCAGGCCCGCCGCGTAAAAGCCGGGAAAGTCCCGGCGGTCCCGGCCGGTCACCCCCGCGTTCGCCGGGCGGTCCTGGCCCGGCCGGACGGGAGCGTTCTCGAACCCGGCCATCCGGTCGCGGATATAGCCGATGAACAGCCCGCGCTTGGAGATCTCGCCGTCGTTGACCACGTCGACGCCTGCGGCCACCTGCTGGCCCACTACCTGGCGGACGCCGTCGGGCAGGGCCGCCGCGAAGGCATCCTGCTCCTGCGGGTAGGCGTCGAAGAGCCGCTGGACGTTCTCTGGCCGCGGCAGCGCCCCCGCGTGGGAAACCAGTATCCGCTCCGTGCTGCGCCACATGGTGATGGAACTCCCGCCCTCATCGCTGACCGGCTCCCGATGCCCCGGTATGACGATACCGGCGGCTGGTCAGGCGGGCGGCGGGCCGGCCGCGTTGTCCGGGATCCACAGCCGCACGGTGGTCCCGGCGCCCGGCGCGGACCGCAGCCGGGCGTAGCCGCCGTGCGCGACGGCGATCGCCTGCGCGATGGACAGCCCCAGGCCGCTGCCGGGGCCATCGCCGTTCGGCTCACCGCCGCGCGCGCCTCGGTAAAAGCGGTCGAACGCCCGCGCGGCCTCCTGCTCGGACATGCCCGGGCCGTCGTCGGTGACTTCCAGCACCGCGCCGCCACCGTGGCCGTACACCCGGACGGTGGCGGGCGTGGCCGCGGGCGTGTGCGCCCGGACGTTGCCGAGGAGGTTGGCCAGCACCTGGCGGATGCGGGCCTCATCAGCCATCACCACCAGGCCGGCCGGCACCTCCGCGGTCACCGGCCGGTCAGGCTCCACAGCGCGCGCGTCGGCGACGGCGTCCAAGGCGATGGCGGCCAGGTCGGTTTCGGTGAGCGTGAGCGAGGAGGCTCGGTCGAGCCGGGCCAGCTCGAGCAACTCGGCCACCAGCATGCTCATCCGGTCGGCCTCCTGCTCGATGCGGCGCATGGCGTTCGGCAGCTCGTCGGGGCCGAGCGCTCCCTGCCGGTAGAGCTCGGCGTAGCCGCGGATGGTGGTCAGCGGAGTCCGCAGCTCGTGGCTCGCGTCGGCGGCGAACTGCCGTACCTTCTGCTCGGATTGCAGCCGGGCGCTGAACGCCTGCTGGATCCGGTCCATCATCGTGTTGATCGCGCTGGCGAGCCGGCCGGCCTCATGCCGGTCACCCGGATCGGGCATCCGCGCGGTGAGGTCGCCGCTGCTGGTGATCAGGTCCGCCCGGCTGGCCATGCCGTCCAGCGGGGCCAGGCCGCGGCCGATCAGCCAGCTGCCGCAGATGGCCAGGATGGCCAGCAGCGCGCCGCCGGTAATCAGCTCGGTGAGCACCAGGCCGCGCACGTGGCTGCCGATGTCGGTGGCCGACTGCCCGACGAGGATGACGTTCCGGCCCGGCGAGAGGACGCCGTTGCCGGCCAGCGTTGTCACGCTGACCGGCCGCCAGGCGGCGCGCAGGGCCGGGGCGCCACCGGGCGCGAAGTCGAACGGCTGCCCGCGGACGCCGAGCGACTGCAGCGACGCCAGCACCTGGGCCGGGGCCTTCCCGGCGAGGGTGGCGAGGAACTGGCGCAGTTCCTGCCCCGCGGCCGAGTCCGGGGTCAGCTCGCCGTAGGCGCCGGTGCGCACCGACAGGTAAGCGGCGGCGAATCCGCTCGAGCCCTTGGCGATCTGGGAGACCGGCTGCTGGACGACCAGCCGGAGGCCGGAGTTGAGCTCATCTTGCTCCAGCTTGCCGAGCACCAGGGTGCTGACCGCGCCCATCACCACCAGGAAGACCGCGGTCAGCGCGATCAGCCCGGCGAGCAGCCGGGTGCGCAGGGACACCGACCGGCGCCGGCCGGGCCGCCTTCCTCTCGCCCTGCCCCTTATCACGGGGGCCGCAGGCTGTAGCCGACGCCGCGCTGGGTGTGGATCAGCGGTGGCCCCAGCGGGTCGAGCTTGCGGCGCAGGTAGCTGACGTAGGTCTCCAGGACCTGGGACTGGCCGACATACTCCCAGCCCCAGACGTTCTCCAGCAGCTGCTTGCGGGTCAGCATCAGGCCCTGGTTGCGCATCAGGTAGGCCAGCAGCCGGAACTCGGTCGCGGACAGGTCCACCGCGATGCCCGCGCGGCGCACCGTCCAGTGGTCCTCATCGAGCTCCAGGTCAGCCGCCCGCAAGGTGGACCCGGATCCCGCGGTGCCGGGACCCGGCCCGTCCTGGCGCCGTGTGCGCCGCAGCACCGCGCGGACCCGGGCGACGAGGGCCTCGACCGAGAACGGCTTGGTGATGTAGTCATCCCCGCCGAGTGTCAGCCCGGTGACGGTATCGGAGGTCGTGTCGCGGGCGGTGAGGAAGATGACGGGCACGTCGTCGCCGCTGGCCCGCAGCCGGCGGCAGACCTCGAAGCCGTCGGTGTCCGGCAGCATCACGTCCAGCATGATCAGGTCAGGCTTGTCGGAGGCGGCCAGCGCGAGGGCGTCCTTGCCGGTCGCGCCGCTGGTGACCAGGCAGCCGTGAAACTTGAGGGCCACCCGGACCAGCTCGCGGATGTTCGGCTCGTCGTCGATCACGAGCACCCGGGGGATCTGGTCACCGTCTTTCATGGCACGTCTCCCCCTTCGCGGTCCCTAAGACGTCCCCGAGGGTCGCGGGGACGCCCCGGTCTTCCTGATCACGATAAGGCGCGCGTCCCGGGTCCCGCTGGTGACCTGGCCGCCCGCGAACACGGCCTGGCCGGCGGCCAGGGCGGTCTGGGCTTCCTTGGCCCCGTTCTCGCGGACGACGGAGGCTCCGGTGAGCACCCACGTCCAGGTGGTGCCGTCAGCCGCGCGCACTTGCACGTCGCCGCCGGCGACCGAGGTGATCGTCCCCCGCTCGAACGCCAGCGTCCGCGCTCCCTTCTTGGTCTGGAAGGTGTACTGGCCGTACATGCCGCGCAGATGGCGCAGCCGGGCCAGCCGCCGGATTCCCGGGGTGGCGATGACGTCCCGCAGCACCGAGGCCTGCGTGGTGAGGCTCGCCGTGGTGCCGGCCTGCGTGCCCGCCGCCTGCGTCATATCAGAGGCGGCGGAGGCGGGGGCCGGGGAGCCGGAGGCCACCTCCACGGCGGCGAAGGTGCCGCCGCCGACCACGGCGCAGACCGCGACCACGATGGCCGCCCGCTTGCCGCGAGAAGACCACGCGGCCTTGGCGCCGCCTGCGCCGAGGGCCGGTCCGGTGCCGCCGGAGCTGCCGGGGGCCGCCTGGGGCACCCAGTTCGGTGTGTTTGTTTTCATACTGGCGAGTGTCAGCACCCGTTCTGGGACACGGGGAAGCCCTGGCTGAGAGAACCCTGGGAAGATCCTGCAGGTGTGGTTAACATTCCCGCGTCCCGTACCGTATTACCCCGTGAGCAGCCACTTTTCCAGCGCCCCGGATCCGGGCGCCACCCCGTTCTTCGCGGCACTCGTGGAATGGGCGCGCGGCGACTCGACCGTCTGGGGGTGCCCGGGCCACGCTCGCGGCGAGCTATTCGCCAAGAGCCCGGCGGGCCGGGCATTCCGCGAGTTCTTCGGGGACAACGTCCTGCTCGCCGACGCGTCGAACGCCGTGGAGGCGCTGGGCCAGCTGCTCGACCACACCGGGCCGATCGGGGCGGGCGAGCGCCACGCCGCGCGGACGTTCCGCGCCGATCACCTGTTCTTCGTGCTGGGCGGCACGTCGGCGTCCAACAAGATGGTCTGGAACGCCACCGTCGGCCCCGGCGACGTCGCGCTGGTGGACCGCAACTGCCACAAGTCGGTCGTGCACGCCATCATGGCGACCGGCGCGGTCCCGGTTTACCTGCGGCCCACCCGCAACCTGGCCGGCCTCATCGGCCCCATCCCGCGCGGCGAGTTCTCCCGCGACAGCATCCGGAGAAAGCTCGCGGCGCACCCGTTCGTCGCCGACCCGGACCGCCCGGTCCGCCTCATCGCGCTCACGCAGTCGACCTATGACGGCATCGTGTACCACGCCGACGAGGTCAAGCGGCTCCTCGACGGGGCCGTGGACGTCTTCCATTTCGACGAGGCGTGGCTGCCGCATGCCGCGTTCCACGAGTTCTACGACGGCTGGCACGCCATCGACAACACCCGGCCGCGCACCGAGCGGGCCATCGTCTACGCCACCCAGTCGACGCACAAGCTGCTCGGCGCCCTGACACAAGCCTCTCAGGTGCTGGTCCAGAACTCCCAGTCGGTGGCCCTGGACCGGGCGCTGTTCAACGAGTCGTTCATGATGCACACCTCCACCAGCCCGCAGTACTCGCTCCTGGCCAGCTGCGAGGTGGCGGCGGCGATCATGGCCGGGGACGCCGGCCGGGAGCTGGTGGCCGGCGCGCTGGCCGACTCCCTCGACTTCCGGCGCGCGATGAACGGCGCGGGCGCGGGCCGCGACTGGTGGTTCGGCACGTGGGGGCCCGACCTTCCCGAAGGGGCGGGCGTGCCCGAAGGGGCGGGCGTGCCCGAGCGCGCGGACTGGGAGCTCACCGCCGACGCGGCCTGGCACGGCTTCGCCGCGGTCGATGACCGCTTCGCGATGCTCGACCCCACCAAGGTCACGGTCACCTCGCCGGGGATGTCGCTGGACGGCGAGTACGCCGAGCACGGCATCCCGGCCGTCATCATCCAGAAGTACCTGGCCGAGCAGCACGTGATCGTCGAGAAGACCAGCCTCTACGCGACGCTGTTCATCTTCACGGTCGGGATGCCGCGCGGCGCGTGGCGGCCCCTGATCGCCACGCTGGAGCAGTTCAAGGCGGACTACGACGCGAACGCGCCCCTGGAGCGGGTGATGCCGCTGTTCACGCGGGACAACCCGGGCTACCGCGGCCGCGGCCTGCGCGAGGTGTGCGACGGGCTGCACTCGACCTACCGCGACGGCGACATCGCCCGCCTGATCACCAGCGTCTACACCGAGCCGGCGCACCCCGACATGCTGCCCGCCGAGGCCCTGCGCCAGCTCGCGGCCGGGAACGCCGAGCACGTGCCGGTCGGGGAGCTCGCCGGGCGCACCACGGCCGTGCTGCTCGCGCCGTACCCGCCCGGGATCCCGCTGCTGGTTCCCGGCGAGCGGGTCAGCGAGGGCGTGATCCGGTTCCTGGCCCACGAGGCGACGGTGGCGCGGCAATGGCCGGGGTTCGCCCACATCACCCACGGTCTCACCGAGGGATCGCAGCCGGGTAGCTACACGGTGCCGTGCATTACCAGTAAGCCCTCGTAGGAGAGCTTGTCCGCTATTATCCCCCCATGGCGGGTGGGGCGGGAGTTTTGGTTGGCGGGCGTTACTTGCTCACTGAGCAGGTCGGGCAAGGCGGCATGGGGCGGGTCTGGCGAGCTCACGACAGGCTCCTGGATCGTCAGGTGGCGGTCAAGGAAGTACTGCTGCCGGCGCAAGCGGACGCGGCCAATCGCGGCGAGCTGATCGCGCGCACGATGCGCGAGGCGCGCGCCACGGCGCGACTTGAGCACCCCAATGTGATCTCCATCTATGACGTGGTGGAGCACGACGATGCTCCGTGGATCGTCATGCAATTCATCCCTGGTCAGTCGCTGGGCGCCGAGATCGCCCAGCGGGGGCGGCTGCCGTGGCCGCGGGCGGCGGAGATCGGCCAGCAGATCGCGGCGGCCCTCGGGCACGCCCACGCGGCCGGCATCGTCCACCGCGACCTCAAGCCGGACAACATCTTGCTGGTAGGGTCGCGCGCGATCGTGACCGACTTTGGCATCGCCCAGGTGTCCGATGCCACCAGCAAGCTGACCGGCACCGGCACGGCGATCGGGACCGCGCATTACATGGCCCCGGAGCAACTTGAGGGCATTCCCGCGACCGCCGCGGCCGACGTCTGGGCCATCGGCGCGACCCTCTACGCCGCCACCGAGGGCACCCCGCCGTTCACCGCGCCGACCCTGGCCGCGGTCATCACGGGCATCCTGACCCGCATGCCGCCCCCGCCGCAGTACGCCGGCCCCCTCGCGGAGCTGCTGGCCTGGCTGCTGGCCAAGGACCCCGCGCGGCGGCCGGACGCGCTCAGCGTCGCCCGCGCCCTGGACAGCTACCGCGGGATGGCCCCGGGCCCCCCCGGCGCACCCGTCTTCGGCGCTCCCGTCTTCGGCGCTCCCGGGCCGACGACGCAGACAATGATGCCACCGCCCCAAGGGCCAACGGGCGGGCTGGCGCAGACGGTCGCTGGCGTGGTACCGGACACCGATCGGGTGTGGAAGTCCCGCCGCGGGACAAACTGGAAGCTGGTCATCCCCATCGCCGCCGTGCTGGTGGCCGGCGGAGGCGCCGCGGCGGGCCTCCTCATCGGCAACCACGGGCCGCGAACGTCGGTGAGCGGTAGTTCTCCGGGCTCATCCGGCCCAGCGGGCGCGGGGTCATCGTCAACGCCCGCCGGGGGAACATCGACGGCACCTCCCGCCGTCACCACCACGGACGTGACGAACTGCGCTGACTGGCTGACCACGGAGTCCGACGGATACCACCAGAAGTTCCATCTCCGGTCAGATGGCTACGTCGATTACTCCACCAAGACCCCTGATGAAGCGAAGTACCGCAGCTACGACGGCTCAACGGATAACTCCCGGTGGACCTTGAGCGGCAGCACCGTCTCAATATCCCTCAATAACGGTTACTCGCATTATCAGGCCACGGTCTCGGGAGGCCGGCTGCTGTCAGGGACGGCTCACAACAGCAACTCGAACTGGACGTGGACCGCCGCCTGCCCGCAGGTCTAGGCCCAGCGCCGCTCACCTCCAGTGTCGCTCAGTCCCAGAGACAACGGAGGCCGCAATCACCCCGTGCCGCGCCAGGCGGACTAGGACATGGGCTGCCGATGGGGCGGTATTTTCATATATGTTTGGCTTTTGCGGGGTGATCACCCCGCAAAAGCCAAACATATGAGCGATTCAGTCCGTGCTGCGCGCGCCGAAACGGACATTCCGGCATGCCGCGCCGGATGCAGTCGCCGACCGGGTGACGCGGTGCGACGCTTGTGATTGTGGCGGCGAACGGGGCTTCTGGGAAGGTTGGGGAGATAGGGTACGCGGTATTGGGTCTAAGCCCCGCGCTGGATCCTGGCGGCAGTAGAAGATCTTATAGATGCTTAGACACGCCTATAAACGGCTAGGAAACATGCTCTGACACCATGACGCCGAACGTGCCCGGCTCAAGCGCGCGGAACACGTGCGGCAGGTCGCCCGGGTAGCGGACGTAGTCCCCGGGGGCCAGCTCGACCGGGTTGTCCACCGGGCCGGCCAGCACTCGCCCGGCGCTCAGGACCAGGTGCTCCACGGTGCCGGCCATGTGCGGCTGCGCCAGCCGCGGCGTACCCGGCTCGCTCGATAGCCGGTAGATGTCGCGCCGGGCGCCGGGCGGCCCGGAGGACAGCATCGTTGCCGTGTAGGCCGACTGCTCAGAGTAGACGACCAGCCCCTCCCCGGCCCGGATGACCTCCACGCGGTGCGCCGGCGGGTCGACGAGGCGGCTGAACGGCACCCCGAGGGCCACCGCCAGCGCCCACAGCGTCTCCACGCTGGGGTTGCCCGCCCCCGCCTCGAGCTGGGACAACGTCGACTTGGCGATTCCCGCCCGGCGTGCGAGCTCGGTCAGCGACACCCCGGCCCGCGCGCGCTCGCGGCGCAGCGCGGCCGCGATCAGCCCCACGACGTCCGATGCGGCGCGGCCAGCCTCCTCGCCGTCTCCCAACTGTTCGCTCACCACTCCCCTTTGTTCGGTTTGACGAACATCCGTCTCGTGTTCATTATATTGAACATGCGTCGTCTATGGCGAACAAGAGCGACACCCGGGCCGGCCAGCACCTTCCCCGCAACGACTCCGCTGCTGCGCGATGTTTCCCTCATCTGCGTCGCGGACGGGATCGTGGGCGCGTCGTTCGGGGCGATCTCGGTAGCCGGCGGCCTGCCGTGGTGGGTGCCGGTCGTCATGTCGCTGCTGGTCTTCGCGGGGGGCGCCCAGTTCGCGGCGACGAGCGTGGTGCTGGCGGGCGGCAGCCCGGTCGCCGCCGTCGCGGCCGGGGCGCTGCTCAACACCCGCCTGGCCCCCTACGGGTTCACTGTCGCCAGCATCACCAGTCGCAACTGGCGGACGCGCCTGGCCGGGGCGCAGATCACCACGGATGAGTCGGTCGCGTTCGCGCTCCGCGAGACCGATGAGGGCCAGGCACGCCGGGCGTTCTGGACCTGCGGGGTGATCTTGTACGCCGCGTGGAACGTCTGCGTCGTTTTCGGCGTCCTGGCGGGAACGGCGATCAGGGACACGGCGGCGTTCGGCCTCGACGCCACCTTTCCCGCGGTGCTGCTCGCCCTGGCGCTGCCCACCATCAGGGACCAGCGCACCCGGATCGCCTCCGGGGCAGGCGCCGCGATCGCGGTGGCGCTTACTCCCGTGCTGCCCGCTGGCCTGCCCGTGCTCACCAGCCTGGCCGGCCTGGCCCTGCTCCCCCGCACGGCTGCACACCAAGCCGTGCTCAGGCTCCGGGGCGCTTGCGCGCGCCGCTGCGGCTCACAGATCGCCTCGCCCAAGCGGCGGCACGGGGGCGAGGACTGATGCCCCTGGTCGCCATCATCGCGCTGGCCGGCATCACCTACGCGTTCCGGCTGGCCGGCCCGCTGCTACGGGACCGGGTGCGGCTCCCGAAGGGCGCCGACGGCCTCATCGCGGCGGCGACCGCCGTCTTGCTGGTGTCCCTGGCCGCGACCCAGGCGCTGACCCAGGGGCACGGGTTCGCCGGCTGGGCGCGCCCGGCCGGCGTCGCGGTCGCGGGCCTCCTCGCGGCGCGCAAGGCCCCGTTCCCCGTTATCGTCATCGCCGCGGCGGCGGCCACCGCCCTGCTGCGCCTAGCGGGAGTGGGCTGACAATGGCGTCGGGAATACCCGCCTGGATTACCGGTTATCCCGGTCGAGAAGTGGACAACTGGTCAGGGACCGGGAGGCTTGGCAGCCATGACCGCATCCGACACGCACGCCGTCGACGCCAGCACGCAGTTCGCCGCCGACTGGGAGCTGTGGCACCAGCAGCACCAGGAGCGACTGGCCGCGCCGGACGGGTTCCTCGCCATCACGAGCATCAACTGGCTGTCACCGACGCCGGCCCGGTTCACCGACGCGCCCGGCGAGTGGTCCGCCGATGACCGCGGGATCACCGTCGTCCTCGGCGACGGCGAGGAGCTCACCCTCGACGGGGCACTGCTCAGCAGCGGGACGCACCATCTCGGCCGGATCCCCGAGCGCGGCGGCGTGTTCCCGGCCGACGCCAGCGGCGTCTATGAGGTCGCCCGGCGCGGGGGCAATGACATCCTGCGACCGCGGCACCCCGATCATGAGCTGCGGGCCAGGTTCCGCGGCACCCCCGCCTACGCGCCCGACCCGCGCTGGGCGATCCGTGGCCGCTACCGGGCGTTCGACGCCCCGCGGGACACGACGGTGGGATCGGTGGTCGAGGGCCTGCAGCACGTGTACGCCGCCCCCGGTGCGGTTGACTTCGAGGTCGACGGCCAGCCGTACGCGCTGACCGCGTTCAACGGCCACGTGCCGGGCAGCCTGCACGTCTTGTTCACCGACGCGACCAGCGGCGTGACGACGTATGCCGCGAACCGGTCGCTGCAGGTCGCCGCGCCGGACGCGGCCGGAACGGTGACCGTGGACTTCAACCGGGCGGCCAACCTGCCCTGCGCGTACACCCCGTTCGCGACCTGCCCGCTGCCCCCGGCGGAGAACCGCCTGCCGTTCCCGGTCGAGGCCGGCGAGCAGGTCCCCTACGAGGCCCGCTAGGCCCGCCCCTGCTCGTCCCCTACGAGGCCCGCTAGGCCCGCCCCTGCTCGTCCCCTACGAGGCCCGCTAGGCCGCCCCTGCTCGCCTAATCCCCGAACCGGTCAAACCGGAGCTCTGCGTACTGAGCGACCAAAATCAGCGGCGTTTTGTGATGTTTTTGCCCATTTTGCCACTACGCATAGTGAAAGGATGGGGCTGGCGTGATCACGGTCGGCTGGGGCTGGAGGGTGCGGGTGTGGCGGGTGCGCTCGGCTGACAACGGGCGGCGTGCATTTCGGGCGGCTTTGCGGGTAGGCCTTACGAAGACATTACGGACCGGCCCGGAAGGGGACCTGAGTGGAAACCCTGGACTCCGTCGCGGCCCACGCATCCCCCAGCGGCCCGGACGCCGCCTCAGACCCGGCGACGGTCCTGCTGCGGTGGCGCATGCCGGCCCGCAGGCGCTGGTCGTGCATCGCCTGGTCCCTGTTCGCGCTCGCGGCGGCGATAGCGGTTGAGGTGACAGGCCCGCAGCGGTCCGTGGCGTTCAGTATGAGGTTGCCGTTGATCGTCGCGGTGTGCGGGGCACTGTGGTGCGCGGCGCGGTGGCGGCGCCAGGTGGTCGTGACCACGGCCGAGGTGGCGGTCCGCACCCTGGTGCGGACGCGGCGGATGACGCACGGGGCGGCCGCCGCCGAGGCCATCGCGCGGGCCGATCACGGCCGGGTGCTGCCCGGGCGGCTGCGGATACCGGTGCCGTCCGCCGTCCCGATGATGTCGCCGTGCCTCGTGATGAGCTCAGCGCTGGTCGTGGCGCTGGGGACCGCCAAGGTCCTCTCGGTGGCGCCGCGGATGTCCGGAGTCCTGGTCGCGCTGAGCGCGGCGGCGTGCATCGCGGCGCTGGCCGCGTGCTTCCGGTTCGACCGCGGCGACCGGTCGCCCAAGGCGTTGTCGGGTAACCGCTAGCGGTCGTCGCCGATAACCGGCTCGGGCAGGGTACCGGCGTTGTGCTCCAGGAGCCGCCAGCGGTTCCAGCGCTGACCGAGGACCGACCATGAGCAGTTCGACAGCGGGCCAAGCAAGCCGCTGATCTCCTCGGGGACGCCGAGGACCCGCTCCATGCCAAACCGCAGCGCCGCGCCGTGGCTGACCACGACGGCCAGGCCGCCCGGCGGGATGCTGTCGGCGGCGCGCTGGAAGGCGGCGGCCACCCGCTCGGCGACGGCCGGGGCCCGCTCGCCATCGGGCGGGTCCCAGGCCTCGCGCTCCTTCGGGTAACGCTCGCGGATCTCCTCGTCGGACAGGCCCTCCCACTTGCCGCCGGAGCGCTCGCGCAGGTCCTTGTCCAGCGTCACGACCAGACCGGTCAGCGTGGCCAGCGGTTGCGCGGTGCCCACCGCGCGGCTCAGGTCGGAGGACACGATGACGTCCGGCCGCAGCGCCGCCAGCAGCCGCCCGGCCCGCTCGGCCTGCGCCTTGCCGGTCTCGTCGAGCGGGATGTCGGTATGGCCCTGGAAGCGGCGTTCGACGTTCCAGATCGTCTGGCCGTGCCGGAGCAGCACCAGCCGCTTCGCCTCGCTCAGCGGGACTCCCCTGTCGTCGCCGGGTTGCCGGCTAGCCCCGGGGTGCCTGCTAGGGCAGCCTCCGGCAGCTTGATCCGCGGGCAGTCCTTCCAGATCCGCTCCAGGGAGTAGAACGTGCGCTCCTCGGCATTCTGCACGTGCACCACGACGTCCATGAAGTCCAGCAGGACCCAGCGCCCCTCGCGCTCGCCCTCGCGGCGCACCACGCTGGCGCCCGCCAGCTTCATCTTGAGCTCGACCTCGTCGATGATCGAGCGCACCTGCCGGTCGTTGGCCCCCGAGCACAGCAGGAACGCGTCGGTGATCGCTAGCTGGTCGCTCACGTCGTAGGCGACGATGTCCTGAGCGAGCTTTTCCGCCGCGGCCAGTGCGGCGATCTCGGTGAGCTCGATGGCCCGTGCGGTGGCAGTCACGTGGTTGGCTCGGCCTCCTTGGTCGGTTGCTCCCTTTCTAGGATGCCATGCTCACGCTGGCGAACCAGACGACGCGGCCCCGAGCTGGGTGATATTGGTGGCTTTTGTGTAGCTTAAGAGACTCCAGCCGCGCGCTCGCGGTGAACCTGTATGTTGACTCTCAGTCTTATTAATAGGTAAGTTTCTTTCCAGAAAAGGCCGGACACGACTCGCGGCCAGCAGGCCGCGGCAGCGGGCGCCGGGAACTCAACGAGGCCAGGCGCTCGTGACAGTGCGTGGCTTCCCCCGCCAGTTTGGAGTAACGACGTGAAAGCACGGCTGATCGCCGCGGCCGCCACTGGGACCGCGGCCCTTTTCGCGCTGGCCGCATGCAGCTCGGGCTCGGGCTCGAGCGCCTCAGGCAGCGCTTCGGGAGGCTCCAGCGGAGCGGTGACGCTCCAGTTCTACGGCGCCGACTACGGCACCGGCCCGGCCAACAGCACCACCAAGTACTGGCAGGACATCGCCACCGCGTTCCACGCGGCGAATCCGAACATCACGGTCAAGGTGCAGACGGTCAACTGGAACGACTTCCCGACCAAGGTCTCCACGATGATCCAGAACAAGCAGTACCCGGACATCCTGGAGGGGAACCCGGCCCCGCCGTACGCCCAGTCGGGCCTGATCTACAAGGTATCCGACGTGCTGTCGCAGTCCACGATGAGCAACCTGATCCCCAAGTTCCTCAACGACGGCGCCTACCAGGGCAGCGACTACGGCATCCCCTTCACCACCTCGACCCGCGCGCTGTATTACAACAAGAAGATCTTCGCCGCGGCGCGAATCGCGAGCGCGCCCACGACTTGGGCCGAGCTGCAATCGGACGCCGCCAAGATCAAGGCCAAGGGCTCGATCGGCTACGGCCTGCCGCTGGGCAGCGAGGAGGCCCAGGCTGAGTTGCTGCTGTGGTTCCTCGGCAACGGCGGCGGCTACGTGGACGGATCCGGTAAGTACGTGATCAATAGCGCCGCCAACGTCGAGACGCTGACCTTCCTCAAGCAACTGGCCGCCTCCGGGGTCACCCAGCCGAATCCGGGCGGCACCGACCGCAAGGACGTCTGGTCCGACTTCGCCGCGGGCAAGGTCGGCATGGTGCTCGGCTCCCCCGCCGTGGTCCCGATCATCCAGGCCGCGGGCGTGCTCAAGGACGGCGACTACGCCACGGCGGACATCCCCGGCAAGGCAGGACCACTGAAGGCGACGCTGGGCGTCCACGACGACATCGTTGCCTTCAACGCCAACCCGTCGCACCAGGCCGCGATCAAGGCGTTCCTTGACTTCGCCTACCAGGACAAGTGGCAGCTGCAGTTCGACAACGAGTACGACCTGCTGCCCGCCACGCAGACCGCGGCGACCGCGATGGGCAAGGACAGCCCGATGTTCGCCGCCTTCCTGGGCAACATCGCCAACTCGGTCAACTACCCGACGACGGCGAACTGGACGACGGTCGAGAACCAGATCAAGACCCAGGTCGGGCAGGCCATCACCGGCAACCCGGCTCAGGTGCTCGGCGCCATCCAGCAGACCGCGTCCACCGGCTCTTGATGTCGGCGATTCCGTCGCCGCGCCGCCCCGGCCCGCGCGCGCGAGCCGGGGCGGCGGGGGGTACGGGGGGTCGTCGTCCCCCCGGGAGGCAGCTGGCCCGCTTCCGGCCGCTGCTGTGGCTCGGC
Source organism: Streptosporangiaceae bacterium (assembly GCA_025934375.1). GTDB lineage: Bacteria > Actinomycetota > Actinomycetes > Streptosporangiales > Streptosporangiaceae > Trebonia. Next base: position 56,025 of record JAICYD010000012.1, on the reverse strand, counting down.
CCGGCCATCGCGCTGATCGCCGTCGTGGTGATCTGGCCGATCGTCGCGATGATCCAGACCTCGTTCCGGCACATCACGCCGCTGGGCATCGACATCGGCTCGGCCGGCGGGAGCAACTTCTCCGCCATCTTCGGCAACCCGAACCTGCCGGGCATCCTGGTGCGCACCGTCATCTGGGTGGCGACCGTGGTCGCCATCACGATGGTCATCTCGTTCGGCCTGGCCCAGCTGTACAACCAGCGGTTCCCTGGCCGGCGCCTCACCCGGTGGGCGATCATTGCCCCGTGGGCGGCGTCGGTGATGATGACCGCGCTGATCTTCCGGTGGATGCTGAAGACCGACAGCGGCGTCATCTACCTGTTCCTGCACGAGATCGGGCTGATCGGCTCGTTCACCGCCTCCTCGCCGGACTGGCTGGGCAACCCCGACATCGCGATGGCGTGCATGATCTCCGTGGCGGTGTTCGTCTCGCTGCCGTTCACGACGTACGTCCTGCTGGCGGGGCTGCAGTCCATCCCCGGGGAGCTGTATGAGGCGGCCCGGGTGGACGGCGCGTCCCACTGGTACGCCTACCGGCACATCACGCTGCCGCTGCTTCGCCCGGCCTTCGCCGTCGCCACGGTGATCAACTTGATGAACGTGTTCAACTCCTTCCCGATCATCTGGGAGATGACGCGCGGCGGCCCCGGCTATGAGACCAGCACCAGCACCGTGTTCATGTACGACCTGAAGGGCACCTTCGTGGGGCAGGCGGCCGCGATGTCGATCGTCAACTTCGCGCTGGTCGTGGTGATCATCGTGGTGTTCTTGCGGGTCAACGGGTGGAACCGTGCGGAGGGGAGCTGAGATGGCGGCACCGACCCTGACGACCGGCGCGAGCACCGGGAAGGCCGCCGGGGCCGCGCGCGGTGCCCGGGCGCGGCGGGGGCCGGCCCGGCTCCCCTCGGTGAAGACCGCGGTCATCACGCTCGTTGCGTACGTGGTGGCGGTGCTGTTCCTGCTGCCGTACCTGGAGATGCTGATCACGTCGGTGCGGCCGCAGCGCGAGCTGTTCGACCGCGACTACCTGCCGCACCACTTCGCGTGGTCGAACCTCACGAACATGTGGGGGTCCGCCTACGGGATCTTGTCCAGCGTGCGGGTGAGCCTGGAGATCGCGGGCGGCTCGACGGTGCTGGTGCTGCTGGTCGCGCTGCCGGCGGCGTACTACACCTCCCGGCACCGGTTCCGCGGGCGCGGCGCGTTCCTGCTGCTCGTGCTGGCCACCCAGATGCTGCAGCCGACCGCGCTGATCGTGGGCATCTACAAGGAGTTCCTGTCCTTCGGGCTGCTGAACATCAACCCGGTCTGGTCGCTGATCCTGGTCAACGCCGGGTTCAACCTCGCCTTCGCCATCTGGATCCTCAACGCCTACATCGGGTCGATCCCGTATGAGCTTGAGGAGGCGGCGATGGTCGACGGGCACGGCCGCGTGGGCGCGCTCATGCGGGTGACCGTGCCGCTGGCGCTGCCGGGCATCGTGACCGCGCTGATCTTCACGTTCATCTCGGCGTGGAACGAGTTCATCTCCGCGCTGGCCCTGACCACCAGCAGCGATGACTTCCCGCTGACGGTGCGGCTGGACTCCTTCATCGGGCAGTACACCGTCGACTGGCAGCACCTGTTCGGCGCGTCGCTGGTGGCCACCATCCCGGTGTTCATCTTGTTCGCGCTGATCGAGGGGCGGGTAGTGGGCGGCCTGACCGCCGGCTCCATCAAGTAGGGACCGTGTTTCCCGGGGGACGCGCACCAATCCCCCAGACCCCCGGCCGGCCGACAAACCCCGTGCTAGCGCCGGTACAGGTTTCGCTTTCCGATGTACTGCACGACGCCGTCGGGGACGAGGTACCAGACAGGCTCGCCAGCGGCCACCCGGTTGCGGCACTCGCTGGAGGAGATGGCCAGCGCGGGGATCTCCACGAGGGACACCTTCCCCTCGGGGAGCCCCGCGCCGGTCAGCCGGTGCCCGGGCCGGGTGCAGCCGATGAAGTGGGCCAGCGAGAACAGCTTGTCCACGTCGTGCCAGGTCAGCATCTTCGCCAGCGCGTCGGCGCCGGTGATGAAGAACAGGTCGGCGTCCGGGCCGTTCGCCTCCCGCAGGTCGCGGAGCGTGTCGATCGTGTAGGTAGGCCCGGGGCGGTCGATGTCGACCCGGCTGACGCTGAACCGGGGGTTGGAGGCGGTGGCGATCACCGTCATCAGGTACCGGTCCTCGGCCGGGGAGACCGCGCGGCCCTCCTTCTGCCAGGGCTGGCCGGTCGGCACGAAGATCACCTCGTCCAGGCCGAAGATGTGGGCCACCTCGCTGCCGGCGACAAGGTGCCCGTGGTGGACCGGGTCGAAGGTGCCGCCCATCACCCCGACCCGTCTGCGCCCGTGAGGGTTATTCACCGACTGTCTCCTAGCCATCACCGTACGAATTGAAAGTCGAGATATAGCGCGAATTTCCGCTGAACCCTGTCCTGCGCTCTCCCGCGGTACTACCATGCGAGTATGACTGTGCCTGATCGCGCACGTGTCCGCCTCACGGGGATTAGCTCGCGGGCCTACGAGCATCCCGCGGACCGCTCAGCGCTGGTAGCGCTGCGCAAGCTGAGCGGCTTTGACGTGCTACTGAGCAAGCTGTTCGGCCTTATCAACGAGCGCGCGCTGCGCCTCACCTACCTCGCCGGCGCCGTGAAGGTGTCCGAGCGCCAGTTCCCGCACATCTACGCCCTCGTCCGGGATGGCGCCTACATCCTCGACCTGCCGGACGTGCCCGAGTGCTACGTCATGCAGAGTCCGATCGTGAACGCGATGGCCATTGGCCGCGACAAGCCGTTCATCGTGATCACGACGGGGCTGGCGAACCTGCACGACGAGGAGGAACTGCGGTTTGTCGTCGGCCACGAGATCGGGCACATCCTGTCCGGGCACGCGGTGTACCGCACGATGCTGCTGATCCTCATCAACCTCGCCGCGCGGATCGCGTGGATGCCCATTGGCTTCCTCGGGCTGCGCGCCATCATCTGGGGTCTTGAGGAGTGGTTCCGCAAGTCCGAGCTGTCGTGTGACCGGGCTGGCCTGCTGGCCTGCCAGGACGTGGACGCCGGGCGCCGTGCGCTGATGAAGCTGGCGGGTGGCCCGCACCTGTCCGAGCTGAACCCGGACGCGTTCCGCGAGCAGGCTCACGAGTACGACGCGGTGCCGGACCTGCGCGACAGCATCCTGAAGCTGCTGCAGTTGCAGGGCACCACGCACCCGCACGCGGTCGTCCGGTTCGGGGAGCTCGACCGCTGGGCCACCAACGGTGAGTACGACCGGATCCTCGGCGGGGACTACCCGCGCCGGGACAACGACCGTGACGCGAAGTTCACCGACGAGGTGCGCAACGCCGCCAAGTCCTACCAGGACACCTGGAACCGCTCCGAGGACCCGCTGGCGGGCATCCTGCGCGGCGTCGCTGAGACCGGCGCGCGGACCGTGGGCGGCCTGTTCGACCGCCTCGGCGGCAACAACCGCAACACCGGCTCGGGTTCTGGCGACAACAACTAGGCATCCCCAGGCGCCTCGATCGCGCCGGCCGCCCCAGCGGGCGGCTGGCGCGATCGGCGTTTGCGGGGTCAGCCAGCCAAAATGACGAGGTCGTCGCGGTGGACTACCTCGCGCTCGTACTCCGGGCCCATGCGGCTGGCCAGCCACCTGGTGGAGCGGCCCATCAGGCCGGGGATCTCGGTGGCGTCGTAGCTGACCAGGCCACGGGCGACGACCGTGCCGTCCTCACCGGACAAGTTGACCGGGTCGCCGGCCTCGAAGGTGCCCGCGACCCCGGTGATGCCGGCCGGCAGCAGGGACGCGCGGCGCTGGACCACGGCCGCCACCGCCCCCGTGTCGAGCATCAGCGTGCCGCGAGCAACGGCGGCGTGCGCGAGCCACAGCAGCCGGGTCGACGGCCGCTGCCCGGTCGGCGCGAAGTACGTCCCGGTCGGCTCCCCGGCCAGCGCCTGCGCCGCCCACCGGGCGGCGGCCAGCACGGTGGGGATGCCCGCCTGGGTCGCGATCGCCGCCGAGTCGACCTTGGTGGCCATGCCACCGGTCCCGATGCCGCTGGCACCGACGCGGCCTGCCTTGATCCCCGCCAGGTCGGCCAGGCCGTGCACCTCGGTGATCTTGCGGGCGCCCCCCTTACGCGGGTCGCCGTCGTAGAGGCCGTCCACGTCGGACAGCAAGATCAGCGCGTCCGCCCGGGTGACGTGGGCGACCAGCGCCGCGAGCCGGTCGTTGTCGCCGAACCGGATCTCGTCGGTGGCCACCGTGTCGTTCTCGTTGATCACCGGGACCATTCCCAGCTCCAGGAGCCGGTCCAGGGTGCGCTGGGCGTTGCGGTAGTGGCCACGCCGCATCAGGTCATCGGCGGTGAGCAGCACCTGCCCGGTGCCCAGTCCGTGCAGCGCGAAGGCGGCCGTGTACCGGGCGATCAGCAGCCCCTGCCCGACGCTGGCCGCCGCCTGCTGGGTGGCCAGGTCCCGTGGCCGCCGGGGCAGGCCGAGCGGCGCCAGCCCGGCCGCGATCGCCCCCGAGGACACCAGGAGCACCTGGCCGCCGGCGGCGACGCGGGCGGCGATCGCGCTGACGAGTGCCGCGATGCGCTCGTCGTCGATCGCGCCGCCGCGGCGCGTGAGCGAGGACGACCCGACCTTGACGACGACCCGGGGCGCGCCGGCGATGTCCTCCCGCCGGGCGCCATCCTCCGGCCCCGTGGCGCAGGCGTCCCGCCGGGCCGCGGCCTCGCTCATCGGCTCCCCTGAAAGTTCGGCTCTCTTACCAGTTCTGCAGCCGGGCGTCGGTGCCGCGCGGGCCGGGCGTATGCCCCTGCCCGGTCTCCAGGGTGGGGTCCCAGTCGAAGACGACGGCGTCGTCCTCGTCGCCGATGAGGACATCATCATCTGGCGTGGCACCCGCCTTGGCCAGGGCTTCCTCCACGCCGAGGCGGGCCAGCCGGTCGGCCAGGTAGCCGACCGCCTCCTCGTTGGTGAAGTCGGTCTGCCGCACCCAGCGCCGGGGCTTGTCGCCGCGGATGAAGTAGGCGCCCTCCGGGGTGCGCACCACCTCGAACTCCGGGCCGCTGACCGCCGCCGGGCGGATGATGACGCGGGCCGGCTCCGGCTCGGGCTGTTCCGCCCGGGCTTGGGTGACCAGCCCGGCCATCGCGAAGCCGAGCTCGCGCAGCCCCTCGGTGGTCGCGGCGGAAATCTCGTAGACGGCCAGCCCGCGGGCCTCGATCTCGGGCCGGACGAGCTCAGCCAGCTCGCGGCCTTCCGGAACGTCGACCTTGTTGAGCACGACGAGCTTGGGCCGCCGCGAGAGCGGGACAAAGCCGCTGCCCGCGTTGGCGCCGGTGGCGGTGACCAGGGTGCCGGTGGCGGTCAGTTCCTCGTAGGCGGCCAGTTCCGCTTCGATCGCGTCAAGGTCGGAGATCGGGTCGCGGCCCGGCTCCATCGTGGCGCAGTCCAGCACGTGCACGAGCGCGGAGCAGCGCTCGACATGGCGGAGGAAGTCATGGCCCAGCCCCTTTCCCTGGCTGGCGCCAGGGATGAGGCCCGGCACGTCGGCGACGACGAACTGGACGTCGCCCGCCTCGACCACGCCGAGGTTGGGGATGAGGGTGGTGAACGGGTAGTCCGCGATCTTCGGCCGGGCGGCGGACATGGCCGCGATCAGCGAGGACTTGCCGGCGTTGGGGAAGCCGACCAGCCCGATGTCGGCCACCGTCTTCAGCTCCAGCGTAAGCTCTCGCGATTCACCCGGCTCGCCCCTGAGCGCGAACCCCGGGGCCTTGCGCCTGGGCGAGGCCAGCGCGGCGTTACCGAGGCCGCCCTTGCCGCCCGCGGCAGCCACGAACCGGGTGCCGATCCCCATCAGGTCGGCGAGGATCTTCCCGTGCCGGTCAAGGACGACCGTGCCGTTGGGAACCTTGACGACGAGGTCGCCGCCGTCGGCGCCGCTGCGGTTGGAGCCGGATCCTTGCTTGCCGTTGCCCGCCTTGCGCACTGGGCGGCGGTGGAAGTCCAGCAGTGTCGATGCCGAGGCGTCAACCTCGAGGATCACGTCGCCGCCGCGCCCGCCGTTGCCTCCGTCGGGGCCGCCGAGCGGCTTGAACTTCTCACGGTGAACCGAGGCGCAGCCGTCTCCTCCATCGCCGGCCTGCACCCGCAGCGCCGCCTGGTCAGCGAACTCCGCCATGACGTGTATCCCCTCTAAGCATGACTGAAGGCGGACCGGGTGACCCGGCCCGCCTTCAACGCCTGCGTATCGCGTTCCCTGAGCTGGACCGTCTAGGACGGGCCCGCGCCGGGAACGATGCTCACCGCACGGCGGCCACGGACAGTGCCGAACTTGACGGCCCCGGTGACCAGCGCGAACAGTGTGTCGTCACCACCACGGCCGACGCCGTCGCCGGGGTGGAAGTGGGTCCCGCGCTGGCGGACGATGATCTCGCCGGCGTTGACCGCCTGGCCGCCGTACCGCTTGACGCCGAGTCGCTGCGCGTTGGAGTCACGGCCGTTACGGCTGGACGACGCGCCCTTCTTGTGTGCCATTTCCGCTACGCCTTCTCGATCCCGGTTACCCGCACCTGCGTGTACTTCTGCCGGTGGCCCTGACGACGCTTGTAGCCGCTCTTGTTCTTGTAGTGGATCATGTTGATCTTCGGCCCGGCCGCCTCGCCGACGACCTCGGCGGTCACCGTGTAGCCGCTCGCATCGGTGATGACCGTCTCGCCGTCCACCACGAGGAGCGCAGGCAGCGTGATGGTCGCGCCCTCCTCGGCTTCCGCCAGCTTGTCGACGGTGAGCACGTCATCGAGGGCGACCTTTTCCTGCCTGCCGCCGCAGCGCACAATCGCGTACACCCGAGAACTCTCTTCTCCCTTATGCGTGCCCTATGCCCCGGTTTGACCTTCGACGGCTTCGACCTTCGACGATCGACCATCGCGGGCGCGGCGAGCTCGCCATCCACCTGGCCCGCCAGGAACCGACGGGCCATCTTACGCGCATGAAGCGACCAGCGGAGCCAGCTGACGGCCTCGGGTCGCTAGCGCATAGCTTACCAGGTCCGCGAGTGGCTCTGACCGTTGCCCGTTGCGACCCTAGCCCTCGAAGAGGAAGCCGGCGCCGCCGGCCGGGCGCTCTTGCCGCTCGGGTGCCTCAGCTGCCCCTGGGGCAGCGGGGGCCTCGGCGTCGGCGACAGGCTCGGTAACGACTGCCTCGGCCTCGGCCACCGACTCAGCCTCCGGCTCGGCCGCGACAGGCTCTGCTTGAGCGGCCGCCTCGGCCTCGGCCACCGCCTCGGCCACCGGCTCGGGCTCGGGCACCTCAACCGGCTTTGCCTCAACGAGCGGTTCCACCTGCGTCGACTTCACCTCGACGGCGGGGTCAGCGTCAGCCACCACCTCGGTACCCGCGACCGGCGCGGCCTGGGCGGCCGGCTCGGGGCCGGCGACCGCGCCGGCCGGGACGACGACGACGGCACCGGGCTCGTCGGAGGTGGCGATGCGGCGGGCCATGGCCGACCCGGCCCGGGTCCGGCGACCCGGCGCGGCAGGCGGCACGTCAGCGACGGGTGCCTCGGGCGCGGGCGCCGTGCCTCCCGAAGCACTGCCTCCCGAACCACTGCCGGCGAAACCGCTGGTCTCGGCCGGCTCCGCGTAGTCCACGGGATCGATGACCGCCGTCGACTCGGCGGAGTCAACGTCGGCGCTGGCGGACAGTGTCGCGGATGCCACGCCGGCGATCGCCTGGGCGATCGTGGCGGACGCGACGGCCGCCGGGCTGCCGTGCCGGTTGCGGTCTCGCCGGTTGCGCCGTCCGCCCTGGCCCGACTGCATCGCGGCGCCTTCCCCCCCGGACTCGGAGGTGCCGGACTGGCCGCCGTGGGCAGCACCGCCGCCAGAGGCGGTACCGCTGCCGCCAGAGCCAGTACCGCTGACGCCAGAGGCGGTACCGCTGCCCGCAGGGGCGTGCCCGTTGCCCGGGCGGCTACGGGGGTGGCCCTCGTGCTCGGCCCCGCCTCGGTCGGCCCCGCCGCCGCGACGGGAGGAATGCTGGCCCGGCTCGGCCGGGTCGAGGTGCACGACCACGCCACGGCCGTTGCAGCAGTCACAGACCTCGGAGAACGCCTCGAGCAGGCCCGCGCCGACCCGCTTGCGGGTCATCTGAACCAGGCCCAGCGAGGTTACCTCGGCGACCTGGTGCTTGGTCCGGTCCCTGGCCAGGCACTCCAGCAGCCGGCGCAAGACCAGCTCCCGGTTAGATTCCAAGACCATGTCGATGAAGTCGATGACAACGATGCCACCGACGTCGCGCAGCCGGAGTTGCCGGACGATCTCCTCGGCCGCCTCCAGGTTGTTGCGGGTGACGGTCTCCTCCAGGTTGCCGCCCTGGCCGGTGAACTTGCCGGTGTTGACGTCGACGACCGTCATCGCCTCCGTGCGGTCGATGATGAGCGAGCCGCCGCTGGGCAGCCATACCTTCCGCTCCAGCGCCTTGGTGAGCTGCTCGTCGATCCGGTAAGCGGCGAACACGTCATCGCCGGCGGGGACGGGCAGCCCCTTCTCGGCGGCCTCCGCCTCCGGTCCCCACCGGAGCAGCCGCTCCGCGAGGTGCGGCGCGACGTACTTGACGTACTCGTCGATAACCTCCCAGCCGATGTCGCCGGAGACGACCAGCTGGCTGAAGTCCTCGTTGAACACATCGCGCACGACGCGGATGGTCAGGTCGGGCTCACCGTGGAGCAGGGCCGGCGCCGTGGCGGTCTTGGCCTTCTTCTCGATGCTCTCCCATTGCGCCGCCAGCCGCGTCACGTCGCGCTCGAGCTCGGCCTCGGCCGCGCCCTCGGCGGCGGTGCGGACGATGACCCCGGCGTTGTCCGGCGTCACCTTCTTCAGGATGTGCTTGAGCCGGTTGCGCTCGGTGTCGGGCAGCTTGCGGCTGATGCCGGTCATCGACGCGCCGGGGACGTACACCAGGTAGCGGCCCGGCAGGCTGACCTGGCTGGTCAGCCGGGCGCCCTTGTGGCCGACGGGGTCCTTGGTGACCTGCACGATCACCGCCTGGCCGGGCTTGAGCGCCGATTCGATCCGCTTGGGCTGCCCTTCCAGGCCGCTGGCGTCGAAGTTGACTTCGCCCGCGTACAGCACCGCGTTGCGGCCCTTGCCGATGTCGACGAACGCCGCCTCCATCGACGGCAGCACGTTCTGCACCTTGCCCAGGTACACGTTGCCCACGTAGGACTGGTGCGTGGTCCGGTTCACGTAGTGCTCGACGAGGACGCCGTCCTCCAGCACCGCGATCTGGGTGCGCTCGCCGCGCTGGCGGACCACCATGGTCCGCTCGACGGACTCCCGGCGGGCCAGGAATTCCGACTCGGTGACAACCGGCGGCCGGCGGCGGCCGGACTCGCGGCCCTCGCGGCGCCGCTGCTTCTTGGCCTCCAGCCGGGTGGATCCCTTGATCGCGCGGACGTCATCGGCCGGGTTGTGCGCCTCGCGCACGTGCACGACGGTGTCCGGCGGGTCGTCCGGCGCGGGGACGTCAGCATCGGCCGATCCGCGGCGCCGCTTGCGCCGCCGCCTGCGGCTGGTGGCGCTCCCGTCCAGGCCCGCCTCGTCGCCGTCGTCGGCCAGCGCGTCGTCGGCGTCCGCCGGGTCGGCCTCAGTCGCCTCGGCCTCGGCCTGGTCGGCGGGGCTGCTCGCCTCCGCACGGGTGCGGGTGCGGGTGTTGCGGCGGCGACGGCGGCGGCCAGGGCCCTCATCAGCGTCGTCGGCGCCAGCATCCGAGGCCGGGGTCGCCTCGCCGCCGGCGTCCGCTGCGGCGCCAGTGTCCTCATCGGCCGGGGGCTCGGTCACGCGGTCCCGGGTGGTGCTGCGGCCGCCCCGGGTGCCCCGGGCGGGCCGGCGGGCCGGCGTCCGGGATGCCGGGGGCGCGGGCTCGGCGTCCTCGTCATCCGCGTCGGCGGCACCCGATCCGTTGCCGGAGGAGCTCGCGCCGGAGGCGGTACCGCTGCCGCCAGAGGCGGTACCACTACCGCCAGAGGCGGTGCCGGTCCGTCCCCCGCCATAGGCGGGTGCGGCCTGCGGCGCCTGGAACAGCACCTGGGGGGCCTGGAACAACACAGCGGGAACCGCGGCCGGCATCGCCGCAGGCTCCGCCTGGCGGCCTACCGCCCCGCCGCTGCTGGCTGTGCCATTTCCTCCGTGCTCAGCGCCGTCGTTGTCATCAGTTCCGTTGTTGGTCAGCTCGCTGTCGAGCATTCGGGCAATCTCCAGTCAGGCTTCCGGGCGCGGCAACGCTGTGCGATCTGCGGGCAAAGCCGCCCTGCTCGCACAACCAGCGTCGCGCGCGCCGCGCGGAAGCTCGTAGTGTTCGATCGCCTGGGCCGCGAGGACGGCTGCCGTGCGGGAAGCGGGCACGCACGGGGCCGTTCGCACGGCACCCAGGCTTGGTTGGATTCCTTGTCTCGGGGGTGGTCATGGCATGGCCACCCCGGATTCGCTGATAAACCCCTGAGCCAGCCGCGTCATGAGCGGTGAGGCATCCTGGGCCAGGCCTGAAAATTCGCGTAGCGCGGTAAGCACGTCGTCCGGGCGGACCGCGGGGACGACGTGCTTTACGATCATCCGCAGCGCGGTTGCCCGGGACCGGGCCGCGTCATCGTCAACATCGATCGAGACGACGGCTGTCCGGGCGTCCATGCGCCGCAAGCCCTTGCTAGTGAGCCGCTCCACCGGGGCGTGCTCAAGGGCAAGGAACGCTTCTACTGCCGGGGCTACCGCCTGCGGCGGCAAGCCCGGAAGGGTCACTAGCCACTCAGACGCTGTGAGCTGGCTGGTCGGCAGCCCGCCCTCATGCTCAGTGACGTCGATCACTTCTATCCCATCCGGCAGCGCTGCGTTCAGCTGCTCCCGCACCGCTTCCGCGTCGCTCCGGCTGCTCAGCCCGAGGCTGAGGTACTCAGCCTCGCTGGCGACTCCGGTCGGTGCGCCTCCCGCGTAGGAGATCTTCGGATGCGGATTGAACCCGGACGAGTAGGCGATGGGCAACCCTGCCCGCCGCACTCCTCGCTCGAAGGCTCGCGCCACATCCAGGTGGCTAGCAAAACGCATTTTTCCCCGCTTAGCATACCGGACCACTAGCTGCTGAACGGGAGGCGCAGCCTGTGGCGGCTGCGGTTTCCCGGGTGGGCGATCCCCCGGACCCCCCGCGGGCCTTGGCTTCGCCACACCTATCTCCCGTTCACTGACAGCACCGGCAACATGCGGTGTCCCCCGGGAGGGACAACCCCCCGGAGCCCCCCGGCCGGGTTAATGCGTTCTCCGGTTGGCCCCGTTTGTATCTCTGTACCCATTGCGGAGCACACGCCACACTCGTAGCAAGGGGTCCAGCGGCAGTCCTCGACTTCGCCCGCCCCATCGGGGGTGATCGCCGACTGCCAGTCCTGCCAGAGCCAGTCACGGTCCAGCCCCGAGTCCAGGTGGTCCCATGGCAATACCTCGCCGTAGTCACGCTTTCGCGTAGTGTACCAAGCCAGGTCCACTGGCCAGTCGGCCAGCGCCACATCGCAGGCGCTTGTCCAGCGGGCGAACGAGAAGTACTCGCTCCACCCGTCGAAGCGCGCCCCGTCACGCCACGCCGCCAAGATGATCGCGCCGACGCGGCGGTCACCGCGCGACAGCAGGCCCTCGACCAGCGATGGCTCACCCTCGTGATACCGGTACCCGATCGACTTGCCATACGCCCGGTCGGCGCGCAGCGCGCCGCCGAGCGCGTTCAGCCGGGCGTCCACCACCTCGGGCGCGCACTGCGCCGCCCACTGGAAGGGCGTGTGCGGCTTGGGCACGAACCCCCCGATGGACACCGTGCACCGGATGTCCCGGCGGCCGGTCGCCGAGCGCCCCGACTCGATGACCCGCCCGGCGAGCCGGGCGATCGCGAGCACGTCCTCGTCGGCCTCCGTCGGCAGCCCGCACATGAAGTACAGCTTGACCTGCCGCCAGCCGGAGGAGTACGCGGTCGTCACGGTGCGGATCAGGTCATCCTCGGTCACCATCTTGTTGATGACCTTGCGCATCCGCTCCGAGCCGCCCTCCGGCGCGAACGTCAGCCCCGACCGCCGCCCGTTGCGGGACAACTCGTCGGCCAGCGTCACGTTGAACGCGTCAACCCGCGTCGAGGGCAGGGACAGCCCGGTGTTGGTGCCCTCGTAGCAGTCGGCCAGGTCGACCGCGATCTCGTTGATCTCGCTGTGGTCGGCGCTGGACAACGAGAGCAATCCCACCTCGGAGAACCCGGTCGCGGCGACCCCGGCGGCCACCATCGAGCCCACGGTGGCGATGGACCGCTCGCGGACCGGCCGGGTGATCATCCCCGCCTGGCAGAACCGGCAGCCCCGGGTGCAGCCACGGAAGATCTCCACGCTGAAGCGCTCGTGCACCGTCTCGGCCACCGGCACTACCGGCGCCTTCGGGTACGGCCAGGCGTCCAGGTCCAGCAGCGTGTGCTTGCTGACCGAGCGGGGCACGCCGGGACGGTTCGGCGCCACGGCGCCGATCCGGCCGTCCGGCAGGTACGACACGTCATAGAACCGCGGCACGTACACCACGCCGGTCGCGGCCAGCGATTCCAGCAGCCCGTCCCGCCCGCCGGGGCACCCGTCCCGCTTCCACGCCCGCACCAGCGACGTGACCAGCAGCACCGCCTCCTCGCCGTCTCCCAGCACGACCGCGTCGAGGAAGTCCGCCAGCGGCTCGGGGTTGAACGCCGCGTGCCCGCCGCCGATGACCACCGGATGCACCATCGTCCGCTCGGCGGACCACAGCGGAATGCCGGCCAGGTCCAGCGTCGTGAGCAGGTTCGTGTAGCCGAGCTCGGTCGAGAAGCTCACGCCGAGCAGGTCGAACGCGCCCACTGGCCGGTGGGAGTCCACCGTGAACTGCGGCACCCCGGCCGAGCGCATCAGCGCCTCAAGGTCGGGCCACACGCTGTAGGTCCGCTCGGCGAGCACGCCGTCCTGCTCGTTCAGCACTTCGTAGAGGATCGCGAGTCCCTGGTTGGGCAACCCGACCTCGTAGGCGTCCGGGTAATGCAGCGCCCAGCGGACATCAGTGGCATCCCAGTCCTTGACGACGGAGTTGACCTCACCGCCAACGTACTGGACCGGCTTGCGGACCAGCGGGAGCAGGAACTCAAGCTGAGGGTAGACGGACTCGACGGGCATTTAATCAGGTTACTTGGAGTTGAGCGCCGGGCTGATCACAGGAACACCGAGTGGTGCCTGCGCACGCTTTGCAGGAGGCCGATCGCGATCATGTCGGCGAATATCGCCGAGCCGCCGTAGGAGACGAACGGCAGCGGCAGGCCGGTGATCGGCATCAGCCCGATCGTCATGCCGATGTTGACGAACGACTGGAACGTGAACCACACGGCAACGCCCGACGCGACCAGCATCCCGAAGAGGTCATCGGCGACCGTCGCCACCCGGATCGCCCGGATGATCAAGATCGCCAGCAGGCCGATGATGGCGGCGCACCCGGCGAAGCCGAGCTCCTCGCCGGCCACGGTGAAGATGAAGTCGGTCTGCTGCGAGGGGACGAAGTTGTTGCCGGTGAACGTCCCGTGGAACAACCCCACGCCGAACATCCCGCCCGACCCCACCGCGGTCTTGGCCTGCAGCAGGTTGTAGCCGGCCCCGGTCAGGTCATGCTGCGGGTGCAGGAACGCCGTCAGCCGGGACGCCTGGTAGCCCTTCATCAGGTGCAGGTCAGCGATGGCGTAGATGCCGATCGCCACCGCGCAGACCAGCCCGGCCAGCCAGTACCAGCGCAGCCCGGACACCACCACCATCCCGGCCAAGACGAAGACCAGCACGAGGGTGACGCCTAGCGCCGGCTCGGTGGCCACCAGCGCCATCAGCGGCACCGCGGCCAGGGCGGCCAGCGCCGCCCTCCCGATGCCTGGCCGCTCGGGACCGGAGCGGCCGACCCCGCGCCGGTAGGACAACATCAGCGCGGTGGTCAAGACGACCGCCAGCTTGGCGAACTCCGACGGCTCGACCTGGAAGCCGCCGGGCAGCGCGATCCACGCCTTGGCGCCGTTGACCGTCGTCCCGGCCGGGGTGAGCACCGCCAGCAGCAACAGCAGCGACAGCACGTACAGCAACGGCGTGGCGGCCCGGTAGCGCCGGTAGTCAATGCACGCGGTGATGAACATCAAGACCACGCCGATGAACGCGTTCAGCACCTGCTTCTTCAGGTACATGCGCGGGTCGAGGCCGGCCTGCTCCAGCGCCGGCGCTGTCGCCGACCAGATGAGCAGCGTCCCGATCACGGTCAGCGCGATCGCTACCACGATCAGCAGCCAGTCGAGCTGCCGCAGGCCCTTCTTGGCGACCACCCGCATGACGATCGCCGACCGCGTCGGCCGGTACCGGCCGACGACCATCCCGGTCACGGGGTCACCGCCGGGAGGCGAGCGGGGGACTGGCCGCCGGGCAGCGCGGCCTTCTTGCCCTCCAGGCCGAAGATCCCGTCCCAGATCTGCCGGACCGCCGGGGCGGCGCCCGCCGCGCCGTACCCGGCGCCGGGTAGCATCACCAGGACCACGTACTTCGGGTGCTGGCAGGGCGCGAACGAGGCGAACACCGATGTCGCGTTGTTGCCGAACGACTGCGCGGTACCGGTCTTGCCGGCCACGCACACCTTGTTCAGCGGGAACCCGGCGAACGCCCCGGCCGCGGTCCCGGACGTCACCACGTCGGCCAGCGCGTCCCGTATGTAGGACAAGGTGCGCTTCGACGCCGGGACGTGCGCGATCACCGGCGGGTTGATCAGCTGGTCGACGTGCCCCGACGGCGAGACCAGCGCCTTCCCGATCCGCGGGCTGTACAGCGTCCCGCCGTTGGCCAGCGCCGCGTAGGCGTTGGCGAGCTGCAGCGGAGTCACGGTGATGTACCCCTGCCCGATCGCGGCGATGGCCGCCTGGCCCGGCTCCCAGGTGTAGCCGCTCTGGCAGTCCTGGTACTCGATCTGCTCGACATAGGAGCCGTTGGCCTTGCCGTACTTGCACCAGTTCTGCCCGGTGTGCGCGTTATCCTTCCACAGCCAGTACAGCCACTGCCGGGTCGGGATCGTCCCGGTCGACTCGGCCGGCAGGTCAACGCCGGTCGGCTTGCCGAACCCCCAGGCCAGCTCCTGCTTCTGCATGGTCTGCACGGGGGCCTTGGGATCGGCCCGGAAGTCAGCGGGCACGTTGTCACGCTGCCACATCCGGTAGCCCAGCTCGTAGTAGACGGTGTCGCAGGACTGGACCAGCGCGTCGTGGAAGGTGATGCTGCCGATGCTCGGCTGGCCGTCGTTGGCGTAGGAGTGCCCGTTGATGGAGAACGCCGCCGGGCAGTCATACAGCCCGTTGAGGCTGTAGCCGTTCGCGACCGCCGCGGCGGTCGAGACGATCTTGAACGTCGATCCGGGCGCGTACTGGCCCTGGACATCCCGGTTGATGACCGGCTCGCCGGAGGACGTGCCGAACAGGTACTTGAACTCCCGGTCGGAGATGCCGTCGGTCCAGATGTCCGGGTTGTAGGACGGCAGGCTGGCCATTGCCACGATCCGGCCGTCCGTCGTCTCCACGACCGCCGCGCCCTGGTTGACGTTGTGCCCGGCGGCCCGCGCCTTGGTGATCGCCGCCGATAGCGCGTTCTGGGCCACGGCCTGCACGTTGGCGTCCAGGCTGGTAACCAGCTCATCGCCGGTCTTCGGCGCGACCGAGGAGATGGTGCCGGTCACGTTGCCCCCGGCGTTGACCGACACCGTGTCCCGCCCCGGGGTACCGCGCAGGGCTGGGTCGTACTGGGCCTCCAGCCCGGCCTGCCCGACCAGGTCGACCCCGGAGAACCCGGTGACCACGAGGTGGCGCTGCTTGATCTCCTCGGGGGTGATCGGCTGCAGGTAGCCGAGCACCTGCGCCGGGTTGGCCCCGGCGGGTGCGGGATACTGCACGACCGGCTGGACCTGCGCGGTGACGCCGGGGTAGTCGGCGGGCTGCTCCATGATCTGCAGCGCCACCTGGTCGCTGACCTTCTGGGCGAGTGGGATCGGCTGGTAGGGCGACCCGGCCCAGCAGGGCGGCCTGACGCCCCGGACGCACAGCCGGGACTTGGCGGCCAGCAGGTTGTAGGACATGCCGAGCAGCCGGGCGAGCCGGTGCAGCACCGCCCGGCCGCCGGCCGGCTGCTTGGACAAGTCCATCATGTTCACCGAGACGACCAGCGACGTCTGGTTCGTCACCAGCTTGCGGCCGGTGTCGTCGACGATCTGGCCGCGGACGGCGGGGACCACGACGGACCGCGTCTGGTTGGCCATCGCGAGCGTCTTGAACGAGGTCCCGTTCATCACTTGCAGGTACCACAGCCGCCCGCCAAGGGTGGCCAGCATCACGGCCACGATCATGTAGAGCACGACCAGCCGCCGGCGCGAGACCGGGATCATCGGCGTCCTCCTATCCGCGTCCTGCTCGACCCGAAGGGCTTGGCCCCCGTGCCGTGGACCCGCGAGCCGGAGCGCCACCGCCCGGACCCGCGGCGCAGCGCTGACCCGCGTCCTAGCCAGCCCCGCCCCGGCGTCTTGGGCTGCCACATGATGCGGGCCGGCTTGCGCTCCAGCCACCCGCGCCCCGGCGACTTGCGCCGCGCGGGGGCAACCGGCTTGGCGGGGCGGATCCAGCCCTTGCCCGGGGATGAGCGGTGCCCCGGGCTTCCGGAAGACCACGAGGCAGATTTCCCCCAGCGAGCGGGGGCGCCTGCCCGGCGGGCCCGTATCCACCCCTCGCGGGGAGAGGCGGACGCGAGGCCCGGGCTATTCCGCCTGGGTTGCTTATCCGGCTGAAGCCAGCCCTTGCCGGGGGCGCGCAAAACGCCGTGGGGCCGCCTCGTCAGCAGCCGGACGCCGGCCCCGCCTGAGGTGAGCGGGCCGACGGAACTCCTTCCGCCTGCGCGCAGCCAGTCGCGGCGCGGCTTGCGGCTGCCGGGACCCGCGAACAGGGAGGGGCCGAGCGCACCGCTGAAGCCGCTGCCCCTGAAGACACTGCCGCTGAACCCCCCGCCCACTCCGTCCAGCAGCCCGTTGCCCAGGACCCTGTTTCCGAGGACCCTGTTTCCGAGGACCCTGTTTCCGAGGACCCTGTTTCCGAGGACACTGCCCCCGACGGAGCCGTCACGGCTTGGCGAGCCGAAGGCTACCCGGACTGGCCGGCTCACCGGCCCGGGGCTGGCATTCCGCCAGCCGCCGCCACTCCCCTGCAACCACCCGGCGCCCCGTGGAAGGTGAGAGCTAGCGGGTACGCGGCGATCCGTTGGGGATAGGGACGGGCTGGACTGGGCTGCGAGCCTTAGCTTGGGGGACGCCGGGACGGGGGCGCGCAGCGGGGCCGGGCGGGTGTCGGCGAAGGACAGGCGCGGCACCGCCGTGGCCCGGCCGGCCAGGATCGCGCCGCCCGCGCCGGCCGCGCGGACGACGGCGCGGCCAGGCGGGGCCTGCCGGGGCTCGCTGGCGCCGAGCACGGCGCTGGCCGGCTCGGCCGCGCCCAGGGCCGCACCGACCAGCCACAAGACGAGCGGGCTGAACAGGACGTCGTAAATGACCGCGGACGGCAGCACGTGGGCGATCGCGGGGCCGGTCATCCGCGGGTCGCTGAGCATCAGGCCCAGGCCGCCCCGCAGCGCCTCGGCGAGGCCGACGCCGGCCACCATGACCGGCAGGGACGCGAGGACCGGGAGGCCGGGATCGCGGGTGTCCGGGGTGCCGCGCTTTCCCTCGGGCCCGACGCGAGACAGTTGCAGGGCGAGCGCGCCGCAGGCGTATCCGGCGGCGCAGAACACGAAGGCGGTCTCGCCCGCGAGGTTGCTGACCGGGGGCGCGAGGTCCAGCGCGAGGCCGCCGACGAACCCGGCCAGCATGCCCGGCACCGGGCCGCCGGTCACCGCGAGCGCGGCCACCACGAGGAGCACCAGGTCGGGGGCGGCGTCGCCGGGCAGGGGCAGCCGGTTGACGAGCGTGACCTGCGCGAGGACGGCGAGAATCAGGAACGCAGGGGGGACGAGCGCGCGGCGCAGTATCCGCATCGTCAGTGCCCGCCCAGCACCGAGTCGCGCGGGTCGGCGCGCGGCACCGCGATGACCACGCCCACCACGCCGAGGCCGGAGAAGTCCGCGAACGGGGTGACCAGGGCGGTCTGCGTGAGCGATCCGGGCTGGCTGGTGATGGAGGTGACGGTGCCGACGGGGACCCCGGCGACGTAGGGGCGGCCGCCCACGGACCCGAAGGTGACCAGGGCGTCGCCGGGCTGGAGGGTGGCGCTGGCACTGAAGAGCCGCAGGCGGAGCGTGTCGCTGCCCGCCATCGTGGTTCCGGCCCCGGTGATCGCGCCTATGGTGTTGGTGCCGGCCAGCCTGACGCCGACCGTCGCCGACGCGTCGGAGGCGAGCAGGACGGTCGACGTGGTGGGGCCGACGCTGGTGACGGTGCCGACCAGGCCATTGCCGTTGAGGACGGTTTCGTCGGCCTGTATCCCGTCCTTGGACCCGGCGTCGATGGTGACGGTGTCGGAGTAGCTGCCGCCGGCCGCGATCACGCTGGCGGCGACGATCTTGTAGCCGCCGCGCGCGTCCAGCTGAAGCAGCTTGTTGAGCTGCCGCGCGTCGGACTGCGAGAGCTGGAGCCTGCTGAGCTGGGCGCGGAGCTGGTCGTTTTGCGTTTGCAGGTTCGCGATCTCGGTGGCGTCGTCGTGGCCGATCGCGTGGAAGAACCCCTCGATGGGGCGGGTGACGTACCCCGCGGCGTTCTCGACCGGGCCGAACAGCGAGTTGCCAGCGCCGTTGGCGCCGGAGGTGCCGCCGCTGCGATAACTGAGCGTGATCAGTGCGATAGCCGCGACCAGCAGCACGGCGAGAGCAAGGCGTGTCCGCCGGTTTTCATGCACGAGCTAGCTCCGTCTCTCCCACGGCCCCGCTCCCCCAAGCGGTATTTTGTGTTGCTTGCGTGCTCAGCGCCGGTGGTCGGGGACCAGTACCTGGCGCAGGGTCTCGAAGTCCTCCACGCACTTGCCAGTGCCGAGGACGACTGAATCGAGCGGGCTGTCGGCGATGTGCACCGGCATGCCTGTCTCCTCGCGGATGCGATGGTCCAGGCCGCGCAGGAGCGCGCCGCCGCCGGTGAGGGCGATGCCGCGGTCCATCACGTCGCCGGCCAGCTCGGGCGGGCACTTGTCGAGGGTCGACTTGACCGCGTCGATGATCAGGTTGACCGGCTCCTCGATCGCCCGCCTGACCTCGGCGGCGGAGATGACGACGGTCTTGGGCAGGCCGGAGACGAGGTCACGGCCCCTGATCTCGGCGTTCGGCTCCTCGGCGCTGGGGAAGGCGGAGCCGAGCGCGACCTTGATCTCCTCGGCGGTGCGCTCGCCGAGCATCAGCGAGTGCTCCTTCTTGCCGAAGGTGATGATCGCCTGGTCCAGCTCGTCGCCGCCGATCCGTATCGACTGGCTGGTGACGATGCCGCCGAGGCTGATGACAGCGACCTCGGTGGTGCCGCCGCCGATGTCGACGACCATGTTGCCGGTCGGCTCGTTGACCGGCAGGCCCGCCCCGATCGCGGCGGCCATCGGCTCCTCGATGATGTAGACCCGCCGGGCGCCGGCCTGGTGGCCGGCCTCCTTGACGGCCGACTGCTCGACGCCGGTGATGCCGCTGGGCACCGCGACCACGATGCGGGGCTTAGCCATCCGAGCGCGCTTGTGGACCTTCTGGATGAAGTACCGCAGCATCCGCTCGGTGACGTCGAAGTCCGCGATCACGCCGTCCTTGAGCGGCCGCACCGCCACGATGTTCCCCGGGGTGCGGCCGATCATGCGTTTCGCCTCGACGCCGACGGCGACGATCTGCCCGTTGTTGGTATTGAGCGCGACGACGCTTGGCTCGTTCAGGACGATCCCGCGGCCCCGCACGTACACGAGCGTGTTAGCGGTCCCAAGGTCGACCGCCATGTCGCGGCCAAGAAACGTCATCGCGTTGCTCATCAGGAACGAGCACCTTCCGGTCCGAAAACGCCAGGGAGATTCTTCACGAATTGTTCACGCGGGCTTTGTTCCGCTCGCTTGTGCTCCGCCGACCCCCGTCGGTGGGTTTGGGCGGATGGCCCTCGTACTCTCTTACTTGGGCCAGCGCGCGGACCGTTAAACGAGTTCGGGGAAGAAGATCTTGATCTCGCGCTCGGCGGACTCCGGGGAGTCCGAGCCGTGCACGATGTTCTGCCCGACCTCCAGGGCGAAGGAACCCCGGATGGAGCCGGCCTCAGCGTCAACGGGGTTGGTCTTGCCAGCTAGCTGCCGGAACGCGGCGATCGCGTTCGGCCCCTCAGCCACGATGGCCACCAGCGGCCCCCCGGTGATGAACTCGACCAGCTCGCCGAAGAACGGCCGCTCGGCGTGCTCAGCGTAGTGGGCCTGCGCGGTGTCGATCTCGATTGTGCGAAGTTCCAGCGCGACGATCTTCAGGCCCTTTCGCTCAATTCGGGATATGACCTCCCCGATGAGGTTCCGGCGAACACCATCCGGCTTGACCAAAATGAGGGTGCGCTGAGGCACTGATGCTCCCTTGCAAAGTTATTGACGCATTTGTGACCAGGGTTGGCCGGGGCGCGATGCGTTGGCAGGCGCGCCGGGCTCCGGCGATGGTCGACCTGGCTAGCCGCGCGGGGGCTGAGCCACCTGCTGGAAGCCTACCGGGTAGCCGAACACCGCCGGTCATCACATGCCCTAGTTGACTGATCTGTGTCCCGCGGAGCAGCCAGGGTAAGACATTTGCGCCATTTGCCGGTTTCGCGACCGACTCGGGCCGCGCTATGCGGAGGGGGCGGACTGCGGGACCTGGGCGGCTTCCTTGGCCCGGGCGGCCTCGGTGGCTTCCCACTTGCGGGCGAGCTTGATGCCGCCGAACCACAGGGCGGTGAAGATGACGCCGAGCACGTACATGGCGGGGAGCACCACGCCGGCCGCGATCACGAGGAACTGCAGGATGCTGCCGGCGATCAGGGCCCATTTGCGCTTGCCGACGAACCCGGCGAGCACGATCGCCGCGATGGCGATGGCGCCGCCGATGCCGCCCGCGACTGCCCCGCTCACGTGCTGGAGGACCATCGCGGGGACGATGCAGAGCGCCACGAGGACGGCCTCCATGCCCAGCACTGTCCCGCACAGCCGCTTCATGAGGTACCTCCGACGACAACCGGCCGGCTCATGACAAGTCTCCTACCGTGAATGAGTGGCGGGACGGGGTCCCTGGCGGGGGCGGCACGTCGCCATCGGCCGCGCGCCCGGGTGCCAGCAGCGCCCGCGCGTCCCCGGCGGTCACGACCGAACCGGTGACCAAGACGGCGTTGCCGCCCGGGATGTCGTCCGGGCCGGCCGACTCGTCGGCGAGCCCGACCGCCGCTTCGATCGCGTCGTCGAGCCGGTCCCGCACGATCACGCGATCCTCGCCGAAAACCTCGATCGCCAGCTCGCCCAGCTGGGCGGCGAGCATCGACCGAGGCGAGCTGTTGCCTGACACCACGATGTGCGACAGCACCGGCTCCAGGTCTTCGAGGACGCCGGTCACGTCCTTGTCGGCGGCGACCGCGAGGACCCCGATCAGGCGGGTGAACCGGAACGACTCGTGCAGCGCCTCGATGGTCGCCGCCATCCCGGCCGGGTTGTGCGAGGAGTCGGCGATGACCGTGGGGCTGCGCCGCAGGATCTCCAGCCGTCCTGGCGAGCTCGCCTTGCCGAAGCCGTCGCGCACCAGGTCGGTGTCCAGCCCGGCCGAGTTGAGGCCCGGCCCGAGCTCCAGCGAGCCGCTGTCAGTGGCGATGACCTGAGCGACTCCGGCGAACGCCTCGACGGCCGCGAGCGCGCAGGCCGCATTGCCCGCCTGGTAGGCGCCGAACAACGGCAGGTACACCTCGTCGTAGGTACCGCGCAGGCCGCGCAGCGTCAGCGACTGCCCGCCAACCGCCATCTCCCGGCCCAGCACGCCGAACTCAATACCCTCGCGGGCCACGGTGGCCCCGACCGCGGCGGCGTGCTCCAGCACGACCTCGGCCGCCGCTACCTGCGGCTGCTGCGCGAGGATGGCCACCGCGCCCGGCTTGATGATGCCGGCCTTCTCGCTCGCGATCGCCTCGATCGTGTCGCCCAGCCATTGCGTGTGGTCCATCGCGACCGGCCCGATCACGGCGATGGCTCCGTCGGCGACGTTGGTCGCGTCCCACCGGCCGCCCATGCCGACCTCGATCACCGCGACGTCAACGGGCGCGTCCGCGAACGCGGCGAACGCCATCCCCGTCAGCACCTCGAAGAACGACAATGGCGCCGACTGGCGGTCATCGGTCAGCTGGATGAGCGGCAGCAGTTCCTCGTAGATCTCCACGAACCGCTCGGCGTCCAGGGGCACGCCGTCAACGCAGATCCGCTCGCGCATCGAGACCAGGTGCGGGCTGGTGAACCGGCCGGTGCGCAGCCCTCGCTCGCGCAGCAGCGAGTCGATCATCCGGGTCATCGACGTCTTGCCGTTGGTGCCAGTGACGTGGATGACCTGGTATGCCCGCTGCGGGTCGCCCAGCATTGACGTGAGCGTCGCGATCCGGTCCAGGGTTGGCGAGATCTGGTGCTCCGGCCGCCGATCCGCGATCTCGAGCTCCGCCTCGCGCAGCCGCTCCTCAATGTCCACGCTGTTCAGCCTACTGCCAGCCCGATGCGCACCCCCCGGGCGCTCTCGCGTCCGGTCCGCAGCCTGGTTCTCCCGTGTCGCTGGCGTTCCCGCCCCGGGGTGGGGGCCGGTTCACCCGTGTCGCTGGCCCTTCCGCCCCCGGGTGGGGGCCGGTTCACCCGTGTCGCTGGCCCTTCCGCCCCCGGGTGGGTGCCGGTTCACCCGTGTCGCTGGCCCTTCCGCCCTGGTACTTGCCGTGTCGCTGGCCCCTCCGCCCCGGAACGCCTCGCGGTCGATGGCCCTTGCGACACGGATAGAGCAGGTCAATGGCCATTCAGTCCCGGAATGCCTTCGCGTCGTTGGCCCTCGCGCCCCGGAACGGGACTACTTACGGAGCTCTTGGGCTGTGGTCCTGGAAAGGCGAGCAGGTGCCCCGCCGCGGTGGCGGGGCACCTGTCGTGTCGTTCGGGCGGACGCTGCCGGCTAGGAGAGGGTGACCGTCACCTGGAGGTCGCTCGTGTCGGCGGGGACGTGGTCGATCGCCCGGGCGCGGGCGGCGGCGCGCAGGTCGGGCTCGGCCAGCGTCAGCCGGGCGAGGGCGTCGGGCGAAGCGCGGACCTGGAGGCTGGCCACTTCGGTGCGCATCGAGACCTTGGACTCCGACTTGGCCTTGCGGACGGCGGCGATCACCTCCGACGCCACCGCCAGCACCTCGCGGTCGGCGTCGGCGATGACGCCATCGAGCTCGGCGACGCTGGGCCAGGGCGCGCGGTGCACCGAGCCGTCACGCCACCAGGACCAGACCTCTTCGGTCACGAACGGCAGCAGCGGCGCGAACAGGCGCGCGATCGCGGCCAGCGCGATGCGCAGCGCCGCCCGGGCGGACGCGCTGGGCGCATCGCCGGGCAGGGCGTTCTGGCCGTAGGCGCGCTCCTTGACGAGCTCCAGGTAGTTGTCGCAGAAGTTCCAGAAGAACGCCTCGGTCCGTTCCAGCGCCCGCGCGTAGTCGAACTTGTCGAACCAGCCGGTCGCGGCCGCGATCGTGGCACCCAGCTCAGCGAGCATCGCCTGGTCGATGGCCTCCGTCACGCGAGCGCCCGGCTCGGGCTCCCCGATGCCGAGGACGAACTTGCTGGCGTTCAGCAGCTTGATGGCGAGCCGGCGACCTATCCTCATCTGGCCGGTGTCGAACGCCGTGTCCGTTCCCGGGCGCGCGCTGACGGCCCAGTACCGGACCGCGTCCGAGCCGTACTCGGCCAGCAGGTCGGCCGGCGTGACCACGTTGCCCTTGGACTTGGACATCTTCTTGCGGTCCGGGTCCAAGATCCAGCCGGCGATCGCGACCGATCGCCAGGGCAGCTGGCCGTGCTCGTAGTGGGCGCGCAGCACGCTGGAGAACAGCCAGGTGCGGATGATCTCATGCGCCTGAGGCCGCATGTCCATCGGGAAGACGCGGCGGAAAAGGTCATCGTCGTGGCGCCAGCCGCCGACGATGTACGGGCTCAGCGAGGACGTCGCCCACGTGTCAAACACGTCCGGGTCACCGGTGAACCCGCCCGGCATCCCGCGCTGGCCGGGCGCGTACCCGGCCGGCCCGTCGGTGCTGGGATCGACCGGGAGCTGATCGTCGGATGGCACCAGCGGGTCGTCGTACACGATGTTCCCGGCATCGTCGAGTCGGTACCAGACGGGCACCGCCACGCCGAAGAACCGCTGCCGGCTGATCAGCCAGTCCCCGTTGAGCCCGCTGACCCAGTTGTCGTAGCGCACCTTCATGTGCGGGGGCACCCACTCCAGCTGGGCGCCGCGCTCCAGCAGCACCGCGCGTAGCTCCTCATCGCGCCCGCCGTTGCGGATGTACCACTGGCGGGTGGTGACGATCTCCAGCGGCTTGTCACCCTTCTCGTAGAACTTCACGGGGTGCGTGACCGGCCGCGGCTCGCCGAGCATCTCGCCCCCGACGCGCAGCATCGCGACGATCCGCTCCCGCGCGGTGACCGGGGTTGCCCCCGCTAGCCGCGCGTACGCCGCCCGGGCGGCCTCGCTGTCCACTCCGGGCGGCGGGTCGGGCAGGAACCGGCCGTCCCAGCCGATCACCGGCCGGGTGGCCAGCCGCAGCTCCCGCCACCAGGTGACGTCGGCGGTATCGCCGAACGTGCACACCATGGCGATGCCGGTGCCCTTCCCGGCGTCGGCCAGGTGATGGGCGACGATCGGCACTTCCACCCCGAAGACCGGCGTCACGGCGGTGCGCCCGAACAGCGGCTGGTACCGCTCGTCGTCCGGGTGCGCGACCAGCGCGACGCAGGCCGGCAGCAGTTCGGGGCGGGTCGTGGCGATCTCGATGTCGCGTCCCGCGGGCCCGTGGAAGACCAGCTGATGGTAGGCACCGGGGCGCTCCCGGTCCTCCAGCTCCGCCTGGGCGACCGCGGTGCGGAACGTCACGTCCCACAGGGTCGGCGCCTCGGTCAGGTACGCCTCGCCGCGGGCCAGGTTGTGCAGGAACGCCCGCTGCGAGGTCGCGCGCGCCCGGGCGTCGATCGTCTGGTAGGTCATGGACCAGTCCACCGACAGGCCCAGCCGCCGCCACATCGCCTCGAACGCCTGCTCATCGTCGGCGGTGAGCCGCTCGCATAGCTCGATGAAGTTCCGCCGGGAAACCGGGATCTGCTGTTTGCCCGGTTCCGCCGGAGGGGTGAACGCCGGATCGTAGGGCAGCGCCGGGTCGCAGCGGACCCCGTAGTAGTTCTGCACCCGGCGCTCGGTCGGCAGGCCGTTATCGTCCCAGCCCATCGGGTAGAACACCTCGCGGCCGCGCATTCGCTGGTAGCGGGCTACCGCATCGGTCTGGGTGTAGGAGAACACGTGCCCGACGTGCAGTGACCCGCTCACCGTGGGCGGCGGAGTGTCGATGGCGAAGACCTGCTCGCGGGCCTTGGTCCGGTCGAACGCGTATACGCCGAGGGAGTCCCATACCGGTACCCAGCGGTCCTCAAGGCCGTCGAGGGCGGGCTTTTCTGGCACGGGAAGCCTAGTCGGCGCATCTGTCATGAGCCGAGGGTATTCAGTTACGCAAGGGCCGCAAATCGAGTTTCCAGCCGGGCGATGTCCGCCTCGGCGATCGCCAGTCGCTCCCGGGTCTTGGCCACAACGTCCTGTGGCGCCTTGGCCATGAAGCCCTCGTTGCCGAGCTTGGCCGACACCTGCGCGGCCTCCTTGCGCGCGGCGGCGAGATCCTTCTCCAGCCGCCTGCGCTCGGCGGCTACGTCCACGGTCCCGGCCAGGTCGATCCGCACGGTGATGCCCTCGGCCACCAGCGAGGCCGAGGCGGCGAAGCCATCTCCCGGCTCGGTGAGCCGAAGCAGCGACCGGATCGGCTCCTCGTGGGCGGCCAGGGCCGTGCCGCAGACGCCGTCGAGCCGGGCCGCGACCTTCTGGCCCGGCTTCAGCCCCTGGTCGGAGCGGAACCGGCGGATCTCGGTCACCAGGCGCATGACCGACGCGAGCTCCGCCTCGGCGGCGGCGTCAGGGCGGGAGAACGACGGCCAGGCAGCCACCATGACTGAGTCCTCGCCAGTGAGCGCGGTCCACAGCTCGTCGGTCACGTACGGCATGACCGGGTGCAGCAATCGCAGCATCTGGTCGAGCACGAACCCGAGCACGTCCCGTGTCGCCTCGGCGGTCGGTCCCCCGGCGGCGAGCGGCACCTTGATCAGCTCCAGGTACCAGTCGCAGAACTCATCCCAGGCGAAGTGGTACAGCGCCTCGCAGGCCTTGCCGAACTCGTAGTCCTCCAGCAGCCCGTTGACCTCGGCGATCACGCTGGACAGCCGGGACAAGATCCACCGGTCGGTCACCGACAGGCACTCAGTGCCACCCTGGACGGACGATCCCCCCGCAATGGGAGGCACGGAGCCCGCGTGGGCCCCGTTCATCAGCGCGAAGCGGGTCGCGTTCCAGAGCTTGTTGCAGAAGTTGCGCGAGCCGGCCGCCCAGTCCTCGCTGATCGCCTCGTCGCTGCCGGGCGTGGCGCCGCGGGCGAGGGTGAAGCGGGTCGCGTCGGTGCCGAACCGGTCCATCCAGTCAATCGGGTCCACGGTGTTGCCGCGCGACTTGGACATCTTCTTGCCGTACTGGTCACGGACCAGGCCATGCAGCGCCACCACGCGGAAGGGCACGGCGTCGGCGGGCGGCGCGTTAGTCGACACTGTGCTGGCCGGCACCGTGCCCCGCATCGCGTACAGGCCGAACATCATCATCCGGGCGACCCAGAAGAACAGGATGTCGTAGCCGGTGCCCAGCACGCTCGTCGGGTAGAAGGTGCGCAGGTCATCGGTGTCGTCCGGCCAGCCGAGCGTCGAGAATGGCCACAGGCCGGAGGAGAACCAGGTGTCCAGGACGTCGGCGTCCTGCGTCCAGCCCTCGGGAGCGGCCTCGTCGGGCCCGACGCAGCGCACCTGGCCATCAGGCCCGTAGTACACCGGGATCCGGTGGCCCCACCACAGCTGGCGGCTGATGCACCAGTCGTGCATGTCATCGACCCAGCCGAAAAAGCGGGCGTTCATCTCCGGCGGTGACAACCGCACCCGGCCGTCGCGCACCGCGTCGCCGGCCGCCTTGGCCAGCGGTGCCACCCGGACGAACCACTGCAGGGACAGCCTCGGCTCCACGGTCGTCCCGCAACGGGAGCAGTGGCCCACCGCGTGCGGGTACGGGCGGATCTCGCGCACGATCCGGCCGTCGGCGCGCAGCGCGGCCACGATCGCGGGCCGGGCCTCGAAGCGGTCCAGCCCCGCGAACGGGCCAGGGGCGGTGATCACGCCGCGCTCGTCCATGATCGCCAGCGCCTCGAGGCCATGGCGGCGGCCGATCTCGAAGTCGTTCGGGTCGTGCGCCGGGGTCACCTTCACCGCGCCGGTGCCAAAGGCCGGGTCGACGTGCGCGTCGGCCACGATCGGGATCCGCCGGCCGGTCAAAGGCAGCTCGACGGTCGTCCCGACCAGGTGCGCGTAGCGCTCGTCGTCGGGGTGCACGGCCACGGCGGTGTCGCCGAGCATCGTCTCGGCGCGGGTGGTCGCCACCACGATCGACGGTTCACCGCTGCCGGGGTCAGCACTGTTGGATTCAGCACTGCCGTAGCGGATCGACACGAGCTCGCCGTCGTCGTCGGTGTGGTCGACCTCGATGTCGGACAGCGCGGTGAGGCAGCGCGGGCACCAGTTGATGATCCGGTTGTCCCGGTAGATCAGCCCGTCGTCGTAGAACTGCTTGAAGATCGTCAAGACGGCCCGCGAAAGCCCCTCATCCATGGTGAACCGCTCACGGGACCAGTCCACGCTGTCGCCGAGGCGGCGCATCTGGTTCAGGATCCGGCCACCGTACTCGGCCTTCCACTCCCACACGCGCTCGATGAACGCCTCGCGGCCCAGGTCGTGCCGGGACAGGCCCTCCTTGGCGAGCTCGCGCTCCACGACGTTCTGCGTCGCGATGCCCGCGTGGTCCATCCCGGGCAGCCACAGCGTGCGGTAGCCCTGCATCCGGCGGCGGCGGACCAGGATGTCCATCAGCGTGTGGTCGAGGGCGTGGCCGATGTGCAGGCTGCCGGTGACATTCGGCGGGGGAAGTACGACGCAGAAAGTCTCGGCTTCCGGGCTCTCGCAGGACTCCGGCTGGAAGTAGCCGGCCTTCTCCCAGCGCTCGTACAGGCGGCCCTCCACCTCGGCGGGGGCGTACTGGGAGGGAAGGCCGTCGGGCTTACTCGTCGTCACGAGATGAAAGTTTACGGATTTGGTAACGGAGGCGGGAATCGATGGCTCGCTCCGCTCGCCATGGCTGGTCAGGCGCCTGGTGAGTCACAGTGGCTGTGGGCTGGAACCGCGGCTGCCGAACAACAGCTCCTCCCGCGCAGGTGCTTGCCCGGGGAACGACCCCCCGGGATCCCCGCTGAGAGCTCCTACGTGGAAGTTTCGACGTCACCGCGAAGCTTGACGACGTCATCGCCGGCCTTGGCGCCGGTGACGTGCTCCGGCTGCCCGCCGCCGAAGAACCCGACCATGCCCATGCTGGTCGTGGTCGCCCACGCGCACACCGTGCCGCTCGGCCCGGAGTTGGCGCTCATGGTCCCGCAGGCCAGCTGGCCGCCGTGCGGCCCGGCGGGCGCAGGCGCCACGTTGTTGGCGATCTTGCCGAGGGCGTCCATCACCGAGGCCGGGGTGAACTTCCCGGTGAACCCGACATAGCCGATCGCCTGGTTCCCGGGCACCAGGTAGTCCGCGGAGACGAACTTCGGCGACGTGGCTCCCCCGTCCGGCTTGCCGCCGGACAAGACGACCGCCTGCATGAGCGCGGTCGCGTTGGCGGTCCCGGTGGCCAGCATGCCGCTGGGCATGGGCGTGTGCTTGACGTACCCGCCCGCGGTGGAAGGGGCGGTCATGGCCCATGCCTGTCCGCTCCCCAGGCCCTCGCCACCGGTCGCGGCGGTTGGGGTGGCAGCGGGCGCCGCACCGGTGTCGTTAGGGCTGGCCGAGGGGCTGGCGGCGGGTGTGCTCGCGGGCGCGGCGACCGGGGCGGGCGGCGGTTCCCCCCAGGTGACGTGGGTTAGCTGCACCGCGCCGTAGACGAGGCCAACGGACGCGGCCAGGCCGAACAGCACGCCGGCGAGCGCCGCGCCCCGGCTGGTCTCCGGGGCCGGCTCGTAGGCCCGGCGGGGACGCGACCCGCGCGTTTCAGCGTGCGGCTTGATGATGACTCGCGCGCCTTGCCGTCTGCCGTGATACGAATCATCTGACGGGAGCACCGGATGGTCCGATGTCTCCCATGGTGGTTTCGACGGACTCCAACCACTCATGACACGAAGCCCCTTTTAACAACCGCTTAACCGCGTAACCTGGCCAATTCCCCAGAAGACTACCGGGGACCAACCAGGCTACGAGGGGCTACCGGGCAAACCGGGGACGCTAGTGACCAAACGGTGATTACGCGGACTTCTCGCGAGGCGTGCGACGCGAGACATCGCGTGGGACGAGGGTGGGGTTAACGTTCTCCAGCACGACCTCGCGGGTGATCACCACGCGCTCGACGTCCTTGCGGCTCGGCACCTCGTACATGACCGAGAGCAGGACCTCTTCCATGATCGCGCGCAGCCCGCGGGCGCCGGTGCCGCGCAGGTTCGCCTGGTCGGCGACCGCTTCGAGCGCCTCCGGGGTGAACTCCAGGTCCACGCCGTCCAGCTCGAATAGTCGTTTGTACTGCTTGACCAGGGCGTTGCGGGGCTCGGTGAGGATCTGGATGAGCGCCTCACGGTCCAGGTTGTGCACGCTGGTGATGACCGGCAGCCGGCCGACGAACTCGGGGATCATGCCGAACTTCAGCAGGTCCTCCGGCATCACCTCGCCGAAGGCGTCGTCGGTGATCGCCTTGCTGCGGACGCGGAGCACGCCGTTGAAGCCGATGCCGTTGTTGCCTGACCGCGACTCGATGATCTTCTCCAGGCCCGCGAACGCCCCACCGCAGATGAACAGCACGTTCGTGGTGTCGATCTGGATGAACTCCTGGTGCGGGTGCTTGCGGCCGCCCTGCGGCGGCACGCTGGCGGTGGTGCCTTCCAGGATCTTCAGCAGCGCCTGCTGCACGCCCTCGCCGGAAACGTCCCGGGTGATCGACGGGTTCTCGCTCTTGCGGGCAATCTTGTCGATCTCGTCGATGTAGATGATCCCGGTCTCGGCCTTCTTGACGTCGTAGTCAGCGGCCTGGATCAGCTTGAGCAGGATGTTCTCGACGTCCTCGCCAACGTAGCCCGCCTCGGTGAGGGCGGTGGCGTCCGCGATCGCGAACGGGACGTTCAGCAGGCGGGCGAGCGTCTGCGCCAGCAGCGTCTTGCCCGACCCCGTCGGGCCCAGCAGCAAGATGTTGGACTTGGCCAGCTCCACGCCGTCGTCACCCGGCCGGTCGGTGCCGGACTGGATGCGCTTGTAGTGGTTGTACACCGCGACGGAGAGCGCCTTCTTGGCCTTGTCCTGCCCGATCACGTACGCGTCGAGGAACTCGTAGATCTCGCGCGGCTTGGGCAGGCTGTCCCACTTGATATCGGACGGCTCGGAGAGCTCCTCCTCGATGATCTCGTTGCAGAGATCGATGCACTCGTCGCAGATGTACACGCCAGGTCCGGCGATGAGCTTCTTGACCTGCTTTTGGCTCTTACCGCAGAACGAGCACTTCAGCAGGTCGCCACCGTCACCGATGCGTGCCACCCAGGTTCTCCTTTGCATGAGGCCAAGCTCAGCCATCAAGCCCTTGCCATACTGACGGTACCGCCTTCGGGGGTCCGATGGACCAATCAAACCCCCTCGGCGGCCTGGTAGGGAAGAGGTCAAACCCTCCCGCTTACGACGACACTACCTCGGGAACGCGCTCCGACCCACGCTTTAGCGTCGTCAGCACCTCATCGATCATCCCGTATTCCTTGGCATCCTCGGCGGTGAGGAACTTGTCGCGCTCGATGTCACGCCGCACGACCTCCTCGTCCTTGCCGCTGTGGCGGGCCAGGATGACCTCCATGGCGGTCCGCATCCGCAGGATCTCGCGGGCCTGGATCTCCATGTCAGAGGACTGCCCGTAGCCGCCCTCAGTGGCGGGCTGGTGGATCAGGATGCGCGAGTTGGGCAGCGCGAGCCGCTTGCCCTTGGTGCCCGCCGCCAGCAGGACCGCCGCCGCGCTGGCCGCCTGGCCAATGCAGCAGGTAGTGATCTCCGGCTGGATGAACTGCATCGTGTCATAGATGGCCATCATGGACGTCATCGACCCGCCGGGCGAGTTGATGTACATCGTGATCTCACGGTCGGGGTCGATGGCCTCCAGCGTGAGCAACTGCGCCATGACATCGTTGGCCGAGGCGTCATCGATCTGGACGCCCAGGAAGATGATCCGCTCCTCGAAGAGCTTGTTGTACGGGTTCATCTCCTTGATCCCGTACGAGGTCCGCTCGACGAAGGACGGCAGCACGTACCGGCTCTGGGGGGCAGGGGGGATCATCCCCCCGAGCGATAGCCGCGGATTCATCGCGTTGGCTTCCTTTCTGCCTTGGGGACTCAAGCGCCCACGCCGGCCGGGACTTCGAGGGCGCTGCGGGTCACGTGGTCCACGAACCCGTAGTCCCTGGCCTCCTCGGCGGTGTACCAGCGGTCGCGGTCGGCGTCCTTCTCGATCTGCTCGACGGACTGGCCGGTGTGGAAAGCGGTGCGCTCGAACAGCGTCTTCTTCACGTAGAGCATCTGCTCAGCCTGGATCCGGATGTCGGAGGCGGTGCCGCCGATACCGCCAGACGGCTGGTGCATCAAGATCGTGGCGTGCGGCAGCGCGTAGCGCTTGCCAGGCGCGCCGGCCGTGAGGAGGAACTGCCCCATCGAGGCCGCCATGCCCATCGCGTACGTGGACACGTCGTTCGGCACGAACTGCATCACGTCGTAGATCGCCAGGCCTGAGTACACCGACCCGCCGGGCGAGTTGATGTACAGGTGGATGTCTCGCTTGGAATCCTCGGCGGACAGCAGCAGGATCTCGGCGCAGATCCGGTTGGCGATGTCGTCGTCCACCTGCTGGCCAAGGAAGACGATGCGGTGCCGCAGCAGCCGCTGGAAGAGCTGGTCCCCCGGGATCACGGGGGCGTCAGGGCTCGCTGTCCTGGCAACGGGCAGAGGCTGTGTCACGTGTTCACCTGCTCCGGTCACTTCGGGTGTCGTTGAGAGGAATCTAACGCCACCACGGGGCTAACTGGTCCGCTGGCGGCGCCTGTTCGCTAGGGGCGCACGTCGTTGCGCTCTTCGTGGTGGGACAAAAGCCGTTCTGCCGCGGATAACGCGATGGCAAACGTGGCAAGCCGACCGTCCTATCGTCAGCTTCATCGCGAGCGGGCATTCCCGGTCAGGCTTGCCCGGAATGCCCGCTTCGATACAGGAGACCACGTCGCTCGCTAATATGTTTGGGTTTTCCGGTGTGATAACACCGGAAAACCCAAACATATACGACTTCCACCGCCATCCCCCGCCGCCGCGCATGCGACATAACTGATCATATCGGGTAAAATCGCCC
This sequence comes from Streptosporangiaceae bacterium, assembly GCA_025934375.1. Classification (GTDB taxonomy): domain Bacteria; phylum Actinomycetota; class Actinomycetes; order Streptosporangiales; family Streptosporangiaceae; genus Trebonia. The sequence continues at coordinate 23,130 of JAICYD010000012.1, read as the reverse complement.
ACCTGGGATGGCGCGCCAGCACACCCCGCCAATAAACAGGCGCGCCCCCAGAGCTTCCGGGCTTACTCCGCGTCCGCCTCGGCCTCGTCGGCCTCGTCGGCCTCGTCGGCGGCGGGGGTCTCGGCGTCGCCCGCGGCTTCGAGATCGGCTTGCTGGGCCGCGATGAGCGACTCGACCTGGGCCTTCACGTCAACGGGGTTGCCGGCCTCGTCGGTCACCTTGACCTTCTCGGCGATCAGCGACGCGGCCTTGCCCCGGCGTACCTCGGTGACCGCCGAGCCGACCTGGCCGGAGTCCACGAGCTGCTGGGCCAGGTAGTCGACCGGCACGCCCATCCGCTGCGCCTGGTCGGCGATGAAGTACGACAGCTCGTTCTGGTCGACGCCGATCTCCTGGTCGCTGGCGATCTTGTCCAGGATGAAGCCGCTCTTCACGCCGCGCTGCGACTGCTCGACGATCTCGGCCTCGTGCTCCTCGGCGGTCTTGCCGATCATCGTGAGGTAATCATCCAGCGTCACGCGCAGCCGCTCGACCTGCTGGCCGACGGACTCACGCAGGTGCTCCTGCTCGTGCTCGACGTACTTCTCCGGCAGCGGGATGTCCACGGCCGTCAGCAGCGCGTCGATGGCCTTGTCGCGGGCCTGGGCGGCCTGCTGCATCAGCTTGGACCGCTCCAGCTGCTTGCGGGTGTCGGCGCGCAGCTCGCCCAGGGTGTCGAACTCGCTGGCCAGCTGGGCGAAGTCGTCGTCGAGGTCGGGCAGCTCCTTGACCTTGACGCTCTGCACGGTCACCGTGACCTCGGCTTCCTCGCCCTCGTGGTCACCGCCGGCCAGCGTCGTGGTGAACGTCGCGGTGTCGCCCGCCGACAGGCCGGTAATCGCGTCGTCGAGGCCGTCGAGCAGCGAGCCGCTGCCGACCTGGTAAGACAGCCCGCTCGCCTGCGCGTCCTCGACCGCCTCGCCGCCTGCGGTCGCCGACAGGTCGATCGTGGTGTAGTCGCCGCTCTCGGCCGGGCGCTGGGCGGCCTTCAGCGAGCCGAACCGCTCACGCAGCGAGTCCAGGTAGGCCTCCACGTCGTCCGGGGTGACGACGGCGTTGTCCACTGTCACCGACAGCGTGGACAGGTCGGGCAGCTCGAACTTGGGCCGCACCTCGACCTCAGCGGTGAACGTGAGCTCCTTGCCGTCCTCAAGCTCGGTGATCTCCACGTCCGGGCTGCCGAGCGTGAACACCTCGGCCTCCTGCACGGCCTTGGAGTACAGCTCGGGCAGCGCGTCGTTGACCGCCTCGCTCAGCACCGCCCCCCGGCCGATGCGCATGTCAATGACGCGGGGCGGAACCTTCCCAGGGCGGAAGCCGGGGATGCGCGCCTGCTTGGCCACCTCGCGGTAAGCCTTGTCAAGGCTCGGCTTGAGCTCCTCGAAGGGGACTTCGACGCTCAGCCGGACTTTGGTCGGGCTCAGCTCTTCGACGGCGGTCTTCACGGCGACGTCAACTCCACAGCGAATTGGGAACCTCAGCGTTCGCGCACCTGCGCGATTGAAACGCGGAGAAGTCTACGATGGACGGGACTAAGTAAGTCTAGGGCCTAGGAAACCGTGCTGGCCCACGCGCTGTGCTTACCGGTACACCATGCTTACCGGTACACCATGCTTACCGGTACACCGTGCTTACCGATCGTCACCGATGATCAGGTGCAGGCCCCAGCTCACGATGCCTACTATGAGCGCGCCTTCCACGGCGGCGACGAAGCCGGTGATGTGGAACGGCAGCTTCAGGTCGCCGGCGAGGTAGCTGACCAGCCACAGCAGCAGGCCGTTGACCACGATCGCGACCAGCCCCAGGGTCAGCACGTAGAACCCGCAGCCGAGCGTCTTGATGACCGGCTTGAGTATCGTGTTGATCACGCCGAAGATCACCGCGACAGCCAGCAGCGTGACCGCCTTGGAGACACTGGTGGGGGCGACGTAGCCGTCGCCCGACAGGTGATAGCCCCCGACGATGATCCCGGGCACCAGCCAGGCCGCAATGCCCAGTGCCACGGCGGACACGACGATTCCGATCAGATGCTTCATGGCCAAATTTCTACAGCACAGGCCCGTACGCTGCCGTCCGGTCCGGCAATGTACCTGCCTCCACTGGGTTCGGTCCCGGCCGGGCAGGGCTGCGTCAGCCAGGCCTGCCCGCTCCCCCAGTAGGCGATCTGCTATCGGGACATATTCCAGCCGCGCCATTTCGCCCCGGCGATGTCCAGCGCCTTCTGCGCGAACGAGGCGTTGTCGGCGAGGGCTGGCTGCGGGCGGCCGCCGATCGCGAAGGTCACGCCGTGGCAGGTCGGGATGGTCTCCCCAGCGGTGGCGAGCGCCAGGCCGCCGACTTTGGCGAGGAACGCCAGCGAGATCCCCCGGCCGGTTTCGGCCATGCATCCATGGACCCCGGAGGAATCGATGGTCAGGCTGTCCAGCAGCGCGATGATCTTAGCGACCTTGGCCGGGTCGGTGACGGTGACCGGGGCCGGGATGTCGCGCGGGGCGTTCATGTCGGGCTGCGCGGTGATAGTGATGACCTTCGCGGCGGCGGGCACCACCTCGGACGGCGACCGCGCCGGAGTCCAGGCCAGCTGCGCGTCAACCCGGACGTAGGTCTGCCCGGACGGGCTGCGCGCCGCGTCCACCAGCAGCTGCGCTATCTCCAGGGAAGGCAGGCCGCCCTGCACGTCGAATTCGTAGCCAGCGCGCTGGTAGGGATTCGGCGGCACGCCCGGCATGTCAGGGCCACGCTGATCGGCGGCCGGGATCGCACCCCAGCTCGTCCCCCTGAGCTTGAACCGGGCCGGCAGGTGCGCCTTCGCATAGGCCAGCACGCCCAACGGCGTCCCGGGGACCCGCCACCACGCCGCGTCGTCGATCAGGTGCACGACGCCCGGGTAGCCCTCCGCGTAATCGAGCACTCTGCCGACGCCGCCGGGTGCGCGAGACAGCCGTACCGCCCCCGGCGGTGGCGCGAACGATGCCAGGACCGCGGCCGTGTCGGTCCGGGCCTGCTGCTCCTGCCGCGCGAGCGTGGGGGTGGCCGGCCGTGAGCTGGCCGGCGCCTGGGCGCCGCGAGGCGTCCCGGCCTGCATGGTCCCGCAAGCGCTCGTGGCGAGCGCCAGCGCCAGCGCGAGCGCCAGGCAGGCGGCGGGGGCACCGCCCGCGATGATCTGGCGAGTAATCCGTCCCATATCACTAAGACGCCGACGGGGCCCCCGATGTTGATTGCTGATGCCCGGGTGATCGCCTCGTGCGGGGAGGGTCATTCACGGCGGGCACGGGCGCAAGGTATGAAGGAACACGTGAGGAGCGTGCCCGGTGGCCGGACGGCCGTTACCTGGATGGCCGACGCCGTCCCGGACTGGCTCGCCGAGGTCATGCGGCCCAAGAAGGTGCCCGTTCCGTGGGGCGCCATGGCCCAGGCCGTGATCGCGATCTGGGTGCCGCTGGCGGTCGGGATCGCGACCGGGAACCGGGCGCTGGCCCTGCTGCCCGCGATGGGCGGCCTGATGAGCATCATGATCGACCAGGGCGGCCCGTACCGGTCGCGGGTCAAGCGGGTGGCCACCGCCGCCGCCGGCGGCGGGGCCGCGGGCCTGCTGATTGGGTCGCTGATCCACGGGCGCGGGTGGGTCGCGGTGATCGCCTTGGTGACTGTCGCGGGGGTATCCACGATCTTGGCCCGGCTGGGCAGCGTCGGGTCGGTGACCGGGCTGCAGCTGGTCGTCTACTCCTCACTCGGGGTCGGTCCCCTCGGCGCGCTGCGACCGTGGTGGCATACCGCGGCGGGGTTCGCTGCCGGGGTCGCGTGGGCGCTGCTCCTGCTGGTGCCCGGGTGGCTGCTGTCCCCCCGGTCACCCGAGCGCCGGCTGGTCGCGGACGTCTACCACGGCCTCGCCGAGGGACTGCGGGCCATTGGCACGCCCCGGACCGTCGCCGCGCGCCGCGACCTTACAGCGGCGCTGAACGCCGCCTACGACGCGCTGCTCACGGTGCGCTCGTCATCGGGCGGGCGGATGCGCCCGATGATGCACCTTATGGCCATCTTGAACGCCACTCACCCGATGGCCGAGGCGGGCACGGCACTGCGAGCCTCCGGGGAGCGGCCGCCGCCATGGGTCACTGACACCATTGACCGGCTCGCCGAGGCGATCGACAGCCACCCTGGCCCCGGGGAGCTCCCGATCATCCCGCCGCACTGGTCGGTCAGCCCCGGCGCGCTGGCGCTGCGCGAGTCGATGGTCGACCTGTCGCGGGTGATCTCCGGGAAGTGGGGGCCGTCCAACGCCACGCCCATGAAGGCCGTCTCCCGCTGGGAGCGGCGGCGGACCCGCGCGCAGGACGCGTGGGAGCAGTTCATCGGCGGCTGGATCGCCTGGACGTTCACTATCCGGCTGATGACCTGCATGGGCGTGGCGGCGGTGCTCAGCGAGGTGCTGCCGCTGGAACGGTCCTACTGGGTGCCACTGACCGTCGCGGTCATCCTTAAGCCTGACTACGGCTCGGTCTTCGCCCGCGCGCTGCAGCGCGCGGGCGGCACGGTGGCCGGGGCGGTGCTGGGCGCGGCGATCCTCGCCGTGGTGCCGTTCGGCCCGTGGCTGCTGGTGCCCTTCGGGATCCTGGCGGCGCTGCTGCCGTACGGGAAGTCGCGGAACTTCGGGTTGTCCGCCGTCTTCCTCACTCCCCTCGTCGTGGTGCTCATCGACCTGCTGACGCCCGCCGGCTGGCGGCTGGCGGGCGACCGCGCCCTGGATACGGTGCTGGCCTCGGCGGTGGTGCTGCTCATCGGGTACGCGCCCTGGCCGGTGAGCTGGCAGGCGCACCTGCCGGGGAAGTTCGCCGCCACGCTGCGGGTGATCTGCGACTACGTCGATGAGTCCCTGGTCGCCGCGTGGGCGGACCGGGCCGGCGTCAAGCCGGCCGAGGCGAAGCCGGTGCGGCCCGGGCAGCCGCCGTGGCGGTCCCGGCTGCGGCGCCGGGCGTCCCGGGCGCTGTCGGACCTGCGCGCCGAGTACCAGCGGACCATGTCCGAGCCGACGGCGGTGTCGCGGCGCGCGTCGGCAATATGGCCGGCCGTCGTCGGGCTGGAGGAGCTGATGGACGCGGTGACGGCGACGGTGGTGGCGGTCAGCCGGGGCGCGCCCCCGCCGTCTCCGGACGCCGTGCGACAGTTGACGGGCGAACTGCGGGCCGTCGCCGCGGCGATGGACACCAGCGTCCTCCTCCCGCCGACATCTCGGTCGCTGCCGGCCGATGAGCAGCTGGAGCCGGTCACCGCGGCGGTCCGGTCAGTGCTGGGCGTCTTGACCCCCGCCGAGCGCCGGCCGCCGGAGCTCGCCCCCGAGCTCGCGTTAGAGCCTGGCCTCCAGCGCGATGACGGCTGGCGTGCAGGCCGTTGATGGCTGGTTGTTCGTCAGGGTGCAGATGGCGGCCGTGGTCCAGTTAGCCGCGCCGTCGACTGCCTGCGCGGTCGGGCTGGCCGGGTTCTTCAGGGAGGAGGCGATCTGCGCCCAGGTCTGCCCCTCCAGGTCCGTCGGCAGGAACCCGGGCAGGTCTCCGACCTGGATCCACTTGTTCCCGTAGTCAATGAACGGGATCGACCCCGCGGTCGGCCCGCTGCCGTCGTACTTGGCGATGAGGGCCTTCTGGGCGGCGGTCGGTACTTCAATCGTCGGGTAGGCGCCGCTGCTGTCGGCTACGTTGCCGGTCTCCTCGACGGCGGTGAAGGTCAGGTACCGGCTGGTGTACTTCGAGCCGTGGAAGGTCCACGTCGCGATGCTGGCCGGGGTGTCGGTCGCGGAGGACTTGATCGGCGTGAGCCCGCGGAACGTCCCGAAGCGGCTCAGCGCGACGATCATGGTCCACCGCTCGGTGGCGCAGTACGGGCAGTACTCGGCGCCGTCGTAGAACACCACCGGCTTGCCGTCCTTGCGTAGCGGGGCGCCGGGCACGCCGTTGATCGTCCCGGATACCGCCTGGACCGATCCGGGGCCGACCGCGTTGAGCGTGCGCACGGGAACGGTGGTGACCTCCCGCACGACGATGCCCTTGAACACGGCGGTGCCGGTCCCCTGCCCAACCCCGGCGGCGGCGGCGGGCCCGGTGCGGTTGTGGCGGATGATGCCCCGCGCCACGAACAGCCCGGCGACCACGACCATGACGGCCACGATCGATCCGGCCGCGAGGAGCAGCCCGTTGCGGCGGCCGCCCGCGGTCCGCGGCGGCCCCATCGTGATGACATCGGGGGGGCCGGGGAAGTCGTATGACCGCCCGATTCCCGACGGCACTGTCCCCGGCTGCGGGCTGGGGGGCTGCGGGGTTGCCGGGAGATGCGGGGCGGCCGCAGGCGCGCCGGTGACCGGCTGGTATGCCATGTCCTGGGTGAGCTCCAGCGCGGCGGCGCTGGCGTCCAGGCGCAGCGTGGGATTCTTGGTCAGCAGCCGGGCCAGGACCGCGGTCAGCGGGCCGGCGTGCGCCGGGGGCCGCGGATCGCGGGTCAAGATGGCCGTCATCAGGGCGGTCACCGACGGGCCGTCGAATGGCGGCTGGCCCTCGACGGCGGTGTACAGCGTGGCGCCGAGGGACCACATGTCGGCCGCTGGGCCGACAGTGCGCCCCTCCAGCTGCTCGGGCGCCATGTACTGCGGCGTGCCGACCACGGTGCCGGTCCCGGTTAGCCGGCTCGTCGCGTCGGTCATCCGGGCGATGCCGAAGTCGGTGAGGATCACGCGGTTGCCCGACAGCAGCACGTTGTCTGGCTTCAGGTCGCGGTGCACCACGCCGACCGCGTGGGCGTGCGCCAGCGCGTCGGCGATCTGCGCGCCAATCACCGCGACTTGATGCCAGGGCAGCCGTCCGCGCTCGGCGATCTCGGCCGCCAGGGACCGCCCGGCGATGTACTCCATGACGATCCACGGCGCGCCGTCATGCTCGACCACGTCATAGATCGTGACCACGCCGGGATGGTTCAGCCGCCCCGCCGAGCGCCCCTCGCGAGTGGTCCGCTCGACGAGCTCGGACCGTTCGGCTTCCGATAGGTGCGCTGGGAGAAGGACCTCCTTGACCGCGACATCCCGGTCGAGGAATTCATCGTGTCCGCGCCATACGCGGCCCATCCCGCCCTGGCCGATGGACGCGACCAGCCGGAAGCGCCCTCCTATCAGAACCCCCAGCCCGCTTGCCATATCGGCGATGATATGCCGCCAAGAGCGTCCCGCACGCGGATCCGGGCGAGTCTGGGAATCCCCTGAAAAGGAGCCGGCATCAGTGGAATGCAACAACCTCCGGGAGGCCTGGCGAGCACTGGGGAAGTTACTTGCTACTTGTCGGGCTGGCCGGATTCGAACCGGCGACCTCCGCGACCCAAACGCGGCGCGCTAGCCAAGCTGCGCTACAGCCCGTCCCCGGACAGTCTAGCGGTCGGCGGCACCGCGCCGCGCACCTCAGGTGTGACGCCGAACCTCCTGTAAGGTCGCGGCTACGCGCGGGAGCGCAGGACGTCACCGAGGATGGGCCCGGGCCCGATTCCCGGCTCGGTAAACCACTCGCGGCCCGCGAGCAGGCCGAAGGCCGGGGCCGGGAGCGCCACCGCGAGGCGAAATAGGCGTGCCGCACGGCCCTTTCCCTCGGCGGGCGTCCGGTGCGCCGCCAGCGCGGCCTGCTTGCGCGCGGCGTAGCGGCGGACGTTCACCCGGTGGGTGATCGCCGACCGGGGAACCCCGGCCGTGATGGTCTCCCCGCTGCGGTAGCGCACCACCAGCCGCAGGACCCGGAGCAGGGTCACCCGCGTGATCAGCAAGCCCCGGGGCCCGGTCGCCTCCAGTACGCGCACGCCCGTGAGGCTGGCGGCCCTGGCTCCCACCGCGTGCACCTTCACGTGGTCCCGGTGGCCGTACCCGCCCCCCGGGTCGTAGCTGAGCAGCAGGTCGGCTGACTCCTCCCGCAAGATGGCCGCGAGCCGTCCGGCGGCCTCGTCGAGGTCGGCCCGCGCGAACCGGACCCGCCCGGGCGGGTCCGGGTACAGCACCGGTCCGTGGCCGCTGTCGGCGTAGCCGAGGTGCTCGGCGCGCGCGACCCCAAGGATCGCGGCGCTGGCGCGGAACTCCGACAGGCGGATGCCGTCGGCGGGCCCCATCGCCCCGTCGGTCCCCAGGACCACCACCACCCGGTGCCCCTCGTCGGCCAGCCGCGCAATGGTCCCGCCGGTGAAGATCACCTCATCGTCGGGATGGGCATGGAACGCGACCACGGTTCGGGTCATGACGGCCGGCCGCCGAATTGCCAGCTGTGCACCTCGATGGCGGCGTACCGGCCGGGAGACACGATCGCGCGCGCCACGTCCGGGCCCGGCGCCCGGACTAGGGCCGCCGTGCCCAGCCAGGCGACGCCGTCATCGGATAGCAACGGTCCGTAGGCGATCAGCTCGTCCCGGCCGGGCGGGACGGCAAGGTCGGCGGCCGATCCCGCGCCGAGGCCGAGCACCAGGTACCGGTGGCCGCCCTCCCGGCCGCCGGGATAGTCCCACATTGCGCGGTCCAGCAGGTTGCGCCAGCGGCGCAGCATCACGTCGCGGTACACGCCGGCCTGGTAGTTCGGCTCGTCGAAGGCGAACGCGCGGGCGGCGGCCGGATCCGGCAGGTCCACGATGTGCACGCTGCCGGTGGGCGCGCCGTCGCCGGCCAGGGTCGGGCCGCGGGCGATCATCGCCGCCTGGAACCGGTCCATGTAGGACCAGTGCGCTTCCAGCAGCTCGTCGCGCAGTTCCACGGAGCCGGGCCGGTCGCGGTGATAGCAGAAGAACTCCACGCCCACAGTCTTGACCATCAAGCCAGCGCCCGCACCCACGCCGCCTCCTGAGTATCGTGGCAACAATTCGGGGACGCTGGGATATCCCGCAGTAATGGCAGGCCGGCGGGAAGGGAGAAATCGCTGCTCGCGGGATTTTACGCCTACGCGGTGGCGCTCTACTTCGCGGCACCCGGGACAATGAGCCTGCTGGAAGTGAGGCTAATAGGCTAGGGCTCGTGACGGTCGAGCCTGGAACTGCTCGTGGCCTGTGCGCGGCGGCCGACGAGGCACTCCGTGCCCGAGTGTTGCGAGCGGCCGCCGTCGCGCTGACGATGGCACGCTCACCGTCCAGCAATACCTCTAGCGGTGAATGGGGCTGCGCTAACTGCCAGATAGCCCGGGGCCCGTGCGGCTAGCATCTTGCGCCATGGGATCGGTGCTTAGTTCGGGCATGTTGCTGCGGGGCCTGGCCATGATGGGCGGGCTGGCGACGATGGCCGCGCTCACCGCGTGCGCGGGCGCGGCGCCCGGGGCCGCCTCCAGCACCGTGCCCGCGTTCGTGGCGACCGTGCCCGCGGGCAGCATGCCGGCCGCGCTCGCCTCCACCGCGGCCCGGGGCACCCGGCCCGCATCGCCGACGGCGACGGCGAAGGGGAAGGGGAAGGGGAAGGGGAAGGGGAAGGCGTCCCCCGGCTCCGCGCCGACCCCCGCCACCAGCGCCGGCGCCACCATCGCGGCCGCCGGTAATCCCGCCGGGCACGCGGCCGTCCCGCAGGCGGCCCAGGCCGTCGCCACCAGCCACCCCGACCACGTGATCGGCACCGGAACGCCTGGCAGCTGCACGTCGGCGGCCGTGGTCACGGCGGTCGCCGCGGGCGGCGTCATCACGTTCAACTGCGGCTCGCGCCCGGTCACGATCACCATGACCGCCACCGCCAAGGTCGCCAGCTCCACCCACGAGGTCGTGCTCGACGGCGGCGGGAAGGTGACCCTCAGCGGCGGCGGCACGACTCAGATCCTGTTCATGAACCCCGGCTGGCAGCAGCAGTGGCCTCGCCTCGTCGTGCAGAACCTCGCCTTCACCGGCGCCTACTCGGCCACGCCGCAGGCCAGCGGCAGCTCGGTCTACGGCGGCGGCGCCATCTTCGCCGGGGGCGGCCAGCTCAAGGTCGTCAACTCCTCGTTCGCCGGTAACCGCTGCTACGCCAGCGGCCCCGACCTCGGCGGCGGCGCCATCCGCGCGGTCGGCATGTACCCGGGCAGTCCCGTCTACATCACCGGCGACACCTTCACCGGGAACAGCTGCTCCAACGGCGGCGCGCTCAGCGGCCTGTACGCGCAATTCGACGTCATCAACAGCGCGCTGACCGGCAACCAGGCGATCGGCTGGGGCGCGAACCCGGCCGCCGCCGGCACCGCGGGCGGCGGCAGCGGGGGCGCGATCTACACCGACGGCAACTCCTACGACCTCACCATCGAGGGCACGGTCATGCGGGACAACACCGCCCGCGAGGGAGGCGGCGGCATCTTCTTCGTCGTCAACGCCGGCGGCGGGACCCTGCAGATCACCGGCTCCACGCTGGCGCACAATCCCAGCGGCCAGTTCCAGAACGCCCCCGGCATCTTCGACAGCGTGAACGGGCACGACACCCAGCCGGTGACGCTCAGCTCCTCCATCGCCTAGGCGGCGGGCCGCCTAGGCGAGGCGGCCCGCCGCTGGCTGGCGAGGGTTAGTTGAACGCGGGCGAGGCCGGGACCTGCCGGAACCCGGCCGGGACCCGCGGGGTGTTGGTCTCCTTGACGAGGGCGGCGGACTTGCGGATCCAGCTCTCGGTGATGGTGGTGGCCGCGGTGAACGGCGGCAGGTCGATCCGCACCGGCTGGAAGGTGGTGGCGTCCACCCAGTAGCGGACGGCGCCGGCCTTGGCGGCCAGCTTGCCCGCGTAAACCAGCTCGATCGCCAGGTGCCCGTTGACCTTGCCCTTGACGCCGACGCGAAGCTGGCCAACGGCGAGCGCCTTGCTGATCTCGGCCGGCGAGGAATCCGCCGACAGCACGATGTCGCCGCTGGTGGCCTTGCCGAGGACCCCGGATTGCGAGTTCTTCGTCCACCACGTGCGCTTCGTGTAGTCGACGTAGGTGGTCTGCCAGTGGTCGCGGCCCCCGCTGGTCGTGGTCTTGATCCAGTAGGTGACCTTGTCGCCGCCGATGGAGACGACCGAGCGCCCGGTGCGGGTGGCCAGGTCCTCGTAGGTGGTCGTGGCCTGCCCGTGGCCGATGGTGGCCTTGGTCACGATGATGAAGTCGTTCGCTCCGCGCAGCGCGGCCTGGACATGGCTCACCACGTAGGCATCGGTCACGATGGCGGGGGCGGGCGCAGTCGCCGAAGGCGCCCCGGCGGTCACCGCAGGCGTTGCGGTGCCGCCGCCGTGCAAGGCGACGGTCGCCCCGGCGATCACCGCGGCGGCGGGCACGATCGCCAGCAGCCCCCGGGCCGCGCGCCGCCGCCGCCCCCGCGCCCGGGCGCGCACCGCCGCGCCCGCCGGCGCCCGCAGGCCCGCGGTCGCCTCCTCCACTGCCGCGCGCACGTCCTCGGCCAGCTGTGATTCACTCATCGGTACTCCCTTAGGTTCGGGTTAACGGGCAGAAGATCGGACTGAAGCTCATGGCGGAGCCGGCCCAGGGCCCGGCTCGCCTGGCTCTTGACGGTGCCCACGGAGTTCCCCAGCGCGTCGGCCGTTTCCTGCTCCGACAGCTGGTGCCAGAACCGCAGGACAATCACCGCGCGCTGCCCGTACGGCAGGTGCAGCAGCGCCTTGGCCAGGCGGTCCCGGTCCGCGATCATCTCGTCGATGCGGACTGGCGTCTGCGGCGGCAGCCCGGCGACCGCGCGCTCGCGCTGCTCCTGGCGGCTGCGGCGGCGCCAGGAGTCACGGGTCGCGTTGACCACCGCGCGCCGCGCGTACGGCAGCGGGTCCTCCAGCCGTGACCAGCGCAGGTACACCCTGGTCAGTGCTTCCTGAGCCGCGTCCTCGGCCCGCCCGCGATCGCCGCACAACGCGAACGACAGCCGCACCAGGGCATCACCGTGGACCTGCACGAACTCCTCGAACGCCGTCCACTGTTTAGCTCTCACTACCACCTCCGGTCAGCTCGCTCTTCCAGCCCCATACACGTCGCCGTCGCGCGGAAGGTTGTCAGTGAAATGAGGTCCGCTCAGCCGAACGACTCCGGTGCTACGCGCTGCGCGGAGCACCGGAGTCGTTGCGGGGACAGCTCCTTGGTTGTCGGACCCTACTCAGTTACTCGGTGGCGACCTGGATGTCGGCGGGGACGTGGTCGCCCCATTCGCCGGCCGCCACCACCGCCGGGTTGCGCGTCTTGACGATGAGGTACCAGGCCACGCCGATGGCGGTCCAGCCGAGGAAGACGTACGGCAGCGTCCACCAGGGCCAGGTCAAGGCGGGGAAGATGTCGTTCGGGATGGCCTGCGGGATCCAGTTGACGTAGAAGACGAAGAGCATCGTGACCGCGCCGAGGATGCCCACGAACCAGGCCAGCGGCCTGGCCTGGCCGATCTTCTTGAGGTAGAACGGCGCGGCCAGCGCGACCAGCCCGTAGGCCAGCATGAAGCCGTAGGTGGCGAGGGTGCCCTCCTCGCCGGTGAGCACCACGTCGGTGCTGCCCGCGGCGATGTAGGCCATGGGGATGACCGTCATCGGGATCGCGATCGTCCAGATCGCGAAGTCCGGCGCGCTGGTGCGCGGCGCGGTGTGCGTGAAGAACCTCCGGGCGGGCAGCAGGCCGTCGTGGCCGAGGCTGAGCAGCATCCGCGAGCCGGCGGTCAGGCAGGCCAGGCAGCAGGCGAACATGGAGCAGGTGATGCCGATGGCGATGAAATGGCCCAGCCAGCCCATGCCGACGACCCCCGCCAGCTGCGGCAGCGGCGCGCTGGCCTTGGCGAACGCGGCGCCGCCGAAGCCGTAGACCTGCGCGTAGGACACGATCAGGTAGAACACGCCGACGGCGCCGCAGCTCCACAAGATCGCGCGGGGCACGCTGCGCTCGGGCCTCTTGGCCTCCTGGCCGAGCGCGCCGGCCGACTCGAAGCCGACGAAGGCGAAGATCGCCAGCACCATGCCGACGACCAGGCCGCCGGCGCTGAAGCCCTTCAGCGACAGCTGGCGGGTGTCGATGACGCCGCCGTTGTGCACGTAGACGGCGATGCACAGTACCAGGATGATCGTCACCGAGACGGTCTCCAGGACGAACGCCACCCGCTGGCTGATCCGGATGTCGGAGACGGCCATGGTGGCCGGGCCGACGCCGCCGATGATGTACAAGATCGCCCGCACCACGTGGTTGGCGGCGAACCCGGAGGCGAACCCGCCGATGAAGTTGTCGGCGTAGATCTCGAAGCCGATGACGGTGGCGACGCCGGTGAACAGGTAGCCGAGCACCAGGCCCCAGCCGGCGGCGCTGCCCGCTCCGGGGCCGAGGCTGCGGGTCACCCAGACGTAGAACGAGCCGGCGCTGTTGACGCGGGTGGCGAACTGGGCCGCGCAGTAGCCGACGATGAGCAAGACGACGATGCTGAGCCCGAAGGACAGCCAGGTCGCGTTGCCCGCCGAGAAGAAGACCAGTAGCGGGAGCAGCGCCATGGCGGCGCTGGGCGCCATGTTGGCGACCGACTGAGCCAGCACCTCGGGCGTGGACAGGACGCGCTTTTTGAGGGTGATGCCACTATCAGTGGCGACTTCTTGAGTCGTTGCCATGGGGGGCCGCCTTTCTGGTGACTCAGCCGTGGTGATGGCAGTGCGCGGGGGAAGGCTGCGGGTTGTCCAGCGCGGGGTTGCCGACGAAGAACCCGGCGGGCAGCATCCGGAAGCCAATCGGATGCACTGGCATGACCGGCCAGTCCTCCGGCCGCACGACGTGGTTGGCGCCGAAGGTGAACCACAAGACGACGTCGGTGTCGACCAGGGGCCGCCCTTGCCTCGCGAAGGCGGGCAGGCCGCCGCCGCCCTCGGACTGGTTCGGGTAGTCGCCGGTGGCGAACATCTCGTCCCGGTCGTAGGCGGTCACCCACAGCGGGCTGGTGATGAAGCCCGCCCGCCTGGCGACGGCCGAGCCGGGATGGGCGAACGGGGCGACGGTGTGCTCGGGCACCAGCTTGTAGGCGACCGGCTGGCCGAGGGCGTTGGTGACGCCGTCGTTGACGATCTTCCAGTACCGGCCCGCGAGCGGGTCCGCTTGCCGCTGGGCCTGCGACTCGTCCTCGATGAGGACCTCCTCGGTGACCCAGGCGTTGCCGACCGGGTTGCCGGGCCCCTCGGGCAGCGCCCGCGGGGTGACCTCGTAGACGCGGTTGCCGGGGCCGTCGACGGCCATGTCGAGGCGGACGTTGAAGAAGTGCTGGTGGTGCGGGCCATAAACGCGCGGCGCGACCACGGTGCCGTGCGGGTGGCTGGTCTCCCCCTCCGGCAGCGCGCCGTTGGAGATCACGCCGGACAGCTTCACCTCGTACTCGATGCCGCCGTCCTGGTACAGGTACCAGTAGTAGCCGTACTCGTAATTGCCGACGGTGACGATCGAGGAGATGACCATCCGCCGCATCCGGCGGACCTCCACGTAGCCGGTGCGGAAGTTGGTGTGCTTCCACGCGATGCCGTGGTCCTCCTCGTGCAGGCAGATCGCGTTCGGCATCACGATCGGCTTCCCGTCGTTGTCGTTGACGACGCCGTCGAGGTAGACGATCTCGCCGAGGCAGTCACAGCCCAGCTCGAGGGAGTTGGTGAGCAGCCCGATGCCGTACTCCCCCTCATCCAGGACCAGCTTGCGGTAGTGCGTCGGCGAGGGGTCCGCGTAGGGGACGAACATCTCCGACAGGCTGGCCCGGTGGATGATGCTGCGGCCGTCGTAGCCGATCCGGTGCAGGACCAGGCCCTCGCGGGCGGTGAAGCCAATCCGCAGGTCCCACTTCTGCCAGCGCAGGTGGTGGCCGTCGAGGGTGAAGCTGGGGCCGTCCGGCTGGGTGATGTCGAGTTCCCTGACGTCGGTTCGCGGGCCGCCGGGGAAGTACGGGATGTTCACCGGGTCGGTGATGGCCTGCGCCGAGTAGTTGGCCGGGGTCGCCGGGATCGGGATGACGCCCAGGTCGGTCACCTCGACGACGGTCATCGTGTCCAGGTCGACGCGGGTGAGCAGGTTCTCAACCGGCCGGGCGTAGCCGTTATCGTCGACCGAGGTCCGGACCCAGGTCAGCGGGCTGACGAACCGGCCGTCGGCCGGGCTGAGGCCCGGGGCGACGTTCGGCGTTGACCACGGGTCGATCATGCACAGGCTGAAGTCGGTGACGCCGCGCTCGCGCATGGCCGCCTGCCAGCGGGGGTCGTTGCGGACCAGGTCCTCGGCGGCGAAGAACTCCTCCAGCATCACTGAGGGCTGCACTCCGGGCACTTGCCGCCAGTGCGTGAGGGCGGCCACTTGCGCGTCCGCGTCGAGGATGACGATTGCCTCGTAGGTGGTGCGCTGCGCCCTTTCCCTGATGATGGCCTTAACGAGGCGGGGCGGCGGCGGGATGGCGCCGTCGCCCGCTTCATAGGCGATGATCTCGGCCTTGGACGGCTCGTAGAGACTGACGTAGACGAACCGCGCGGTCCCGGCCAGGCCCTTGGCCGCCTTGACGGCCGCGGTCGCCGCCTCGACCTCGGTCGCGGTCAGCGGGTCAAGCGGGTGCGGCCGCGGGGCGGTACCCTGAGCTGCGGATTCGGTGCTGGACGCTAGGAAAGCCATGCGTCAAGCACAGGTGGCATTTGTTGCGTTTACATATCCTATTATTACGACGCGGTTAACTAATGCCACACTCGTTGTAAAAAATCGCGGGAGCACCCCGGCGATGGTACTCCCGCGCCTGCTGAGGCGTAAGTTTCGCCGGTGGCTTGGTTTCTCAAGGTCACTCGCTGCCTGTTTAGCACATATCCGTGGCGCGGCCATCAATGGACCGCGATGGCGCTGCTGTGACTCGCGGCGCTAGCCGGTGGCGCGCAGCCGGGACCAGGCGTCCGCGCCGACGGCGATGAGGATGATCCCGCCGAGCGTTATCTGCTCATAGAGCGGGTTGAGCGCGGCGAGGACGAACCCGTTGCCGATCATCGCGATGAACAGCGTGCCCACCACGGTGCGCCAGACGGCGCCCTCCCCGCCGAGGATCGAGGTGCCGCCGACAACGATGCCGGCCAGCACCGTGAACGTGAGCGTGGTCCCGCCGTTGGAGCCTTGGGCGGAAAGGACGCGGGAGGCGTCGATGATGCCGCCCAGCGCGGCCGCCCCGCCGCTGATCACGAACGTGATCAGCTTGACCTGCTGCACGCGGACGCCCGCCAGGCGGGCCGCCTCGGAGTTGCTGCCCGAGGCGTACATGTAGCGGCCCGCGATCGTGCGGGACAACACGATCGCGAGGATGATGACGACGCCGATCATGGTCCAGGCGGCGGTGGTCACGCCCAGGAACTGGGTCCTGGCGAGGTTGGCGAACCCGAGCGCGGAGTAGGCGATGATCAGGTTCCCGCCGGTGACCAGCGAGGCCAGGCCGCCGACGACGAACGACATGGCCAGCGTGGCGATCAGGGAGTTGATCCGGAAGTAGGTGGCGACCACGCCGTTGACCAGCCCCACGCCGAGGCCGACCGCGATGCCGATTCCGATCGCGGGGACCGGGTTCATGGACCCCACCAGCTTGGTGGTCACCACCTGGGCGAGCGCGTAGGTGGCGCCGACGGACAAGTCGATGCCGCCCGCGACGAGCACCATCGTGCCCGCCGCCGCGATGATCAGCGTGCTTGACTGTTGGTCCAAGATGGCCAGCAGGTTCGTCGTCCCGTAGAAGGTGGCGCCCTTCCAGACCGCCAGCACGATGAACAACACGATGAACGGGTAGATGATCCCGCCGCTGCGCGCGCGGGACACGATGGCGTCGCGCGGGACACGGGGGGTGGCCCGCAGCGCGTTAGGCGTCGTCGCCTGGCTCATTCACGCACCTTCCTCGGTTTCCCCGGTGGCGCCGGGTTTTCCTGAAGCAGCGAACGCGGCGCTGAGGATCGCGGCCTCGGTCGCCGTGTCGCCGGCGAGCTCGGCGGTGACCAGGCCACCGCGCATCACCAGGACCCGGTGCGCGAGGCCGAGTACTTCCTCGATGTCGGAGGAGATCACCAGGACGCCGATGCCGCTGGCGGTCAGCGTGGCGAGCAGCTCATAGATCGCCCGCTTGGCGCCGACGTCCACGCCGCGGGTGGGCTCATCGGCGATCAGCACCCGCGGGTCGCGCAGCAGCGAGCGGGCGAACAGCAGCTTCTGCTGGTTGCCGCCGGACAGCGCGCTAGCCGGGGCGGCCTGGCTCCCGCCGCGGACGTCCACCCTGGCGAGCACGTCGCGGACGGCGCGCCGCTCCGGCCCGGTGCGGACCAGGCCGGCCGCGGCGACCCGCGCCAGGCTGGCGAGGCTGACGTTCTCGGTAACGGACCGGCCGAGCATCAGGCCCTGCTCCTTGCGCGATTCCGGGATCATCAAGACTCCGGCCCGCATCGCGGCCCGCGGATCCCCCGTCACCGGCACCCGCGCCGGGCCCCGGGACCCCGCGACGGTGACCGTCCCGGAGCTGACCCGGTTCGCGCGGTAGATGGCGCGGGCGACTTCGGTGCGGCCCGCCCCCACCAGGCCGGCCAGGCCCAGGATCTCCCCGGCCCGCAGGTCGAAGGAGACGCCGTTGACCCCGGGGGCGCGCAGGTCGCGGACGGACAGGACCACGGGGGCGCCGGCGGGGGCGAGTCGCCGGGGCGGGAATGCCGCCTCCAGCGGGCGGCCGAGCATCGCCGACAACAGCGAGTCCTGGGTCTGCCCGGCGGCGGGGACGGTCCGCACCAGGTGGCCGTCGCGCAGGATCGTCACCTGGTCGGCGAGCTCCAGCACCTCGCCGAGGAAGTGCGAGACCAGCACGACGGTGGTTCCGCCCGCCGCCAGCCGCCGGATGACCGCGTGCAGGGCCTCGACGTCCGGGCGGGACAGCGCGGCCGTCGGCTCATCCATCACGATGAGCCCGGCGTCGCGAGACAGCGCCCGCAAGATCTCCACCTTCTGCTGGTCGGCGGTCCGCAGGGTCCCCGCGTGGGCGTCCCCGTCCAGCTCGAACCCGGCCGACGCGGCCAGGTCGGCATACTGGCGACGGAGCTTCTTGCGGTCCTGGAAGCCGGCCCGGCGCGGTTCGGCGCCGAGGAACACGTTCTCCGCCACGGTGAGCGAGGTGACGATGGACAGTTCCTGGGCGATCAAGATGACCTTGCGGGAGATCGCGTCGCGGGGCGAGTGGAACCGGACCGGCTCGCCGTCCAAGAGCAGCTGTCCCCCGTCGGGAGAGTGCACGCCGGCGATGATCTTGCCCAGGGTTGACTTGCCCGCGCCGTTCTCGCCGACGAGGGCGTGGATCGACCCCTTGTTGATGGTGAGGCTGACGCCCGCCAGGGCGCGGGTCCCGCCGAAGGACTTGGAGACGTCCTGGAGCTCGACGTGCGCGCCCTGGAGGGCTTGCGGTCCCGGCATCCGTCAGCCGGGCCACTCGGCGGTGAACTGCGAGACGTTCGCCTTGGTCACGATGCCGTCGTTGGGCAGGCCGGCTACCGGGTCGATCGCGCCGCTGTTGGTGCCCGCGCGGACGGCCTTGATCAGCGCCTGCACGGCCAGCCGGCCTTCACTGGCCGGGGCCTGGGCCACGTCGGAGTACCACGCGCCGGAGGCGATGCCCGCCAGCGCCGCCGCGCTGGCGCCGTAGCCCACCAGGATGACCTTGCCGGTCTTCTTCGCGGTCGCGATCGCGATCGCGCCGCCCTCGATGCCCTGGTCGGAGCCGACGATCAGGTTCAGGCCCGGCTGCGCCTGCAGCATCGTCTGCACGGCCTGCTGGCCGGTGGTCGGGGTGAAGAAGCTCTGGCCCTCGGTGGCGATCTGGACCGGGGACCCGGCGATCGCCTTCTTGAACGCGCCGTTGATGGCGACGTCAAGCGCGGACGCCTTGATATCCCACAGGTAGCCGACCTTGCAGGGATTCAGGCTCTTGGACGCGCACGCCGCCACGACCTGCTGGCCGAGCTTGGTCCCGATGTCGGTCGGCACGAACGCGACGTTGGCTGACAGGCCCGTTACCTGCGGCTGGTCGGTGCCCAGGTTCGGGCCGAGGATCTGGTCCATGTTGACGACCTTGATCCCCTTGGTGATCGCCTGGGCGACCAGCTGGGTCAGCCCGGTGCCGAAGATCGGCTGGACGATGATGCCGTTGTACTGGCCGGAGTTGATGACGTCCTGCAGCTGGGAGTACTGAGTCTGCGGGTTGTTCTGCGCGTCGAACACCTTCAGCGTGGCGCCCTGGTCGCTGGCCACCGTCTGGGCCGCCGCGAGCATCGGCGCGTCGTAGCTGTTCTCTACCGCGAAGGACAGGTAGGCGATGTTCGCCGGCTTGTTCGACGATGCCGAGGCGCTCGCTGCGGTTGAGCCGGCCGCGGGCGGCGCGCTGGAGCCGCTGGCACTGCTGCTACTGCTACTGCTGCAGGCGGCGAGCGCGAGCCCGGCGGCGGCGATCCCCGCCACGACGGCGCAGTGTCTAGGCAACCGGTGCCTGGGCAACCGGTGCCTGGGCAACCGGTGGCTAAGGTCCCGGAGGGATGCCGGTAGGAATGGCACGGCTAGACTCCTTTGTGCTTGCTCACTGGGAGGTGGGTTAGCGGTTAGGCCGGTGAGCCGGGTGCCAGCCCGGCTCACCGGTTTTCTCATTGGTGCGAGATCAGCTCATGAAGCAGTGTTTTTTCAGTGACCACAGTCACGTCATAGGAACCTCCTTGCCCGCAACGGACTATTGTCCGCAACACGGTCACATGAGCTTGATGGGAAGCGTGTCTGTTTCCGCCGCGCCTGTCAAGAGCAAACGCTTGCATCGCGGGCAACCGAGACTCACCAGCAACCCGCCGCCCGGTCCGCCGTCCGGGTAACGACCAACTGATTTATTGAATACCCGCAGTTCAGAGGCATCCGGGCAGTGCGGCGGGCCAAGAGCCGCGATTCCGTCGCCCCCCGCCCCGGGCAGCGGCGAAACCCGCTCCGGACACATGTCCGCTGTGCGGACTTCTGAGCCTGCTCAGCGCCGGCCAGGTGTCCGGCGCAAATCCGAGCCAAAGAGGATGGCAATGCTTTCGCGCGCCTGTGGTAACCAGGTTCGCATGTTCGCCCGCCGAGGCATAGCACGGCGCGGGCGCCACGGGCCGTTGCGGATAATGATTGGTTCAATAACTTAACGAGCCACCTCGGAACGGTCCCCGCCCCACAAGGTGTGGAACGAGCCGTCGGAGTCGGTGCGTCGGTAGGTGTGCGCGCCGAAGAAGTCACGCAGCCCCTGGACGAGCGCGGCCGGCAGCCGCTGGGCGCGCAGGGCGTCGTAGTAGGCCAGCGCGGCCGAGAAGCCCGGCACCGGGATGCCGAGCCGGACGGCGGTGGCGATGACCTCCCGCCAGGCGGCCTGCGCGTCCGCGATCTCCTTGCCGAACTCCGGGTCGGCCAGCAGCGTCGGCAGCTGCGGGTTGCCCGCGTACGCGGCGCGGATGCGGTCCAGGAACTTCGCGCGGATGATGCAGCCCCCGCGCCAGATGACCGCGGTGCCGCCAAGGTCGATGTCCCACCCGTACTCGACGCTGCCGGCCGCGATCATGTGCCAGCCCTGGGCGTAGGAGACGACCTTGGAGGCGTACAGCGCCTGCTCCACCTTGGCCGCGAAGTCCTGCTTGTCGCTGACCTCCGCGCCGGCGGCGCGCGGGCCGGGGAAGTCGCGGGCGGCGGCGCGCAGGTCGGCGTGGCCGGACAGGCTGCGGGAGAACACGGCCTCGGCGATGCCGCTCACCGGCGACCCCAGGTCAAGGGCGTCCTGGACCGTCCAGCGGCCGGTGCCCTTCTGCTCGGCCTGGTCAAGGACGACGTCGACGAACGGCGTGCCCGCCTTCGCGTCCTGGTGGGCGAGCACCTCTGCGGTGATCTCGATAAGGTAGGAGTCCAGGCGCCCGGTGTTCCAGTCCTTGAAGGTCGCGGCGATCTGTGCCGGGGTGAGGCCCGCCGCCTGCCGGAGCAGGTCGTAGGCTTCGGCGATCAACTGCATGTCCGCGTACTCGATGCCATTGTGGACCATCTTGACGAAGTGGCCCGCGCCGTCGGGGCCGATGTGCATGCAGCATGGGGTGTCGTCCACCTTGGCGGAGATGCTTTCCAGCATGGGGCCGAGCGACTCGTAGGACTCCTTCGAGCCGCCCGGCATGATCGACGGGCCGTTGAGCGCGCCCTCCTCGCCGCCGGACACGCCCATGCCCACGAAGTGGATTCCCTGGTCGCGCAGCGCCGCCTCCCGGCGGCGAGTGTCCTTGAAGTGCGCGTTGCCGGCGTCGATGATCATGTCACCGGATTCCATGAGGGGCGCGAACTCGTCGATGACCGCGTCGGTAGCGGGGCCCGCGTTGACCATGATGACCAGGCGGCGGGGGCGCTCGAGCTGCTGGACGAACTCTTCGGCGGTCGTCGTGGCGACGAAGGTGCCCTCATGGCCGAAGTCCCTGGCCACGTCGGCGGCCTTGGACGCGGTCCGGTTGTGCAAGGCGACCGCGTAGCCATGGCGGGCGAAGTTCCGGGCCAGGTTGCGCCCCATCACCCCCATGCCGGTGACGCCAATCTGCGCACTGCCCGCCTGCCCTGCCTGCTCCGCGCTGGCCATGCCGTTGCTCGCCTCCATCTGACGCGTCGGGTGCTTGCCTCGCCGGGTCGCTTCCCTGTCCCGGAAGCGATTGTCCCACTCGCCCATTCGACCACGTGCCGGCCCCAGGGACGGGGCCGACGTCGAACGCTGACGATGCGGGTAGCGGGAGGACGGCACCGTGTACCCATCCCGGCCAGCCCGCGCGCGGCGACAATCTTCACCCCCGCGCATCTGACGCGAACCTTTGCGGGCAGTGGAGGGCGCGGGAAGTGGCCGGGAACCGGTAATCTACCGATGGCGACTGGTCAGCGTCTCGTGAGCTGGCCGAGCGCGCGGGCGTAGCTCAATGGTAGAGCCCCAGCCTTCCAAGCTGGTCATGCGGGTTCGATTCCCGTCGCCCGCTCCAGCAGCTCAGAGACACGTTTCGAACTCTTCTAGGATGCCCGCTGGGGGCCGCGTGCCCGTTGCGTGCCCGATCGCTTCGTGGCCGTGCCCGTCGTGCCCGTGCCGTTCGTCTTGCTCTTCTTCGCGGCGGCGAAGGCCTTGCCCATGCCCGCCGCGATCTTCTGGTCACGCTCGCGGGTCGCGTGGAGGTAGATCAGCGCGGCCCGCGTGCTTGAGTGGCCCATCCGCTCCATCAGTTCCTTGAGGCTTGCCCCTTGCGCGGCGGCCATCGTGTTCCCGGTATGTCTCAGGTCGTGGAAGTGCAGTTCCGGCAGGCCGACCGCTTCCCGCGCCTTGTACCAGGTCTCCCGGAAGTTGGACCGCCGCAGCCGCCCGCCCTTCGGCCCGATGAAGACCAGCCCGTTTGGCCCGCGAGCGGAGAAGCGCGCCAGGTGGCCGGCGAGTTCTGGCGCGATGTCGGCCGGGAACGAGACGGTGCGGACTCCAGCACGGGACTTGGTGTCGCCGTCGATGAGTCGCCCGTCATCCATCTCGGACAGGGACGCCGTAACGCGAACCTCGCAGGCGTCGAGGTCGACCTGGGCGCGGCGCAGTGCGGCCAGCTCGCCGAAACGCAGGTTGGCGAAGGTGGCCAGCAGCACTAGGGCGCGGTACCGCTCAGGCACCGCGTCGAGGAGGTCGACGAGTGTCCCAATCGGTACCACGGGACGCTCGTCGGAGTGCTCTTGCCCAGCGCCCTTGATGTGGCAGGGGTTCCGGCGAATGCGCCCGTCCTCCACCGCCGTCGTCATGATCGCGTGCAGCAGCCGGTACGCCTTGGCGACAGTGACCGGCCCGAAGGGTCGCTGCTGCTTCGGCCCAGCGGTGAGGCGTTCCTTCCGCCAGCGGCGTATGTCGCCCTCTCGGATGTCGGCCAGGTCGGCGTTGCCGAAAGTCGGCTTGAGATGGTTCTTCAGCAGGCCCCGGTACAGCTCCTCGGTGCGCGGCTTAAGCCCTGGCTTTTCACAGAGGTTTGGTGGCTGACCGGCGAGCCTGAACGGAAAAGTGCCCCTGAACTGGGATGATGAGGATTGTCGAGGTCCTTGTCAGTCTCAGCTCGAGGAGCACTTTCTACGTGAACGCTACAGGATG